>JAFDYI010000009.1 GCA_018267475.1 Bacteroidota bacterium | reverse complement strand
ACACACTTTATGAAACACTGCCCACGGGTTTTGTCAGAGCGTTCATATTTATCGACATGTCAAGTAATTCCTGAATTTAAAGCGTTTGAAAAAAATAGCTATAATCAAAATTTCTACATAAAAGGAATGCTTGGCGATATACTTGGTTTAGCTGCTCACGAAGAAATGTATAAATTATTAGAAAAATATGACTACGAAGATGAATGAAAATTTGGCTGCCTATAACAAACAAATTGGCAATAGAGCCGGTGAAGTACTTCTATTGAGCTTTTGTACAAGGTTGAAGATTAGTAATTCTATTCAACATTTGTGCTAAAAACGGCTCCATCGCCAATTTGTAAACCGTTATAGGCAACCAAGACAAGCCGTTGCACCCAAATCTACAGATAATAAAAACGAACAATGTCAAACCAGTTGAACGACATATCAACAGCAACTGAAAACAAGAAATTGGAAGAACTATTTCTTGCGGTTTACTTTAACGACTTAGAAAAAGTTATTGAATTCAAAAATCAGTTCCCAAAACTCTACGCAAAAAAGAACAAATTCCAGATAGACGAATACACAACTTTTGACCTGATAAACTTGACGTGCCACATCCCAAGGACTTCCTCTTCGCTGTAACGGATTCCTCTTTTTTTCATGTGTTAAATTTAGCGGATAAAAGATAACTAAAAAATGTCCGCGCAAAGGTAGGAACTCCAGATTACACTTTTTGAGGAATAGCGTCAGGAATTGTTTCAAATAGAAAGCCTTTTTTTAATAAAAAATCAAGGCTTTTAGGTAGTGCATATTGCAAATGGCTAAAGGCTTTTATATTGTCGTGAAACACAATGATAGAACCGCTGCGCGTGTTTTCTATTACGTTTTTGTAACAGGTTTCTGCATTTATTTTTTTATCGTAATCGTAGCTAAGTACATCCCACATAATAATATGGTGTTGCCGACTTAAATAACGCTCTTGCGATTTTTTTATACGTCCGTAAGGAGGACGAAATAATTGGGTTTGGTGTGTTTTTTCAAAATCTTCTATCTCTTTAAAATAAAGAGCGTTACTGGTTGTCCAGCCGTTTACATGGTGTTGTGTGTGGTTTCCAATAGAGTGCCCTTTTTCTAAAAGCTCATTTGCTAGCGCAGGGTGTTTTTTTATATTATCGCCTACGCAAAAAAAAGTGGCTTTTATTTTGTATTCATCTAGTGTTTTTAAAATAAAGGGCAATACTTCGGGGGTAGGTCCGTCGTCAAAAGTTAGATAAATTTTGTTTTCGTTATTGGGAAAACTCCAGTGACAATGTTTAAAAATTTTCTGTAAAAATACAGGCGGACGACTGGGTAATCGCATCTTGTTTTTAAACTTATGGCATTTGCATTTGTTGTTGTAAATCTTCGGCCGGTATAACGGCTGTTACGCGCTGCTTAAAGTTTTTAGCCATTTCTTTTTCGTTAAAATTATCGGCTATACTGGTTAGCATCATCATCAGTTGCTTGCTTCTATTTATTTCAGAGCCGTAAGCCGACCTGTGGTTAGCAGATAGTTTGTTGTAAAAACGCATATCGCTTTCAAACATGGTAAACAAATCTTCGGCTAGGGGTTTGGCTTTGGCGTTTTGCCCTGCTTGAAAATAGGCTAAGCATATAGAATATACGGTAGGATCGTAGGGTATGGTTTCTTTTGGCATTTCTTGCATGGCTTTATCCAGTAGTTTTATAGCTTTATCTTTCTTGCCCTCACTTACTAAAAGGCTTGCCACGCTGCCTATTTGAACGCGCATGTTGGTAGCAAAGCGCATATTGGTTTCATCAAGGTAGATGCCGGGTTTATTCATGCCGCCCCACTGAAATTTATTCATGATGTTATCATACATAATATCGGAGGCCATACGAGAGGATCCGCCACTGCTTTGTGTTTCGTCTTTACTTGATTTTACAGGGGTTAAACGGTAGGCTAATCCTTCTAATTGCAAATAATCATCTAAACCTAAGTAGGAGTCTCTTCCGGTGGTACAAGCAAAGTAAATAGGCCTATCCCAGCCAAAGGCGGCTAGCATATCCAACACCATCAATTCGCTTTTGGTAATGTAGCTTTTACGCAGCTGCCATTCTATATTTTTTACAATTCGGTTTTCCTGCCCTTTGGCTACGGTACCGTTTTGTACCACTTTTGCCGAATCAACGGGTATTGAAAATTTATTGCTGGGCAAAATGTTTATTAAATCGCCTCCGGCATTGTATTTGGTTTCGGGGTCGTCGCTGGCTACAAAGTTCATCAGTTCTTTTAAATTGGTGTACCCGATGTTTTTATCCATAAAGTACACGAGGTCGCGCTTGCTTGCTTCGTACTTATCAGGGCTCATGGTAAAGGGCACGGGAGCTGATTCGTAAGCGGCTCGACGCATTTGATTTATGTACCAATCGGTTGCAAAAAGCGATAGGTTTACTACGCGCACATCGGTACGAATGCCTTCTACCTCTTGGGCGTACCACAAAGGGAAGGTGTCGTTATCTCCATTGGTAAATAAAATAGCGTTGGGTGCGCACGATTGCAGGTAGTTTATGGCAAAATCGCGTGCCATGGTTTTTTTACTTCGGTTGTGGTCGTCCCAGCCTTGTGCTCCCATAAGCACAGGAGCCGTTAAGCCTAAGGTGGTAGCTGCTACAGCAGCGCTTGTAGCGCTTATTTTTTTCAAAAGGTATTCGTATATAAAAAGTACCCCCAGGCCAATCCATATAGCATAAGCGTAAAAGGAGGCTGCGTAGGCGTAGTCGCGCTCGCGAGGTTGGTATGGGTATTGGTTTAGATAAAATACAATGGCAAAGCCTGTAAAGAAAAACAAGCAAAATACCACAAAGGCGTCTTTTAGATTTTTTTTGTAATGGAAATACAAGCCCAATAAGCCCAATATAAAAGGAATGCCGTAAAATTTGTTGGTAGCTTTGTTGTTTTTTCCGTTGCTGGGTGGGTTGCTTAGGTCGGCCCCTAGTCGTGCGTTATCAAAAGCAGAAAAACCGGTTATCCAGTTGCCGTCGGTAGGGTTGTTGTCAAGCCCCTGCACATCGTTTTGGCGGCCAATAAAATTCCATGCAAAGTAGCGCCCGTACATATAGGCTATTTGATAGCGAAACATATAGGTAAGATTATTGCCAAAGGTGGGTACATACAGGGTTTTAGGCTCCCCGTTGCCATCGGTGGTTTGTACCGGTTTGGATTTTTTATCTTCTATATCTCCCCAGTATTTGTAGGCGTATTCGTGTTGTGATTGCGAACTCCACATACGTGGGAAAATGGTGCAAAACTCATCTTCATATACCGGAATAGACTTTTTCCTATCATCCAGTACTACGTATTTTTTTGTTTTGTTATCTCTGCCATAAATGGGGGTACCGTCTTTAAACTCATTGCGAGATTTGGTAGGTGCATTGTAGTATTGACCGTATCCTATAGGCCAATCGCCATATTGTTCGCGGTTTAGGTACGAAAGCATGTTTAAGGCATTTTCTGGATTGTTCTCATCCATAGGGGTATTGGCTTGCGAACGGATAACTAATACAAAAAAGGAGGAATATCCCAGCATCATTACCGCAAAACTTAATGCTACGCTATTAAGAATAACGGTTTTATTTTTTAAATAATGAACGGCATATACCATGCCTCCTAATATAATGAGGCGGGCAAACATACTGCCTCCCGAAGAAGCCGATGCTACCGAAAATAAAGCAAAAGCGATGGCCAACCCAAAGGTTGTTTTATAAAAAAGTTCCTTTTTGTTTAGAGAATATACAATGGCACAAGCTGTTAGTGCTAACAGTAAGGCAAAATACAATAAAGTTCCTGAATTGAAAGGCATGCCTAATTTGTTTACAAAAAACAGTTCATAGTCGGCCGATAGTTTTACCACACCGGGTATAATGCCCCCTTGTATTCCGCCGAGTATTACTACGGATATAAGGCCGGCAATGGTAAACCCTTTCCATGAAAAGGGATATTTTTTAAAATAATAGATGAAACAAATAGAGGGTATTACTAATAAGTTTAATAAGTGCACGCCTATAGATAACCCGGTAAGGTAAGCTATTAGAATAAGCCAGCGCGTAGAGGAGGGTTCGTCGGCTTCTTCTTCCCACTTTAGGATAGCCCAAAAAACGGCTGCTGTAAATAAGCTGCTCATAGCATATACCTCGCCTTCTACTGCCGAAAACCAAAACGAATCGGAAAAAGTGTAGGCTAACGCACCAATGATACCGCTTCCTAAAATAGCCCATATTTTTCCTGTTTCTATATCTTGACCCAGTGTGTTGGGAGCTATTATTTTTTTTGCCAATCGGGTGATTGTCCAAAACAAAAACAAAATGGTAAAAGAGCTGCACAGGGCGCTCATGGCGTTTATCATCATAGCGGCTTTAGCCGGGTTGCCAAAACTGAGCATAGAAAAAAAGCGGGCAATAAGCAAGAAGAAAGGAGCTCCTGGCGGGTGCCCTACTTCTAGTTTGTAGGAGCAGGCAATGTACTCACCACAATCCCAAAAGCTGGCAGTGGGCTCAATGGTTGAACAGTAGGTAATGGTTGCTATAACCCAAATGAGCCAGCCGGTAAGATTGTTTAGTTTTTTATAATTCATAATGGTTTTAAATCGTGGCGAATTTAGTAAAAAAACGAAGAAGCGCTCTTAAAATTGTGTAGTGCTTAAAAAATGATGCCAACAATATATACACAAAGAAAGGCGTACCTTTTTGTAAAGTTGATTTTTACGATTTGTAAATTAAAACCACTGCGTAGGCATGGGCGCCTTCTTCGCTACCTATATAGCCTAGTTTTTCGTTGGTGGTGGCTTTTATAGAGATGTTTTCCTCTTCGGTTTTTAAAATAGAAGCCAGTGCTTTTTGCATAGCGGGTATATGCGGGTTTATTTTAGGTTCTTCTATACAAAGAGTGCAATCTATATTACCTATTTGGTATTTTTTTTCGGTAAGAAGGTGCATGGTTTTTTGTAATAAAATTTTACTGTCAATGCCTTTGTAGGTGTCATCCGTATTGGGAAACTGATTTCCTATGTCGCGCAGTCCGGCAGCACCCAGCAAGGCATCGCATATTGCATGAATCAGTACATCGGCATCGCTATGCCCTACGCAGCCTTTTGTGTGGGGTATTTTCACTCCTCCTAGCCATAGGTCTTTTCCGTTTTGCAAAGGGTGTACATCAAAACCAAAACCAATTTTCATATTCATATTATTCTTTTTTTCTATTTTTTACTTCTTCAAAATACTGCTCGTAGTCGGGGCGCAGGGTACCCAACCATCTATCCCACCATAAAAAGTACAAGCTGTAATTTCCTTTAAAGTAATGATGATGCTGATTATGACAAACGGAGGTGTTTATCCATTTTCCAACAGCGCTGCTGCTAAATTTTTTAGGATATAGCTCCCAACCTAAATGCCCATACACGTTGTACAACATTTGCATGACAAAGAAAAAAAACAAATGCCAGCGGCACAAAGGCATACCAAATAACAGCAGTGGAAAGATGCCGGCTTCAATGACTGCCTCTATAGGGTGAAAGGCAAAAGCCGCGAAAGGAGAGGGGTTGGTAGATTGGTGGTGCGTGAGGTGTACGTATTTGAAAATTTTTGGGTGATGCATCAGTCGATGCGTAAAGTAAAAATAAGCATCGTGAACTACGTACATAAGCGGGAAAGCAATCCAGAAAAAAACATTTTTTTCATCACCGGGTTTAAATGTATAAAACTGGGTGTACTGCCGTACCGGCGTAAGCAGCAATAGGGTTGGCACCAACGAAAAGATAAAAATAGTAAGCAGCGAATAGGATATTTCGCGTACATAATCTTTATTGGAGGGGAACTTTAGCTGTATTTTTTTGAATGCTATTTTTTTACCCAACCATACATACCAAACAAGCCAAGCTATTGTAGCTACAATAAAATAACGAGCACTGATAAGTATTAAAAAATCGTTCCAAGAGCGGGCGTACATAGCGCAAAGATACGTTTATTCCTCAAAACCTTTATTGCCTTGTAAACCGCCTGTATGCACCGCTACTATGGTGCTGTTGGGCTTAAAATGCTTTTTTTTAATTTGATCAAAAATGCCAAACATCATTTTTGCGGTGTAGATGTAATCTAGCTCAAAACCAAAGTTTTGTTCAAACTCTTTTTTAAAATTACGAAGTTGCGGGATAACTTTAGCAAAGCCGCCAAAAGCATAATCTTCCATTAAAGAAAAGGAACGTTCTTTCTGCTCGGCTAAAGATAAAAAATGTTGTATTTTTTGTTCTAAACTCTTGCTCGCTCCTTTTAAAGCTAAGAAACCAAGCGCCTGCTGTTTTTGATGTAGAGAGGCCGTGATGCCGGCTAATGTACCGCCGCTTCCTACCGGGCAGCATATTGTATCAAAAGCAATAGGAATAAAAGAAGTAATTTCCATACACCCTTTTACGGCTAAGTGGTTGCTTCCTCCTTCGGGCAACAGATAAAAGGCGCCTAATTTGTTTTTCAATTCTTCTAAAAAAAAAGCTTCGTTTTTGTTCCGGTACGCTTCCCTAGAAATAAATTGTACATCCATGCCTTTTTCTTTGCATAAAAGAAGGGTTGATGCGTATTTTTTAGGTTCCTCGCCACGCACTATTGCTGTAATGCGCATGCCTTTTTGCATTAAACCGGGGTGTATGGCGGCGCAGGCCGCTAGGTGGTTGCTCCACGCCCCACCAAAGGTTACTATTTTGAGATGCCCTTGTGCTTGCGCTTCTTCTAAGTTGTATTTTAGTTTAAAAAATTTGTTGCCTCCGCTGTACAAGTCCATCACATCAAGGCGCAGTATATACAGGTGTATGCGCTGCTCTTTTGTGGTGTTGTTTTCTATTTTCTGAAAAAGGGGTGTTTGCATCATCAAAAAGAGTGCGTATAGTATGGTTATCCAAATAAAAGGCTAAACACTTCTTCTATTTTGGCTACGTGTATCACTTTTATTTTGTACTTGTTTATATCCAAGCCTTTGGTGTTGTATGAGGATATAAAGATACGTTTAAAGCCCAATTTTTCGGCTTCGCCTATGCGCTGCTCTATACGGTTTACGGGGCGTATTTCGCCGGTAAGGCCTACCTCGGCTGCAAAGCAGGTGTCTTGCGGTATGTACAAATCTTCGTTAGATGAGAGTACGGCGCACACTACGGCTAAATCAATGCCGGGGTCTTCTACTTTTATGCCTCCTGCAATGTTTAAAAACACATCTTTTATACCTAATCTAAAGCCGCAACGTTTTTCGAGCACGGCCAGCAACATGTTTAAACGGCGTAAATCAAAACCGGTAGCTGCACGTTGCGGGGTTCCGTAGGCGGCGCTGCTTACCAACGATTGTATCTCTATAAGCATAGGGCGCAACCCTTCCATACTGGCGGCAATAGCTACTCCGCTAGTGGGGGCATCACGATGTGTAATGAGTATTTCTGAAGGGTTGCTTACCGCGCGTAACCCTGTGCCGCGCATTTCGTATATACCCAGCTCGTTGGTGCTGCCAAAGCGGTTTTTGGTGGTGCGCAACAAACGATATACGTAGTTGCGATCTCCCTCAAATTGCAAAACCGTATCCACCATGTGCTCCAATACCTTAGGGCCGGCCAAGCTTCCATCTTTGGTTATGTGCCCAATGATGAATACAGGGGTAGCGCTTTCTTTGGCAAAACGCATCAACTCGGCTGCGCATTCGCGCACCTGGCTAACACTACCCGGACTGCTTTCAATAAAACCGGTGTGCAGGGTTTGAATGGAGTCTATAATGAGCAAGTCGGGTTGGTTTTGCTCTATTTGTTTAAAAATATGTTGGGTGTTGGTTTCTGATAAAATAAAACACGTATGGTTTTGTATGCCTATGCGCTCGGCCCGCATACGAATTTGTTGTTCGCTTTCTTCGCCCGACACATAGAGTATTTTTACGCCCTGTGCTTGTAGGGCTAACTGCAGCATAAGGGTAGATTTGCCGATGCCGGGCTCCCCCCCAAAAAGCACTAGACTACCCGGCACAATACCTCCGCCCAAAATACGGTCTAGCTCGGCATCTCGGGTAGAAAAACGTTGCTCGTTTTGTAGTGTTACTTCGTTAATGAGTTGCGGTTTGCGCACCTTATTGGGCGATACCGACCCGCTGTTGTTTTTAGTTTCTTTTACTAAAATTTCTTCGGCAAAGGTGTTCCACTCGTTACAAGAGGGGCACTTACCCAGCCATTTAGCCGATTGGTAGCCGCAACTTTGACAGAAAAAAGTACTTTTAGTTTTTGCCATAGTGCGAAGTACGGAATAATTTTTTATTACTCATAACTTATTAAGGGCTTCCTGCTTAACGTTATGCGCGTTGTAAGATACTATAATAAAGCCATTATTCTATTTTGATTAAGGTCTTCTTCGCTGTGTATCATGTAGGTATTGCATATAGCCTTTTATTTTTTCGGCAGCATTTTTTACCTGTGTTTCCATAAAAACCGTATCGCCTTTAGATTGATTGTACAATTCTTTTAGTTCAGCCATATAGGCGCGTACAGCGTATGGATAATAAGGCGCAAGCTCGTCGTTTCCATAAAAATTATTTCGGTTTTCGTTGGCAAGGGCCGTACCGGCTACAGCTACTGCCTTTTTCATATAATACTTGCGGGCATAATACGCGCGGCTGGAGCCAAAACAAAATTTAATACCTATTACCGCATTAAATAAAAAGGATCGGGCATAAAAGTTAGTGGGGTTGGGGGCGCCAGGGTATTGGTAACTGCTTATATCATCATTGGTTTGTTCAAAGCCTAAAACAACAAAAGGCTCTACCGAAAAAAGAGGATGAATATAAAAAGCACCACCTACGGCAAGACCATTGCCCCACGACAAGGTATGCCTGTTCATCAAACTGTTGCCCGGTGGGTAGCTACCGGTTATAAAAAACATGCCGTTTTGCGCATCGCTATTAATCCATTTTTGCTTATACCCATAATCATAAAAAGCGATATTCAGACCTAAATAAAATTGCTTTTTTTCGCCTAAATAAAACTTGGGGGTAAGGGCTATATACCCTCCCTGCATATAAAAGTAGTCGCTGGGCATACCGCTAAAAATGCCTCGCTTATCGTTCATTAAGTAAAAATTATGGTGTATAAGCCCTGCTTGCAGGTCAAGACCAAACTTTAGGCTTGGCCTGTATTCGGCACCTACGCCCAACAAACGCACCGCATCTACGGCGGCATAGTACTTCCATTTACCGCATCTAAATCGATATTGTTGTTTTAGTTCCGCATCGTTAATGAGTTGAGCCTTAGCCCATAAGGGCAGCAGCAGACATAGAAAAAAAATAGGCTTTAGCCTCATAGAGAAACAAAGGTAAGAAAAGAGCCCGAATAAATATCTTGCTTTTTTGTTTTTTATTTTAAAATAATGTGTATATTTGCGCTCTTAATTTTTGTAAAACAGATAAATTGAATAGATAATGGCTCGAGTTTGTCAATTAACCGGAAAAAAAGCAATAGGGGGAAACAGCGTTTCTCACTCTAACCACAAAACCAAACGTTCGTTTGATGTAAATTTAAAACGCAAACGTTTTTTCATTCCTGAAACAGGAGAGTGGCTTACGCTGCGCGTATCAACTTCGGCAATAAAAAACATTAACAAAAACGGTATTTATGCCTGCGTAAAAGAAGCGCGTAAAAACGGCTACCTACCCAATCCTAAAGTGGCTAAAGCCTAAGCGGATAAAAATTTTTTTTTCATGTGTAAAAGCCTTGTTACCTTTGGTGCAAGGTTTTTTATTTTTAGATATGATGAGAACTCTACTTTTTTTCGTTTTAGTATCCGTACAACTGTGGGCGCAGCAAGATTCGTTGTATGACCAAGACTGGTTTGACGCTTCTTTTCATAAGGGAAGGCGCGAAGCCTTGCGCCAAAAAATGGCAGAAAAATCGGTAGCCGTAGTATTTGCAGCTGCCGAGCGCAACCGCAGCAATGATGTGGATTATCAATACAGTCAAGATCCTAATTTTTACTACCTCACCGGACTTACCGAACCCAATGCCGTACTGCTTATTTTTAAAGAACCCCAAACTATAGATAGCATTACCACTACCGAAATTTTGTACGTGCAGCCGCGTAGCCCGCACGATGAAAGCTGGACAGGCAAACGTTTGGGCGTGCAAGGAGCTAAAAAAAAATTAGGGTTTGCCGACGTTTATACGAACGATGCGTTTTCTGACCTGAGTTTGGACTTTAAAAAGATGGATAAAATATACCACTCTTATTTTTATGATGATGTACGAGATGATAAATTAGATGCAGGCGATTTGTACAGTTTAATAAAAACATTTATTGAAAAAACAAAAAACCTAAGCACTAAAGACAGCTACGGGTTAAGCCTGCTAATGGCCGACCTGCGCGAAATAAAAACACCAGAAGAATTAATTCAAATGCAAAAAGCCATAGATATTACCTGTTTGGCACATCAAGAATTGATGAAAAAAATGCAGCATAACACTACCGAATATCAAGCCCAAGCCATTGTAGAGTATGGGTTTAAATACAACGGTTCAGAATACGTGGGCTACCCCTCTATTGTAGGGGCAGGCGAAAATTCCTGTATTTTGCATTACATTACTAACAGAAAAAAACTGACTAAAAATGATATTATGGTAGTAGATGCCGGAGCCGAATACCACGGCTACACCGCCGATGTAACCCGCTCTTTACCCATATCAGGTACTTTTAGCGAGGAGCAAAAAAAAATATACAACCTGGTATTAAAAGCACAGTTAGCCGGCATAGAGGTATGTAAAGAAGGCAACTTGTTTCGCTCTGCTCATAATGCTGCTGTAGAAGTGATAAAAAAAGGATTGATGGATTTAGGCATTATCTCTGCGCCTAATGAGTTTGCAAAATATTTTTTTCATGGCACCTCGCATTACTTGGGCTTAGATGTACACGACGTAGGCAACTACGGCAGGCTAAAAGCCAACCAGGTAATAACGGTAGAACCCGGCATTTATATTCCTGAAAACTCGCCCTGCGATAAAAAATGGTGGAATATAGGCGTGCGCATAGAAGATGATGTGCTTATAACCAACGATAAGCCTCGTGTAATGAGCGGCAAGCTACCTAAAACAGTAGAAGAAATTGAAGCTTTGATGAAAAAGTAAGTAAGCGCTTGCCCGCAAGCTAAACTCCGTTTTTAACATCTCCTTTTTAAGGCGGCCTTTTTATTTTTGTACCTTTACCCTAAAAAAAAGATGACCGAAAATACAAGAAATAACATCATCACATTATTACGAGAAAAATCGTTGATGAAACAAGATGTGTATCGTCATACCCAAACTGCTTTTGAACAACTAAAACAGGCGGTAAAAGAAGTTGCGGACGACTTAAAAAAAGAAGCCGCCGGCATTGACAACCGCATCGGTATTGATTATCGTTTTACCGGCGACCACGAGATAGAACTAAAAGTAGCCGGCGATATGTTGGTGTTTTATATGCACAGTAATGTGTTTGAGTTTGAAAAAACACACCCCATGTTTAAAACTGGATATCTAAAAAAAAACGAACTCAACTCGTACTGTGGTATTATTTATTGCTACAACTTTTTGGCAGATAGTTTTAAGTACGAGCGCTTACAAGATTTAGGCTATTTGCTGTCGCGTATTTTTATTAATAGAGAAAACCGATTTTTTGTAGAAGCCAAGCCCCCGATAGGGTATAAGCACAGCAATTTTTCAGAAACGGAGGTAAGCAAAGAATCGTTAAAAGAAATTATTTATGAGTTGGTTGCCTATGCCATCAACTTTGATTTATATACTCCGCCCTCTGAAACAGTACGAGAAATTTCGGTAAACGAAATAAAAGAGCGCGTATTTAGCGATAAGCTAAAAACAGGGAAACGATTAGGGTTTAAGTCGCAAGCCGATGATACCATAAGCGACAACGCCAATTGGTAAGCCCCAAACTGTTAATAAACTCGTTGATTTTCTTTTTTTAAAGGAGTAAAAAGCACGGTTCGCTTCCTTATTTTTGAAGGAATATTTTTTTACCATGTCTAAAATTAAAGTAGGAATTATTTTTGGTGGGAGTTCTAAAGAACGAGAAGTGTCTTTTGCCGGAGGGCGCACTGTATATGATAATTTAAACAAATCTATATTTGAGGCCGTACCTCTTTTTGTAGATAGTTTTGGCTCTTTTGTATTGCTTGATTGGCAGTTTATTTACAAAGGCTCCATCCGAGATTTTTATCCACCGGTTGATTTCTTACCCGCTGATAACACACAATTTCAACTATATGCCGAAAATTTAGGAGCATTAAATGCCAGTCAGCAAGAAAATTTAATAGAAAAAATAGGAAAAAAAATAGCGATAGAAGATTTGAAAAAGCAGATAGATATTGCTTTCTTATGCTTGCATGGCCCTTATGGCGAAGACGGTAAACTGCAAGGCTTGTTAGAGTATTACCACATTCCATATACGGGTTCAGGCATTTTATCTTCGGCTATTGGCATTGATAAAAGCGTACAAAAACAATTGATGCTAAAAGAAAATTTTCAGATACCTCATTTTTTTACTATAAACAGAAAGGATTTTTTTACAAAAAATAGCTCTAATTTCTTTCAGCAAGCTAAAGAAAAAATAAAATTCCCCTTGGTGGTAAAGCCTGCAAATCAAGGATCATCAATAGGGGTAAGCGTTTTAATGCAAGCCGATGAACAATCATTTTATAAGGCCTTAGAAAAAGCTTTTTTTACCCAGCGCGTGCAAGCAGATGTATGGAAAACCTTTACGCCCGAACAAAAAACAGAATATATACGAACCCTGTCAGACATACGCGAAGGCATAGGCATGCCCTGCCTAATAGGAGAAAAAGTATTGCACAACCCCAATGAATTAGCGCTTTTTTTAGATGCCGAACTAAAGCATAAAAAAGAAGTATTAGTAACTTCCCTTGATGGAGAAAGCACTGTGCTGATAGAGGCCTTTATAGAAGGAAGAGAATTTTCGTGCATTGTATTAGAAGACGAGCAGGGGCAGGCCATAGCATTGCCTCCTACCGAAATAAAAAAAGGAAAAGAATTGTTTGATTATCGGAGTAAATACCTACCCGGCCTTTCGCGAAAAATAACTCCTATTGATTTACCGGCAGAGCAAATAAACCAGATAAGAAGTGAGTGCGAACGTCTTTTTTATGCCTTGCACTTTGATGTATATGCTCGTATAGATGGTTTCATCAATCAAGAAGGGACTATTTTTTTAAACGACCCCAATACCACTTCGGGTATGATGCCCTCTTCGTTTTTCTTTCATCAAGCAGCCGAAATAGGCTTAAACCCCTCGCAATTTTTAACCTATATTATACACACCTCTCTTACAAAAAGAATAGCACAAAGTAAAGGCGCACACCTGTACGATGCCATGATGCAGCACTTAGAGCAACTTTTGCATCAAGATAAGCATGCTATAAAAAATAAAACCCGCGTAGCGGTACTGTTGGGCGGCTACTCAAGCGAACGGCATATATCGGTAGAGAGCGGGCGCAACGTATATGAAAAACTAGCCTCTTCCGAAAAATACAAACCTATACCCATATTTCTTACCGGAAACAATCAGCAGCATTTACTCTACCAAATACCCATCAATATCTTACTGAAAGATAATGCCGACGATATAAAAGAAAAAATAGAAAACTATAAGGTACACCCCGTGGTGCAGCACATCATACATGCCTGCCAACATATTACCGAAAAATATGCTTTGGACGATACCCTTGCTAAGCCCGCCCTTTTAACGTACGAGGAGTTAGCAAAAAAAACAGATGCCGTATTTATTGCGCTACATGGCAGGCCCGGAGAGGACGGCAGCGTACAAGCCCATTTAGACGCTTTACATTTACCTTACAACGGATCTAATCAAGCCAGCTCGCAAACAACCATAAATAAATACCTTACTAATGAAATTTTGAAACAAAATGGTTATTTGGTAGCCGACCACATTTTAATAACCGAAGACGATTGGCAACATAAAAAAAACGACATACAAAAAATACTAGAAGAAAAAATAAAATACCCTTTTATAGCGAAACCCGTTGATGATGGGTGCAGCAGTGCCGTAAAAAAAATAAAAACGCCCCAAGAGTTTGAAGCCTTTGCTACGCTTATGTTTAGAAAATCAGAAAATTTAGACGAACAAGCTGCAAAAACACTGCACATAAAACCAAAAGAAGAATTCCCTAAAAAAAATAACATCTTAGTAGAAGAACTAATTGCAAAAAAAGGGGCTCAGCATTTTTTAGAGATCACCGGGGGCATGCTTACCCATTATAACAAAAATGGAATTATTGAATATGAAGTGTTTGAAGCCAGCGAAGCCCTGAGCGAAGGAGACGTACTAAGCTTAGAAGAAAAATTTTTAGCCGGACAAGGGCAAAATATTACGCCCGCCCGCTATGCGCGCCATAATGAAGATAGACAAAAAATATCCAACCAAGTAAAAGAAACCCTGAAAGGAGCCGCACGCGCACTCAACGTAACCGGATATTGCCGCATAGATGCCTTTGTACGCGTATATGAAAAAAACCGCATTGAGGTTGTCTTTATTGAAGTAAACTCGCTGCCCGGCATGACGCCTGCTACCTGCATCTTTCATCAGGCAGCTATAAACCAATACAAACCATACGATTTTATAGATAAGATATTAGATTTTGGAAAAGAACGATTGGTAAGGCATATAAAATAACCTTAGTGTCTAATAAACTTTTTAAAAGAGAGCGATATTTTAGTAATCTCCTTTTTTACTACTTTATTTTTTAACATAAAACAAAGCAACGAGTAATATCGATATGGTTTTATTTTTAGTTCAAAAATAATCAAGAGGGTATAATGCTTAAACGAACAAATATTAAATGGCTCATCTTCTTTTTTTAACGTTTAAGATACTATTGATTTAAACCTTGTTTTGTACTTTTGTTGGAAAGCAATGATTTGTTATGAGAAAAATATTAATTGACACTTACAAAATAAAAAATCTATATTCTGGACTTGGGCAGTTCTCATTGAATTTTGCAAAAGAACTTATTGTTCAAAGGCCTTCTACGCTTAAATTACATTTTTTAATTCCAAATAAAGCCAACAAAGAATTAATAAAAAAGGATTCTGAGCTATGCTTAATAAAAGCTAATTTTCAAAAGAGATACTTCCCCTTTTTAAATGAAAAGTACGATATCTGGCATAGTTTGCATCAATTCCCATCTCATTTACCTAACAAGGAGGCTATTTGGATATTAACAATCCATGATTTAAATTTTTTACTTGAGAAAAACGAACAAAAATCAGCGTCCTATTTGAAACAATTGCAGAAAAACGTTGACCGTGCTAACTACATCACCACAATATCAAATTATTCGAAAAGTTTGATTGAAAAGTATTTGAATCTAAAAGGGAAAAGCATTCAGGTAATTCATAATGGGGTTGCCTCCAATTGCATCGGTCAGGATAAAAAACCAGGTTTTATAGGCGAAGAAAAATTCTTTTTTTCTATAGGTATTTTTAATGAAAAAAAGAACTTCCGCACCCTATTACCCTTAATGAAACATTTTAATGACCATAAACTAATATTGGCTGGTAATATTGACACTCCATATGGAAAATATATTCAGAGCGAAATAGCCGCATTAAATATGGGGAACAAGATACTTTTACCAGGAAAAATAAATGAGTCGGATAAATATTGGCTATATAATAACTGTGAAGCATTTCTCTTTCCTTCATTGGCAGAAGGATTTGGAATGCCTGTTATTGAAGCAATGAAAGCGGGCAAAGCAGTTTTTTTAAGCAGACATACCTCTCTTCCTGAAATCGGAGGAAATATGGCGTTTTACTTTGATAATTTTGACGAATTAGAAATGTGTCATTTGATAAAAAACAGCTTGAATAAGTATAATGCAAACCATTCATTTTATGAACATGAGATAAAAAAGCATGCAGAAAGTTTTTGTTGGGATGCCAGCATCAGCAAGTATTTAGAACTGTATGATAAAATTAAGCATTAGTTTTCGATAAACTTTTAATAAAGGTATCGGACAAAAAAATCTTTTATTATGACATTACAATGACAAAAAAGTACTCATAAATTCAGAAATTTGTATCCATATTTATGAGAGAAGAACATTTTTACATCGTAGCTGTTTCGCATAAAAATTTTTCCCTTTCCGAGATAGGAAAATTGCACTTAGAAGAAGAACATCAACAAGAAATACTGAATAAACTTAAAACAGACTTGGGCTTAAAAGAGTTGCTGTATCTATCTACGTGCAACCGCGTGGCCTTTTTATTTGTTACTCCCACAAAGGTAGATGCCTCTTTTCTTACTACCCTTTTTTGTACGATCAACACTTCCTTGAAAAGGAATGAGCAGAAAAAATATCTTGAAAAATCAAAATTATATGCAGGACACAAGGCAACGGAATATATTTTGTCGGTAGCGTCTTCCTTAGATTCTTTGGTGGTAGGCGAGCGAGAAATAATCACACAGTTTCGTTTTGCTTATGAAAAATGCCAACAAATAGGCCTAACGGGCGATTTTATGCGCTTATTAGCAAGGCACACCATAGAAACAGCTAAACAAGTTTTTACTGAAACCGATATAGCCAAAAATCCGGTATCGGTTATGTCTTTGGCTTGTCGCCTATTGCGCGAGCGCAACATAAAAGATAATGCGCGTTGTGTGTTTATAGGGGCCGGACAAACCAACGCCACTATGGCTAAGTATCTAAAAAAGCATCATTTTTCTACTTTTGTAGTGTTTAATCGCTCTTTGCAAAAAGCAAAAAACTTGGCTGATGAGTTAGGAGGAGAGGCCTATATGCTTGCGCAAACAAAAAATTACACCAAAGGTTTTGATGTGTTGATAACCTGTACCGGGTCTAGCGAAAACTTGGTTACTCCCACTATGTATCAGCAATTGCTTCAAGGAGAAAAAGATAAAAAAATTATTATCGATTTAGCCGTTCCGGTGGATATACACCCACAGGTGCTTAAAGATTTTAATATCGATTACATCTCTGTAAATGAGATAAAAAAACAAGCTCGGGAAAATATAGCGCTGCGCAAAAAAGAAATTAAAATATGCGAACAGCTTATAGCACAAAAAGTATTGGAGTTTAAAAGTATTTTGCACGAGCGAAAAGTGGAGTTGGCTTTTGGCGAAATTCCTCAAAAAATAAAAGAAATACACAATGCCGCCCTTACAGAAGTGTTTGCTAAAGATTTGAATCATTTAGACGATGCCTCGCGCCATACGGTAGAAAAAATCATGAGCTATTTAGAAAAAAAATACAATGCTGTAGCCATAACTACCGCTAAAAAAGTATTCTTAAATCAAAATTAGAAATTCTTTAAAATAGATGAGGTAAGCTGTAATGTGCTTACCTTTTTTTCTTGTTTTTTACTTTTTTCAAAATTTTCTTTGCGGGTTTTTTCGCTGTTTTTTTGGGCGCTTTTTTAACCGCTTTTTTTGCTGCTTTTTTGGGAGTCCCTTTTTTCTTTGCCGTTTTTTTAGAAATCTTTTTTGCGGCTGCTTTTTTAGTTATCGTTTTCTTAGATGTTTTTTTTGTCGCCTTTTTTATTATCCTTTTTTCAACCCTTTTTACCGTTTTTTTCGCGGGTTTCTTTTTCGCTTTATTTTCCACTTTTAAGTGTTTGGCGGGTTCGTCTTGCACGTTGATATCAGCAACTGTAACCAGTCCGTCATGAAAAGGTTCTTTTGGTTTTGTTTTATTGTTAATGGTAGCGCATAGCAGTTCAAAAATATTTTCTACACTGCCCATGCCATACACCGAATGGAATTTGTTTTGTGCCGCATAGTATTGTTTTAAAGGAGCTGTTTTACTGTTGTACTCATATATGCGACGGCGTATTACCTCTTCGCTTCGGTCATCGGCACGCCCTGAGTTAGCTCCTCTAAGCAATAAACGTTGGGTTAATTCTTCGTCGTTTACCTCTAAAGCAATCATCATGCTGATGGCTGTTTTTTTCTTTTTTAGAAGCTCGTCTAAGGCTTGCGCTTGCGCTTGGGTGCGCGGAAAACCATCAAAAATAAAACCTTGCGCTTGTGGGTTGGCATCTAATTTGGCTTCTATCATGGATATTACAATGTGGTCGCCAACCAACTCGCCCTTATCCATAATTTGTTTAGCTTGCATCCCCAAGGAGGTGGCGCGTGCTATTTCATCACGCAGCAAATCTCCGGTAGATAGATGCACCAAATTATAGGTGTCGCACAATTTTTTTGATTGGGTGCCTTTGCCTGCGCCGGGAGGGCCAAATAATACTAAGTTTAACATGGGTGTCATTTTTAAGGTTTATTTTTTATTATGTCAGCACATAAATATCTTTCAAGTTTCTTCCTAATCCGTCGTAATCCAATCCATACCCCACCACAAAATCGTTGGCAATTTCCATGCAAATATAATCAATAGGAATGTCTTTTTTATAGGCTGTTGGCTTAAATAATAGCGTAGCTGTTTTTATTTGCTTGGCTTTTTTTTGTTTTAACAAATGATACAACTTTTCTATTGTGGTGCCGGTATCCACTATGTCTTCCACTATTACTACGGTTCGGTTTTCAATAGCTTCTGTTAGTCCTATTATTTCGGTTACTTGCCCGGTGCTTTGCGTGCCTTGGTAAGAGGCTAATTTCACAAAGGTAATTTCGCAAGGAAAGGGTAGTTTTTTTACCAAATTAGCGGCAAAAATAAAAGAACCGTTTAGTACTACGATGAATAAAGGGAGTGTTTTTTTTAGGTCGGCGCTTATATTTTGAGCTATTTGCGCTACACGTTCATCTATAACCTGTTCGGTAATGTAGGGTTTAAATGTTTTATCGTGCAGGTGTATGAGCTCCATAAAATTTTGCCTACGAATGTAGCAACAATTTACCAATTGTAAGCAAAACCCAGGCGATAAACTAATTGGTTGTAATAGTAGGGCGAGCTTCTGTCGGGGGCAAAATCATACATAAGGCATACAAAGTAGCTTAATGGTTTTTCGGCTCCTGTTTTTTTACTATGCAGAGTGGCAATGGTGGCTTTGTAACCTGCGCCGGCCATTTTTTCGCCGCTGATGGTTCTATTGCCAAATACGCTGCTGGGGGGTTCGGTTAGTATATCGTATTCTACTGCTAATAGTAAATGGTTAAATACTACGGCACGCACAAAAAGACCGCCCCCTACAATGCTGTACGAGATATTTTGCCCGCGGGCAAAGTAAATCGTGTTGTTGTATATAATTTGTACGCCGGCAGCAAAGTACTTGTTTAGTTTAAATCCGGCAAAGGGCGATAAATCATAAGAAAACACGTTATATCCGGAGGTGCCGTATAGTTGCAAGTTTAAGTTGCTTCCAAAAAATAAGCGCTTCATAAATTCGCTTTCTTCTTTTAGGGGCATTTTATTAACGGTGCTTCTTCCTTGGTTGTTGTATGGTTGCTGTTGGTTTTGTTGTGGGTAAAAAGGCTGCGCTTGCTGGTTTTGTTGGTATTGGTCGTAATGCTGAGGCGCGTTTTGTTGCGGATAAAAATCTTTTATCTCGTCGTCCGATTTTTTTTGATTGTGGTCTTCGTAATAGTTTTTTATCGTATCGTTTTGCGCTTGCAGGGAAGCACAAAACAGCAGGGCTGATGTTATTAGTATTGTTTTATTCATTTTCTTTGCATCACAAAGATAACGGAAAATTATGACAGTTGTACTTACAGGCACCTCAAAAGGGATAGGACGGGCACTAATTAACTTTTTTTTAGAAAGAGGCGATACCGTCCTTGCTCTTTCCTCAAACCCTGAGGCAACTCCTGTTTTGCACCCCAAGCTTCAATACATCAAGGTTGATTTTGCCAATATGCAAACGGTGTTTGAGGCTGCCCAAGAAATAAAAAAAAATACACAGCGGGTAGATATTTTAATAAATAATGCAGCTACCTTAATAAACAAACCTTTTTCAAGTATTTCTATTTCTGATTTTGAAAACAGTTATCGCATTAATGTAGAAGCTCCTTTTTTTCTTACGCAGCAACTTACCGAGCTGATGGGGGGGGCAACATGCAGCCACATTGTAAACATCAGCAGCATGGGTGGTTTTATGGGCAGCGCTAAGTTTGCGGGACTAAGCGTGTACAGCTCTTCAAAAGGGGCTTTAGCTACCCTTACCGAGTGTTTGGCTGAGGAGTTGAAAGAAAAAAACATACGATGCAACTGCCTGTGTTTGGGGGCTGTACAAACAGAAATGCTGCAACAGGCTTTTCCGGGATACCAAGCGCCTGTAAACGCCCGGCAAATGGCACAATACATAGGTCGTTTTGCTTTAGAGGCTTCTTTTTATATGAATGGAAAAGTGATTCCGCTAAGCCTTTCTACGCCTTAAGGAAAAAGAAATTGAAAATATCCTCTGTAGTTCTATCCTTTTTTGATGTAGTACAAGCCATTTAGTTGCTCGGCGTTTCGTTAAAAATCAGTTAATTATTTTCTTTTTTGGTTAATGATTGTTAATGCTATTGCGTTTAGAAAAACGTTGTATTACATTTGCATTCATGAGTATTTATAATACATTATTGCAGCACGCAGCACGCTTATAGCGCCTTGCAGCTGCTTTTGAAGCACGCAATAGTGTAATTACAGGTAATGGTATTTATGGCATGAATAACAATCAAAATTATTTAACTCCAGATGGTGATTTTGGTGTAAGCAATAATGCCAAAATACTTCTGTATGCCCCTGATTTTTCTTTATTGCCAGGCACTGACTTTGGAGGGGGTGAAGTTGATGTAGTTATTAGTAAATATGATTGTATGCCCGATGAGTACCGAAAGGCCAATAATGGTGGCGTAAAAAAAGGCGGCAATAATGTAACAGGCACAGAACTTGAAAATACCTTAACAACAGCCACAAACCTTGTACATACCAGCAAAGCAGGCGTTAAGGTGTACCCAAACCCAAGTAATGGAAAAATAAATATTGAACGCGAAAGTGAAGATATGTTATTAATAACGATTTACGATTTAAGCGGCGAACAAGTATATAATGGCATTATCAATGGCGCCGGATCTAATAGTATTGACATAAGCACACTACAAAGTGGTATATACTTGTTACGGGCAGGAAATGAAAATTTTAAACTCATAATCACTAAAGAATAATGAAAAAATGTTTAATTTCAGCGATTATTGTATGCTTAATAATCATTATACTATCCAATTGCAAAAAGGATAAGGACATTATTAATGATACTTCAATTACAGGCACTGTATTAAACTTATGTACAGGAAATGGAATTAAAAATATCCCCGTTGAATTAATTGGTAATGAAGTTACACTAACAACGATGAGCGATAGTAGTGGTAGTTTTTCTTTTCATAATGTTTCAGTTCATAGTAGTTCAGAGTATAATTATCAATTATATATAGAAAGTAAGAGTGGGATAGGCAATGTTGGGCTAATTGGAGATGTAGTTGATATAGATAAAAAAAGTATTTCTAATAACTATGTATTACAAGTGGTACCTACGTTTAATATATTGACGGTAAAAGTAACGCCCTCTTATACATTTATTCCCCCTGATACTGTTACGCTAACATTTACTCAAGAAAAATACCATGAATATGTTCCAAATTATCCATATCAATTAGTCGTTACTAGTTATGGTCTAAAACCTGGATACCCAGATTCTTCAAAAACTCATTTTGATTACTTCCCAATGGGTTTGTGGAATATAAAAATAGATAAAACTAAAAATAGTGTACGAACAATAATATATGATAGTATTTATATAGATTATGGGGCTACTGCTAATTACACTTTTAGTTTTTAATGACAGTACATATTACATATAGCGGGGACTTTGGTGTAAGCAATAATGCTAAAATACTTCTGTATGCCCCTGATTTTTCTTTATTGCCCGGCAGCAATTTTGGCATAGGTGAGTTAGATGCCATCCCTTCTACAGGCTATTCTTGCGGGCAATATTACCGCGAAGCAAATAACAGCGGCGGCACAAAAAAACCGAGCAACAGCACAGGCACAGAACTTGAAAATACCTTAACAACAGCCACAAACCTTGTGAGTGCCAATACAGCACGTTCTAAAGTGTACCCCAACCCAAGCAGCGGCAACCTAACTATTAAAAAAGAAAGCGAAGAAGAAAGCACTATAATAGTAAGCGATGTAACAGGTAACATTATACAGCAAAGCAAAATAACAGGCACTACCAATAGCCTTGATATTAGCAGTTTACAAAATGGGGTTTATATGCTGCAGGTAGGAGTTGAAAGATTTAAAATTATATTAGCTAAATGATAAAAGCAGTAAAATATGTTTTACTTGTTATTGTATTGTTGCTGTATGTTGCTTGCAAAAAAAACGGTGGTGATAGCATAAGCACTCATACCATACATGGACAAGTATATAACTTATGTACCGACAGTGGTATGGCGAACATTACGGTTTATTTGAAAGAGAACGGTAATACTATTGCACAAATGAATAGTGGCACAGGCGGAAGTTTTAGCTTTAGTAACGTGCAAATACATAGCAATGATGAGTATGTGTATGAATTGTACATAGATAGTAAAAGCGGCATTGGCGATGTAGGTTTTCAAGGTGATGATGAGGAAATAATTAAAACTGGTATTGACAATCCGTTTACTTTATACGTTGTGCCGTGTACTTTAAATTGGCAAATATATTTTCCGGCATCAATAAGTGCTTCCATATATAATGATACTTTTACACTTATTGTTCAGCAAAAGATTTATGCTAAAAATGTGCCAAATGGGGTCAATACACTTACGATGGCTATAGGCCCCCATACCCCCCCCCCCCTATAAATTTTTTAGATAATATGGGAGGTTATACTATGGGTTGGTGGTACAGCACTTTAGATAAAACAGTAAATGGCGTACATATAATTAAAACGGATAGCTTTTATAGGGGCTATGGAACTCACGGAGTTGATACAATACCTTGGTAATACAAAAACGGCATATACTTATTGCAAGCGGGAGCTGATAAATTTAAAGTACTCATTTTAAAATAAAACAAGCCATGAAGTATGTAAAAAAAATAGGGGTACTAACAGCCGGTATATTATTAGTATTTGCTTGCAAAAAAAACAACAGCGCATCTTCCTCGGCTGATACCGTAAGCAGCCAAAACATACACGGGCAGGTGTATAACCTCTGTACCGATAGCGGTTTGGTAAATTGTACCGTTTATTTGCAAGAAAACGGAAATACCATAGCCCAAATGCAGAGCGGCGTAAACGGTGCTTTTACCTTTAGTAACGTATCTATACACAGCAGCAGTGATTATAATTATACTATACAAACCATTGACAATCCTGATGGAGGAGGACTTACCCCTCCCATAGATGGAGGAACTGCAATAATTAGTAAAGAAAATTACGCGCAGATTTATACTGTAAATATATTAGCAAAGTTTAACCAATTATACTTATACCTGCCCGTAAAATCTAGAAACACAATGGATACAGTTGTAGTAACTCTTCAGCAAAATGTATTTCATAAAAACGTACCAGGAGGTAATTACAACCTTATCTATAATTTTACTTTGCCTCTCCCCCCTCCCCCTTTAGGATATAATACAGGAGAATTAGATGATGTCAGTAGTAAATACTGGATGGGCTGGTGGAATATAAAAACAGATAGGATAGAAAGAGGTGTACACATTACAAAAACAGATAGTATTTATATAGGATGGGGAGCGGCAGTAACCGACACCATACCTTGGTAATACAAAAAAACGGCATATACTTATTGCAAGCGGGAACTGATAAGTTTAAAGTACTCATTTTAAAATAAAACAAGCCATGAAGTATGTAAAAAAAATAGGGATACTGGCAGCCGGTGTATTATTAGTATTTGCTTGTAAAAAAAAACAACGGACAAGTTGCACTTATAACTTGAATCAACCAAACATAATTTAATTCATTTTTTTCATTTTACGACTTTACCTTATGTAAAAATAAAAAAGTACCTTTGAAAAAAAAATAAAGCCATGTCAGAACGAAGAGATTTTTTAAAAAAAACAGCGTTGTTTTCTCTTGGTAGTATAGCTACCTCGTTGGTATCATCAGAGCAAATACAGGCCTTAGAAAAAGCCGGAGAGTCTTTTTCTTTGTTAGAAGAATATACCTTGCCCCCACTCCCCTACGCCTACAACGCTCTAGAGCCTTTTATTGATATGCAAACAATGGAATTGCACCACGGTAAGCATCATCAGGCTTATGTTACTAATTTAAATAAAGCCTTACAAACTACTAAGCACCCTGAAATAACTTCATTAGAAGAACTTTGCAAAAACATCAATTTATTTGATACAGCGGTGCGAAACAACGGAGGCGGGCATTACAACCACTCTCTTTTTTGGACCCTAATGAAGCCCAACAAAGACGCGCAAGCCAATAACCCAGATGGCAAAATAGCCGAGGCTATTAACGCTTCTTTTAATTCATTTGAGGACTTCAAAAAACATTTTAATGATGCCGCTTCCAAACGCTTTGGTAGCGGCTGGGCTTGGTTGATAGCCGATAATAAAAAATTAAAGATTACCAGCACCCCTAATCAAGATAACCCCTTAATGCCGATGGCCGAAGAGCGCGGCACACCTCTTTTAGCTTTAGATGTATGGGAACACGCATACTATTTGAAATATCAAAATAAGCGCGGCGACTATACGAACGCCTGGTGGAATTTGGTAAACTGGAACCGAGTAAACGAGCTTTTTTCTAAGATATAACATCTCGTTGAAAAAGTTTATCTTTTTTATTTTTTGGACACTTGTAATTTTTGCTCTATGCAGCATGCCCGGTAAAGCCATACCTAAAATTAGCTGGCTAGAGCTTTTGTCTTTTGACAAATTAGTGCACGCAAGTATTTTTTTTATAGAGCAAGTGTTGCTTTTGCACGCCCTTCATTCGCTAAACCCAACTGGTTTTTTTTATAAAAACAAAAAGACGGTTTCCGCTTTTTTTTGCATTGCCTACGGAGGTTCACTTGAACTAATGCAGTATTACATTTTCTCGCAACGCAGCGGCGATGTATTGGATTTTGTGGCAAATAGCACCGGAGTAGTCGCTGCCTTACTTTTATTTGAAAAAATAAAACTACACCTGCCTAATAAAAAGTAGAAGAAAAAAAATTATTGGTTGAGATTTACCGTTTGTGTGTTCGTTTGTCCTTCGTCAAAGCGAATAATACCGGTAGCTTCGCAATATTTGCGCGCAGCAATGTTGGTAGTACAAGAAGGTACCGTAGCTGTAATATTTAAAATACATGGGTTTTTTATGGTAAAACTTACTTGCCCACTCGTATTGGTTACCCCATTTACTACCAAATCTCCTTGGTAATTAGAGTTTCCGTTATAGGTAATTTGCGCCCACAAATGCACGTTCACATTAGCTTGAGGATGCGTGCCCGAACTATCCATAACCGTAATGGTAGCATTGCAGGGCTGCGAGCCTTTGCACGAAGTGGTTTTTACGACAAGTAGTGCAACTGAAGCTACTAATAAGGTGGTGTAAATAATTTTCTTCATATTTGAGACGTCAATTTAAAACAAAGGTATGATTTTTTTTTCAAAAACAAAAATAATTAGCATATTTATTTTTTTAACGGCTGTTTGTTACCAAAACAATAAAGCACAAATACTAGCAGCCAGCGAAGACACCAGTAAAAACGCGCTGGTGCTTATAAAAACCTCATTAGGTAACATTACCCTACGGTTAAGCAATCAAACCCCACTTCATCGCGACAATTTTTTGAAACTGATAAAAAAGCATTTTTATGATAGTTTGCTGTTTCATCGGGTTATCAACGGCTTTATGATACAAGGAGGCGACCCGCTTTCTAAACACGCGAAACCATTTGTATTGCTGGGCGATAGCGATAATCATTACACGGTTCCGGCCGAATTTACCCCTCACCTGTTTCATCAACGCGGTATGCTTTGCGCGGCTAGAGATGGCGACGAAGTTAATCCTCAAAAGGCCTCTTCAGGCTGTCAGTTTTACATTACCCAAGGCCGAGGTGCTTTGTCTGATAGAGATTTGCTTTTGTACGAACATCGCATCAACAAAAAAATACGAAATCATTTAAAAGACAGCCTTTTACAAACCCCTGAATTAGCCTCTGTTTTACAAAAACAACAAGAATATAAAAAAAATAAAAACAACGATAGCTTGTTGCTGTTGGATAAAATGTTGGACGAAAAAATTAGCCTTATATATGCACATACACCTCACTACACCTTTTCAACACAACAAATACAAACCTATAAAAAGATAGGAGGAACGCCTCATTTAGACAACAATTACACGGTGTTTGGTGAGGTAATAAACGGCATGGCTATAGTGGATAAAATAGCGCAAGCCGAAACGGATAGCCACGACCGCCCACTCGAAAACATTCGTATGGAAATACGTTTATTAAGAGATTACACTCCTTAGTTTTTCAACTTATACGCGGTATTGTTTGAGGTCAATCCTGCCTAAGCATTTTTAATTTACCATTTTTTGTGCGTACCTTTGTTTGCTATGGCACAAGAGAAAAAGAAAAAAACGCTATCTCAAAAACTACGACAAAAATACCGCTTGGTTATTATGAGCGATGCTTCTTTTGCCGAAAAATTTTCGCTGCGATTAACCCCCGGCGGCTTCTTAATTTCAATAGGAGCCGTAACTATTTTCATGACCTTTCTTGTGATAAGCCTTGTTGCTTTTACCCCTTTAAAAGAATACATACCCGGCTACGGCGATATTTCAGACAGGAAAGCACTCATCTCCCTTTCATTAAAAGCCGACTCAATAGAACAATTGATGTACGCCAAAACACAGTACATAGAAAATTTACAAAACGTATTAAACGGAAACATCAACACCGACACCACGCAGCCTAAAAAAAATACCGAAAAAAACAATCAACCAATAAACACCAAGCCCTCTAAAAACGATTCGGATTTGCGTAGAGAAATAGAGCAAGAGGATAAATTTTCTCTTTCCATAAGCAGTAGTCCAAACATCAACGGCATTAGTGGCTACTTTTTCTTTTCTCCGGTAAAGGGTATGGTTACACATTCTTTTAACATGGCTGAAAAACACTATGGAGTAGATGTAGCTACCAAAGAAAACGATTTTGTAAAAGCAACCTTAGACGGAACCGTTATATACGCCGGTTGGACTACTAACGACGGCTATGTCGTGCAACTGCAACACAAAAACAATTTAATGAGCCTTTACAAACACAACAGCGAAGTGATTAAAAGCATTGGCGACCATGTAAAAGCCGGAGAGCCTATTGCTGTTGTAGGCAACACCGGCGAAACCAGTAACGGCACCCACCTGCATTTTGAATTGTGGTACAACGGCTTGCCTATAAACCCGCAAGACTACGTGTTGTTTTAGAGCCAAAAACCGCTTTTTACTCTTTACTAAAAGATGTTTTTAAGCAATAGGTGGAGGCACTGCGCCAAACAAAACAGATAATTCTTTTTCTGTTTCAGCAGCGGCCCAAGCGGCCATACCCTGCTTCCAAACCAGTGTTTGGCGGCTTAGCTGCCCGTTGCTTACCATCGCTTGCAATTGTTGAATAGCAAAAGGACCCGTTTGAGCGCCGTTAACAGCTACAAAGTATTGTGCTGCTTGCGGAACAGGTGGAGGAGTATTGGGGTTGAATGTTTGTGGCTGCTGCATGGCGTTATTCATTTGGTTGGCCATACCGGCTCCCATGCCCATGCCCATGCCGGCTCCCATGAGCGAACCCATCATGCCTCCATTAGGGTTTTGTGCGGCATCAGTAAGTGCATTAGCCGCCTGAAATTGTGTAAAAGCCCCCATATTACCAATAATGCCCATGCTGCTTCGTTTATCTAAAGCGGCTTCTACCTCAGGAGGCAGCGATACGTTTTCTATCAAAAACTTAGTAAGTTCCAAGCCTATCTCATTAAACTCGGGTTTTATTTTGTCGGTAACTATTTTGGATACTTCGTCGTACTGAGAGGCTAAATCCAATACCGGTATTTTGCTTTCGGCAATGGCGTCCATACCGCGTGTAACCGCTAAGTTACGCAGCTGCTCGTTTATTTCATCTACGGTAAACTCTTGATTGGTTCCGGCTATTTCTTTTACAAACTTTCCGGCATCATTTACTTTAAAAGCGTAGTTGCCAAAAGCACGTAGGCGCACCGGCCCAAATTCGGCATCGCGCAGCATAATAGGGTTTTTTGTTCCCCATTTTTGGTTTACAAATTGCTTGGTATTTACAAAAAACACATCAGCTTTAAAAGGCGAATCAAAGCCATATTTCCAACCTTTAAGAGTGGCTAATATGGGCATGTTTTGTGTTTGCAAGGTGTACATGCCGGGCATAAACACATCGGCAATAGCGCCCTCGTTCATAAACACCGCTACCTGGCTTTCGCGCACGGTAAGCTTGGCGTTCATTTTTATTTCGTTTTGGTAGCGTGGAAATTTCCACATAATGGTATCGGTGGTGTTGTCTGTCCACTCAATAATGTCTATAAATTCATTCCGCAGTTTATCAAATAATCCCATGGTGTTTTTATTTTAATTTTTTGTTAAAGATATTATTTATTTTTTTGTTTGCAACTTTAAATCCAATTCTTTTTCTGATTGAAAAGAGCTTTTGTCCATCACTTCTATTTTTTGGCTCAGGAGCTTAAATCCAAACAAATCTACCGTTAGGGTATATTTTCCTGCGGGAAGGATAACCACATATTTTCCGGTTTGAGGATTGGGTAAGTAGGTGCCTATCATTTCGTTGGTTTTGTCGTTGGTAGCTGTAATAAGCACGTCGGGATAATGAATTTGAGAGCCGTCTTCGGCCAGAATTTGTCCGTGTATAACAGATAGTTCGGGCTCTACTTCATTAAAGGTGATCCGGTAATTATCATAATCGCCCAACCCTTCTTCTCGTATAGCCGATATATAGCCATAGCGATTTGATTTGGATATTCTGAAATTATAATCATCTAATGGAGTGTTTACCGGATACCCCATATTGGTTATGTTGCCCCAGCTTGTTCCATCTTCATTAGCTATTGCTTTAAAAATATCATAACCGCCCATGCTGCTATGCCCGGTGCTGCTAAAATAAAGGGTTTTTCCATCAGGAGCAATGTTTGGAAAGTCTTCGTTTTGCGCAGTATTTATTTCTTTTCCTAAATTTTGAGGTAGAGCCCAAGCACCTGATGGCATTTTACGGCATACATATAAGTCGGTGCCTCCCATACCGCCCTCTCGGTTGCTGGCAAAATACAAAATAGAACCATCGGCGCTAATGGAAGCAGCTATCTCATCGGCCGGTGAGTTAATGTTTTTATCTAACATGAGGGGCTTAGAAAAAGTGCCGTCGGCAGCACGCTCGCTCTGATATATGTGCCCTGACATTTTAGATTCGGTGATATACAAAAGCAGGGTGTTGCCATTATCACTCAAGCCAATTACTTCGGCGTTGGTAGTGCCTTTAGGCAGTTGTATGTTTAATTTTTGAGCGTTTTGATAGGCTCCATTTTTTACTTCGGAATACATAATTACATTGGGGTATTCTCCGTTTAATCGTTTTTCGGCATTGCCAATGGGGCGTTTGGAGTTAAAAATGATAAAACTTTCGTTTGCGGGGATAAAAGCGTAGCGCTCGCTAAATTCGCTATTTACGGTTTTTCCTAAGTTTTCAAATTTTACATCTAAGGGGTACTTAATGCGTTCTTTGGCATTAAGGCAGTATTGAATTTGCTGAGGGGCATCTTTCAAGTTGGCTTCGTTTCCTTTTCCTGTTTTCATAAAACCAACAAAAGCATCTATGGCTTTATCGTATTTTAAAGCGTATTGATAGGCGCGACCTAAAAGGTAGTCGGCATTAAAATCATGCTTGGCGTTATGCGTTATTTTTTCTAAATAGGGAATGGCTTTAGCTTTGTTTCCGTTGTAATTTAGGTAGCAAACGGCTACGTTGTACGCGTATTTTTCGTTTTGAGGTTCTTTGTTGTATAAGGCTAAATAATCTACTAAGGCATCTTCAAAATTGTTGTTGTTTAGTTTTTCTTCGGCACTAAACGAGTTGCTGGCACCTACCCCACTATCATCAATTTGAGCTTTTAGGGCAAAGGGGATAACAAGTGCAAATAAAAAAAGGTTCTTCATAAATAAAAGTTAAAAAAATTGAACCTCAAAGGTACAAATTTCTACTATATGAAACGAGGTTTTATTTTCATGCGTTTAAGCGCAGCGTAATCACGTGTAAGGGCGCTTTAAATGTATATTCAATTTTTAAACTGTATATGTTGCATATTTTCTGCACAATGGCCAAACCCAATCCTAAAGAATTGCTTTGACTGCCTTTGTAGAAACGTTCAAAAAATTTATTCGTATCCACGGTAGGAGTCAAACCGGTGTTGGATATTTTTATGAATTGCCCGCTTACTTCTATTTTTATTATTCCCCCGGTAGGAAGGTTGTGTTTTATGGCATTTTTTATCAAATTATCAAAAAGAACCGAGGCAAACAAAGGGTTTATGTATATGAATACATTTTTATCCATCTTTAGTTCCACGCTTATGTCCTGGCTTTCAATAAAATCTTCGTAGGCATTTAAGCGCTCCATAAGGGTTTCGTACACGTTGATATAGCTAGGTTCATCTACCTGGTTGTTATCTAATTTAGCTAAGGTTATTAAACCTTTATTGAGGTTTACTAAATTGTGAACCGCTTGCCCTGCTTCTATAAGCCACTCGGCTTGTTGCGGGCTTAACCGCTCATCTTGCAAGCACATTTCTATTTTTGATTGTATAACAGCTAAGGGTGTTTGTATTTCGTGCGAGGCGTTTTCAGTAAATTCTTTTAGAGAGAAATAATCTTCCGATATTTTTTTTGCCATTAAATCAATAGAGGTGTTTAGCTTTTTAAACTCCTCTGTTTTGGTAGCAACCAATTCTATCGTATCGTGTTTTGATATATTAAAGCGTTGTAAGTTTTTTAGGGTTTGATAAAAGGGTGCCCACAATTTGCGGTGTATGTATATGTTGGCAAACAAAATAGCCAACATCATAAAGGCAGCTGATATCGCTACGGCATAAAAAATATTTTCGCCCAACTCTTCGTCGTTATCGGTTATTTTTGTGATAGTAACTTTGTAAAAATCGGTTTGGGTTTGACATTCAAAAACAATGCTGATAAAAGCATCGTCTTCATCTCCTACTTTTTCTTTCTCTAAGTACCCCGTTGCAAAATAAGGCACGGTACCTGATAAGGCCGGTATTTTCTCTATTTTTATTTTATCCCCTATATTGTTTTCTATAATGGCTGAAGGGACGCCGTTTTTTAGTTTTCCTTCTACCGCTATTTTTTCGCTTTGCAAATGCTCTTTACTTTCATCTTCAATTTTGGCAACAATAAACTTGTAGGTAAGCATACCCGTCATCAGAATAATAACCAGCGATATGCCCGCGTTTAAAAAGATATTTTTGTACAGCAGTTTCACGCGCCAAACTTATAACCGATGCCGTATATAGCATTTACATAATCTTTACAACCGCCATCTACTAATTTTTTTCGCATATTTTTGATGTGAGTATAAATAATATCACCCGATGCTGCCAGGTCGGCATTGTTGCGCCATAAGCTAAAGGCAATAGCTTCTTTGGTAATGGTTTTTCCTTGGTTGGAAATAAAATAAACCAGCAGGTCAAATTCTTTTTTTGTGAGATACACCTTTTTCTCGTTTACAAATACCGTGCGTGCTTGTATGTGTACGGATAGTTCATTAAAATCCAACACCTCTTTATTATTAAACTTTTTGCGGCGCACGATAGCGTTAACGCGGGCATTAAGCTCTGAAAGGTGAAATGGTTTTACTAAAAAATCATCGGCTCCGGTAGTTAAGCCTTCTACTTTATCTTCTATAGAGTTTCGCGCTGAAATGATAATGAGGCTGGCATCGTATTTTTTTTGTTTGATGTGCGAAATCAAATCAATACCCGAACCATCGGGCAACCCAATATCTATAATTACCCCATCAAAAGAAGATTCTTCTATTTTTTGTACAGCAGCTTGGTAGGTATATACCTGCTCGCAACTTATACCGCTATTAGTAAGGTATTGCGAAACAGAATCGCTTAGTTTTTTTTTCATCTTCAACAAGCAAAACGTGGGTACTCATAAAATGGCTTTAATGCGTTTATTATGTCAAAAGTAGTACTTTTATTGAAACAGCATGTGTTTTTACTTTTTAAAAGTAAGCGAAAGGCTGACACCCATAGTAAACCCTGCCGGGTTTTGCAGACAAAAAGACGACTGCGGTTTGAGCGATAAACTTAATTTATCACTCATATCAAACGTACGAAAGTGCCCATCCACATTAGCATCTATAACGTTAAACAAATAAATAAGTCCTGCACCAATGATACAAAAATCCATATTGCGTTTTGCATCTTGCTTTAATGTATTAACATCATTAGCCGAGTAGCCTTTATATTTGGGGTTTTGGTACGAGTTCGTGTTGATGTTGTTGATGTTGCTGTATCTGTAAAGCAATTCTTTATGGCAAGACTGTACATTAGCGTAATTGGTTCCTATAAAATACCCCAGCGCACCTAAGCCGGCGTAGATGATAGGTACTTTCCAGTATTTTTTATTGCACACCTGCCCCAAGCCCGGTAGTACTGCCGAGTACAACATCATGCGGTTGGCCAAGCGGTTTATTTGTTTTTTTTGTGCTTTTTCGGTACTGTCAGATGGGGGTGCCCATTCCTTTTTTTCATACGCCTGGCTTTTGTATGACGTAAAAAAGAGAACTAAAAAAAGTACGATTATATTTTTAAAAAAACTCACTTTATTTTTTACATAAGTAAATTAGCTCCCCTTTAGGCAAACGATATCGTTCTATCATCTCTTCAGAAAATGTTTGCGTATAGCGCTCCTCTATTACATTAAAACCGGCTTCTTCCAGTCTGTTTTTGTAATCCATACCATATAAACGCACATGGTCTTTTTGCCAAAAATGTTTTTCGCGTTCTTCGGGACTGGTAATGGTTTTATCTTCGTAAGTATTGGTGCGCGTGGTATCTTGTGGCACCTGAAAGATACCCCATCCGCCGGGTTTCATAATTCGGTGTAATTCTTTCATACATTGGCGGTCGTTTTCTACATGCTCTAAAACGTGATTGCAAAAAATAACATCAAAGGTATTATCCTGAAAAGGAGCTTGATGTAAATCCATTTTCACATCAGCAATAGGGCTATTTAAATCGGCTGTAGTATATTGCAAGTTTTTCATTCCCTTAAAAATTTTGTAAAAACATTGCTCGGGGGCAATATGCAGCATTTTGTGAGGGGCAGAAAAAAAGTTGGTTTTATTTTTTAAGTACAACCACAACAAGCGGTGCCGCTCTAACGATAGGCTGCCCGGGCACAACACATTTTTTCTTTTGGCACGACCGGAATAGCCATAAGGTAAAAATTTCCGGTAGGTTTTTCCACTAATAGGATCTTCGTGAGAGGTGCCGTAGTACAGAACGGGGGCTATTTTGCTAAAAAGCAAGCTCAATCGTATTAAAATGGGGCGCGGAATGGTGCGCAATATCCAATGAAACATACTTTACAATAATTTTGAAATAATATCTTCTACGCGCATGCCATCGGCTTCGGCTTTATAGTTGCGCACAATGCGGTGGCGCAACACATGATGTGCTACAGCCCGTACATCTTCTATATCGGGGCTGTATTTGCCGCGCAAAGCAGCATGGCACTTGGCGCCCAGCACCAGGTATTGCGAAGCACGGGGACCGGCACCCCACGATAGATATTGTTGGGCTAAGGCATCATCTAAGGAGTTTCCGGCGCGGGTTTTTACTACTAATTTTACGGCATACTCTACCACGTTGTCGGGTACGGGTATTTTACGCACCAATTGCTGAAAATACAAAATATCATCGGCTGAAAGAATTTTATTTAGCTCTACTTTTCTATCTACAGTTGTTTGTTTTACCACCGCAAACTCTTCTTCCAAAGTGGGATAATCCAACCAAAGATTAAACATAAAACGATCTAATTGCGCTTCGGGCAAAGGATAAGTACCTTCTTGTTCAATAGGGTTTTGCGTGGCTAACACAAAAAAAGGATCGGGCAGTTTGTAGCGTTTTCCGCCCACGGTAACCATGCGCTCTTGCATGGCTTCTAACAGGGCTGCCTGCGTTTTTGGCGGGGTACGGTTTATTTCATCAGCTAATACAATATGGGCAAACAAGGGACCTTGCACAAATTTAAAGTTACGCGAATCGTCTAAAATTTCGGAACCGGTAATATCGCTGGGCATTAAATCGGGGGTAAATTGAATGCGACTAAAAGACAAACCCAACACATCGGCAATGGTATTAACTAACAATGTTTTGGCCAAGCCCGGCACCCCCACTAAAAGACAGTGCCCTTTACAAAAAACAGAGATAAGCGTATTATCAATAACATCGTGCTGCCCTACAATTACTTTACCTATTTCGGTATGTAGTTTTTTTGCGGTAGCATGAAGCGCATCTAAAGCTTCTACATCTGATTTAAAATTCATAAGTTATGCCGTATTTAAGAAAGCGAATGTACGCTTATTTTTTTGAAATGCTCTTGTGTTTGTGTAAACTCTTCTACCAGCTGCTTCATTACCTGTGCCACTGTTTTTATTTCGTTTATAGAACCGCTTACTTGGCCTATTTCTAATTCGCCCTCTTCTAAATCACCTTCAAACATTCCTTTTTTGGCACGCGCTCTGCCCAACAATTGTTGCAACTCTTCTATACCGGCTCCTCGTTTTTCGGCAGCATATACTTCTTGAAAAAATTTATTTTTTATTAAGCGCACCGGCGTAAGTTGTTTAAGGGTTAGTTGAGTATCGCCCTCCTGGGCTTGTACAATGGCCTTTTTAAAATTGAGATGTGCCGACGACTCTTCTGTAGCTGCAAACAAACTACCTATTTGTACCGCATCGGCACCCAAACAAAAGGCTGCTGCTATAGCCTGTCCGGAACCAATGCCTCCGGCAGCAATAAGCGGAATTTGCAAAACTTTTTTTACAGCCGGAATCAGCACTAAAGTAGTTGTTTCTTCGCGCCCGTTGTGGCCACCTGCCTCAAAGCCTTCGGCTATCACAGCATCTACACCTGCCTCTTGGCATTTTAAGGCAAATTTAATATTAGATACGGCGTGAATTACTTTTATACCATGTTGTTTTAAATGCGATGTCCATGTTTTTGGATTGCCTGCCGAAGTAACTACTATTTTTACTCCTTCCTCTATAATAATTTTTATATGTTCTTCTATGTTGGGATACAGCAAGGGTATGTTTACCCCAAAAGGCTTGTGGGTAGCTTGTTTGCACTTTTTAATATGTTCGCGTAATACTTCGGGGTACATACTGCCGCTGCCTATAAGGCCCAAACCTCCTTCGTTACTAACGGCAGAGGCTAACCTCCAACCGCTGCACCATATCATACCGCCTTGTATTATAGGGTATTGTATTCCTAAAAGGCTGCTTACTTTGTTCTCCATATCTTGTAAAAACGCAAAGGTACGCAACTTGTTGCGATGCGTTGAAAAAAACTATCCATTACGGTGTAAACGGGCTCAAGCACCAAACTTACAACCGTTGCTTTTAAATAGCTTTTGTGTTTTTTAGAAACAAGACAACCTTTTGTAAGCCCATCTTTTTACCAATAGTATCCTAAACGTTTTGTTCAAAAGAAGATGGTGATTATCTTATAACTAGAGGAATAGGGCGCCACCCTACGACAATAAACGGATATAAATAAACAACCACGGAAGTGCTTTGTGCTCATCAAATAGTGGCAATTCCACTTCCTTCTTACCATTCCCCTTCAATCGGTAAACTTACATTACAAGACATTTAATAGAAAACAGACAAAAAAGACTAAATAAACTATTACCCCCTATTTTTTCAACAAAAAAAATAAAAAAGTTGATATTTTTATATAACACCCCCCATTTTTTGCATATATTTGCCAAAAAATATATAAAATATGGAAAGTCGTCGTTTTTTAGCCCTACAAGAAGTGTTGCACCGCCAACCCGTAGAACCCTCCTCTTCAGAAAAAACCATATCCTCTTATTATGGCTCCGATGTTTTTGGTTATGACGCCATGAAAGAGCATTTGAGCGAAGAAGCTTTTGCTATGGTCATGAACGCCATAGAAAACAGCGTGCCCATTGAACGAAAAGTGGCCGACCAGGTAGCCAGCGCCATGAAAGCGTGGGCATCAGCCAAAGGCGCCACCCACTATACCCATTGGTTTCAGCCCTTAAACGGCACCACTGCCGAAAAACACGATGGTTTTTTTGAACCTAGCGAAAGAGGCCGCGCCATTGAACGCTTCAGCGGAAGCCAGTTGGTACAGCAAGAGCCCGATGCGTCTAGCTTTCCCAGCGGCGGCATACGCAACACCTTTGAGGCACGAGGCTACACCGCTTGGGACCCCACCTCGCCCGCCTTTGTGTTTGATAAAACCCTTTGCATTCCTACTATTTTTGTTTCGTACACCGGCGAAGCACTCGACTTTAAAACCCCTCTGCTAAAATCGATACACGCTTTAGATAAAGCAGCTACCGACGTATGCCAATATTTCGATAAAAACGTAACCAAAGTAATTGCTACCTTAGGCTGGGAACAAGAATATTTTTTAATTGATGCTGCCCTTTTTAACGTACGATACGACCTGCAACAAACCGGCAGAACCCTTCTGGGAGCCTCGCCCGCCAAAGGCCAGCAGCTAGAAGACCACTACTGGGGCTCTATTCCCGCTAGAGCAGCCGCCTTTATGCGCGATTTTGAATACCAATCGCACCTATTAGGCATACCCGTACGCACCCGCCACAACGAAGTGGCACCCGCACAGTTTGAATGCGCCCCTGTGTTTGAAGAAGTAAACTTAGCCGTGGATCACAACCAACTGCTTATGGACGTGATGGATAAAGTAGCCATACGACACAACCTACGCGTGCTGCTACACGAAAAACCCTATGCCGGCGTAAACGGAAGCGGCAAACACAACAACTGGAGCATGGCCACCAATACCGGAAAAAACTTGCTGAGCCCGGGCAAAACCCCAAAAACCAATTTGCAATTTCTTACTTTTTTTGTAAACACCATAAAAGCCGTGCATGAACACGCCGATTTATTACGCGCCTCTATAGCATCGGCCAACAACGACCACCGCCTAGGAGCCAACGAAGCCCCTCCGGCTATTATGAGCGCCTTTTTAGGAGAACAACTCAGCAAAATTTTAGATGATATAGAAAAAAGCGTGAGCGATAAAAAGATGACTCCTGAAGAAAAAACAGCGCTAAAAATGGGCATCGGCAAAATACCGGATATTCTATTAGATAATACCGATAGAAACCGCACCTCGCCTTTTGCTTTTACCGGAAATAAATTTGAGTTTCGTGCCGTAGGCTCTTCGGCCAACTGTTCCGGTCCTATGACCACTCTAAATGCTATTGTAGCCGAGCAACTCATTCAATTCAAAAAAGAAGTAGATGCTTTAATACATAAAAACATAGAAAAAGACGAAGCTATTTTTCAAATCCTGAAAAAATACATTGTAGCTTCCAAAAAAATTCGTTTTGAAGGAAATGGCTACGGAGAAGAGTGGAAAAAAGAAGCTAAACAACGAGGCTTAAACAACTTTAATACAACGCCCCAAGCCTTAGACGCTTTTGTATCAAAAACAACACTTAAATTATTTGAAGATTTACACATTCTTTCGCACCGCGAACAAGAGGCTCGTTACGAAATAGCCTTAGAAACCTATACCAAAAAAATTCAGATAGAAAGTCGCATTATTGGAGATATTGTGATGACCCAAATTATACCATCAGCCATTAAATATCAAAAGATATTGGTAGATAATGTAAGCGGCATGAAAACCATTTTATCAACCACCGATTTTAAAAAAGCCTCTGATGTGCAGATAGATACCATTAAAGAAATTTCGGAGCGCGTAAGCATCATAAAAACCGAAGTAGAAAAAATGATTGAAGAACGCAAAAAAGCAAATAACCTAGAAGGTGCTAAAAAACAAGCACACGCATATTGCGAAAAAGTAAAACCTTGTTTTGAAGTAATACGATACCATGTAGATAAACTAGAGTTAGTGGTGGACGATGCTATGTGGGCACTGCCTAAATACAGAGAAATGCTGTATCTGAAATAATCATCAAAAAAAGATTTTTGGAGGGCTATTAACGGTAGAAATATTTGGCTTCTTTTCAAATATCCACGATATTCGCAACAAAAACATGAATAACGCATTTATACAACATCTAAAAAACGAGCTGTCAAGCATTGAAAACAGCGGGCTCTTTAAGCGCGAACGCATTATTGCCTCCGAACAAGGGGCTGAAATAACACTAAATAACGGAAAGAAGGTTTTAATTTTTTGTGCCAACAACTACTTAGGGCTTTCTTCGCACCCAAAAGTAATAGAAGCGGCTCACAAAACCCTTGACTCACACGGGTACGGCATGTCGTCGGTACGTTTTATTTGCGGTACGCAAGATATTCATAAAGAGTTAGAACAAAAAATAGCTTCTTTTTTAGGGCAAGAAGATACTATTTTGTATGCCGCTTGCTTCGATGCCAACGGCGGCGTTTTTGAACCTCTATTGGGCGAAGAAGATGCCATTATATCCGATGAGTTAAACCACGCCAGCATTATTGATGGAGTACGTTTATGCAAAGCGGAACGGTATCGCTATAAAAACTGCGATATGAACGATTTAGAAACGCAACTAAAAGCAGCACAAAAAAACCGCTTTCGTTTAATTGTTACCGATGGCGTTTTTAGTATGGACGGTTTTGTGGCTCCTTTAGATAAAATTTGCGACCTGGCAGAAAAATATCAAGCTATGGTAATGGTAGATGAAAGCCACGCCACCGGTTTCATCGGGAAAACAGGAAGAGGTACCGTAGAGCTAAAAAACGTGATGCAGCGCATAGATATTATAACCGGCACCTTAGGCAAAGCCTTGGGAGGTGCCATGGGCGGCTTTACCACCGGAAAAAAAGAAATTATAGAAATGCTGCGCCAACGCTCGCGCCCTTATTTGTTTTCCAACTCCTTAGCTCCGCATATTGTAGGCGCTTCTTTAGCTGTATTTAATATGTTAAGCCAAACTACCGAGCTGCGAGATGCTTTAGAGTGGAATGTAAACTACTTTAAAGAAGGAATAAAAAAAGCAGGCTTAGAGTTTAAAAACGGCGATAGCGCCATAGTGCCTATTATGCTGTACGACGCTAAATTAGCACAAACCTTTGCTGAAAAATTATTAGAAGAAGGCATATACGTTACCGGATTCTTTTACCCCGTTGTAGCCAAAGGGCAGGCACGCATACGCGTACAACTGTCGGCTGCGCATAAAAAAGAGCACTTAGATAAAGCCATTGCTGCCTTTGCTAAGGTAGGTAAAGAACTCGGCGTTGTAAAATAAACCTGCTGTAACTACAACCGCCTTCGTAAAAACACCCCCCCTGCTTGATTTCATCTGTCTGTTTGACACGCTGTTTCTGCTAAAATGACTTTTTATGGCAGCCTTATTGCTTTGGTACGAAATTAGAGTACCTTTGCTCGCTAAAATTTATTAAAAAATAAAAAAAACAAAAATATGGCAAAAATAAATGTAAAACCCTTGGCCGATCGCGTGCTGGTAGAAGCCGCCGAAGCCGAAACTAAAACAGCCGGAGGTATCATCATACCCGATACGGCCAAAGAAAAACCCATGCGCGGCAAAATTGTAGCCGTAGGAACAGGCAAAAAAGACGAGCCTATAACCGTAAAAGTAGGGGACCTTGTACTATATGGAAAATACGCAGGCACCGAGTTGCAACTAGATGGTAAAGAATACCTTATCATGCGTGAAAGCGACATTTACGCAGTAATCTAAAATTAAAAATAAAATTTAAAAAACAGAAAATTATGGCAAAAGACATTAGTTTTGAATTAGAAGCTCGCGACGCCCTAAAACGCGGCGTTGACTCTTTAGCAAACGCAGTAAAAGTAACTTTAGGTCCAAAAGGGCGTAACGTCATTATTGACAAAAAATTTGGTTCGCCACAAATCACTAAAGATGGGGTAACCGTAGCCAAAGAAATAGAATTGGCACACCCAGTAGAAAATATGGGCGCACAACTACTTAAAGAAGTAGCCAGCAAAACAGCCGATGCCGCAGGCGATGGTACTACTACCGCCACGGTATTAGCACAAGCTATCGTAGCTGGTGGCTTAAAAAACGTAGCCGCAGGCGCTAACCCTATGGATTTGAAACGCGGTATTGACAAAGCAGTAGCGGCTGTAGTAGAAAACCTAAAAAAACAATCGCAATCAATCGGTAACGAAAACAAAAAAATAGAACAAGTAGCAACCATATCGGCTAATAACGATAACGTTATCGGCAAATTGATTGCCGAAGCAATGGGCAAAGTAAAAAAAGAAGGCGTTATTACTGTTGAAGAAGCAAAAGGCACCGATACTACTGTAGAAGTAGTAGAGGGTATGCAGTTTGATAGAGGTTATATCTCTCCGTATTTTGTTACCAATGCCGAAAAAATGGAAACCGTGTTTGAAAATCCTTTCGTATTGATTTACGAAAAGAAAATTTCAAGCATGAAAGAATTGCTCCCTATCCTTGAAAAAGCCGTTCAGACAGGTAAACCGCTTTTAATTATTGCGGAAGATTTGGACGGAGAAGCTTTACAAACTTTGGTTGTAAACCGCTTGCGTTCTAACTTAAAAATTGCAGCCGTAAAAGCCCCCGGCTTTGGCGATCGTCGCAAAGCTATGTTGGAAGACATCGCAATCTTAACCGGCGGAACTTTTATTAGCGAAGAACAAGGTCGTAAATTAGAAGATGCTCAATTAACTGATTTGGGCCGCGCTGAAAAAATATCGGTTGATAAAGACAATACGACCATTGTGGGTGGTGTTGGCAAAAAAGCAGATATTACCGCTCGTGTGAACCAAATAAAAGCACAAATAGAAAACACTACTTCTGATTACGACAAAGAAAAACTACAAGAACGCTTAGCTAAATTAGCAGGTGGTGTAGCAGTGTTGTACGTAGGTGCTGCTACCGAAGTAGAAATGAAAGAGAAAAAAGATCGCGTAGATGATGCCTTAGCTGCCACTCGTGCTGCCGTAGAAGAAGGTATTGTTGCCGGAGGCGGAACCGCCTATCTGCGTGCTATTCCTTCATTAGAAAAACTAAAAGGCGCTAACGATGATGAGGCAACTGGTATTGCCATTATAAAACGCGCCATTGAAGAACCTTTACGTCAAATTTGCTCAAACAGCGGCATTGAAGGCTCTATTGTTGTGCAAAAAGTAAAAGAAGGAAAAGATGATTATGGTTTTAACGCACGCACCGAAAACTATGAAAACTTATTAAAAGCAGGCGTTATTGATCCTACAAAAGTAACTCGTGTAGCTTTAGAAAATGCGGCCTCTGTGGCAGGTATGTTATTGACTACCGAGTGTGTAATTGCCGATAAAAAAGAAGACAAACCGGCTATGCCTATGGGCGGCGGTATGGATGGCGGTATGGGCGGCATGATGTAACCCTTCCTGCGCTCGCGCAAACAATAAAAATCCCTGTGTATCAAAACATGGGGATTTTTTATTTTCCTGCAGAATGAAAAAGTAAAAAAACTAAGTTACGGTTTATGCGTAAATAGATAATTGACTTTATAGCCATGGGCTGCCATTCTGAAATGGAATTACAACCTTTTAATGGATATTTTTTTCGCCTTCATTAAGCTGGAATTGCCCCGCTACCAATACGCCTATAAACGAACTTGATATTACCTACGGAGCCGATAAACAACGCATAAAAGGCGAGCTGCACGATGCAAGCGGAAACACAACAAGCACCAAGTACTACCTAAACGAATACGAAAGCGAAGTACTGCCCAACAACCAACACCGTGAAGCTACTTACCTAAACAGCCCCGGCGGCCTCTGCGCCCTATATGTAAATGACAACGGAAACAAAAATTTGTACTATATTTATACCGACCATTTAGGCAGTATGAATACCCTAACCGACAAATACGGAACCCTTTTTGCCCAACAAGATTTTGACCCCTGGGGGCGCCCCCGCAACCCCCAAACCTGGGACTACACCGCCCCCGCCAACCCCTTGCCCGCCTGGCTTACAAGGGGCTATACCGGGCACGAGTATTTGCCGCAATTTGGCCTAATAAATATGAACGGCCGCATGTACGACCCCTTAAATGCCCGTATGCTAAGTGCTGACAATGAAGTGCAATACCCTACCAACACCCAAAGCTACAACCGCTACACCTATTGCCTAAACAACCCCCTAAAATACGCCGACCCCAGTGGCTATAGCAGCGAAGGCGTTTTAACGGGTGGAAGCACCAGCATGTCTTCCGGTACGGCTGATTTTTCGGCTACCGGGCCCGGATACCGCAACCATTATATGTATGCCGAGCTATCGCAAGCGTACTGGGATAAGGCACAAGAAAACAGCACGAACAAAAGCAACTACCTTGCCTACTACGCCCAACACTACAATCAAAAAACAGGTGAGTGGGGGCATTACAAAACCTACACCGGCTCTATAGCCTATTTTAGTGATGGCTTCGCACACACGCACACAGCATTTGTAGCTAATGCCGGAGAAAAAATGGAAGCACCCGAATTTTCAAGTATGGCAGGAACAAGCAATGCGGGTGATGGCGATAGGCGGCCACCCAACAAAAAAAGGGGGAGTGCCCAAAGTGGTGGGGGGTATGCCGGACAAGTTAATTATAATGGTTATAACGTGTCTTCAGAAGCATTGCAAGGAAAGCTGTTACAATTTTCTCAATATGCAGGGCAGCCTATTGATGTAACCTCTGGAGACAGGTCAGCAGTTCGTAATAAAGCAGCAGGAGGAGCAAATGCAAGTAGGCATTTATATGGTGATGCAGTTGATATAAAAATACAAGGAATGACCAATCGGCAAGTTTCTATTTTGGCAAATCAATCTGCATTATTTAATACGGTGATATATTATCCAAGCATAGATGCTGTTGGTGCGTTAAGACCGCATGTACATCTTGATTTAAACCCTACTCACAATAATTTGTTTTTACTCTACACACCGTTAATTATTGATGGTACAGTAACTAAAAATCAATATTCTCCATTTAAGTAAATGAAAAAGATTATCATTTTTGGAATCATGCTATCAACTCTTTTTATTAGCTGTTTAAATAATGAGCAAAAAAAAGAGGTTTCAACTTCTGATAGTAACGCTACAGCTTCAAGCATAGACAGTAGCATATCCACTACTACAGAAGATAGTCTAAATGAGTGGGAAATAGCTAAAATAGAAGGTAAAACACTTGTGTTTAATAACGGTAGAAGTTTTGAAACAAGTTTATTTGATTTAAAATATGTTGGGTACTTAAAAACGAAAAATAAGATACCGTACTTTATTTTATCGGGAAGAAGTTGCAAAAATTGTGATGAAAATATATCAATCTATATTTGGTCGCCAAGCGATGGAGCAATGAAGGCGAACGGTCAGCAGTTCCGATACTCATATCCCGGGAAAGAAGAAGATTATTTAACCAATGAATTAGTTTATGAAAACAGAATGTTTTACGGAAATTGTTTAGGAGAAGAAAGCTGTATATGGGTTCAACGGAGTTTAGGTAAAAATAAGACTTGGGAAAATAGTGTCTTTATGGTTCAAGTTCAAAATGACACCTTGCGAGAAATCAAACTAAGCGAATCTGATAAGCTGAACGAGCTATTAAGTAAAGTAACTAAATGTTCGGAATTACCCGGTACAATAAATACAACAGAACCCTAACAGAAAAGCCCCATAATCGGGGCTTTGATAGAAATAGTTAAATTGGTATTAAAAAAACAGGCAGCGCTAATGATAAAAAACAAAAACTACCTTTAGTAAAACACACCGTGCAAAAAGCAACAAAACATAATATAGTAAAAAGTATGCAAGGCTGCACAGCAAGCATGTCTTCCGGTACGGCTGATTTTTCGGCTACCGGTCTAAAAAAAAATGAATTTTAACCATACATTAGTACGCAAAAAAACAAAGCATGAAAAAAATAATTTTAACACTGGCACTAATGGTATTTGTAGCAAAAAGCTACAGCCAAAACACCATAGAATATGTGTATGATGCCAACGGCAACCGCACAGAAAGACGCTTGTACGTGTGCCCCAGCTGCCCTATAGGGCAAAGAAAGGTGGCACCAACAGCTAAAGATGACAGCACGCAAACCTTAGCTATGCAGCACGGTATAAACGTATTCCCCAACCCCACGCAAGATAAGGTAATGCTAACTATTAGCAACTTACAAGACGAGGAGCCAACTCAGGTTTTTGTAACCGATGAAACAGGTACGGTTTTATACACTTCAAAAAACGTGCAATCTCAAAACGAAATCAATATGGCAAACTACACCAGCGGAACTTATTTTATACGCATCGTAATAGGCAAAAAGGTGCTAACGTATAAAGTAATAAAAGTGTAGTCAAGTTTTTTAAGCGTTGGCAAACAAATGGCTTAAAAAAACATGCAGCTCATTTTATATTTGTTCAGGTCTTGCTTACATTTATCTACTTGCATTTGCGCATCGGCTACCATTTTATTGACTTTGGCAACCGCTTTATCATTTATTTTTTAGCCGTAGCTCTAGTATAGTATCTGCACAAAGATAAGAACTCCTCTACCCATATAGGTTTCAAAAAAAGGACTGTTTACAAATAACAAAGGGCTTCCAACTAAAACGTGTGAAGCCCTTTATTTTATGGTCGGGGTGGTGTGATTCGAACACACGACCTCCTGCTCCCAAAGCAGGCGCGATAACCGGGCTACGCTACACCCCGAACAAATAATAAGAAATATGAAAAAGAACTAAAAAAACGGCTGCAAAGGTACTTTTTAATTTAATATAAACAAATATTTCGTTATATCTTATGCAATATCCTGTAAAAAATCACGTTATTTAAATATATTTTTGTGCCATAGCACCTATCTTGAAATCGTTTTTAATATCCATATTTTTAGTATTAGCCCTTGGCGTGAAGGCTCAAACCATTACTTCGCCGCAAATACGCTGTGTGTCGGTATTGCCCAACGGCAATATATCCATCAGTTGGCAAATCCCTCCCGACCCCGCCCACGAGTTTTCCAGCTATCAAATATACATATCCTCCTCCGGCACGGCAGGCACCTATACCCAGCAGCCTAGTATATTAGTTTACGGCACCAACAACTACACCTTTACCGGCATTACTAATGGTAATACACAGCCCTACTTTATTTATATACAAACCATTACTACCGGAGGCGTTACCGTACCCGAACAAAACACCGTGCGCACTATTTTTTTAACAGCCACAGGCGTAAACCCAAGCGCTACCCCGGTTTTAAACTGGTCGGGCTTTCTTAGCCCGTTGCCGGCAGGAGAGGCCGCCGTTTTTAATGTGTATAGACAACGAACTCTAAGCACCAACCCTTGGGTACCTATAGCTACCGTACCGGTTCACACGAACGGAAGCAACAACTATTCGTATGTAGATTCTATTCAGGGTATTTGCAACTTAGATTCGGCACGCTATAAAATAGAACTAAACGACAATGCCACCGGCTGCGTATCCATATCCAACGTTTCGCTATGGCGGCAAATAAAAGATAAAAACGCCCCAACCATCCCATTGTTCGACTCGGTAAGTGTAGATGCTGCGGGCAATCCCATTATGGGCATTAACCCGGCTTATTCTGCCGATGTAAAATGCTATATTATTTATTACTTCATAACCGGCACCGCCAACGATGTGGACTCAGTATGCAGCGCCAACACGCCCACCCTATACACCTATACCGCCGTAAGCGCCAATACCGGCTCTCAAGAGTTTTCTACCGCCGCCTTAGATAGTTGCGGCAACATTGGCACCATTGCCTTTAACCAACAAAAAACAATATATACCAGCGCCTCCTACTCGGCTTGCATACACGCCAACGTAATACAGTGGAATGCCTACGAAAACATGACCACCGGCGTAAAAAACTACGAAATATACTGCTCTACGGCCGGCGGCCCTTACATATCCTTAGGCGATACTACGGCTACCGTATTTATTCAACGTAACGTATTACTGGGCACTACGTACTGCTATTTTGTGCGCGCCCACTCGGTAGGAAAAAAAACAAACGGGAAAGATACCGCATCTTCTACCTCTAACAAGTTTTGCGTTACTACCCTCAACCCGAAAGAACCTACCTTTGTGTATTTAGCCAACGTATCGGTAAACACACAACAAACTATTGATGTTTTGTGGAATGTAATAAAAACCGACCCCATCAGCAGCTTTAATCTATACCGCGCTACCACACGAAACGGCCCATATACCTTTATGGCCAACATACCTTTTACTGCCGGAACGGGCAACTATAGCTATACCGACAACAACGTAAACACACACACGCAAGAGTATTTTTATTATATTACCGTGTTAGACAACCCCTGCAACAATACCGTGCTTACCAGCGATACCTCTAACAGCATCGTACTAAAAGCCCAACCGCAAAGCAACCTGCAAGCGCTTCTTAGTTGGAACGATTATGCCCAATATGCCGGTGGTGTAAGCGGCTACAATATCTATAGAGCCGTAAACGGAACTTTCAGTCAGGCTGCCTTTGTACCCTTTGGCACCAACAGCTATGTAGATGACCTATCGCCCTTTGCTACCGACCAAGGTATTTTTTATTATTATGTAGAAGCCGTAGAAAACGCCCCCGACTCTTTTGGTTTGCAAAAAAGCCAAAGCAATATAGACACGATTTATGTAGATGCCAACATGTATATACCCAATGCTTTTTCGCCCAACTCGGTACACAGCGCAAACAAGGTGTTTTTGCCCGTAGGCTCCTTTTTAGCCAATAGCAACTACCTCCTCCGTATTTTTGACAGGTGGGGGCAAAAAATATACGAAACCTCAGACCCCAATCAAGGTTGGGACGGAGGCTCGTACCTGCAAGACGTATATGCTTATACCTTGCAATACGAAACCTCTTTAGGAGAATTTAAACAGCGAACGGGTACCGTAACGCTGATTAGGTAATAATTAGCATCTTTGTAAAAAAAACGAAATATGTATATAGGGAACCTCATCTTTTTACTTCTTGTGCTGCTATCTTGGGTAGGGCTTTACAAATGTTTTGAAAAAACAAACATAGCGGCATGGAAAGCGTTTGTACCTTTTTATAATTACTACGAAGCCTTTAAACTAATAGAAAAACCCAGATGGTGGTTTTTGCTGATGATTGTACCGGGTGTCAATATCTTAATGTACGGCATTTTAGCTTTTAATTTAGCCCGGTATTTTGGTAAAAGAAAATCGCAAGATTTGATTCTTGCCTCCTTTTTTTCTTTTGTATATATCCTATACATAGGTTTTGATAAAAATTCAAAATGTACAGGAGTAGAAGATATTAAAGGAAAAGAAATTCCATTCATAAAAAACTGGGTAGATCCTTTATTGTTTGCCGTGATAGCGGCCTCTGTGATACGCACTTTTTTTCTGGAAGCCTTTACCATACCCACCTCCTCTTTAGAAAAATCATTAATGGTAGGCGATTTTTTATTTGTAAATAAATTTAGTTATGGGGCTAAAGTACCCCAAACCCCTATTGCCTTTCCGTTTGCGCACCACACCATGCCTTTTTCCACTACTACCAAAGCCTATTTAGAGTGGATAAAACTACCCTACCTGCGCCTGCCCGGCTTAGGAAAGCCTCACAACGGGGATATAGTAGTGTTCAACTATCCCGACGGGGACACCGTTGCCGTAGGAGCGCAAGACCGCAGCTACTACGATTTAGAGAGAACCTATGGCTACAACAACCTGCACAACCCCGACTTTGTGATAGATGGCAGCGACCACCCCGTAGGAGCCATAGTAGCGCGCCCGGTAGATAAACGCGAGTTTTATGTAAAACGCTGCGTGGCTATTGCCGGAGATAAACTGCAACTAAAAGACGGCGAACTATACATTAACGACAAGCACATACCTACCCCCACTCATGCTCAGCATTTTTATTTTGTAAAAACCATAGGTCCTATGTTTGGCTCGTACAACGGGCAGTTTATCCCTAACGAAGCTTTGCTGGATAAATTAGATATTTATGTAGGCGAAGCTTTTTTGCGCGATATAAAAGGAGACACTATGGAGTATATGCTAAACATGCCAACCGATGTAGCACAACGAGTACAGAGCATACAAGGTGTGATATCCGTACTAAAAATGAATTATCCCGCAGGCGAATACGACGCTCATATTTTTCCTCACAGCGCACATTACCCGTGGAATAACGACAACTTTGGCCCCCTTACCCTACCCCAGCAAGGAGCTACCGTAAACATAGATACTTCTAATATATGCTTGTACAGCCGTGTAATAGAAGTGTACGACCAAAACAAATTAGAGATAAAAAATGGAAAAATTTTTATTAATGATAAAGAAGCTCGCACATACACTTTTAAACAAGATTACTATTTTATGATGGGCGATAACCGCCACAACAGCGCCGACTCACGCTCGTGGGGTTTTGTACCTTTTGACCACGTGGTAGGCAAACCCGTTTTTATTTGGCTTAGCATAAAAGATGGCGATAAAAACACCGTATCCGGTAAGGGTATTGTTTCTTCTTTATTTAAAAACAGCAAAGAGGGTAAATACCGCTGGGAACGATTCTTTACCACCGTTACCGATGATGGCATCTCTAAATCGCATTACCTGTATGTGTTCGGCATTATTGGGCTGTGGGTAGCGTACAGCCAATACAAAAAACGGAAAAACAAAAAAACACCCAGCACATGAGTCCTAAAAAAAACAAGATAAGGCTTCTTGCAACCTCAGCCATACTGGGTTTCTTGTTTTTTGTTTTAATAAAAACTTTTGTACTTGATGTCGTAAAAATAAACAGCTCCTCTATGTTGCCTTTATTGAAAAAAGGCCATATAGCATGGGTTCGCCCCCTCCATTTTTTATACAACAAAATATATAAAAACGATATTGTTTGGGTACGCATAAACGACACCGATGCTGTTTCTTGCTTTAAACAAGTAGTAGCTACCGGAGGCGACACCCTGTGGATAGATTCCGCTTTTATATACGTAAACAACCAAAAGACAGACATCAACCCCTTTTTACTTCGCAACTACGTACTAAAATTTAAACAACAAAAAGATACCGTACTTTTTGAACAAGAAAAATTTGAAGATCGTTATTTGGTAGATGATAGCTGTGCCTACTTGGTGGCTGCCACCTCTAAAAAGATACGTGCCCTACAAGGAAAAAATTTAATGATAGAGCAGCAAATAGAAAAAAACAATACCTACGACGAAAACACCTATGCACATCACCCAAAAATAAAGTGGAATAAAGATTTTTTTGGAAAGTTATACATACCCAAAACCGGAGACACCCTTCGTTTTGACAGCGTATCCGTTTTTTTATATCAACAACTAATAAAAAACGAGAACAATACATTGGATTTAAAAAACGGAAAAATATACATCAACCAAGAAGAAACCAACCATTATGTGGTTAAGGAAAATTATTTTTTTGTAGTAGGAACCAATTTTAGTAACAGTATTGATTCCAGACAATTTGGACTTGTACCTAAAAAAAACATACAAGCTGTGTATTGGAAAAAAGGATAGCCTACCTCCCCTGTGTTTCTTTTCGTAACAGACTAAGCAGTATATCTATTTCTTTTTGGTGTGTTCTAAAAGAAAGAATGGCTATGCGAAGCCAAAAAACAGCATGTATTTCGGTAGAAGAAATGAAAACCCTTCCATCTTCCTGAATCCTTTTCAGCAAGTTACGGTTAAATATTTCTGCCTTGCCTTTTTTAGGCTTATAGCGGTATATAACCACTGTGAGTTGCGGATTGTTTCCCAGCTCAAAACCTAGCTTTTGCAACTCTTTACAAAAATAGCGAGTCAATTCTATTTTTTCATTTAAACAATCTACAAAAGGTTTTATACCATGTAATTTTAAAGGAAGCCACATACGCAGGCCTCTAAAGTTGCGGCTCATCTCAGGCGACAACTCGGTAGGAGAGTATTCTTGGTTGTGGTGTTTTGTATCTTGCATATAGCTTGCCTCATAGCTATTGGCCTCCAACAAATGTTGTACTTTTTTTACCAATACCATACCCGTTCCGTAAGGAAGAAACAAGCTTTTGTGTGGATCCATAACTACTGAGTCGGCTAAATTCAAACCTTTTAGTGTTTTTTTTCCATAGTTGGTAAGCACAAAAAAACCTCCATAGGCGGCATCTACATGCAACCACAAATTTTCTTTTTCCGCTATCAAGGCTATGTTGGGCATATCATCTACGGCGCCTACATCAGTAGAACCCGCGTTAGCTATAATTAAAAAAGGAGTTAGTTTGTTTTTTTTATCTTGAGAAATCGTTTTTTTTAACGCCCCAACATTCATTTTAAAATCAACATCTAAAGCTATGTAACGTATTACGCACTCATCTAATCCTAATAGTCGTAAGGCTTTATACACGCTATGATGGCTTTGAGTGGTGGTATAAATAACCGATGTTGCTATATTGTTGCACTTAATTTTTTTTGCTGTTTTAGCCGTATATAAAGCAATAAGATTGGCCATGCTCCCTCCGGAAGTGATGTTACCGCCAAAGTGTTGCTTATAGCCAACCTGTTTGGCTGCCCAACTTATAAGCGCGTTTTCTATACGTACCGCCCCAGGCGAAGCGTAAAAAACACTGGCGTATCGGTTCGTAACAGCCGCTATATAATCGCCCAAAGAGGAAGTGTAAATACCACCGCCGGGTATATACCCCAAATGCCCACCCGATGCGGGGTTTAAGCCTGTGCCATCTACTCTTTCCTTTATTACGTCAAGAATTTTGTTTATCGGTTTCGTATCTCCATTAATTTCAAAAAAGGCATCGGCATCGGTTGCGTTGTAACTATTCGCCACGTATGCTTTTTGTTGAGGAAGCTGCTTCAAAAAATCTTCTGCATATTGCTGAATAGCTTCAAAAAGAAATTCTCTTTCCGATGCAGGAAGGTCTAAATCTTTGCTTTTATCCAATTTTGACATCTTTATTTTTTATGGTAAATGTAGGATAAAAACTCATTTTGAGTGCGCTCTTCCTTAAATTTTCCGGAATAGTATGAAGTAACGGTTAGGCTATCCGTATCCTTAATACCTCTGGAGGCTACACATAGGTGGTCGGCTTCTATAAGTACGGCTACATTATCGTGTTGCAAAATTTCTTTTAACGCTTCTGCTATCTGCACGGTTAGGCGTTCTTGCACTTGTGGGCGCTGAGCATGGTATTGCACCAAACGGTTTATCTTAGATAAGCCCAACACCTGTTGTCCGGGTATATAAGCCACGTGCGCCTTACCGATAATGGGTACAAAATGGTGCTCGCAGTTGGAGTAAAGAGTGATGTTTTTTTCTACCAACATTCTATTGTACCCATACTTGTTTTCAAAAAGGCTAATATCGGGCTTGTTTTCGGGGTTCAGCCCACTAAAAATTTCGGTTACATACATTTTAGCTACCCGTTGCGGCGTGTCTTTCAGGCTATCGTCTGATAAATCTAAACCTAAGGTATTCATGATTTCCTCAAAGTGATAGGCTATTTTTTTAATTTTTTCAGCATCGCTACGCACCGCTACTTGTTCTGCAAGGGCGCTTCGCTCCCACAAATTAGTTGTTTTTCCATTTAAAATTTTTCTCATACTCATACAATTTACTCACTTAAGTTATTAGAGTAGAAACACGGAAAAAGGTTACAACACAAAATTACAATGCTTGATTAAGCATGCTTAGGGCAGCATCAGAGGCCATTTGTATGTTGTGCAAACGGGTGTTGGCAAATGTAAAAAGTTGTGCCTGTACCTTTTGTTTTGTGGCAAGGGCTATATACACCGTACCTACCGGCTTATTAGCCGTAGCCCCTGTTGGACCTGCAATACCGGTAGTAGCTAAAGCAATATCTGCTTGCATTTTTTTTAGTACACCCTGCGCCATTTCTTCGGCACAAGCAGCCGATACGGCGCCGTGTGTTTGTATAGTAGCGGGGCTTACCAATAATTCCGCTGTTTTTATAGCATTATCATAAGCAACAATACCCCCTTTATAATAGGCAGAACTGCCCGGTATAGAAGTGATAAGATGAGAAAGATAGCCCCCCGTACAGCTTTCGGCAAGGGCTAATGTTTTATTTTGTTTTTGTAACTTTTCGCCTACAATACTTTGAAGGGTGGGGAGTGTTTCTCCTATTTTTTCTTCCCCATAAATATAATTTTCTATTATCAAGTACAAGGCATCAACTTCTTTATCTACACAGGCTTTAAGCTCTTCTTCTTTAGTTCCTTTTGCTGAAAGACGTAGTTTTACTCCGCTTAAAGAGGGCAGATAGGCTAACGAAATGTTTTTTGAAGCTATGTTGTTTTCCCACTCTTGTATTTTTTCAGCTAAAAAACTTTCGCCTATGCCTTGAGTTAGAACAGTGCGGTGGTAGATGCAGGGTAATGAAAAGGTTTGTTTTATTTTTTTAAAGCCATAATCGTTCATGATGCCTTTCATCTCGTAAGGAACACCCGGCAAACTAATAAAAACCGTTTCGTTTTTTTGATACCACATACCCGGTGCGGTACCCTGGTGGTTAAACAAAACTTCGCAACCGGAAAGAACTTCTGCCTGTTTTGTGTTTACCTCTAACATAGGGCGGTTTCTTTTTTCAAAAAAAGAGGCTACATGGGCTAGCACCTCGCGATTTAGCACCAATTGAGTATTAAAATAGCGACAAAGAGCGTGCTTGGTAACGTCGTCTTTAGTGGGGCCTAACCCTCCTGTAATCAATACTAACTTTGCTCTTTTTTCGGCTAAAGAAAGGGCTTCTAAAATAGCCGCTTGATTATCGCTTACAGAGGTGATTTGTTTTACAGAAACACCTATTTTATTAAACTCTTGCCCCAACCAAGCCGAGTTGGTATCTACTATTTGTCCGATTAAAATCTCATCTCCTATAGTGATAATTTCTGCCTCCATACAACCATTAAATTAAATACAACTTACTTCTTTGAAGTAAGCTGGGTGTACCATATACGCAACTTTACCGGGCGTGGCGTAGTAGCGGTATTACCACCAATAACCAAACGTTCTTGAAAAGTAGCATTATTGTATTGGGTAAGATAAAATTTAGTGCTAAGGGTAGTGCCGCGTGCCAACTGACTTACGGTATTCGGTATTTCAAATACATATTGATTGTTGCTCAAGTCATAAAATCCTCCAAAATTATACGGATCTTCAATAAGTGCCTTTGGCCCTCCCATGGTGTCGCCTTGCAAATAAAGCCGTCCCGGCAAAGGGTAATTGGTAAGGTTGTAAAAATCATTATTAGACATATCGGTTTTTAGCAATAATTCGGCCTTATTTATAGCAATGTTGTAAGGCAGGCTTTGCATCCAACTAAGCAATCCCGGAAATTTAAGAACAGCTCCTACACCGGCGCAACCTTGCACATACAAATTGTTAGTAGCATTATACCTGGTTGTGTCATACATAGGGCTTAGCTGGCTTTGGAGGTCTGAAGAGGCGAGGCCGTAATCGTGCTTAAAATGGCTAAACCGAGTGCTATAGCCTCCACAATAAAAAGGCAATTGCAAAGGAGCTGTGGGGTTGTTTTCTAAATGATAATAGAACATAATATAGGAGTATGTGTTCATATACACAAAGAAGATGCTTCCATACGAAGGTTGAGGCAAAATAGAATGTTTTGTGGTTATATAAAGTCCTTTAAAAAGTTGTTGAAATTTACTATTGTCGTTTACGCAACTGGGAAAAAGGCTTTCGGCAAACTGGCTTGATAACTTAATACGCACATTGGGAAGCAAATAGGCTGTGGTATCTTTTTTTATAGGCGGATAGTAATTTAGATGCGGCGTAAAGCTAACGCTTTGTCCATTGTAGGTAAGTCGCTGTGAGGCATCGTATGGTATAGGGGCTTTGTTGTAGGTTCCGGTAGCGGTGTAGTAATAATTATTTCCAGTAGAAAAATAGGTAGAGTCGGGGCTTATATTGTACAGCAAAGGATATACATCTAAAGACAACGGGTTGGTAGTATCGCCTACAAATATGGTGGAGGTGCCGGGTTGGTAATTATAGCTGAGTACCAGCACTGCCGAATCGAGCGAGGGAGTAGATGTAAAGGTAAGCTGCCCCAAGCCGGTATTAGAGTAGTCGGTTTCAAAACTGCAATAAATAGACGCATCGGTGCGCCCAAAAACAGGGTCGTTCATAGAGCCTAAAAGCTGTGAGTTTGATAGTTTCGTGCTGGCCACACGATAATTGTTCCAATTGTAGGTGCTGTATGCAATATCTGGAGTAAACTCTATGTACTTAGCGTTAATAATATCATTTGCAGGCAATAGACCAATACCAACCGGGCTGTCGTTTTTTTTGCACGCAGCAACAAGCAACACACAAACAAAAAGTATAAGCCCTTTTTTTAACATAGAAACCGCAAATATAACCTTTGCTTTAAGAAACTGCAAATGTGAAAAAAACAAATACTTAGCACTTTCTCATCCTAAAATGGGTTTGACCAAAGAAATAATCTGCCTAACGGTTGTTTTATTCTTTTTTTACTTCACCACTTCTCTGCCAATACTGCAATAGTAGTAGTTCAGTTTTTTCATTTGGTCAAGGCTGTATAAATTCCTTCCGTCAAAAATTACTTTATTTTTCAACAAAGAACTTACTTTATCAAAGTCGGGGTTGCGAAACAAACTCCACTCGGTAGCAATAATAAGGGCATCGGCTTTTTGTAAGGCCTCGTAAGGATCGGTGGCATATTGTATTTTGGTGCCCAATAGTTTTTTTACGTTATCCATAGCTTCGGGGTCGTGGGCGGTAATGGTAGCGCCGGCTTCCAACAATTCTTTAATTACGTACAAAGCGGGTGCTTCGCGTATATCATCGGTATCGGGTTTAAAGGCCAAGCCCCATAGCGCAAAATGTTTCCCTTTCAGGTTATTATCAAAATAGGTTTTAATTTTCGGTACGATAACGGTTTTTTGTTTTTCGTTTACCTTCATTACCGACGATAAGATGCTAAAATCATATTGCGCCTCACTAGCCGATTTGGCCAAGGCCTGCACATCTTTTGGAAAACAGCTGCCGCCGTAGCCAATACCCGGAAACAAAAAACGTTTGCCTATTCGTTCATCGCTACCAATGCCCATGCGTACCATATCCACGTCGGCTCCTAACTTTTCGCAAAGGTTGGCAATTTCATTCATAAAAGTAATCTTAGTAGCTAAGAATGCGTTGGCCGCATACTTGGTAAGCTCTGCCGATTTTTCATCCATAAAAATAATGGGGTTTCCTTGGCGCACGTAGGGTTTGTATAATTCCTCCATCAGCTTGCGGGCTTTTTCGGTGCTGGCACCTATCACCACCCGGTCAGGCTTTAAAAAATCATCTACCGCAAAACCTTCGCGTAAAAATTCGGGATTTGATACCACGTCAAAATCGGTTTTAGCATGCAGAGCTATGGCTTTCTGTACTTTCTCGGCTGTTCCTACGGGCACGGTGCTTTTATCTACAATTACTTTGTAGTCGGTAATGATTTTGCCTAAATCGTCGGCCACTTTCAAAATGTAACTTAAATCGGCGCTGCCATCTTCGCCTGGAGGGGTGGGAAGAGCTAAGAAAATAATAGAGGCTTTTTCTACCGCGTCGGCAAGCTGGGTGGTAAAGCTCAATCGTCCGGCCTTTATATTACGATGAAACAACACATCTAAGTGCGGTTCGTATATGGGTACTACGCCGTCTTTCATTTTCTGAACTTTTTCGGCGTTAATATCCACACAAACAACGGTGTTGCCTGTTTCAGCCAAACAAGTGCCGGTAACCAAACCCACATATCCTGTTCCTACTACTGCTATATTCATATTTGTTTTTGTAAAAGAGAGCAAAAGTATAAAAAAAATGCTTTCAAATACTTTTTGGGGCGCATAAGGCAAGGAAAAAACCATTACTTTTGATGCCAACACATGCGAAACATAAAAAAAAAAGAAGTTATTGAGCATATTGTTTTTTGGCTAAAAAAATATGCCGAACAATCTAAAACCGAAGGTTTTGTAATAGGTATTTCAGGGGGTATCGACTCAGCCCTTACTTCCACACTATGTGCGCTTACACAAAAAAAAGTATATGTGCTTAATATGCCCATTAGGCAACACCAAGCCGAGTTTGATAGAGGAGAAGAACATATACAATGGCTCAAAAAAAAATTTCCCAACGTACACGCGGAACAAGTTAATCTTACCGGTATTTTTGAAAAAATAGAAACTGATTTTCCTACCGATATTCAAGATTTTCTTACCATGGCCAATACACGTTCTCGCCTGCGTATGCTTACTCTGTATGCTTTTGCAGGGCATCATAAAATACTGGTAGCCGGAACAGGCAATAAAATAGAAGATTTTGGTATCGGATTTTTCACCAAATATGGAGATGGTGGGGTAGATATAAGCCCTATTGCCGATTTAATGAAAAGCGAAGTATATGCCTTAGCACAAGAATTAGGTATAGCCAGCAGCATCTTACATGCCAAACCTACCGATGGCTTGTTTGCCGATGGCCGTAGCGATGAAGACCAAATTGGCGCCAGCTACGATGAGTTGGAATGGGCTATGCGGGCTCTTGAAAAAAACGAAAACGAACAACATTTTTCGTCGCGAGAAAAAGAAGTAATGACTATTTTTTTACAGCGACACCGTGCTAATAAACATAAAATGCACACCGCACCGGTGTGTGAAATACCTAAAGCCTTTTTTCAAGAATAACAAACAGCTCTGAGCCGGATCGGGGTTTGATGCTGTTGTAACAAGTTTCCATTTTTTTTACAAGAAAAAACGGATTGAAGATTTCTTCGTACTCTTGAGTATTGCCTCCAAAAGGGGGGCCTTGTTTTTCAAAATCCGTATTGAAAAGCAAACCCATTATTTTTCCTTTTTTATTTAGCAAAGAAGCCGCCTGTTTTGCATAAGAGGTTCTTAGGTTAGGGGTTATAGCACAAAAAAAAGTTTGTTCCACCATAAGATCGTATTTTTCTTGATGTTGAAAAAAATCGCCGCACAACACGCGTACCTGAGGCGTTGCAGCAAATTTTTCTTTCAATTGCTCTACAGCTTTGGGCGCTATGTCTAGCAAGGTAATGTTGGTAAAATTATTTTGCACTAAGTATTCTGCTTCATAAGCATTGCCGCAACCGGGTATTAAAATAGCCGCTTGCTTGTTGAGATACTGCTCCATATACGCAGTAATAGCAGGCGAAGCATAGCCAATATCCCATCCGGTTTCGCTGTTTTGCCAACGTGCGTTCCAAAAAGAAGAGTCAAGAGAGGGCGGTGCGTTTTCAGAAAAATTCATTTTTAATGCTATTTTAAGAATAACAAAAATACAAAAAAAAGGCACTATTCCTCAAAAAGTGTAATCTAAAATTTTGAATATCGAGTCCTGCTTTATTCAACAACTTTTTATAAACTCATAATAGAACCGAGCACTCCTTGCGCGGTACTATTGGCAGTGGTGGGAATAAAAGCAGCCGTTCACGACATCTTAAGGTTTAAAAAACACACAAAAATCGCAGTATTTTGTGCGCTTAGGGGCAGTACTTGGCTATTAAGTCTTTTTCTATACCTTGTTTGCGCGCTTTTTTTGCCATCATTTTCAAAACAGGAACAATTAACGAGAAAAGTCCGGGTAGCTTAGTGGCGGACATATCCAAAATAATAGACAATTGCTTTTTATCCTTCACTACCCCCTTACTATCGCATTTTCCATCACGTGCTAATCCATACGCAATTATTAAAGACCGTTCAAAATTTGTATGTCCGGGAGTCAGTTCAACACGAGCTGTTACTTGGCTTTTACTTGCATTGTACCAGCGATGTAAGGTGTTTGGAGGCACGGAAGCTTTATCCCCTTTTTTTAAAATTCGTTTTTCTTTCCCAATGTGTACGGTAAGTTCGCCTTCTAGTATCGTAAAAGATTCTGTAAACTCTGTATGGTAGTGCGTGATGACGCCGGGTGTTCCAGAAGGAAGTTCAAGCTCCATTAAGGTACATAAACCGTTTGTTTCTTCGCTTGTTTTTAGAAACGTAATCTTATCTCCAAAAATGGGGTTGTAATGTGTTTTTCTATTTTCCATGTTTTTTATTTTAATAACCGTATTCAAAAAAATTGATTAGCTCCAGCGTTTTACGGCAGCTATAGTATCACTTGGGTTTGTGTTAAAACATATCCGCGCTTTTGGAGCTTCTCGATGAATTACATTTAGTACTTGTTCAAACAGCAAAAAATTTTTATCCGGTATCCGTATGCCCGCCCCTATTAAAACAATATCCGCAAGGAAGTGTTTTAGTTTTTTTTCTAAGACATTAGATGCCGTTTGTCCAAAATCCGTCCAGCATAAATCAGCATCATACCCCAATTGATTCAATTGAGTAATAGCTCCCTTTATGCCGGCCTCTACCTTTTCTGCTGTTAGCCCCGGAAAGGCAGCAAATTCCGGAGAAGTAAAATCGATGAGATAGGGATCGATTCCTACCATAAGTACTTTTTTGTTTTCCATGCTTTTTAAATTAGGGAACAAAAATACCCTAGCGGCAGGCGGCTGCGCATTGACTTTTATCAAGAAATGGATTTATGCGTCCGTTTTTTAGGAGCGCTAATTCATAAAAAAACGCTAAAAAGCCGTTTTCAAAACGGTTCTATGCTTCTTGCAAATGCGCGGCGTTTTTAATAGAAATAATTTGTGCTAATTTTTGAGCAGCCTCGGTAAATAATTTTGATTGTGGCGAACTGTTGTTTAATGTTACGGGGCTTCCGGCATCTCCGGCTTCGCATAGGCTTTGCACCAAGGGTATTTGCGCCAGTATGGGCGCATCAAACTCGTTTGACAGTTGTTGGGCACCTCCTTTTCCAAAAATAAAATATTGGTTTTGAGGCAGCTCTGCGGGGGTAAACCACGCCATGTTTTCAATAAAACCCAATATGGGTACATTTATTTGTTCGTGTCTAAACATAGCGGCTCCTTTACGTGCATCGCTAATGGCCACTTGCTGCGGGGTGCTAACAATAACAGCGCCGGTAAGCGGTACGGAGGCCGCCAAACTCATGGGTATATCGCCGGTGCCCGGAGGTAAATCTACTAGCAAATAATCCAACTCGCCCCACTCGGCATCAAAAAAAAGTTGATTTAGCGCTTTAGTTGCCATAGGACCGCGCCAAATAATAGGTTGAGAAGGGTCGGCAAAAAAACCAATAGATAAAATTTTTACTCCGTAGCTTTCAACGGGCAGCATTTTAGTTTTATCTTCTACTTTAGTCATTTTAGGTTTTTCGTGCAGCACGTCAAACATTAAAGGTATAGAAGGCCCATAAATATCCGCATCAACCAAGCCCACCTTAGCTCCTTGTTGGGCTAAGGCTACGGCCAAATTGCTGGCTACGGTAGATTTTCCTACCCCTCCTTTACCAGATGCTATGGCTATTATATTCTTTACTTGCAATAAGCTGTCTTTATTGGGTTTGGCTTGTGTAACGCGGGCGCTCATCGTTATTTCCACTTCAATATCGGCACCTATGTACTGCTTTATAGCCTCTACACAATTGTTGTGTATCAAATCTTTCATTGGGCAAGCCGGTGTGGTAAGCACCACGGTAAATTGTGTTTTTTTGCCCTCTATGCTAATGTCTTTAACCATGCCCAGCGATACAATATCCTTCTTAAAATCAGGATCATCTACATGGCTAAGCGCCTCTAATACTTGTTGGGTTGTAATCATGCCGCAAAGGTAATGAATTAGCCGATGCTGTACTGTATTCGTTTCGAAATAACTATCTTTGTTGAATATGAAAAAATTGTTTTGGCTTTTGGGTGTGCTTATTATAGCTACCTCATGTAAAGATTTTAAAGAAATAGCTGTAACATCAGTTAATAGTTTTAAAATCAATAAATTAGATATGAAAAGCGTAGATGGAACCATAGAGGTAAACATTCATAATCCTAATAATATCTGTTTTACGGTATATAAATCAAAAGCCGATGTACTGGTAGGAGGTACTAAAATAGGTGAGGCTCGTATTAAAAAAAAGGTACGCATACAACCGAACTCAAGCGCTGCCCATACTTTTATACTACAAGGCGATTTAAAAGGGATCAATATAGGCAGTTTAATGGGTATCGTATCTGGAAAACCTTTGGTAGAAGTAAAGGGGTATTTGAGGGCAGGGAAATGGTTTTTTAAAAAGAAATTCCCGTTTGAGCAAAAGCAAAAAATATCTAGAAAAGATATGGGAGGATTGTTACCATTTTAAAATCATGTAAATTAGTTTACTTTTGTCTTTTTAAGCGTAAAATATGAGCACACAAACATTAAGTATTATTATTCCTGCCTATAATGAAGAGCGCACTATCCATAAAATACTGGAAAAGGTAGCTGCCGTGCAATTGATAGGGGGTGTGCAAAAAGAAGTAATTATTGTAAACGATTGCTCTAAAGACGATACCAAAGGGGCGGTACAAAAATTTATAAGCGCACATCCCGATTTTAAATATGTAGAGCACCCCGTTAATCAAGGTAAGGGGGCCGCCATACATACCGGCATTAAAGAAGCCGCCGGCCATTTTGTAATTGTACAAGATGCCGATTTGGAGTATGATCCGGCCGAGTACAATATATTATTAAAACCCGTTTTAGACGGATTTGCCGATGTGGTATATGGTTCGCGCTTTATGGGAGGCAAACCGCATAGGGTGTTGTTTTATTGGCACTCTATTGGTAACAAATTGGTTCTCACCGGTTTATCAAACATGTTTACCAATTTAAACCTAACCGATATGGAGACTTGCTACAAGCTCTTTAGAGCCGAACATATAAAAAGCATAAACCTATGCGAAAAGCGTTTTGGCTTTGAACCCGAAGTAACAGCCAAAATAAGTCGCATACCCAACATACGTATTTACGAGGTAGGCATATCGTACTATGGGCGTACCTACGCCGAGGGAAAAAAAATAAATTGGAAAGATGGCATACGGGCTATTTATTGCATTTTAAAATACGGTTTGTTTCGCGCTAAGTAGGTACCGCTTATGAAATATTTTTTTATAAACCCAAAAGCCGAAATTTTATTTTTTTATGCGGCCGTACTCTTTAACTTATATCCTCTTTTTTTCGGAACATTTTTTCCTTTTATGGATGCGCCTGCACATTTATACAACGCAAGTTTAATAAACGCTTTACTAAAGCAGGATGCGTTTGTGCACACTTATATGCAATTTAATTCTACCATAGTTCCTAATTGGATTTCCTATTTTATTACCAGTCCTTTATTGCGTGTAGTGCCGCCCAATATAGCCGAAAAAGCAGTGCTTTTGGTGTTTTTTATAGGTTTGCCTTTCTCCGTTCGCTACGCTATCAAAGCGTTTAACGAAAAGGCGGGCTATTTAGCTTTTTTATCTATACCTATTTGCTATAATTTTTTAACGATGATTTCTTTTTTCAATTTTTCTATCGGTTTTGTATCCCTGTTTTATGCGATTGGTTTTTTTTACAAAAAAATATGTGTGCAGCAAGCTGCTTGGCATCATTACCTGCTTTTTTTAGTGCTTCTTCTCGCAACCTATTTTTCTCATATAGTGCTTACAGGTGTATTGCTGTTATTTCTATTTTTTGTATATATATTTCATACATATAAGCAACAAGGAACTCACATCGCCGGTTATTTTTCTAAAAAAACCATTACCCTTGTAGCGCTTGCCTTACCCGTAGTTTTTCTCGTTGTTAAGTATATAGCAGGCGTACATGCTAACGGGCACGGAACATACACCTACTTGAGTAATTACGAACTGGTTAATTATATTACTTCAGGTAGAATTTTTACTGTTTTTAACGGCGACCAAGAAGGTGCTTACAGCGGTTTATTAGCCATCATTTATATAGGCTTATTAGCAATAAGTCTGTATTTTTTTGTGCTGTATTTTTCACAAAAAAAAGAATTGTATGCTGCGTTTTTCTTCCCAAGCTTACTTGTTTTTGCTTTCTTGCTTGTTTTATATAAAGTATTGCCCGATGGTGATGGGCTGGCAGGATACGTAACCATACGTATTGTCATCATCCTTTTTTTAATAGCTATTTTAGTAGTTGCTAATATACCGCTTAACCCTACCTTTGGTATAACAATATGCGGATTGGCGCTGTGTATTCATTTTATGCGTTTGCCTTATTATGCTAATGTTATTAAAAATCAAGACGAATTAGCTCTTTCTGTTTTTAAGCAAGCAGAGGCCATAAAAGAAAAATCTTTTGTAGTAGATTGCAAGTGGAATGATAATTGGCTCACTCATAATTTTGTAAATTATTTAGGAGTTAATAAAAGCGTACTTTGTTTAATGAATTACGAGGCCTCTTTGCCTTATTTTCCTTTACGGTGGAACAACGCATATCAAATATCTGTTTGGAGAAACAATCTTTTAAGTTTTAAAAACATCGAGGAAACCAAAAAATCTTTAGAAAATAAAAACATTTACTATTGGATACAAGGCGATATAAACAACCGAACGGATTCTGCCTCGCTTGCCTTTACACAAAACATAAAGAATTACTGCGTAGAAATAAATCGCACCGATTTCGCATCTTTATACCAGCTAAAATAAAAACAGCCGCATCTAAAAACACTACTCTATTTTTGATAAATCTAACTTTTTTAATTTTGGATTTAACTTAGCTATTGCCGCCACCACTATTAAAGTCATGCCTCCCCCAAAAATAATAGAAGGCACTAAACCCATTATTTTTGCTGCAAAGCCCGACTCAAAACCACCAATCTCGTTAGAAGATCCTATAAACACACTGTTTACTGCTGCTACCCTGCCGCGCATCTCATCAGGTGTAGCTAATTGCATAATAGAAGAACGAATAACCACACTTATATTATCAAAAGCACCCGACAGCAAAAGCATGGAAAAAGCCGCCCAATAATGAGTACAAAAACCAAAGGCAATGGTAAACACACCAAACATAGCTACCGCAAACAGCAATAGTTTTCCTGCATTTTTAGCAGGAGGCTTGGCAGCTAAAACAAAGGCCATCAGCACGGCGCCTATAGCAGGTGCTGTTCGCAGTAAGCCTAAATCTTGCGGGCCGGCATGTAATATCTGATCTACAAAAGCAGGCAGAATGGTTATAGCCCCACCAAAAAAAACAGCAAATAAATCCAACATAATAGCCGACAAGAGCATTTTTTGTTGGAACACAAAACGAATACCCACGCGCAAGCTTTGCACGATACCTTCTTTTACTTGCACGATATAAGGGCGCTGGTAAGCAACCAAAGAGAAAAAAAACACTCCTAAAAAAAACAATAAGATATTGATAAAATAAACATTTTCAGCGTGGTACGAACCATTCAAACCGTATAAAAAAGCAGCTAAAATAGGCCCGGTGATAGAACCTATATGAAAAGCCGTGCTGTTCCATGTAGCCGAAATAGTATATAATTCGCGATCTATAAGTTGGCTTAGCATGGGGTTCATAGTGGCGGCAAAAAAAGCACGAATAATACCCACGCAAATAATAATACCGAAAATAGCGTGATAACCGATAAGCTCTAAAAAAGGTATTTTATGCAAACTCACTAAAAAGAGCAATACCGAGCACAACACCAAAGCTAACACCGTAGATATGATAATTTTTTTTCTATTAAAATTATCCGAAACATAGCCCGAAAAAAAAGAAGCAGCAATAAAAGGTATGGCTTCAAAAAGTCCGGTAAGTCCCAGAGAAAAAGCGCTGTGCGTGTATTCGTAATAAATTTGCAAACCAATGGTGGTCATTTGCATTTGAATAGCCAGCGTGGTGAAAAAACGCCCGGCAATAAAGCGGGCAAAATTTTTTATTTTAAAAATTTCAAGCGAAGGTATTTTCTTTAAACTCATGTGCTGCTTGCAAAACTACATTATATTTTAATAATGCTTACCTTTGTTATCCAGTGAGTGAGACCTATTTATCCATAAAAAATTGGGCTGAAGACGACCGCCCGCGCGAAAAACTGTTGCAAAAGGGCAGACAAAGCCTATCCGATGCAGAGTTAATAGCTATTTTAATTGCATCGGGTTCAAAAAATGAAAGCGCTGTACAACTTTCGCAACGCATTTTATCGGCCTATCAAAATAACTTAAACGCGTTGGCTCAACTATCCATCAACGATTTAAAAAAATTTAAAGGTATTGGCGAAGCAAAGGCTATCACTATTATAGCCGCTTTAGAGTTAGGCAGAAGGCGCAAAGATGCGGAAATGCCTCAGCAGCCTACTATACAGTCAAGCAAAGAGGCTTATGAACTAATAGCTCCTAAACTAATAGATTTACCCCACGAAGAATTTTGGATCGTACTTTTAAATCGCCGCAACAAATTGCTTAAAGCAGAGTGTATTAGCCGAGGGGGGGTAGCGGGCACCGTAGCCGACGTACGTATTATTTTAAAAACGGCCGTAGCGCACTTAGCTTCTTCTATGATATTGGCACACAACCACCCATCAGGAAACTTGCGTCCCAGTAATGAAGATAAAAACCTAACGCAAAAAATACAACAAGCCTCCCTTCTGGTAGATATAAAAGTAGTGGACCACCTTATTATAGGGCACGATGGCTATTATAGTTTTGCCGATGAAGGCTTGCTATAAAAAACTACAGCGGGTTGGTGTTTATCTCTACCTCTCTGCTGGGTTGCACAAAAGGAACCAAGCCTTGTTTTAAAAACATAAACTGCCCCTTTTGCCCCGCTACGAAAACAGAAAAACCGGTTGCTAAAGAAAAATCATCGCTCCGACGAATGGCATACACATATCGGCATAACGGATAGTCTCCGGTTTTAATGTTGCTTTGGTCGGGCATAAAAGCGACGGTATTTCCTTGCGCAGAAACGGCTAATATCTTTACTTTTTTTAAGAAAACTTGAGTGGTAGAGTCGTCGGTATCGCTAAGCCAGGCATAATCCAGCACTCCTATACTTCCTTTTTCTTTGGCAATAAAATCAACAAGCTGATAGGTGTTTTTTTGTGCAAAACAGTTTTTACCAAAAGGCTTGCCCATCAATAAACTGTCTTTTAAAAAGTAAGTAAGGCCCGATTGTTCGTTATCAAATACCATTTTTTTGGAAGTATCTTTTCCTGAAATAAATTGTGTTATTTTTTCTAAAGATAGTATTGAATCTGCTTGCGAGGCCGCTATTACAAAGGCAAGGGCGCTTTTGGCTACGCATATTTGTGTAGGGAATATATTTTTTGTCTTAAATTTTTTTAATTCTTCGCCCGATAATTTTCTGGAAATAACAATAACCTTGCAGCAATCGTTATACAAACCTTCAAGGGCTTTTTTTTCGCTTAGGTAGTGGGTTTGTATGGCAGCGTTGTGGTAAATTTGTTCAAAGGTATAGGCTTGATTTTTTATATGAAGATATAAACCTTCTTCGCAAAAAACCGACAAGCGCCCTGAGGTTGGAGTGTTGGGTACAAGCTCTGTATGGTTTTCGTTGCAGGAACTTAGAATTAAACACAAAGAACCGAAAAGAACAAAAAAAACTTTTTGCGTCATAGGAGCAAAAATATATTTTTTTCGCGGAGGTGTGAAGCGCACTTTTGTTGGGGTTTGTTACGCTATTTTATTTTTTTGTACAGTTCGTTGTGGCGCAGCCCGGGTATCTTTTTAAATTCCAATACCTCCGGGGTTTGGCGTTTGCTTACATCAATGCGTTGGTCTATTTTTTCAACTAACTTATCTTTTCCATATACCATATCGCGGCGTTCGTAGTCGGTATCTACTAATCTATCCGTTAAGAAAATGGCTTCTTTGGGGCAAGCCTCTTCGCATAGGCCGCAAAAGATACAGCGTAGCATATTGATTTCGTAAATGGTAGCGTATTTTTCTTCGCGATATAGATGTTCTTCTCCTTTTTTTCGTTCGCCGCTTTCCATCGTAATAGCCTCGGCGGGGCAGGCCACGGCACACATACCACAGGCGGTGCAGCGTTCGGCTCCGTTTTCATCACGTTTTAGCACGTGTTGCCCACGATATACAGGAGCCATCGGGCGGGTTTTGTTGGGATAATCAATAGTGGGGGCTTTTTTAAACAGGTGGCTAAAGGTAATAGCCATGCCTTTTACTATGGCAGGCAAATATATTTTTTCAGCAAAACTTTGCTCTTTGTTTGACACTACTTTACGTCGGTTTGTAAGTTGCATAGCTAATTTATTTTGTTTTTAAAACACAATAGTCCCTCTAAAAAATTCAACCACAACGGTTAGCACTAAATTAAACAGCGATAGCGGAATGAGCACTTTCCAGCCCAGGTTCATCAATTGGTCGTAGCGGAAGCGGGGTAAGGTCCAACGTATCCACATAAATACAGAAATAAAGAGGCAAATTTTAAAGAAATAAACTAAAAAGCCAATGAGAGAGATGGCTACCGAGCCTTCTTGCAATCCCATGGCGCTATACAACTCGTGTGCAAAAGGAAAGTTGTATCCACCAAAGTAAAGGCCGGCCATAATAGCCGAAGAAATAAACATGTTAATATACTCGGCAAACATAAAAGCGCCCAGCTTAAAGGCTGAGTACTCGGTGTTGTAGCCTCCAATTAATTCGGTTTCGCACTCAGATAAGTCAAAGGGCGCACGGTTGGTTTCGGCAAAGGCACATATTAGAAAAATTAAAAAGCCTAAAGGCTGATACATCACATTACTGATGCCGGCATCTTGCTTTTCTAAAATTTCTCTAAAGCTAAGGGTGCCTCCGGCGGTAATAACTAAAGCAATAATAGACAAACCCATAGCGATTTCGTAACTAATCATTTGTGATGAAGCGCGTATGGCGCCTAGCAACGAGTATTTGTTGTTTGATGCCCAACCTCCAATCATAATGCCATATACGCCTACCGAAGTAACGCCCAGCACGTATATAATACCGATATTGATATCGGTTACTTGCAAGGGATACGCTTTACCACCTATAATCAAATCTTTTCCCCAAGGAATAACCACGCCCGTCATTAAGGCGGTTAATAAAAACAAACTAGGCCCTAAAACAAATAAAAACTTGTTGGATACGTTGGGTATAATTTCTTCTTTAAAAAACATTTTACCTCCATCGGCCAGGGGCTGTAAAATACCGAACGGCCCTGCGCGGCTAGGCCCCTTACGGTCTTGCAAAAAGGCTGCAAACTTACGCTCCCACCAAGTAGAGTAGGCGGCCACTCCTAACGACACACCAAAAACGACTACACATAAAATAGATTTATAGATTACAAATGTCAGCATACTTTATCTTTATTAGTTGCACTGCTTTTTTTTGCCTAAAAAATAAAAACATTTAAGCGGCTGCTAAGGAACTATTTTTTTTAAATATATGCAATGTATTTGTGCTATTATTTTCTAACCTTTATACGTGATAAAAAACACTATGTCATAATAATTCTGTACCTTTGCTCTTTAATTTGTGCGCATAACCTATGTCAACTAAACCAATACACGTTTCTTATACGCAAGACAACATTGCTCACGTGCAAATGCTTGATGCTAAAACAAAAAATGCACTTACTACCCATTTTGTAGAAGAACTGGTAACTGTTTTGACAGAACTAAAGCTGAACGAAAACATTAAGGTAGTTTTGCTTACGGGCTTACCCGATGTTTTTTGTTCCGGAGCCGATTTAGGAACGCTTGAAAAACTGTGTAAAAAAGAAATAAAACCGGTAGATATTGTGCTTTCTAAAATGATGCTGGAGTTGCCTATACCGGTAATTTCAGCTATGCAAGGGCACGCTATTGGGGGCGGCTTAGCCCTGGGTTTGTGTGCTGATATAGCGATTGTAGCGCAAGAAAGCCGATATGGCTGCTCGTTTATGAATATGGGTTTTACCCCCGGCATGGGTATTACCAAGCTGATGGAGCATTTTATGGGGCCGGCCATAGCACAAGAGATGCAATACACCGGCCAATTTTATCAAGGAAAAAACTGGGTAGGAAAAACAAATTTCAATTACATACTGCCCAAAACGGAAGTAGAAGAAAAAGCTTGGGAACTGGCACAAGCCATAGCAGAAAAACCACGCATCGCTTTGTCCGTACTGAAACGCTATCAAAGCATGGCGCGCCGCAAGGTATTTGAAGAAACTTATACCATTGAAACCATGATGCACGAACTTACCTTTAACGAAAAAGAAATACTAAAAACAATACAAGAAAATTATGTCCGATAACAAACGAGTGGTTTTAATAACCGGAGGCACCAAAGGAATAGGAAAAGAAATGGGCTTGATGTTTGCCAAACACGGCGACCAAGTAGTTATTACCTATGGCTGGGGTAGTATAGAAGAAGAAGATGTAATAAAAGAATACACCTCGCGCGGCTTACCTGCCCCTATGCTAAAACAAGCTGACGTTATTAACAACGAAGATACCACAGAACTGCTTACCGAAATAAAAAATAAGTTTGGCAGGTTAGATGTATTTATATCCAACGTGGCTTTTTCTAACTTAATAAAAAAGGTAGATGATTACAACGAAGGAAACCTACTAAAAAGCATTGAGTATAGCTGTTGGCCTATGATAGAATATACCCGACGAGCTAAAGAAATTATAGGAGCATACCCAAAATACGTGCTGGCTCTATCCTCGCATGGCCCCGACCGTTTTCATAAAAACTACGACTATGCAGCGGCTACCAAATCGCTTAACGAAGTGCTGGTAAAATACCTTACCTATCACTTTTATGATGAAGGCATTATTTTTAATGTGCTGCGTACCCGCCCTGTTATTACCGATTCGCTTACTTCTACCGTAGGAAAAGAGTGGAAAGAATTTATTGAAAAATACGACATACCCGGCACTCATGTAGAGTTGGAAGAAGTAGCTAAAGTAGTGTACATGATGACCAGTGGGCTTATGGATGCCGTGCGCGGGCAAACCCTTATTGCCGATAAAGGATACGATTTTTTAGAGGGATTACAACGCTTGTATATAGACAAAGACGAATTAGGCCTATAACAAACACTTTGATTAAAAAAAACGATGCTCTAAGCGAGCTTATATTCAACTAATAAATACAAATTTGAATAGCACAAGCATCTGTATCTTTTTTCAGGACTAAGCGGTCGATACTTTTAAACCTACACGCTTGAATGGGCTGCGTCGTTTTCCATCGTTTTTTCTATACTTTCCCAAAGTAAAGAGGCCGTTTTGTCCCAGCTGTACTTATTTTTTTGAAGCGAGCCTTTTTGTATTAAATCCGCACGTAAGTCGGCATCTTCATACAAAGCCAACATAGCCTGCATTATTTCTTGTTCATCAAAAGGATTGGCATAAAGAGCCGCACCCTCCGCTATTTCGGGTAAACAGCTGCTGCGAGCTGCTAAAATGGGGGTTCCACACTGCATGGCTTCTATCAAAGGGATTCCGAAACCTTCAAAATAAGGTACATACGTAAGAGCAAGGGCAGAGCCTATCAAGTTTTTTAAAATTTCGTTAGATACCCTTCCGGTAAACACTACTTCACTTTGTAATTTGTTTTCTGCGACAATGCGCTGCATGTCTTGCTCTCCCCAAAAAACAGATCCGGCCAATACCATTTTTACAGATGCTTGGCTTCGCTTTTTAAACAGAGCAAAGGCTTTGAGCAAACGCACGATGTTTTTTCGTGGGTGTAAAGAACCGACAAACACAAAATAATCGCACGATTGAGTGTATTTTTTTTTGGTGGCTGTTTTGGTTTCTTCGCTTACTATATCAAAAAAATCGTTGATGCCGTTATACACCACATCTATTTTTTGAGGGTTAATGCCAAAAGTTTGCGCTATGTCTTTTTTACTATACTCCGAAACGGTAGCAATACGGGTAGCTTGCTTAGCAAATTTAGGAAAAAAGTAATTATAGTATTTACGAGAAAAAAAAGGAATATCCTGCGGATGGTGCACAAAGTTAATATCGTGTATAACAGGTAATTGCTTGCAAAACACTCCTAAAGGCAACAAGCCGTCGGGCGATAAAAACAAATCGGGCTTCATCTTTTGTAACAACGGTTTTACCGAAAATTGCAGCCAGTAATAATACAAAAAAGGATGCCGGGCCGGCGGCGATAGCACTAAAGGTGTTACATTATCCGAAAAAATAAACGATTCGCTAAATGGCCTGTCGAACAAAAACACAAAATGTACTTCTTTGTTTTGTTGTGTTATGCGTTTCAGTGTTTGGTAGCTAAACCAGCCCATGCCATCTAATTTGCCTTGCAACAATAAACGCGTATTTACCACTATTTGCATAGGCTAACAAAGGTAAAAATAAAATTGATTAGCATAGCTCTATTTTACTGCAGAATGCCGTTCACACTTTTAAAAATTTCATTTACACAACGTTCCCCATCCATGGCGGCCGATACGATGCCACCGGCATAGCCCGCCCCCTCGCCACAGGGGTACAAACCCTGCACTTGTATATGCTGGCAATTTTCCTTGTTTCTGGGTATGCGCACCGGTGTAGAGGTGCGCGACTCTACCCCTACTATAAGCGCCTCATTAGTTAGGTATCCTTTCATTTTTTGTCCAAAGGCTTTAAAACCTTCTTGCAACGAATTACCAATAGTGGCACCTAAAAGAGGTCGCATAGCAACGCTAACAAGCCCCGGCTGATAAGAACAAGCGGGGAGCGATGAACTGATTTTATTTTCCGTAAAATCAACTAAACGTTGAGCCGGTGCGGTTTGTGTTTTTCCGCCTGCCAACCACGCTTGATGCTCCAATTGTTTTTGTAGTTCTAATGCGGCCAACTCTTTTTTTGAAGAAAAAGAATGCCAGTCGGCAGCTTGCAAGCCTACCACAATGCCTGAGTTAGCATAGGGGTTATTGCGTTTAGAAGGGCTCCAGCCGTTGGTAACCACTTCTTGCACATCGGTAGCACAAGGCGCAATAATGCCACCGGGGCACATACAAAAGGAATACACTCCCCTACCCGCTACCTGATGCACTAAGCTATACGAGGCCGCAGGTAAAAAATCGCGTATGTTTTTTAGCTGATTAACAGCACAATGATATTGAATGCTGTCTATAATTTCCTGTGGGTGCTCTACCCTAACCCCCATAGCAAAAGGCTTGGCCTCTATAGCTATGTTTTTTTTACACAAAAGCTCATAAATATCGCGGGCGCTATGCCCGGTAGCTAATATAAGGTGTTGCGTTTTGCGCGTTGTGTTTTCTTTTTTTACATCATTAAAGAGGGTAACGTGCTGTATTTGCTCTTTTTCTACAAGGATATCGATTAGCTTGGTATTAAAATGTATTTCTCCGCCAAAGTGTATTATTGTTTCGCGTATGGCTTCAATTATTTTGGGTAATTTGTTAGTGCCTATATGTGGGTGCGCATCTACCAAAATAGTACGGTCTGCCCCGTGATACACAAAGGTTTTTAAAATTTTTTCTATGTCGCCCCTTTTGCCTGAGCGTGTATAAAGCTTTCCATCGCTATAAGTGCCGGCACCGCCCTCGCCAAAGCAGTAATTGCTTTCCGGGTTTACAACATGCTCTTTGTTAATAGCGGCTAAGTCTCTGCGGCGGCTTTTTATGTCCTTACCTCGTTCAAAAACAATCGGCTTTAAACCCAATTCTATGCAACGCAGGGCGGCAAACAAACCCGCCGGCCCGGCCCCCACAATAGTAACCACCTGTTTTTGTTCGGATACGTTTTGATATGCTGGCGTGCTGTTTTCTTCTTCAAAAACCTCGTTTACAAAAGCCTGCAACAGCACTTGTACTTTTATGCTTTTTTGCCTTGAATCGATAGAGCGCTTTTGCAATTTAATGTACAAAGTATCTCCCTCATCGAGGGATAATTCCTCTCGTACTTTTTCTTTTAATTTTTGTTCGGTAAAAGCTTCAGAAGGACTGAGAAGTAAAGTAAGTGTTTTCATCTATACCGTTAAATGTGCAAGCTCTTCATATATAAGCCTGCAACAAAGATACATAAATATGGCCGGTTGCGACGCCGCATTTTTTATCTTTTAATCGATATATTTTATACCTTTGAAACATGAAAACACTTTTTTTTACCGCCGCCCTTTTTTTTACTTTTTCTACAAAAGCACAAAGCATTGAAAGCAGCAACCACAGCACATCGGGCTATATAAAAAGCGATGGCACCATTGAAAACAGCAGCCACAGCACCGCAGGATACATAAGAAACGATGGCACGATAGAAGACCGTAACCACAGCACCATTGGCTATATTAGAAGCGACGGCACGATAGAAGACCGCAGCCACAGCACCGTAGGCTACGTAAAAAACGACGGCACGGTAGAAGACTACAGCCATAGCACTATTGGCTATGTGCGTTCAAACGGTACGATAGAAGACCGCAGCCACAGCACCCTTGGCTACGCAAACAACGTACAAAAAGAATGGGCTGCCGTAGCGTTTTTTTTCTTCCACTTTAATTAACTTTATTTTTCGGCTTTTAAGCGTAACTTAGCCCCATGCTTTGGTACTTTTTGCGGAACTTACTGCACCCTTTTTTTCATCTTTTTTTTAAGCGTTTGCAAATAAAAAACGCTCATAAGGTGCAAAAAGAAATACCCATGCTTATTACGATGAACCACCCCAACTCTTTTATGGATACCATTGCCCTATCGGCAGCACTGGTGCGCCCGCGCACCTATTACATGGCGCGAGGCGACGTTTTTAAAAAAACGTGGGCAAAAAAGATATTGGAACGTATTGGCATTGTGCCCATATATAGGCTGCGCGACGGCAATATGAGCGATGTAAAAAAAAACAGACACTCTTTTAAAGTCGTGTATGATTTGTTGAATAAAAATAAAAAAATAATTGTTTTAGCAGAAGGCATTAGCCTGCAAGAACGGCGTTTGCAAGCCATACAAAAAGGAACTGCAAAAATGGCTTTTGGCTATATAGAACAAGGAGGAAACGAAAACGTACAAATTGTACCTATTGGCGTAACTTATTCATATCCTTCCCAGTTTAGAAGCGATGCTTATTATGAATTGGGAGAAGCCATAGAGGTAAAAAATTTTTATGCCGACTATCAAAAAAACCAAGCGCTGGCTATAACAAACCTTACCAAACTGATAGAAGAGCGTATGCGCCCCTTAGTGCCTACCTTGCTTCATAAAGAAAACGATGTGTTGATAGAGCAACTGCAACCCATACTTAAAAGGCCCTTTATAGATAAAAATAAATTAAACTTCAATAAATTAGAACACCAACAAGAATACTGGAAGTATATTGTTGATTTTTTAAATAAAAAAACAACAGAAACCCCAGAGCAGCTGCTAAAAATAAAAGCACTCACAAACGAGTACACACAAAACTTAAAATCTTTAGGTTTGCGCGACCATGCCCTGTATGAGGCGGAGCTAAAAAAAAACAGATTTACTTTTTTTAACTTCTTGATTCTTGTAACCCTATTTCCCGTTTACCTTATAGGAAAAACACTCAATTACACAGCCTACCGCTTCGGAAAAAAAATAGCGGATAAAACATGCAAGGATATTGAGTTTCATGCGGCAGTAAATTTTGGTGCCGGCTCGCTTATTTGGATGTTGTCTTTTTTAATAGAACTACTTATAATAGCGTTACTTTCAAAAAATGGAGTACTTGTAGGGGTATATGCCCTCGTAAAAGTGGGGTTTGGCTACATAGGTTTGCTATACGCCCCCTTTAAAAAAAAAATGATAGGCGCCTGGAAATTAAGGCAACTAAAAAAGCACCATACTGCCCGGTACGATAGTTTGATGCAACAACGAAACGAGATTGTAAATTATTTTTTGTACCTTTACTTCGGTAAAAAACACACATGAAGAAAAACATTATTTATACTCTACTTCTTTCTGCCTTGTTTTCTGCGTGCACCAAAGATGTAAACAAGCCTGATAACAACACTACGGCTTCGGAAGACCACGCCGCCCTGGTAACACATGCTAACGACATTACAAACATTGGCGAACAAGCCAGTACCGGCAGCATGACCACATACCGAATGGGCAACCAAACCGAAAGCATATACTCCGGTTGCGCCGTTATTACTACTCAAAACACCATAAGCTCTAACCCCGACACCCTTACCGTTAATTTTGGCACCGGCTGCACCGGCCTTGACGGGCGTACCCGCAGCGGTATTTTGCAATACATATACACCGGCGGTATGCACTACCGCGATTCGGGTAATGTGATTAACGTATATGCCAACAACTATGTGGTGGACGGCAACGCCATTACCCTAAACAGTAAAACCATTACCAACCAAGGGCATATCAGCCAAGGCAAGCTAACGTGGGGTATTACTACCAATATGAGCCTTAGCAAACCCAATAATGGAGGAACCATAAGCTGTATCATCAATCACACCAAAGTATTGTTGCAAGGCGAGCAACCCAACAACGCCCCCATAGACTGGGCAAACGGACAAATAGCCCTATATGGAACGGCCAGCGGTACTGCTACGAGCGGGCAAACCTTTAGTGCGGTAATAAATGAAAATACGTGGTTGGTGCGCAACTTTGCGTGTGGTGCTTATAGAAAATATTTTGTAGCCGGCGAGCTTGATTTTACTCCTCAAGGTCGCGCTACTCGTTATGTAAATTTTGGTACAGGTGCTTGTGATAATACAGCCGTAGTGGTGATAAACGGCGTTGTATATAACATTACCTTGCATTAAAAAACGAAACGGAAACTTGTCTGAGTGGCTGAAAGAGCAACCCTGGAAAGGTTGTGTACGGGAAACCGTACCGAGAGTTCGAATCTCTCAGTTTCCGCAAAAAAATACACCTTGATATGAAGGCCATACGCCCGCAGATATTTATTCATATTATTGGTTGTCTTATCTTTTTATCCCTCCCTTTTATTTTTTCGCACGATGTGCCGGGTATTTTTACCAGCATTAAAAACCCACTTTTTCAGCAAAACCTAATAGGTTATTTACTGTTAGTCGCTTTTTTTTATTTGAATTACTACCTCTTAATTCCCTTTTTGTATTTCGGGCAAAAATACCTGTCTTACCTACTTATTATACTTACCTCCTACGCCCTTATTTCTTTTGTTCCACACCTTATTATTAAACTTATTGATATAGAATTAGTAACCCGTTATACCTTAATAAAAATTTTGCAAGAGCCTTTTTTTGAGTTTTTAGTCGTATTTATTTTATCCTTCACCTTAAAAATAAACGAGCGCCTAAAGCTGTCTGAACAGGAAAAAATAAACGCCGAACTATCTTACCTAAAAGCGCAAATAAACCCCCATTTTTTATTCAACACTTTAAACAGCATCTACTCCTTAGCTATTGAAAAATCAGACTATACAGCCACAGCCGTAGTAAAACTTTCGGGTATGATGCGCTACGTGATAACCGAAGCCAACCAAAAATTTGTATCTTTAGAAAAAGAAATAAACTACATACGCGATTACATTGATTTACAAAAACTACGCATAGACCCCAACGTAAATCTTTTTTTTGAATTATCGGGCGATGTAGAACAAAAAAAAATAGCCCCTCTTATATTAATCTCATTTATTGAAAATGCCTTTAAGTACGGCATCAATACCGAAGAAAATTCAGAAATAAAAATAAACATAGATGTAACCAAAAACTACTTACATTTTAGAGTACGAAACAACAAAGTAAACACCCAGCAGCTGCATATTCAAAAAAGCGGAGTAGGAATAGAAAATACAGCCGGCCGGTTGCAACTGCTATACCCGGGGCGACATAAACTACGAGTAACCAATCATTCAGAATATTTTGCTATCTTGCTATCCATTCAATTATCATGATAAACGCCATAGCCATAGACGACGAGCCACTTGCACTAAAAGTGGTAGAAAATTTTTGCGAAAAAGTAGATTTTATCACTTTGCAAAAAACATTTAATAAACCTACCGAAGCATTAAAACACTTAGATAAATTTCCTATTGATTTGCTTTTTTTGGATATCAACATGCCCTCTATAAACGGCATTGAATTTTACAAAAAATTAAATCAAAACGCGATGGTTATTTTCACCACCGCCTACAGCGAATACGCCGTAGAGGGGTTTAACTTAAACGCTATTGATTATATTTTAAAGCCGTTTACCTTAGAACGTTTTGTTTTGGCCGCCAACAAGGCGCGCGACTTTTTCAACTATCAAAACCAAAAAGAAAACACCTCGCCCTACCTATACGTGCGCGCCGATTACAGTTTGATAAAAGTAAACATATCGGATATTTTGTATGTGGAAGGTTTAGACGATTATTTAAAAATACACATACAAAATCAAAAAACAATTGTTACAAGGCTTACCATGAAAGGCATTTTAGAAAAACTGCCAGCCAAAGATTTTGTGCGTGTGCACCGATCCTTTATCATACCTCTAAACCGTATTGAAAGTGTGCGCAACAAAAACGTGTATGTGGCCGGAAAAGAAATTCCGGTTGGCACCTCTTACGAAGAGGCTTTTTTTAAACAAGTAAAAGGGTAACAAAGGTACCTTCTTTTTACCCGAAAAACCGAATAAGCATGGGGGTAAATAGCCGCTTTTCTAAACGGGCTCTGAGCGAAGCCGAAGCGCTCAGTTTCTTTTTTTTATACTTTCGTTAGCAGAAGGTATGCAAAGAAGCGAGGTTGTCTAAGTCGATTTTTCTTGCAGAAAACCACCGACGTGCGTCG
>JAFDYI010000008.1:42910-132120 GCA_018267475.1 Bacteroidota bacterium | reverse complement strand
TTGCGCATCGGATACAATACAGGTATAGGTTCCTGCTATGAGCGCGGTATCTTGGTTGTTGTTTTGCCCGTTGCTCCACGCATAGTGGTAGGGCGCTGTACCCCCCGTAGCAGTGGCCGTAGCGCTTCCGGTGCTAAAACTAAAGCAGGTAACGTTACTTTGGCTGGCAGCCATCGTAGGCTTAGGGTTTACAACAATGTTGGTGGTGGCTGTAGCTGAGCAGCTAAAAGTATTGGTTCCTGTAACGGTATAGTTTGTAGTAAGAGTAGGCGTTTGGGTGATAGATGCGGCATTGCTTCCTGTACTCCATGTGTAGGTACTAGCACCACTTGCGGTTGCAGTAGCAGAAAAACCGGCGCAAATGGTAGGCGAAGTAGCTGTTACGGTAGGCGTAGGATTTACACTAACGGTAGGTGTTGCGTTGTCAATGCCCCAGCTTACACAGCCTAAAGCATTAACACCTATAACGGTATAGCTGGTAGTGCCACTCGGGTTGACTGAAAAACTGGTACCGGTAAGGTTATTAGGGACTAAGGTATAAGTAATTCCCCCAGATGGAGTAAGGGTAGCAGAAGTACCGCTGCAAATAGTGGTGTCGCGCACTGTAATGGGGATATTCATAATGGTAGTATCAATCAACGTCCATGATTTGTAAAAATCAGCCGGTGTTACTACCGCGTTATTTACATGGTGTGTAACAGGGTTGTCGTGCCCGAATAATTTTTGAGGTGTTTCCCATAAGTTGCTGCTGTTATTAAATCGCTCGGCTCGCAGTTTGCTTTCTACAATAGTATTGCTTCCGCCTATTTCGCTAGGCGAAGGGTTGTAGCCAAAATCTATAGTAGGACTGGGCTTTGTGCCATAATTTTGGGCATCAACGCGCCAAAAACGATCTACCGCATATAACGCGTTCCCGTTGTTGCAAGAAGAGTTCATATTGGTAACATCGCTGGGGTAAGGTGTGTTAAGGTTGGTAGCTGTTTTGTAGGTAGAAAATAAAACAGAGCCTGCGCCTGCTCCGGCACTTGTGATATTTACGCTTAAAGGGATATTTACCAAACTCCAGGTAGCAAAAGGCACTATATAATTACCGGTATTGGTTCCTATATTCCATTTTAAAACATTCAGCTCTCCTTCGGTGATGATATTGCCGCCGCCTATAGTAGTAATTCCGTTGGTATTGGGGTTGTCTAACACCACATTGGCATTGCCTTGTATGACCATGTATATAGAGGAGTTTAGCGTAATGCGTTCTTGGGCGTGAAGAGCTAAACCTGCCAAGAGCAAAAACAAGAAACTATATTTTTTTATGATATTCATTTTTGTTTTGCTTTAAAATTTTATACAAGGCATTAAGGCTACGCTTCTTGGCCGCGCGCCGCTAATCATACCGTAAGCCGAACCTCCTGCTGATGTGCCCGAATATACTTGCCAAGCCGAAGGAGGAGCGTATCCGTTATCTCTTCCCCAGTAAGCATTAGGTATGCCTCCTGCCAAGGCTCCCGGCCAATTATCCGAATAGCTGGCAGCGGCATGATCCATCGAAAAATCGGTATCTTGATTGGCGGCTCCATAGGTATCATCGTGTACCAAGGGCGAAGGCGATTGCCATGAACCAATAGTACGACCGGGGTCTGCGCCACGTCCATCATCGTATCCACGTATAAACTCGCCTCTTAGGTCGGGTACGTTAAAGGTGGTGCTTCCATCGCCTACTCCGTAGGTGGTGCCAATGGCCGCAAATAATTCCGCATAGGCAGTTCGGCTTACGGCTTGCCCGTTGCATTCTAAATAACCATCGGGGGGGGTAACATTAGCAAAATACTGCACCGTGCCGGCAGGGTTGTTAGCGCAATCCCATTTGGTTCCGTCAAAGAAGTAAAATCCTTTTAAATCGGTATCATATACCTGCAAGCCTGCAATAGGGGCGGCAATGGCCTTACGTTGTACGCTCGTCATGCGCGGCATGGCAAAGCCTGCGGTAGTACTGGTTACATCAAGCATGGCATTAGGTGTTCCGGTTCCTATACCCACCAAGCCGGTTTCCATTATTTTAATTCCTTTATTGCCACCAGTAGGGTTGGAGGAAGAAGTCCAAGGCCCAATTACCAAGCCGGTTGAAGCATCTACAGCAGGGTTGTTGTCGTTGGTAAAAATAAAACTTTTATCTCCATTTTGAGTTAAAGCACTGTAATCACCGGGCGAGGCGCCTGAAAAAAGAGCAAACCAACCCACAGAGCCTGTTCCTGTTCTAACAAAATTACTGATAGATGCTGCCGTAGCATTAGAGTTAAGGTTTACATGCAAGGGTGCACCGGGAGCGCTTGTGCCAATGCCTACAAAACCATTAGCCGCTAAGATGCGGGCTGCCTCTGCGTTATTGGTTTTAAACACCAAATCTTGATTGTCTAAAGTGCCTAAAAAGTTGGTGCCGGCAGTAGTTCCAAAATTTCCGGTGGTAAGCCAGGCATTGCCGCTTACGCTTACCCATTTGGTTCCGTCCCAATAGTAGTAGCCGGGTGTTACGGCGGTGGCTCCTGCTCCTGCAGTGGCGGTATTATATACCCACAAACTGGTAGCCGGGCTTGTAACCGTAGTGGCATCGCCGGTGCCGGTAAGGGCTACGTTAGGAAAAAGCACTCCTTTGCCATTCGGACTGGCATACGCATTACCGGTGTTTAAATCTAAAATGCTGCTGGCGTTAGCGGCCGTTCCGGCTGTGTTGATGCCTACGTTTTGAGATAACATCGTAAGATTTAAAACGAAAAAAAAGAAAGTAAAAAGTTTATTCATTATTTCTTGTTATTTAATTGTTCTACTTGTTTTTTCAATTGCTCTATTTGTTGCTGTTGCTCTTGAAATCCTTTAATTAAAAGAGGTACTAATTTAGCATAATCAATAGACCAAAGTTCGTTGTTTTCGTCGGCAGGTTTATGTACCGCCTGAGGGAAAACGGTATATACCTCTTGTGCCAGCAACCCTATTTGCTCTTGCCCATTACTTTCTTCTTTTATTTCTAACTTATGCAAAGGGGCGTATGAAATGTTTTTGTATTGGTAGCTTTTGGTTTTTAGTTGCATGATTTTTTGTGAAGCGTCGTCAGTCCAGGTTTCAATGTTTTGTTTTGCTCGTTTATCCGAAAGGGTGTTAAAGGCGTATGCGTTTACCTGCCCGCCGGCCCCGGCATAGTTAGCCAAGGTAAGGTTGCCGCTTCCATCTAAGGTCATCAATAAATTTTCAGAACAGCTGCCTCCCGATCCTTGAAAGTTACGGAAATTAAACCCCCTGTCGTTAATTCCTAATGCCGCTGCGCCGTTGTTGGGGTCTGAGTTGTTCCAAAAATCTACGTTGCTGGTTCCGGCGTTTCGGTTCATGCCAAGGGCTAAGGCTCCTACCCCGTTGGCCCAGGTAGTAACGGGGGGAGCTGCGTTTACAGCCGGGTCGTTATTAAAGTTTCCGAAAGAAGAAAAGCCGCCCATGACAGCAAACTTCATAGGAGTACTTTCGGTAGCGGTGGTGCCGCCGCATTGGTTGTAGTAGTAGGGCGTTCCTATACGCACATCGCCTGTTCCGCCTACAATACGCATCGCTTCTTGAGGTTTTTCTATGCCGGGTGCGCCAATGCCGTAATTCATAAATGCAAAGCGCAAACTTTTACCGGGGTTGTCGCCCCAGTATATCATCGCGTCCGAATTATCGGAAGAGGAGACGCTGTTAGCTCTATTAACGGTGGTCATGCCTATAAAATCGGTAGTGCTATATACGCTTATCCCTGCCAAGTTGCCGGCTGCCGATTGAAAAGGAGTAAGGGCTATCGTGGTATCGTAGTATTCGTTTACTTGTAATTTTGAGGTGGGCAGTGCTCCCGAGGTGTTTACTCCTACATTACCCATGTTGCGCACGCGTACCCATTCCGTCCCGTTTGTTTTTAATACTAAATCTTGATTATCGGTGGTGCCTAAAAAATTAGTTCCGGCTGTGGTGCCTGCGTTGCCTACGGTAAGCCAGGCATTGCCGCTTACGCTTACCCATTTGGTTCCGTCCCAATAGTAGTAGCCAGGCGTTACGGCGGTGGCTCCTGCTCCTGCAGTGGCGGTATTATATACCCACAAACTGGTAGCCGGACTTGTAACCGTAGTGGCATCGCCGGTGCCGGTAAGGGCTACGTTAGGAAAAAGAACGCCTTTGCCATTCGGGCTGGCATACGAGTTGCCGGTGTTTAAATCTAAAATGCTGCTGGCGTTGGCGGCCGTTCCGGCTGTGTTGATGCCTACGTTTTGGGCTTCTATAGATGTTTTAGTAAGTATGCTTAAGCAAATGAAATAATAAATTTTCCGCATGGTACTTAAAAAAAGTGTTTTTATCAGGAACTAAAGTAAGAATAAAATGACAAGTGCTAATTGCTTGCTTGAAAAAACTGCCTTTAATTAACAATTATTAACTTTTTTGAAATATGAAACGAATGAGTTATTCGGTTTTTAAAAGGGCAATTATATCTATGCTAAGAATTATTTATAGAATCAGAGATTAAGGTGTGATTAGGTTAAATGTAGTTGGGAAGAAGATAATAAAAAAATGTCCACTAAAAGGTAGCAATTCCAAAACCTTTCTGCCCATATACTTGAGCTGCTCAAGGAATTATTTTTCGCAAATTCAATGGGTTTTCGTAAAAAACGCAAGCGTGCCGTTTTTTTTATATTTTTACCCCATATATGCGTTTTTTTATAACAGTCATACTTGTTTTTTTGGAATGTAAAAGCCTTTTGTCTCAAACTCTCGTAGATAAAAATTTGGTACCTAACGGTAGTTTTGAGAATTATAAAAAAAAGGGAAACAATTTAAAAAATGCCATTCCGTGGAAAGCGATTGCTTCGGTAGATTATTATCAAGAACCCATCAGCAATGATACTAGTAAATGCAAGGGTGCTCGCACGGGCGACTGCTACATAGGGCTTCGTTTCCAAAAAAAATATAAAGAGTTTTTGGAGGTAAAACTATCAGAGCCTTTGAAACATGGCAACAATTACCGCTTTGAGTGCTACCTGCGTTTGGCTTTTTGGAGTAATGCCCAGCTAAAGTCGTTTGGAGCTTATTTTTCTAAAGCAGGTATGAAAGCGGTAAATTACCCTGAAAAAGAATATATTTTAGATACGATAGCCGCTAAAAAAGGAGTGCTTTCCGGGGGTTATTGTTGGTTTAAATTTTCAGGAACGTATCGTGCATCGGGAGGTGAAAAATACTTGACTTTAGGTAATTTTTCTTTAAAAATAAAAGCCGACATGGCTAAAATAAATATACTAAAACCGGGTTTTAAAGAAGCGTATTATTTTGTAGATGATGTATCGCTAAAATGGATAAAACCTAAAGAAGATGAAATAAAAACAGTATATGTAGATAGCATGCGTTACGAAAAAGATTCGGTGCTTCAAGTCAATCAGAATGTACACGCCGGAGAAAAAATAACACTAAAAATTGCGTTTGATTTAGGAAAATCGTACCTACTTCCCGAATCGTATGCCGAGCTCAATAAGTTGGTGCAGTACCTTTTCCGCCATCCTAATATGATTATAAAAATAAACGGCCACTCTGATAACACCGGCTCTGCCGCTAAAAGCAACCGCCTGTCGGAACAACGCGCCCGCGCTGTGTTTGAGTATTTAATAACGCACGGTGTGCAAAATAAATTGTACTTTCAAGGCTACGGAAGCTCGCAACCTATTGCCGACAACAGTACCGAAGAAGGAAGAACCAAAAACCGCAGGGTAGAATTTGAAATAGTAAAACAATAATCAATATATCATGAAAAAAACCATTCTTTTAATGACCTTTGTGTTTGTAGAAACAATGAGTGCCGTATCTCAAGAAGAAAAAAAATTTTTCTTCCGCGATACCTTGTTTGAATACAACGGCAATCACTATGAAATAAGCCGGAGCGTAGCTACCGACGAATATTTTAAGTGCCGTGTATCGGTTACTAATATGACAAATAATTTTTTAATTTTTAATCCGGCCGATATTTTTGGAACGCTGGGTGCTAATACCGACAAAATAAATGCCGTTAAAAAAAAGGTATTTGTGGTACCGCCTAAGTTTTCTAAAAGCTTTGTGCTAAAAATAGAGGGAAAAGATTGCCGATCTGCCCAAGTAAATATCAATATGAGTAAAATACAAATGAGTGGCAACGTATTAAACACGTATAACTTTGACGACCTTTTGTTTTTGAAAGAAAATATACGAGAGAATGGCCCCGTAAAGTGGGTTATGAAAGACCGCGATATGGCAAAAGATGGTTACCGTATTGTGGCCGAGGTATCCTACAAAGGCGATAAATTTTTAGCATTGATGTACAACAATGTAGTTTTAAAAACGGCTGATGGAGGCAAGTTTACGAATACCGGGCGTCGTAACGAGGATTTTTATTACGAAAACGGCAAGCCTTTTGAAAAATGTATTTTTTCTTTTCCTATAGAAGAAAAAAGAGTAAACAGAAAAAACGCACCCACCCTTTCTTTCCCTAACGTGTTTAAAGAGTATGCGCTTTTGCCAGGCACCGGCCCTAAGTTTACTCTGCATAAAGGCACTGAGGCCGACTACAAAGGCTTGAACCGAGCCGGAAGTAATATAGATGAAAACGACACCGAAGATAAATAAGCACCACCATGACCCCTTTAGATATAAAAAACAAAGTAAAGCAAATTCTTACCGAACATTTGGAAGCAAAACAACTGCGCAAAACATCAGAACGCTTTGCCATACTAGATGAAATATACAGCATGCAAGGGCACTTTGATATAGAAACGCTGTATGTGCACATGAAAAATAAAAAATACCAAGTAAGCCGCGCCACCTTGTACAACACGGTAGAAGTACTGTTGGAGTGTAACCTCATAATAAAACATCAGTTTGGAAAAAACCAAGCTCTGTTTGAAAAAGCCTATATGTACCGCCAGCACGACCATCTTATCTGTCAAGATTGTGAGCATGTATTTGAGTTTTGCGACCCCCGCTTGCAACAAATACAGCAAATGGCCGGCGAAATTTTAAAGTTTGATATAGAGCGACACTCCCTTACCCTCTATGGCAAGTGCCAGGGTGTGCAAAAAAACGGGAAGTGCAGCCACGGCTTTAAACCAATAAATAAGGGGTGATGGCATCGTTTATTCTTTTTACGAGAATGTAGCCACTATCAGTAATGTCTTACAGTTTATCAAAGTCGGAGGCATTAAATCCTTTTCCTATTTTAATATCGGGTTTGGAGGAGGTGCCGGTAATGCTTACCGGAATTTTTATTTTAGTAAAAGGCAGTACCGATAGTTTAATAAGGTAGTTTAGGCTTTCATCGGCCAGGCCTTGGTCGCCCTCTACTTCGGTTAAAAATTTACTTATTTGAAACGAGAAGGGTTTCATCACAAATTTTCCATTTTTTATTTCGGAGCTGATGCTTACATCGCGCAAGTTGGGATCGTTAAATTCTTGTTTTTTAGAAATGTTTTTTAGGTGGTTCATCAGCTTCATACCCTTTACCGCTACGCTGTCAATGTGTATCAGCCCGCTGCCAGCAAGGCTGCTGTATATGGGCGAGTAGTCGGGGTTTAGCTCTCCTTTTATTTTATATTGTGTAGAAAAATTGCCTGCTGCGGGGCAGTTGCTTTTTGCGTCCACAAAGGTTTTGTAAGCTTTATTAAAATCTAATTTAGCAATATCTATGTTCATATCAAAGGCGGCGCGCTGCGGGCTTTGGGCGTGGTAGCTTCCGCTTAGCTTCATTTTAGAGTCTAAGGTGTTGAAACCTGTTTCGTTTAGTGTGAGCACTCCATTTGCTATACGTATTTCACCATCTAGGTTTGAGATTTCCATTTGCCCAAAAATTATTTTTTTAATATCCGAATCGAAAGTAAAAGACAGGTTGCCAGGCATAGAGGCTACTTGTGGCTGTATAGTTTGTGTACGTACAGTATGTGTGTTTACCTGTACGGTGGCAGTAGGGGCACTACTTGGAAACCATTCGTTTAAATCTATAGTATCGCATTGCATGATTAATTCGCCTTTTATAGGGGCATCGGGCCTGATGATAAAGGGAACGTAATCATACACATGCCCGCCCAGCAGGAGGTTGCTTTTTCCAAATTCGGCTTTGAAACGGGTGAGATCAATTTTATGTGCATTAAAGCTCAGCAGGGCATCGTCAATATGAATGGGGAAGGCGATCTCGCTATTTTTGTATGACACGTTTTTCATTTCAACGGTGCCGCTAGCCTGTAGCTGCGTGTATTTTTTTGCTTCTATATCGCTTAGGTTCCCCGATGTTTTTATATCTATATCTACGGTTCCGCTTAGTTTGGTATTGCTAAGGGGATATACCTGCGTAAGCTTTGCTAAATCAAGCAGGCCATCAACTTGCACTTGGTAGTTGTAGTCTTTCATATCCAACAGAGAGCCACTCATCACAAAAGGTTCGTGATCTAGCAAAAAGGTAAGGCTGCTTACATTTACTTTTGTATCGGATAGGTTGCCACTGGGGTTTTGCACCTCTATTTTTGTGGCTATGCTATCCATATCTATAGGCGATTGGCTTGATTTTACATAACCTTGTTCCAATGTAATAAAGGCGTCTGTTTTTGGAAATAGTTTTTTTTCGGCGTTGTAAATACCTTCTATTTTTATTTCAGATTTTAGCATGCCGCGCAGGGTTATATCTTTAATAGGATACATTTTTTCTATTTCGGACAGGTTGGCTTTTAGTTTTATATCGGCTTTTATTTGTTTGTTGTTTTTTCCTTTTAAAAACAGGGTAGCATCAATAGGTTCTTTATCCATTTCTACATGGAACTTTTTTAGGTGATAGGTGCTGTTTTCGGGGTCGCCGCTGGTGTTGTCGGCTATCAACTCTAAGTTTATGTTTTCTAAGGCTTTTGGCAAGTGTTGATATTTAAAATAGGCGTTTATTACTTGCAAATCAATATGGAAGTCGGGTACTTTGTTGTGGGCGGCATCGTATATACCTTTTACAAATCCGTTTAAAGAAAAATCGCCTCTGGTATCAATACCTTCCATATCTTTTTGATATACGCCGGGCAGCAGCGATAAAATGTTTTTGAATTTCGTTTCTTTCACTACAAATTTTAAATCGGTTTGATAACCGCTTTTTAAGATTTTAAAAAAGCCTTCAAAACCAAATTTAAACTCACCTAATTGAAAGTTGTGGTCTTTGAAGGTAAATTTTTTGTCTTTTACATTTAGTTCCATTTGTAAGTCGGCAGCAAATTTTTTCTTGGTAAAATAGTTTATATCGTTGTAGTGCAAGGTAAGGTCGGTTACTCTTGTGGTAATATCTAAGTTGGAGATGTCTTGCTCAAAATCGCCGGATCCGTTGTGGTATAGTCCGCCAATAGCGATAAATGTTTTTTGAAGCTTATCATCGTATATGATGCGGCCGTTGGTAATACTCCATTTATCTATAGCGATGTTGAATTTTTTTTCGGCAGCGGGTGTTTTTCCTGTGGTAGTATCGCTGCTTGAGGTGATGTTGTAATTGGCATCGCCGTTTTTTAGTACCCGCAGATATACCATGGGGTTTTCTAAATCAATGCCCTTTATTTCAACATGCCCCTTTAGCAGTTTCATTATATTTAACGACACTTCTATTGATTTGGCAAAAACTAAAGTATCTCCGGCAAACTCGTTTATACCTATCAGCACAGGGTCGTTTAACTCTACCGAAAAGCGTGGAAATTTTTTAAAAGAGGAAAATTCTAAGGTAGAAAAATTGACCTGTGCTTTTATGTTTTTGTCTATTTCGGTAAGAAGCAGTTGTTTTATTTTTTCTTTAAACAGAAAGGGGACACTTATGAGCGCAAGCAACACAGCCAGCAGGATAATGCCTGCGTACTTCACCGTTTTTTTTATAAAATTCATACAAATGGGCTTTACTATTTTTCAAAAATCAATTTCACTACGAGCTTTTCTTTTTATGTTGTTTGTATGCGGCAACAAAGATACTTCTTGCTTGTATGCGGCGCTACTTACAGCAAATAAAAAAAACATTTTCTTCAAAAAATAATTAAACAGTTCATTATCAATAAAATAATTTTTTAAAATAATTTTTGAAAACACAGAAAATTTTATTGCTTTGCACAAAAATTAAACTACCCTGTTTGATTTTTAATTTTGGAAAAGGTTTAATTTAAAACAAAAATAATATGTATTGGACACTTGAATTGGCATCGTGGTTAGAAGATGCGCCTTGGCCTGCCACCAAAGATGAATTGATAGATTTTGCCATGCGCTCGGGCGCCCCTATGGAGGTAATAGAAAATTTGCAAGAAATTGAAGACGAGGGCGAGTCGTATGAAAATATTGAAGAGATATGGCCTGATTATCCATCAAAAGATGATTTTTTCTTTAACGAAGATGAGTTTTAAAAATAAAACGATTTAAAAAAATATAAAAAAGGAAAGCAGCACTTTCCTTTTTTTGTACCTTTAACCCAATGACGAAGCTAAGCGTAAACATAAATAAAATAGCCACCTTGCGCAATGCCCGCGGGGGCAACACACCCAACCTTATACAAGTAGCGCAAGATTGCGAGCGCTTTGGCGCGCAAGGCATTACCGTACACCCGCGCCCCGACGAGCGGCACATACGCTACGCCGATGTGTATGAATTAAAAAAAGTACTTAATACCGAGTTTAACATAGAGGGAAACCCTTTAGAACAAAAATTTATAGATTTGGTGCTGGCCGTAAAACCCGCGCAAGTTACCTTAGTACCTGATGATACAGCGCAGCTAACCTCTAACCACGGTTGGGACACACACAAGAACCAAAGCTACCTTGCGGAAATTATTTCTGTATTTAAAACAAACAATATACGCACTTCCATTTTTGTAGATGCCGATATAAAGATGATACAAGGCGCTGCTAAAACGGGCACCCATCGCATAGAGCTTTATACCGAAAGCTACGCTAAAAATTTTTTAGCCAATAAAAAAGAAGCGATAAAACCTTTTGTGGAAGCCGCCATAGAGGCACACCGTTTAGGTTTAGGCCTAAACGCAGGGCACGATTTGAGTTTAGAAAATGTAAAATTTTTTAAAGAAAACGTACCCCACTTGTTAGAAGTTTCTATTGGGCACGCCCTTGTTTCCGATGCTTTGTACTACGGTTTAGAAAATACCATTCAAATGTATAAAAGACAATTGAAAGAAAACTGATTTTTTTTGAGAGAAAAATATAATTTTAGCAGGCATGAACATGAAACCCGGAAACAGAGTCCGTTTTTTAAACGAAAAAGGCGAAGGCGTAGTTACCCGTTTAAAAGATAAACATACTGCTTTTGTAGAAGTAAACGGCTTTGAAATTCCGTATCGTATAGAGGAGTTGGTGTTAATAGATACCGAAATAGTGTGGGATGCTGCTGCGAGTAAGCAGGCTATATCCAAAACAGAGGCCGTTTATTTTGTTGTGGAGCCCGACCACGAGTTGCCTTTGCTACAAGCCAAACATCAATTTCATTTACTGAACGCCTCTAGCTATCATTTGTTTTTTTTGTATTTCATAAAAATTAAAAACAAAAATCAACTTATAAAAAAAGGAGAGTTAGAGCCATTTAAAACCATAGCGTTGCAACAAATAAGCAAAGAACAGTTGAAACAAAATGCGATACATGCTGTAGAAATGTTGTTTTTTAAAAAACAAGAATGTATAGCGCAAATACCTTGTGTGCAAAGCGTGCAAATAAGCGATTTGGTGTTGAAACACCAACTTTTTGAGCCTCATGATTTATTTCGGTTTCCGGTATGGTTGCACCCGCTAAAAAACGATTTTGTGGATACCAAAAAAGTAAAAGAAACCCTTACTGATGAGGATGTGATGCGTTTAAAAAAAGTAAAAGAATTTAAGCCTCAAGAAAAAAAGTCAATTCCGCATCACAACCCCGTTTTTTTTGTTGAGAAAGAAGTGGACTTGCACGCCGAAAACGTATTAGACTCGTTTAAAAACATGAGCAACCATGAGATTTTGCAAGTACAACTCAAACATTTTCAACAAAAATTAGATGAGGCCATTGCTAAGCGTTATTACAAAATAACGTTTATACACGGCGTAGGCAATGGGCGTTTAAAAGAAGAAATTATATGTGTATTAAAAAAATACGCCGAAGACATTCGCTTTCAAGATGGAGATTATGGTAAATACGGGTTTGGCGCTACCGAAGTATTTATTAAGCAATAATTTGAGGGTAACAAAGAAGCCTGTTTTGGGCTTAAACCAACCGGTTTTTTGTTAAAAACGACCAGATATAAAATAATTTAACAAATTATTGGCGGATATTATTTTTTTCTTTAAACTTGTAACCTTAAAACATTGATTAAACTTATCATGAAAAAAATAATCTACTCAGCAAGTATAATGTGTTTGGCATCTTCGTTATTTGTTACAGGTTGCAAAAAAGATACCACGCCTTTTCCTACTAACTCACAAAGCAATAGCAACCCTTATAGCGATTACAGCTTTACCACTCCGTACTTTCCTACACTTGGTAATGCCGATGCTATTTTAGTTGCAGCTCGTGTAAGCAATACGCGTTCGGTAATTGTGAGTCCGGTATCGTTTACTTACGAATACGGTATGGCTAAATTTGCCGCAAGCACCGGTAATTTTACCAATTTGCTGAACATAGGCAACATTACCTTAAACGACTCTAATTTAGCCAATACAGGAGCCAATTATTATTTATCCTCTATCAACAGTTACAGCATCAATTTATCCGGTGGTGTGGTATGGAATGTGGCAGGAACTAATTATACCATAGCCAACCCTATGCCTTCATACACCTACGCTCCAAACCTTTGGGACACTAAGTGGATGCCTGTATATCCTGTAAATTTTCATAATGACATAGTGCGCCCTGCTCCTTCAAACCCGTTAAGTGCTACTGATATTGTAAACTATCCGGGCATGACCTTTGCGCAAGCGGTAAACGCCCATAAAGCCGATTCCACTCAGCGCAATAAAGATTCGTTGTTTAATATACTTCCTGCTTTTGGCATTCCGTTAAAAAATTATTTATCAAATGCCGATTCGATTTCTTTGGTAATGACAGATGGCGCGGGTTTTACTTTTGTAAAAACATTCCCTGCTTCCGATACGGTAGCCTATGTATATCCAAAAGATTTTGCAAATTCACCTAGCACATACAACAACCTTTCTTTTATTACGCAGCTTAATGCGTATAAATATCAAAGCATGCCGGTTTCAGGAAAAAATTATTGTTTTTTGAATTTGGCCAGCTATATGAAATACAATCAAGCTACTAAGTAAACAGAACATAATGCCATAAAAAAAGCTGCCCAATCAGGCAGCTTTTTTATTTTTATTGTAACGCCTTAAAAATTGGGCTTAAGCAGGTATTTGCTGTAAAAATTAGTAATGATTTCTACCGCCTCGTTGGCTGTATCTACTACATAAAAACGATTTAGGTCATCTGCATTAATGTTATGCTCTTCTTCCAGCATGGTGTTTTTTATCCAATCCAACATACCTTGCCAGTACTTTTTTCCAACCAAAACCACCGGAAAATCACCCACTTTATGAGTTTGTACCAAGGTTAGTGCTTCAAAAAGTTCATCTAAAGTACCAAAGCCGCCGGGCAGGGCTATAAAACCTTGAGAGTATTTTAGAAAAATAGTTTTTCGCACAAAAAAGTAATGAAAGTTAATGCTTTTATCTCGGTCTATATACTCATTTGGGTGTTGCTCAAAAGGCAACTCTATATTTAGCCCTACCGATTTTCCTTTTCCTTTATGGGCGCCTTTATTGGCCGCTTCCATAATGCCGGGGCCTCCGCCTGTAATAACGCCGTAGCCCTCAAGCGTAAGCTTGTAGGCAATATCTTCGGCTAGTTGGTAGTATGGGTTTTCGGGTTTGGTGCGGGCGCTTCCAAAAATAGATACGCAGGGGCCTATCTTAGCCATTTGTTCAAAGCCCTCTACAAACTCGCTCATAATTTTAAAAATTTGCCAGCTATCGCTTGCTTTTACTTCGCTCCAGTCTTTGTTTTGAAAGGCAGCCCTTATTTTTTCTTCGCTTTTTTCAGTCATATTGAGTAGGTATTTCGTTTTTTGATGTATGCTCTATCCACATAAAAACGCGTGGATTTTCTTGATAAACAGATAAATCTTTATGACATAAAATAACCCAAAAATCAATAAAGGGTAAGATGCCGGCAGCGCCCCCAAGGGTACCTATATACACTAAAGGAATGTAAGGCTTGGTACCTAAATAAATACGGTGCAGGCCTATAACGCCAAAGGGCAGCGGAAAAGCCAATACAGCGGCTATGGCTTTTTTACCCGATTCGTTTTTCTTTTTTAAAAGAGTAAGCAAAGGGTTGGGGCGGTATGTGGCGGTTTTAAAGGCATGCGCAAAGACATGGCCGGTTCCAACAAGAAATAATATGAGGAATGTTTTTTTCAAAAGACAGGTAAAAATAAAAAGGATTTGCAAACGCAAATCCTTTTTAACAGGTTTTAATCAACAGGCTTTATTTGATAGCCGCTTGATAATGGTGGTTTGCTTCGTCCCAGTTAATAACATTCCAAAAAGCGCTTACATAATCCGGACGGCGGTTTTGGTAATGCAGGTAGTACGCATGTTCCCATACATCAATGCCCAATACAGGCGTACCTTTTACTTCGGCAATATCCATAAGTGGGTTATCTTGATTGGGTGTAGAGCAAACAGCTAATGTTTTGTCGGCTTTTACTATTACCCAAGCCCAACCGCTACCAAAGCGGGTAGCAGCAGCGGCAGCAAATTGTTTTTTTAACTCGTCAAAAGAGCCAAAGTGTTTGTTTATAGCCTCGGCTAGGGCGCCGCTTGGAGCTCCACCTCCATTGGCTTTCATTATTTTCCAAAAAAAGGAGTGATTAAAATGACCGCCTCCGTTGTTGCGCACAGCTGCCGGGTACTTTGAGATGTGCTTACAAATATCTTCTACCGAAAGCTTTTCGGCTTCGCTGCCAGCAAGGGCTGCGTTCAGGTTGCTTACATAAGCCTGATGATGTTTGCCATGATGAATTTCCATGGTTTTGGTATCAATGTGAGGCTCTAAAGCGTTGGTTGCGTAGGGTAACGCGGGTAATTCAAATGCCATAAGATTTATTTTTTTTAAGGTTTTTACGTATAAAGTGTCGCAGCAAAAGTATCTAAAAAAAATCACATGACTGATGGCTTTAACACTTTTTATAGCCTTACTCTTTCACAAAAGTACTATACCCGCTTGATAGCAAAACGGTGTATAAGCCCGGTGCGTAGCTGCTTACATCCAGCGTTGTTGTGTTTTCTTTGCTTTGTATCACCTCTATTGTTTGCCCTAAAGCGTTGTAAACGCTAATGCTTCCTAAAGCGGCGCTGCTTTGTATATGCAGTTGGCTGCCTGCGGGGTTGGGGTATATCCACACGTTATGGCTGCCGCTTGCAAATTGTTTAATGCCTGTTGCATGCGTGGTGTATATAGAAGTAGAGTCCACCAAATAGTTGTTGTTGGTACTTACCGAACCCGTAGCGCTGATGCTTACGTGGTAGCTGCTGTCTCTTTTATAGTTGGGTAAGTCCACATACACAATGTAGTTGCCTACCTCCACATGCGAGAAGGCATAGTTGCCCGAGGCGTCGGTTGCTGTGCGCGCTGCGCAGCCTCCCCCCGGTACTTTACCTAAGCTCATGCCTATTCCTCTTAGGGGTACCCCCATCACGCTGTTGTTGCCTCCTTGCGCCATGCGGTGTCCTACATAAGTACCATCAGACTGCACGTTGCCGCTAATAATTCCTGTAGCCAAGGGGTTTACGGCAGGGGTTTGTATCAAGCTTATGTTGGCGGTATAGGTGGCGTTGTTGCAGCCTCCTATGCTTACAAATTGGGCGCTATCCCAAAGATAGACAGGGTGGGTGCTGTTGTAGTAGGTAGTAATATATCGATGATAGACTGTAGTATCGGGTGCTACGCCTACAAAATAGTTTCCTGGTGTGGCTACGCTAAAGCTATAGGTACCATTAGTTTGTATTTGCATGGAGTCCACAGCGGCTAAGTGGAGGTTTGAGCTAAGGTGTTGGTATAAATAAACCCAAGCGCTGTGTGTAATAAGCGTGCCGCTGGTATCCGCTTGACCTTTTATGACATCGGGTAAACTTCCTTGTAATGCAGATACCGTACTGTTGTTGTAGTTAGCGGTTGCAATATCAGGATGCCCATCGCTATTAAAATCAGCAGAGCATATAGCGGTGGGCTCACTTCCAACGCTATAAGTTGTTTGAGGTGAGAGTGTGCCCGTAGCAGATCCTAGCAGAATAGAAACGGTACCATCACCATAATTAGTAACAGCTACATCCATGTGCCCATCGCTATTAAAATCAGCGGAACATAGGGCTTGAGGAGTGGTTCCAACGCTGTATGTTGCCTGTATGGAAAGGGTACCGGTAACAGAGCCTAATAAAATAGAAATGTTACCATCAGCATTGTTAGCTACAGCTAAATCGGGGTGTCCATCGCCGTTAAAATCAGCACTACAAACGGCATGAGGGTTGGTACCAACACTATACGTTGTCTGTGCCGAAAGTGCACCCGTTCCAGTTCCTAATAATACGGAAATGGTATTGTCGTTAGAGTTAGCTACTATCACATCTTGAAAACCATCACCATTATAATCATTATTAACAATAGAGCGGCCTCCATTTCCAGTGCTATAAATTACTGCGGCTGAAAAAGACCCCCCACCAGCGCCTAATAAAATAGATAAATCGTTACTGCCATAATTAGCGGTTGCTACATCGGGCTTACCATCTCCATTAAAATCAGTAGAACATATAGAGTAAGGCATGGTACCAACACTATAAGTTATTGCTGGTGAAAAAGTTCCCGCAGCAGATCCTAATAAAAGAGATATATTGTTACTGCCACTATTGGTTGCAGCTATATCAGGATAACCATCGCTATTAAAATCGGCTGAACACACAGAGAGCGGCGACGCCCCAGAAGTGCTATATGTTGTTTGCCCTATGAAAGCCCCTGTAGCAGATCCCATTAAAACGGATATGGTATTGTCTCCGGAATTAGCTGTTGCTACATCAGGATGCCCGTCTCCATTAAAATCGGCTGAGCAGATGCCGTAAGGATCTAAGCCAACACTGTAAGTTGTTCCTGGTTTTAAACACATATCCTGTGCTTGGATTCGTAATAGGCAAGCCACTAAAAGAGTTGCGCTTAATAGTATTTTTTTCATGGGTATTTTGTTTTTATGTTTTTGGTAATGGGCTTCTGGTTATGCAAATATAATACATGGCGCAATACCTACCAATAGGCAGATGTGTTTTTTTTCAAAAAGTTTAAAAGTGTAGCTAAAAAAATCGGGGGTTACCCGGCGTGTGGTTTCGGAGATGCCTATCGTATAAAAATGCAGGCAGGCTGCTTGTGGTTTTATTTGCTTAAATACAAATTGCGCTCGCTGTATATATTTTGAAAATATTCGTCGTGTAAATCATCAATAAAGTAAATAGCTTCTCCCGTTGATTTCATTTCAGGGCCTAGTTCTTTTTGTATTTCCGGAAATTTCTCGTAGCTAAATACGGGTATCTTTATGGCGTATCCTTTTTTGCGTGGCGCGAAGGTAAAATCGCGTACTTTTTTCTCGCGCAGCATAACTTTAGTAGCGTAGTTTACATAAGGTTCGTCGTAGGCTTTGGCTATAAAGGGCACGGTGCGTGAGGCGCGAGGGTTGGCTTCTATAATATATACGGTTTCATTTTTTATAGCAAACTGTATGTTTATTAAACCTACGGTGTTTAATGCCAGGGCAATTTTTTTGGTGTGTGCTTCTATTTGTTTTATTACGTTTTCGCTTAAATCAAAAGGAGGCAGTACGGCATAGCTGTCGCCGCTATGAATGCCGGCGGGTTCAATATGTTCCATAATGCCGATGATATGTACCTCTTCGCCATCGCATATAGCGTCGGCTTCGGCTTCTATGGCGTGTTCTAAAAAGTGGTCAAGCAACACTTTGTTTTCAGGCAAATCGTTTAGGAGTTTTACTACGTGTTGTTCCAGCTCTTGCTCGTTAATTACAATTTTCATGCTTTGCCCGCCTAGCACGTAGCTGGGGCGCACCAACAGTGGGAACCCTAATTCTTTAGCTAATGTAAGGGCTTCTTCGGCATCTTCTATCACGCCAAATTTGGGATAGGGAATGTTGTTTTCTTTCAGCAGGTTTGAAAAGCTGCCGCGGTCTTCGGCTAAGTCTAACGATTTAAAGTCGGTACCTATAATTTTAATGCCATAGCGCTCTAGCTTTTCGGCTAATTTTAAGGCAGTTTGGCCGCCCAGTTGTACAATAACGCCTTCGGGTTTTTCGTGCAAAATAATATCGTAAATATGTTCCCAAAAAACAGGCTCAAAGTATAATTTATCGGCGGTGCTAAAATCAGTGGAAACCGTTTCGGGGTTGCAGTTTATCATAATGGTTTCGTAGCCGCATTCTTTGGCTGCCAGCACGCCGTGTACGCAACTGTAATCAAACTCAATGCCTTGCCCTATGCGGTTGGGACCACTGCCCAAAATAACTATTTTCTTTTTTTTGCTGCGTTGGCTTTCGTTTTCGTTTTCAAAGGTAGAGTAGTAGTAGGGTGTTTTGGCCTCAAACTCGGCGGCGCAGGTATCTACCAATTTATATACCCGTTTAATGCCTAAGTCGGTTCTTCGTTTATACACTTCGCTTTCTAAGCAACGCAGCAGGTGTGCAACTTGTCTATCGGCATAGCCTTTTTGCTTGGCTTCATACAACAAGTCTTTGGGTACCTCTTCTAAACGGTATTTGCTTAGTTCGTTTTCTAAGGCGATGAGTTCTTCTATTTGTTGTAAAAACCAATGGTCTATGCGGGTTAGCTTTTGTATGGTTTTTATAGAGATGCCCAGTTTCATAGCATCGTATATCATAAATAGGCGGTTCCAGCTGGGGCGTTCTAGGGCGCGCAACAACTCGGTCTGGTCGGTTATTTCCTTTCCGTCGGCTCCTAAGCCGTTGCGTTTTATTTCTAAGCTCTGACATGCTTTTTGCAGGGCTTCTTGAAACGAGCGGCCAATGCCCATTACTTCGCCTACCGATTTCATTTGAAAACCCAATTCGCGGTTGCAGCCTTTAAACTTATCAAAATTCCAGCGGGGTATTTTTACGATGACATAATCTAAGGTAGGTTCAAAATAGGCGGAGGTAGATTTGGTAATTTGGTTTTGCAATTCGTCAAGCGTATAACCCATAGCTAATTTGCTGGCTATGCGGGCTATTGGGTAGCCGGTGGCTTTGCTGGCTAAGGCCGATGAGCGCGATACGCGTGGGTTTATTTCTATGGCTATAATGTCTTCTTTATCATCGTTGCTTACGGCAAACTGTACGTTGCAGCCTCCCGAAAAATTACCGATGCTTCGCATCATTTTAATGGCCATGCTGCGCATTTTTTGGTAGGTAGTATCGCTTAATGTTTGCGCCGGTGCTACGGTAATGCTGTCGCCGGTGTGCACCCCCATGGGGTCAAAATTTTCTATGGAGCAGATAATGGTTACGTTGTCTTTATTATCGCGCAACAGTTCCAGTTCGTATTCTTTCCAGCCTAATACGGCTTTATCAATAAGCACTTCGTGTATGGGCGAGGTTTGCAAGCCTCTGTTTAATAACGAATCGAATTGTTCTTTTTCATACACCACGCTGCCGCCGCTGCCGCCCAGTGTAAAAGAGGGGCGTATTACCAACGGAAAGCCAAAATCTTGTGCAATGCTTTTTCCTTCTAAAAAACTTTTAGCAATTTTTGAGGGGGCCATAGGTATGCCTATCTCTTCCATTCGGGCGCGAAACAGGTCGCGGTCTTCGGTTACTTTTATGGCTTGGGTATCTACCCCTATCATGCGTACTTGGTGTTTTTTCCAGATGCCCAGGTCTTCGCATTTCATAGCCAGGTTTAGGGCTGTTTGCCCGCCCATGGTGGGCAGTACGGCATCTATTTTACGTTCTTCTAAAATTTTGAGAATGGATTTTACCTCCAGGGGCAGTAAGTATATATGGTCGGCGGTAACTTTATCCGTCATGATAGTGGCGGGGTTGGAGTTGATGAGGGTAACTTCTACCCCTTCTTCGCGCAGGCTTTTGGCTGATTGTGAGCCGGAATAATCAAACTCGCAGGCTTGCCCAATTACAATGGGACCCGAACCAATAATTAAAACCGACTTAATTGTAGTATCTTTTGGCATATCTCTTTTTTAAAAAACAAATTGTGCAAAGATACAAGCAGAATGTATAAAAAAAAGCGTTGTGAACAGATTGTTTGCAAAGTGCGGAAGATAAGGAGCTTTTAACGGATGGGAGTAGCCCATCAATTCGTATCTCTATCTAAAAATATGTTTTTTCGGTGTTATTATTTAACTTCGCCCCGATGAAAAATTTTTTTACACACAGTATTTTATATCTCGTTTTTGTTGGATTGTTTTTTGTTTCTTGTAATAACGAAACCAAGCAAGCAGAAAACGCAGTAGCAGAAAATAAAACCGTAGAAACTCCACACATTACTCCGCCTAATTTTGATGCTGACAGTGCTTATGTTTTTGTGAAGGCTCAGGCCGATATGGGGCCTCGCACGCCGGGCAGCAAAGCCCACGAGCAAGCGGCGGCCTATTTTGAGAAAAAATTTAAAGAATACGGGGCTGAGGTCATTATTCAAAAAGCGACCGTTACTACGTTTGATGAAAAAAAATGGTTGGCTAAAAATGTGGTTGCCTCTTTTAACTTAGAAAAAACCGATAGGGTATTGCTTTGCGCCCACTGGGATTCGCGTCCTTTTTGTGATGAAGATAGCAATAAGGCCAACCTAAAAAAAGCCTGTCCCGGGGTGAATGATGGAGCCAGCGGCGCCGGTATTTTAATAGAAGTAGCGCGGGCATTAGCCAAGCAAAAACCCAACATAGGTATTGATATTATATTGTGGGATATGGAAGACTACGGGCAGGGCAGGGTAGAGGGGCCTAAAGAGCCGATGGAAGACGATTGGGCGCTGGGTTCGCAGTACTGGAGCAAAAATCCGCACAAACAGGGTTATACCGCACGCTTCGGTATTTTGTTGGATTTAGTAGGCACCCCCAATGTGGAATTTCCTAAAGAACAAGTATCTTTGTTTTACGCCTCGCAGTTTGTAAATAAAATTTGGAATACCGCTTATACATTGGGTTATGGAAACTTTTTTGTGCAAAAAAATATAGATGCCATCACCGACGACCACCTTTATATCAACAAATACGCCAACATTCCTTGCGTTGATATTATTGGTTATGATGTAGAAAAAAGACGTTTTTTCCCTCAGCACCACACGCTTGCCGACGATTTGAATTTGATTGATAAAAAAACATTAAAGGCGGTAGGGCAAACTGTTTTAGAAGTTATTTACAACGAGCGGTAATTTTTGCCTTTGTTGGCATAAAAAACCAGTATCTTTGCGCCGGTAAAAACGACATTACAGAATAGCGATAAATGGATTGTGCGGTGTCATAGGGCAGCTAAAAAATAAATAATTAAAACAGATGAAAAAAAAAATAAACGCTCCGCTTTTTAAGTACTTGGCGCTTTTAATATCGTTGTTAGCTACCGCTTCGTTTTTGCTTTTCGCCAGCCCCAGTGGCAAAGCCCTGCTTATGTTACAAATAGCTATGGGGGTGCTGTACTTGTTTTTTTCGGTGGCCGAGTTTTCAAACGCTTTAACCAAAATGACCTTGCCCTACGATCGTTTTTTCTACATGCCTTATAGTCTTGTTTCACGTAAGCTTATATGGCTTGGGGCTTTGTCAATAGCTTCAGCCATGCTGTGGGTATCCTCTTCGGGTTTTGTGTTTTTAGCCTTGTTTCTCACTATTATTATTGGTGCTGATATATTAGTATTCGCACTTAAAGTAAAACAGAAGGTGTTTTATGTAAGTTTGTTTGCCAACTATATTTTATTTTCGTTAGAACAGGAACAAAAGATATTTGCATCGACTATTGATAAGATAGAATACCGGTATGATATTTTTTATTTGAATTTAAAAGATAAAAAAACCATTTCTATTATTACCGATAGGCTTAACGAAAACCAAAAACACATTTTTATTGAAAAGTGCACCCAGTGGATTTTGCGAAACAAAATAACGCTTACAGCCGAGGCAGCAGAAAAACTAAAAGAGTATGCTTCTTTTCAGTAATTAGTACATACCCACCAACAAGTTGATGTCCTTATAGGGTAAGTTAAACGTTTCTGCCAGGTACTGATTGGTGAGAATACCGTTGTACAAATACACCCCATTGCGCAAGCCCGAATCTTTTCGGATTAAACTTTCAAAGCCTCCTTCGTCGCCTAACGATAATAGTATTTGCAAGTATAAATTACTAAAGGCATAAGAAGCAGTACGTGATACGCGCGAGGCAATGTTGGGCACACAATAGTGTATTACCCCATGTTTCCTGAAAATGGGTTTGGTGTGGTTGGTGGGTTCAGAGGTTTCGCAGCAGCCCCCTTGGTCTATGCTTACATCTACAATTACCGAGCCTACTTTCATTTCACTAACCATAGGTTCTGAAATAATCATAGGAGAGCGACCTGTTTTAGAGCGCATAGCGCCAATAACTACATCGGCCGATTTTAAATGCTTGGCAAGCACTTTAGGTTGAATAATAGAAGTAAAAATACGGGTACCCAAGGCGTTTTGCAAGCGGCGCAAACGACTGGGCGAACTGTCAAACACTTTTACATAAGCACCTAAGCCTAAGGCAGCCCGTGCCGCAAACTCGCTAACCGTGCCGGCACCAATAATAACTACTTCGGTAGGCGATATGCCTGATATACCGCCTAATATAGAGCCTACTCCATTATGTGTGTTGGATAAGTACTCGGCAGCAATCAGTATAGAGGCACCTCCGGCAATTTCGCCCATGGCACGCACAAACGGGAAAATGCCTTGCTCATCAGTAATCCAATCTACGGCTACGGCGTTTATTTTTTTTTGAGATAGCTTGCGTAAAAAATTTTCGGTGTGAGCCGTAAATTGTAGGGCGGATAAGATGGTTTGTTTTTGTTGCATCATCTCTATCTCTTCTATAGTAGGCGGAGCCACTTTTACAATAGTGTCGGCTTTATATACTTCTTGAGAGGAATAGGCTATTTCGGCGCCGGCTTCGCTGTAATCGTTATCTAAAAAATCAGAGGCCTTACCGGCATTGGTTTCTATCAATACCCTATGCCCGTGGTTTACCAGCAGGGCTACAGCATCAGGAACTAGAGGTACGCGGTTCTCTTGATATGCAATTTCGTTAGGAATACCAATAAATAATTTTCCTTTTTTGCGGGCTACCTCCAGCATCTCTTCCTGCGGCAGCATAGCCCCTTTGGTTAAGGCAAATAAGGCTTCTTTTGAAATGACCATAATATTTTTCTTTTTTTTAAAAGTATAAGTGCGTGTTATGCTTGTACAAAAATAGGCGTCTTAAAAAAGACTTCAATCAAACAAAGGTATTATTTATTAACTAATTTTAGGTAATAATTTTTTAATTTCGCCCCTTTATGCCGATTTTTTTCAAAATAGATTACAAAAACATAATTTCTCACATCCAAAATATAAACAGGGTAGAGGGGGAGGTGTTGTTGGTGGACAAGCCTTACGCGCTTACTTCCTTTGAAGTGGTAAACAAGATAAAGATAGCGATAAAAAAAACGCACCCGGAAAAACTAAAGGTAGGTCATGCCGGCACTTTAGACCCCCTGGCTACCGGATTGCTGATCGTATGCGTAGGTAAAAAAACCAAACAAATAGAATCTTTTCAGGCACAAGAAAAAGAATATACCGGCACTTTTTTTATAGGAGCTACAACCCCCTGCTACGATAAAGAAAAAGAAGTAGATGCTGTTTTCCCGACAGAGCACATTACAGAAAAAGAAATACATCAAGTGGCCAATGGATTTGAGGGAGTGCAAATGCAAACTCCTCCTGTATATTCGGCGGTGCATGTGGCCGGCAAGCGTGCGTACGATTTGGCGCGTGAAGGGGTAGAGCAAATTGATATAGCGTCTAAAAAAATAGAAATAAAAAAGTTTGAAATCACTCGCATTGCATTGCCCGAAGTAGATTTTAAAGTAGTATGCAGCAAAGGAACGTATATTAGAGCCTTGGCGCGCGATTTTGGCGCCGCTCTGGGTAGTGGAGCCTATTTGGCCGCTTTGAGGCGTACCCGCATTGGCTCTTTTACGGTGCAAGAGGCTTTTTCGTTCCCTGTTTTTACACCGAAAAAAAAAACAGAGAAAGAAAATGTGTGATGAAATGTGTTTTTTTTTTGCATATTTCTAAAATAGGTAGTAATATTGCAGCCCCTTTCTAAAAGGAAGGGCAAATTCCCTGATAGCTCAGCTGGTTAGAGCACATGACTGTTAATCATGGGGTCCTTGGTTCAAGTCCAAGTCGGGGAGCACAGGAGGCTGTAAAAAGCCTCTTTGTTTTTTGATATACGATGCGCATGTGGCGTAATTGGTAGCCGCACCAGACTTAGGATCTGGCGCTTCACGGCGTGGGGGTTCGAGTCCCTCCATGCGCACGAAAAAAAGCCTTGTTTTTAATTTAAAGCAAGGCTTTTTTTGTTTATTAAAAAAAAACAAACGAGAATATCATACCTTTGTCCCATGCAAAAACCCGCTTTTGATGATATTTATATGAATTTGGCGCTGCACCTTAGCAAACGTTCGCACTGCGTAAAAGCGCAAGTAGGGGCGGTGCTTACCAAGGATACCCGCATTGTATCGGTAGGCTATAACGGCCCGCCGGCCGGCACCCATAATTGCGATGAAGAATGGCCTATAGAGGGCTGCCCTCGCGATAGTAAAAACAGTTGCTCGCTGGCGCTGCACGCCGAACAAAACGCTATTTTGTATGCTACCAAAAGCAACGTATCGCTAGAGGGGAGCACCGTTTATGTAACCTTAGCCCCCTGCATTGCCTGCGCCCGCGTTATATATACCGTAGGGATAAAAAAAGTATTTTATTTGCACTCCTATGCTCAAATGAAAGGCTTGCCTACCGAAGAAGGAGTTGATTTTTTACGAAAATTTGGAGTAGAAGTAACTCAATATAAAAAATAAACATGCGCAAAACTCTTTTTATATTAGGATTGCTTGTTTCTTTAGGGTTTACACACCGTGTACAAGCTCAAGAAGCCACCAAAGAGGGCAGCAAACAACAAATGCTTTCTAAAAGAGCACAACGAAAAAAAGACCGTATAGAAGCCAAAGAAGCCCGCAAGCAAAAAAAAGCCGAAGAAAAAGCCATTCGGGAGCATCATAAGCGCATACAGAGCAAAGAAGTGCTAAAGCGCATGAAAAAAAATAAAAAACGCGATAAGCGCAGCAATACCAAAACCCTTTAATAGAAAAAGCAAGCCCCCCCTTTTTTGCTTAAAAGTCGTTATGAAGGCTTGCCGATTTTTTGTTAAAAACGACCAGATATTAAAAAAGTACCGCCAAATAGTAAAACAAAATTTTTTTTCGGATTTTGTGTTGTATTATTGCATAGGGATTAAAGAAAAAAACGCAAAATGTTAAAAAGTGATTATTTTTTTTAAAAAAAATTTTGTAATAATTTAACAAGGTATTACTTTAGCCCCCTCAATTGAAAAAAAAGAAGCATCAAACTCAAATAAAATAATATGAAAAAAATTTATTTATTTCTTACCGCCTTTGTATTTATGAGTGTAAGCGCCTTAGCGCAGAGCAACGGAGGTGCCATAAAAGTAACTCTTAACGATAAAAAAACCAAAGAAGGCATACCTTTTGCCAACGTAGTTGTATTGTTAGATAACATACAAGTAGCGGTAGGTACTACCGACATGGACGGTAACGTTATGATTAAACCCTTAGTAGCCGGTAAATACACGGTAAAGGCTGTTTATGTAGGCTATCAAAAGCAAGAAATAAAAGGCGTAGAAGTACTGGATAATAAAACGGTGTACCTACCTATATCCCTTTCAAACGAAGAGGGCGTAAACCTAGACCAGGTGGTGGTTACCGAGTATGCGGTGGATTTGATTGATAAAGATACCAAATCAGGCGGTACGGTAGATAGAGAAAGTTTTCAACATCAATCAGACAAAACATTAAACTCAATCATCTCTACTCAAGCGGGGGTTACCTTAATGGATAACGGTTCAGGAACCAGTATTCGCGTGCGCGGAGCACGTGCCAATAACACAGCGGTGTTTGTAGATGGCGAGCGCTCTATTGGTACCAACAACCTACCTCAAAGCGCGGTAGAGCAAATGAGTGTTATATTAGGTGGTTTACCCGCACAGTACGGCGATGCTACCGGTGGGGTGGTATCTATCACTACCAGAGGGGTACAACCTAAATGGTTTGGCGGGGTAGAGGGTATTACTTCCGGTAATGGCGCTAATGGTAATAATAAATATGTAGGAACCGACCCCTATGGTTACAATTTTGGCGGTTTTAGCATAGGCGGACCTATTTGGAGTAAAAAAGATTCTTCCGGAACCAAAAAACCCATCATAGGCTTCTTTATGGGGGGCGAGATTATTTATCAAAAAGACCCCCGCCCTTGGGCTACCGGCGTAGAGCAAATAAATCCTACCACCATGGCTCAAATACAACAAAATCCATTATTATGGAATTCGGCTAACAGCGCCTACTATACAGCCGGCTCTTTTGTAACTCCTAATAATTTAGTAAATAATAAAGTACGCCCTAACGTGGGCATCACGCAAATACGCCTATCGCCTAAAATTACCTTTGCTATTACCCCCAAAACAACCATTACCGTAGGTGGTTCTTGGGATTACAGCAAATACCACCAGTTTTCTATTTACAACGTAATGTTTAACAGCGCCAGCAACCCACAGGTAATAGAAAATACCAAAAGGGCTTATGTGCGTTTCCAACAGCAGTTCGGCTCTGAAAATGCTTCTGAGCAAGAAAAATCACAATCGGTTATCAAACGTGCTTCGTTTAACTTTCAGGCCAGTTACAATGCCTATAAATTTGTGATGCAAGACGAGCACTTTAAAGACAATTACTTTAATTACGGCTATGTAGGTAAATTTGACGAAAAACGAGTTCCCATTTATCAATTAGATACGGGAGTATGGGTGAAACAGCCTAACGGGCATTATTCAAAGGTTAATGCTTATGACTTAAAAGGATACACCGATTCTATCGTTAATTTTACACCGGGTACCTTAAACCCATTGGCGGCCAATTATACCAGCGAAGTATATAACCAGTTTAACGGGCAAATAAGCAATATGTACATGTTGCAAAACTACCAAGGTTTACGTAACGGCGACTCCCCTAATAACGTACAAGGTTTATACAGCAGCTCCGGCAATACCACAAACAACTACTCTTTACGTAACAATACCATGTTTCGTATTACCTCTAACTTTCAAGCGGATATTAAAAACCACAACTTGATGATTGGTATAGAATACGACCAACGTGTAGAGCGTGGTTTTGATGTGAGCACTAAATACCTGTGGGCTATCGCCCGTCAGTTGGCCAATATGCACAACCAAAACCTTTATACCGCTGCTACCGATACGTCGGCTTCTAACGCCGCTAACTTGGCCAACCAACAATATTATACTTATTCTCAATATACCCAAAGCGCCCCTAACGTGCTAAACCCTGCTCTTACAGGAAATAACGGTATTAGCACCACCCAAACATTAGGTGCTCCGGTTACTTCTACTTATGGAGTATTGGTACACAATACACAAGATAACACCGCTTCTCAATCGGTTTTTTCTAAAAACTTTTACGACCAAATTGGCGTAAACGGCGACCATAATCCCAACTCTACTCAATATATAAATGTAGATGCGGTAAATCCTTCTCAATTAAACTTAGGTATGTTTGCCCCTGATGAGTTACTTAACTCCGGCCAACAGGTAGTTAGCTCTTGGGGTTATGACTTTACAGGAAAACCCCTAAGTGGTAAAACTAATTTTGACGATTTCTTAACCAAATTTCATTACGATAAATTTGGCGATAAAGTGTACGACCGCAACAGCGGCGCCTTTACCCCCGTGTATATGGCCGGCTACATACAAGATAAATTTGACTTTAAAGATATTAAATTTAACGTGGGTTTGCGTGTAGATAGATACGATGCCAACCAACAAGTATTAAAAGATCCGTTCTTATTAAAAGACGCTTATACCATTGCCGACCTTAGTTCATTAAAAGGCCAGTATGAAGGAACCATTCCTTCCAGCCTTCCTCAAAATGCGGTGGTTTACGTAGCGCAAAACGCGGCTGCCCAAAGCGCCGGGGGGGCTATGCAAATTGTGGGCTATCGTTCCGGAATGGTGTGGTACGACGCTAACGGTGCGGCTATATCCGATCCTACTATCATAGCGCACGCCAGCGGGGGCGCCGTGCAACCTTGGTTAAAAAGCCCAAACGACCAAAACCCGTACTCTAATACCGCCTTTCAAGCCTACAAACCACAAATTAACGTGATGCCTCGTGTGGCTTTCTCTTTCCCTATATCCGATGTGGCGAACTTCTTTGCCCACTATGATATATTAGTACAACGTCCGCCGGCTTCTTTTAGCGATGGAGCCAACGGAGCGCCTTACACTTCGTACAACCGTACCAACCCCCAAGATTATTACTTCATAGCCAGCAACCAAGGGGCTGTAGTAGGAAACGGAAACTTAAAACCGGAAAAAACCATTGATTATGAGTTGGGCTTTAGCCAAATACTAAACGAAAGCAAAAGTGCGGCTCTTAAAATATCGGCTTTTTACCGTGAAATGCGTAACCAGGTGCAAATTACCCGTGTAAACCAAGCCTACCCGGTATCGTACATGACTTATGGAAATATGGACTTTGGTACCGTACAAGGTTTATCGCTGGAATATCAAATGCGCCGTACCGGTGGTTTTAGTTTAAACGCCAATTATACGTTGCAGTTTGCCGAAGGTTCCGGTTCTAACGCCAACGGAGGCTATAACTTAGCTAACAGCAGTCAGCCCAATATGCGTGTGATCACACCGCTTGATTACGACCAACGCCACAACTTTGTACTTACTTTAGATTACCGCTTTGGACAAGGCAAAGATTATCGCGGCCCTCAATCCGACTTTAAAAAAGGAGATAAATCGCAAACCGTACAATGGCTTAAAAACTTCGGTATCAACCTGGTAGGCCGTTTGGGTTCGGGCTTGCCGTACTCACAAAGATATCCTGCTATTGCTGATGTAGAGGTAGGGAATAATAATAACCAATACCTTTCCGGTAGCTTAAACGGATCGCGCTTGCCTTGGCAGTTTCGTGTAGATATGCGTATAGACCGCAACTTTAGCGTACGCCTTAGCAGCAAAGAAAAAGGAGATGACAAAGCCCGCTTTGGTAACTTAAACTTTTATTTGCAGGTAATGAATTTGTTTAACACCATGAACATTGTGCAGGTGCACAGCTATACCGGCAGCCCTAAAGACGATGGCTATCTAAGTTCTCAATACGGTATGCAAGAGTTAAACGGAAAATACGCACAATCGTATGGATACGGTTATGGTTTCCAAACTTTATACAATGCGAAATTGATGGACGGCCGCTACTACAGCGCCCCTCGCATGATACGCATAGGAGTTCAATTTGATTTTTAAGATAAAAGTATTAACATAAAAAGTATGATCATGAAAACAAAAGCAAAAACAACTACTGGTTACGCCTTGAAAGCAGGCTTTGTAGTGCTTTCTTTTGGATTAACAATGGGCAGTTTGCAAGCGCGCGAAAACCTACCCGGAACGGGAGGCAATGGCGAAGGGCATAAAAACGCCAATTGGGGCAATAATTCGGTAATGGCAAACAACTGCCAACCAGGAAAAACCAAGCAAGAAATTTCGCTAAATAACGTGCGTACTCTCATTCTTACCGATGGGGATATGTGGTGGGATTACGCCGCCAGTATAGCTAAGTACGAGATACCCAAAGGAAGTAACTCCTACTCTATGTTTGCCGGCTCGCTTTGGTTTGGTGGCTATGTAGGTACCGACTTGCGCGTAGGGGCTATGACCTATCGCCAAAATGGCTTTGACTTTTGGCCGGGGCCTCTTAATCCGGTTGATTTAAGTACCAATCAAACTATTTGCCAGGCTTATGATAAAGTGTGGCAGTTCAACCGCCAAGATGTAGTAAACTTTTATGCTTACTGGAATCAATACCATACGGCCGACCCCAGCACCCCTACTTGGATAAAAGATTACCCCGGTAATAGCGATTATATGGGAGCAGGAGTGAATGTAAACATACCTGCCAGCACCTTAAACGGTACCGATCCCTTAGCTACCACCCTGTATAATTCTACTTTAGCTAATGCCATATCGCCTATGAATTATTTGGCTCCTTACTACGATATGAATGGCGATGGTACTTATAATTATGCTACCGGTGATTACCCGGCATACAACATCAACCCTAACGCTAAGCCGGTACCGCGCGGGCACTGCGTGCGCTTTTTATTTGGCGATGTAACCAACTTTTTTGTGTTTAACGATAACGGAAACAAACATACCGAAACAGGAAGCGTACACAACATAGGCGTAGAGATTAGAGGACAGGCCTTTGAGTTTGCTACCAGCGACGAGTTGAACGATATGAGTTTTTATAACTATGAAATTATTAACTGGAGTTCAAACATACTTACTAAAACCTATTTTTCGGTATGGAATGATTGCGATTTGGGTTATTATTTAGATGACTATGTAGGTTGCGATGTGTCGCGCGGTTTGGGTTATCAATACAACGGTGAAAACTATGACCCAGATGCAAACGGGCAAATAGGTTATCACGATAAACTGCCTGCTATAGGTTGCGACTTTTTTCAAGGCCCTTATGCCGATATAGGCGACAGCATTGATAACGACCGCGATGGTTGTGTGGACTGCTCTTGGTCTCAATGCCCAAACGGTACTTTTGCCTGCCCTCCTGCTATTGCTGATAACGATCCACACGGCTTTCCGGAGCAATGCGTTATGTCGCGCTTTACTTATTATAATAATCAAAATGGTACTATTAATGGAAATCCTTCAGGTGCCCAAGCCTACTATAATCTAATGAATGGAGTGTGGGAAATAGGAGCTGTTCCTATGACCTACGGAAACTTGGGTTTAAATGCGGTATCTGCCGCCAATCCGGCTTGTAAGTTTTTATTTCCAGGCACCAGCGATCCTCAAGGTTGGACGTTTGGCTATAAACCTTCCGGTTACCGAGCTACCAGTGCGCCCGGTACACCTATAGCACCCCCGGCGGCTTACCCTAATTGGACGGAGTATAACACCCCTGGAGATGCCTTTGGAGATAGACGATTTTTACAATCGGCAGGGCCTTTTACCTTACAGCCCGGTGCCGTTAACTACGTAACTTTTGGCTTGCCTTGGGCGCGCTCTAACACCGCCAGCTTTTTAGCTCCCATACCCATGATGTTGGCTGCCGATGATAAAGCACAGGCTTTGTTTGATAATTGTTTTAAAGTATTAGATGGACCCGATGCACCCGATTTAACCATACAGGAACTGAACCAACAACTATTAATTACGCTTACCAACAACCCTTATACCAGCAATAACTACGAGGCCAATCGTTATGCCGATATAGATCCCAATATAACAGCCCCCTCTACCTTTACCGGTGTGTTGGATAAAGTATATCGCTTTCAAGGCTATAAAATATACCAGTTGGTTGACCAAACCGTTTCCGTATCGGATTTATATAATACCGACCGCGCTCGCTTGGTGTTTCAGTGCGATATTAAAGACGGAGTAAGCCAGCTTATCAATTACAATTCCGATCCTACCTTGGGTACGGTGCCTCAATTGATGGTAAGTGGAGCGGATGCCGGCATTCAAAACTCCTTTAGCTTAAATACCGATTTGTTTGCTGTATCTAACAAAACTTTGGTAAACTTTAAAACCTATTACTTTATGGCGGTGGCTTATGCCTACAATAACTTTTTACCATACAAACCTACTGTATCCCCCACAGGGGTGGCTACCCCTACTGTTATAGGCGGTACAGCTACTACGGTAGTTGTTTACAACGATCCCAGCTCAGGGGATATGAACGGGCAGAAAAAACCCTACTTGCAAGGTAGAAACAACGTAAAATTATACTCAGCCATACCACATAACCCCAGTGTAGAAAACAACGGTACTATTATGAACTCTTCTTATGGAGCCGGCATGCCGGTAACCCGTATAGAAGGGCAAGGTAATGGAGGTAATGCGCTGTATCTAACCGACCAAAGTGTGCAAGATATATTAAATGCTCCTAACGGAAGAGCGCAAAACATTACCTATCAAGGAAATGGAGCGCCGGTATATGTAAAAGTAGTTGATCCCTTGCGTATAGTAAAAGGTAATTTTACCATACGTATGGTAACGGCTACTGCCAATACATCTAATACCGGAGTTGTTTCGTGGTACTACAACGGAAATCCTCCGGTGGCTTCTACCGCTTTGATAGATACCGGAAAAGTGAAAAACAGCGATACCATTAAATGGTATATGACGGGCAGTTATACCGATTTGTCAGGCAATCAAGTAACCAAAACCTGGCTATCAGACGAGGGTTTGAGAACATCGCAGGAAAAAATTATTACCGGCTTAAATAACGAGTCTTTAGGTTTCTCGGTGTCGCTAAAACAAGTTACCGATCCGCAGGTTACAGCAAGATATTTTTTATGGTCATCACCTGCCTATGCATACGGACAAACGCTGCCGGGCGATTTGTTGGCTTCTTCTTTGAACAGTACTTGGCTAAGCGGGGTTCAAGATGTAGATGGTACGCCGCAAAACTGGATACTGTCAGGAACAAACAAATTGGTATCGCCTTTTGATATTAATGAAACCTTCCCTATTGTTGGGGGAGGAGGAAAAACCACTACTATTTTTGGTGATCCTGGTAGGGTGTGGAGCGGCGTGTGTGGAGGCACTTGGGCTCCCTTTAGGTTTGTAAACCCGAACGCTAGTTATCCCGGCTTCCTTCCGGTAGGGATTGCATCTTCTTTTGCATCGTCAGAGTTGGGTTCTAGTAACAACCTTGATACACGTTTGTTAAGTAGTGTGGATGTAGTTCTTACGGCCGATCAAACCAAATGGACTCGTTGCCCTGTGGTAGATATGGCCCCCAATTCAGGAGTAACGGCTAATATAGATCCGGCTACCGGCATCTCTTATAAATGGCAATTGCGTCATGCGGCTTCAGTAGATAAATTTGGTCGTAAAAATGGTGATGCAGGCTTTAACAGCGCCGATGGATTGCTTACTAACGACAGCAGCATGAGTTGGTTCCCTGGTTATGCCATCAATGTGGAAACCGGCGAGCGATTGAACATCGTTTTTGGTGAAAATTCTATGGATAGTATTAACAACGGTAGGGATATGCTATGGAACCCTACGGCTACCTACACCAATTCGGCAGGGACAGTTGTAAATGGAGGTATGCACTACATCTACGTACTAGGCCATAACGCGGACGGTAATTTCACTTTTGGTTCCGATGTAGTGCCTAGCGATGTACGACGCTATGATGCGGGGGCAAGCTCTTACCAAATGCTTAGAGGCATGCCGGCAAGCATTTCACCTAACACATCTTGGCCTCAATATAATTCTTTATCAGTTGCTCAACGAAAAAATAAATGGGGCTTACTGGCCGAGTTTTTCAAAGATGTTATGTGGGTGTCCATGCCCTTGTCTTCGGTGGATTTAAGTAAAGCAGCCGGAGGGTGTACAAATATACCCAGCGATGCTAAAGTTCAGATACGTGTGCCTAAACCTTTTAGATACGGTTTATCAACAGTAGCCTCTCCTGCTGTAACTAGTGTTAATATCCCCAGCTCTTCGAATACGGCTAATTTAAGCACATTTACAATGACACCTCTAAGCTATACTACCGTAGCAGGCTTGCCTTCTGATGTGGCTACTACTCCACAAAACGGCAACTTCCCGATGTACTCATTTAGTACCGCATCGGCGGTGGCCAGCATCTATCAAGCAGGTACGGCTAAGGCAGCTTTGGCTATGATCAACATAGTGCCCAACCCGTACTACTCGCACGATGTGTACGAAACCACTCGTATTGATTTGCGTGTGAAAATTATTAACCTACCGGTAAATTGCACCATTAGCATCTATACCCTTTCGGGCACCTTGATACGCGTATTGCAAAAAGACAACAGCGATACCTATTTAGATTGGGATTTGCATAACTCGGCCAACATACAAATAGCCAGTGGTTTGTATATCCTGCATGTGGACGCACCGGGCATAGGTACTAGAACATTAAAATGGTTTGGCGTGATGCGCCCTTACGATTTGCAATCATACTAATATAGGAACATAAATAAAATATGCTTATGAAATATAGCCTTGCTGCCCAAACTAAAAAAGGAACAAGGCTATATCATAAGAAATACAAAAAATAAATAGTTTAGATATGGAAATGAAAGATACAACTAAAAAAATAATTGCAAGCGCCTTGATAACAGCCATGGCCGCATTGCCTGTAGCTTCCTATGCGGGTAACCCCGACAGGGCAGGATCGGCAGGGGCTTCGGAGTTGTTGATAAACCCTTATGCCGGTTCTAGCGGTTGGGCCAATGCCAACACATCTTGCGTAAGAGGCTTGGAGGCTATGTTCTCTAACATTGCCGGTACGGCTCTTACTCGCAAAACCGAAGTATTGTTTACCCACACTTTGTGGTTAGGCGGCTCGGGGGTAAGCATCAATAATTTTGGTTTAACACAGCACGTAGGCTCTACCGGAGCTATTGGTATCAACGTGTTCTCTATGAGCGCCGGGCAAATACCCATTACCACTACCGACCAACCCGAAGGTACGGGCTCTACTTTTAGTCCTTCGCTAATTAACGTGGCTTTGTCTTACGCTAAAGGGTTTTCTGATAACATCTATGGAGGCGCTTCTATACGCGTTATTCAAGAAGCCCTGAGTAATGTAAAATCTACCGGGGTGGCTTTAGATGCAGGTATTCAATACATGACCGGTAAATACGACCAAATTCACATAGGCATTGCTTTAAGAAACGTAGGCCCTAAAATGACTTACGCCGGTGATGGTTTGTCGTTTACCACCAACCTAAACAACGGAACGTTAGCCGGTTATTCCGCCTCTTTTGATAACAAATCATCTAGCTTCAACCTGCCTTCTATGCTAAACATAGGCGGTGCTTACGATTTTTACCTTACCAAAGATTCATCGGGTTTTAAAAAAGATTACCGTATTACGGTAGCAGCTAACTTTACTTCTAACTCCTTTACAAACGATATTTTTAGCATTGGAACCGAAATTGCCATCAGACGCTTTTTGATGGTGCGCGGCGGCTATGCCATAGAAAGACAATCTACCAACAACGCCTCGCTATCCTATTCACCTCCTCCAACCACCGGTACTCTTACCGGACCAAGCTTTGGAGCTACGGTACAAATACCTTTTGGTAAAGAAAAGAAATCAAATGTAGGCTTAGATTATTCGTATCGCTTTACCAACACGGCTTTTGCCGGCGTAAACACATTCGGTATTCGCGTAACGTTGTAAGTAAAAATAAATTCGTATCTTTGTATCAAATGAAACCTCGCTTTTGCGGGGTTTCATAATTTTTTTAATATCAGAAACTATGGCACAAACACAAAACGTATCGTATTTTACCGAAGACGGCTTGAAAAAATTGCAGGACGAACTTCTTTTTTTAAAAACGAAAGAACGCGCTAACCTTACGCGCCAAGTGGCGGAAGCACGCGATAAAGGCGATTTAAGTGAAAATGCCGAATACGATGCCGCACGCGAAGCCCAAGGCCTTTTAGAAGCACGCATAGCGAAGATGGAAGATATGTTGGCTAACGCCCGCCTTTTAGATGCCAGCACTTTGGATACTTCAAAAGCATCTATACTTACTAAAGTAAAAGTAAAAAACGCCAAAACCCAGCAAGAGGTTACCTACACCCTTGTTACACAAAGCGAAGCCAACCTAAAAGAAGGGAAAATATCGGTTGATTCGCCGATAGGAAAGGCTCTGATGGGAAAAAAAGTAGGCGACAAGGTAGAAGTAAACGTGCCCGCCGGTACCATGTTGTTTGAAATTATATCCATCAGTATTTAATGCCCAGTATTTTTTCAAAAATTGTGGCAGGAGAGATTCCTTGCTACAAGATAGCTGAAAACGAGCATTGTTTTGCTTTTTTAGATATCCATCCACTTACTAAAGGGCATAGCCTAGTGGTGCCTAAAAAAGAAATAGACTATTTATACGATTTGGACGAGGCGAGCTACCAAGAGTTGATGCGTTTTACGAAGCGGGTAGCGCAAGCCATAAAAAAAAGCATTCCGTGTCAGCGTGTAGCCTCTGTGGTGCTAGGCTTTGAGGTGCCTCATGCCCACATCCACTTAATACCGGCTAACCACGAGCGCGACGCTCATTTTTCGAATAAAAAAATAACACTTTCTAAAGAAGAATATACAGAAATAGCCCAAAAAATAGCGGCTGCTTTTTAGCAGAAACATCCTTCTTTTTTGAGTTCGTAAATTAACAGTACTTTTGCACTTTATGGCCGATTCGAAAAAAAATGCAATAAAATACGTACTAGCCATTTGGCTTTTGATACTAAGTCCGGTATTGCTTTTTTTTACCCTTATTGTTTTAGCTGCTTGCAATGTGTTTGGCGAATTACCTAAGGTAGAAGAGTTGCAAAACCCCAAAAGTAATTTAGCTTCGGTAGTGTATAGTACTGATGGCGCCATCTTAGGAAAGTTTTACAAAGAAAACCGCATTAACGTAAAGTACAGCGAGTTAAGTCCCAACCTTAGCAACGCTCTCATAGCTACCGAAGACGCTCGTTTTATGGAACACAGCGGAGTAGATTTAAAAGCTCTTTTTCGTTCGGCTACGGGTGTACTGACCGGAAGCTCTTCATCGGGAGGAGGCAGCACCATTACCCAACAGTTGGCAAAAATGCAATTTCCCAGAGAAAACCTAAGTAAATTTCAATTAGTGTTTCGCAAAATAAAAGAGTGGATTATTGCTACCCGCTTAGAAAAACTATATACCAAGCAAGAAATTATGGCCATGTACCTCAATAAGTTTGATTTTTTAAATTTAGCAGTAGGTATTAAATCGGCTTCGCAAATTTATTTTAATACCACCCCCGATAAACTGACCGTACCTCAAGCCGCCATGCTGGTGGGTATGGCCAAAAACCCCTCTTTGTTCAACCCGGTACGGCATGCCCAGCGCACCCAACAACGCCGTAACGTAGTGCTGGGGCAAATGCTAAAATACCGGTATTTATCCCAAGAAAAATTTGATTCTCTAAAAACGCAACCGCTTAATTTGGTGTTTCGCCCCGAAAGCCATAACGAAGGCTTGGCTACCTATTTTAGAGAATATCTGCGCGATAATTTTTTGAAAGATTGGTGCGCTTCTCATAAAAAAGAAGACGGAAGCATGTACGATATATACCGCGACGGATTAAAAATATACACCACCATTGATTCGCGCATGCAAAAATACGCCGAAGAAGCAGTAAGCGAACACATGAGCGCCCTGCAACAAGTATTTGATAAAGAATGTAAAACTAAAAAAAACGCGCCTTTTGCCTGGAACGTAAGCAAAGACGAAATTCACAACATCATGCAAAGCGCCGTGCATAGAAGTGACAGATACAAAAACCTAAAAGCAGTCGGAAAAACAGAAGAAGAAATTATGAAAGAGTTTAAAACACCGGTAAAAATGGTTGTTTTTAGCTGGCGCGGAGAGATAGATACCTTGATGAGCCCTTACGACTCCATTCGCTATTACAAAAGTTTTTTGCAATCGGGTTTTATGGCTATGCAGCCACAAACGGGCTACATCAAAGCCTGGGTAGGGGGCATTAACCACACACACTTTCAATACGACCACGTAAAAATAGGGAAACGCCAGGTAGGCTCTACCTTCAAGCCTTTTGTATATGCTTTGGCCATTCAAGAAGGCTACTCGCCTTGCTACCGCATGCCCAATGTGCGCACCTGCATCACCACCGAAACAGGCGAAGAGTGGTGCCCCAGCAACTCGGCCGGCGATGAAAAACTAGAAGGCAAACTCATCACTCTAAAAATGGCCTTAGCCAACTCCATCAACTACGTAAGCGCCGCGTTGATGAAAAAGTTTGGCCCTAATGCCGTGGTTAATTTAGCCCGCCGCATGGGTGTTACCTCGCCTTTAGAAGCGGTACCGGCTTTGTGTTTGGGGGTAGCCGATATTTCTTTGTACGAAATGGTGGGAGCCAACTCCACCTTTGCCAACAAGGGTACTTATGTGCAACCTATTTTTGTTACCCGTATAGAAGATAAAAACGGAAAAGTATTAGAAGAATTAGTACCCAATACCGAAGAAGTATTTAATGAAGAAAAAGCCTATGTGATGTGCGAACTAATGAAAGGCGTGGTGCAGTACGGCACCGGCTCGCGCCTGCGCTATCGTTTTAAACTGATGAACCCCATTGCCGGAAAAACAGGAACCACACAAAATAACAGCGATGGCTGGTTTATAGGATATACCCCCGATTTGGCCGCCGGCTGCTGGGTAGGAGGCGAGGATAGAGCGGTGCACTTTAATACCACCGACCAAGGACAAGGAGCCAGTATGGCACTGCCTATTTGGGGTAAGTTTTTTCAAAAGGTATATGCCGATAAAAAACTAAAAGTGAGTACTGCCGATTTTGAGCGCCCTAAAAAAATGACCGAAATAGAGTTGGATTGCAGTAAGTACGACGACGAAAACAGCATGCAAGAAAACGCATCCGGAAAAGGAGATGTTTTTGATATGCCGTAGTAAAAAAAATAATTTTAAAAATGCAACTAATAGCACAGTGATATGAAAAAATGGCTTTTAAAAGCGGTAGTTCAAAAAACAATATCGTACTTACCCTTTAATCATAAGATTAATTACATTTTTCAAAAATATATAACAAAAGGAGTGTATCTTTCTGATGAATACTTTTATGATAGATTGGAGCACGCCCAAGTGCATATAAAAAGCTTTCAAAAATACACCGAAAATAAGATACCAAATGTTTGTTTAGAAATTGGAACGGGTTGGTATCCTATTGTACCTATCAGTTTTTTCTTGATAGGAGCAGGAAAAACATATTCGGTTGATATATCCTTCCTTACTTCAAAAGAGCGTTTGCAGACTACTTTGTTGAAATTTATTGAAGCCCAAAAAACAGGACGATTAGCTCACTATATATCTGTAATACCAGAAAGATTTGAGACTATTAATCACATTATCGAAAACTACAACGTTCTTTCCTTGCAAGAAATATTGCAAAAGTTACATATTGTATATCTTGTAGAAGATGCGAGAACGCTCTCATTGCCAGATAATTCTATTGATTTGGTAAATTCAAATAATACATTTGAGCATATCTATCCTGATATTTTAATACCGATATTAAAAGAATTTGCCAGGGTGGTAAAGAAAGAGGGTGGGGTAATGTCGCACTTTATTGATATGTCTGACCATTTTGCTCATTTTGACAAATCCATCAATATATACCATTTTTTGCAATTTTCGAATACCGCATGGAAATGGATAGATAACTCTATTCAGCCTCAAAGTAGAATAAGGATATACGATTACAAAAAAATATACCAAGATTTAAAAATTCCCATTATAGAAGAATCGTATAGAGCAGGGAATATAGAGGAATTAAAATCAATACGGCTTTCCCATATTTTTACCCCTTATCCGCTTGAGGAGATAGCTAAAAGCCATTGCCACTTTGTAAGTAGTTGGAAAAACTAAAATAGGGTTGCTTTTTTGGATAAAGAATAGTATGCCTTAAAAACGAGCGATAAAGAAACGTACTCTGTCTAAAAAATTTGTTTATTCTTAAATAAAGCCGTATTATTGTAGGTGCATTTAATGCGTGTTTATATGAAGAAAATATCTTTAGCAACTTTGTTTTCTGCCCTTATTTTAAGCTCTTGTGGCGGAGATAAAAAACAATCGAATAATACAGAAAGTACAACCCACGCCGAGGCTAAGGGAGGGCGCGTATATGGAGGCTGCCTGCGTGTAGCCGAGGGCGAAACCTACTCAGGCTTAAACCCGGCCTCTATTATTGATGTATCTTCTGCTTTTATTGCTACCCAGCTGTACGATGGCTTGGTGCGTTTAAATAATAGAACCCTTCAGGTTGCACCCGCCATTGCCGAAAAATGGGAAATAGACCCCAGCGGCACCAAATACACCTTTCATTTGCGTAAAGGCGTTCTGTTTCACGACAATAGTTGTTTTGCCAATGGAAAAGGAAGAGAGGTAAAAGCCAGCGATTTTAAATACTCGTTTGAACAAGTATGCAAAAACAGTGCTTTTTTAAGTACCTTTAAAGATAGGGTAAAAGGAGCCAACAGCTACAACGAAGGCACAGGCAATTTGGAAGGCGTAAAAGACCTTGACGACTATACACTGGAAATAACTTTGGTGCACCCCAGCTCGGTATTCTTAAATATATTGGCCTCGCCCGTGTGCGGCGTAGTACCCAAAGAAGCCGTAGAAAAATACGGCAAAGAGGTAAAAGTAGGAGCCGGTGCTTTTGTGTTTAACGAAAAAAGTTCGGACAAAACCCAAACCGTACTTACCCGAAACCCTCATTACTACCTATTCGATTCATTAGGAAATCAATTACCTTTTTTAGATTCGGTAATGGTATATATTGTTCCTTCCAAAGACGAAGAACTCAGCATGTTTAAAGCAGGGAAATTGGATATTGTATATTCGCTTCCTTCACAATCGGTAAAAGATATGGTAGAAAATGGCATACAAGATTTTCAAAACCGCCCACCCAAATATGTATTAGAAAATATGCCCGAAATGATTACCCAGTATTACTCATTCAATATCAGCCGCCCACCCTTTGACAATCCCATGGTGCGCAAGGCTTTTAACTTAGCTATTAACCGTAAAAAAATTGTAGATGATGTGCTGCACGGGCAGGCCTACGGACCGGCTATACACGGTATTACCCCCTCTACTTTTCCGGGCTACGATATTACTAAAATACATGGGTACGATTACAGCGTAGTGGAAGCTAAAAAACTATTAGCCCAAGCGGGATACCCTAACGGCAGGGCTTTTCCTACTGCTAAAATTATTTTAAACAGCGGAGGCGCCCGCCATACCAACGTAGTAGTAGAAATTCAAAAAGAATTATTAGAAAACTTAAACGTAAACGTGGATTTTGAAGTAATGCCTTTTGCTAAAAAAGTAGAATTAGCCCAAAGTGGGCGTGCCGATATAGTACGCGACTCGTGGGTAGCCGATTACCCAAGTCCCGAATCGTTTTTAAATGTGTTTTATGGGGCTAACGTACCTAAAGATACCGCGCAAAAATCATACATCAATACCATTCGATATAAAAACAAAACTTTTGATACGTATTTTGAAATGGGAAGAGATGCCGTAAATAAAGACAGCAGCTACGCCCACTTTATGAAAGCCGAGCAGCAGTTAATGAACGACGCGCCTATTATGCCCCTTTGGTACGATGGCAACTACCGCATTGTGCAAGCCGATGTGCAAAACGCACACAGCAATCAGTTGCTGTATCGCAATCTGGCCGATGTGTATATAAAAGCAAAAGCCGATACAAGCAAAACCAAATAAACGCAAACCCTCACAAAATGTGAGGGTTTTTTCTTAGTCATGACGACTGATTTTTATCATATTTTGCAAATATCCGCAACAGCTACACAGGCCGATATAAAAGCAGCCTACAGGCGCTTAGCCAAGCTGTACCACCCCGATAAAAATCCACTTGCCGAAGAAAAATTTAAGCAAATAAAAGAAGCTTACGAAACGCTGATAGACCCAGCCAAACGCAAAAAATACGATTACAAAAAAAACTATCAAACCCATACGTCTGTTGCAACCTCGCGTGCCCCTTCTGCAAAAAAACAAAAAACATATACTTTTCACGAGCCGGATTTAAAGTATAGAAATTACTATCAAGAGCATTATCCTAAAAAAGAACCGGTGTATGCCGCAGCCCCTGCAGCCCCTAAAACTAATAACAGAGAGCTGATGTACTTACTCATCAGCATTCCTATATCCATTGCATTACTGTTACTTCTTTTGCATTTGTATGAAAAGCCCGCTTTGCATCACCACAAAGCGCCAAGGGAGGCTGCCCAAGAAAAAAACACACCCTAATCGGCATCCTAAAAAAACAGGTTTTTCTTGTTGCTTGAAAAAGCAAGAAGAAAATACTTTTCAACAAGGACAGTTTTTTTTGTTGTTTACGAACCTTTTTGTTAAAAACGTATTTTAGTATAATAATATGATTATCAGTTTACTATGATTTTAAGAAAAAATTTTTAACAATTTTTTTAACAAGAAATAAACCTTTTTTTAACAGCATTTAAACAGTTTATGAAAAACAAATAAGGAGTCTTAAATTAGACTAAAGCGCTTTTTTTACGGTTTAATTGCTCTTTTTGTTGATAAAAAGTTAATACCTTTGTTACGGTAAAAAAAACATTTTTATAAAAACAAAGTCATGTTCGAGGTTTTAAATCATTTTCAAAAAAAATTTCAAACGCTAACCAAGGAAGGCTTGCGTTTTCAAGGGCTTTCGTTGATAGACCCTAAGCGCAAAAAGCATGTTATTATGATATCCAAACCCTTTGTGTTTGATAATCGTAAGTTGCCTAAGGTTTACGATGGTTTAGAGGTAAAAGCAAAAATTGAAGGGGAGCTTCCGCTTGAGTTTATCGTGGATGCACGCCAGGAGTACCGATGGGCGCCTCAACGTTTTGAACACTTTGTAGATCGTTGCGGAGATGAGATTCGTAAGAAATTAAAAAACCCAAAAATGACACGTCAAGAAATGTTAGACGCGCTTGCTTTTGGTAATTTTGAAGCACATAAAAAGAAATGCAGCGAGTTGTTGAAAGAAGGGAAAATACCGCCTCTTTCGCTTAACTAATAAAGTGGTTTATTGTTTTTTATAAGGGTTAAACTTTAAGACTGCTTTTCTCAAAGAGCCTCACCAGCAAGGTGGGGTTTTTTGTTTAATTTTCGTTTGTTTCTACTTGTTTGGCAGCCTCTTTAAAGTCTATACGTTTCCCGTTTTTTAAAGCAATTACAAAACAATCTTTATACCCCTCTTGCCTCATTTTATTTTGCAGGGCAATAGCATCATTGGGTTTAGAGAACGAGCCGGCTGTTATTTTAAAGATAGAGCCTGCTTTGTAATAGTTGCTGTTTTCTATGTTTTTGTATTTATCGGCTTTTAAGTTTGGCTCGGTTTCGCTCATCGCAAATTGTACACAAAAAATAACAGTTCCTCCTTCGGTGTTTGTGTTTTCTTTTTTAGGCGTTTTGCCTTTGTAGCTATTGGCCATATCGGCTGCGCTTATCTTGGTGCTGTCGGTTTTTATTTTTTTTAACGATGCTAAAGAGTCGGCGCGGGCTTTTTCTTGTCTTTTTTTAATAAGGTCTTGATAATATTTTTCTTCTTTTTCTTTTAAACGCTGCTTTTCATCGGCGTTGTTTTTATCCATTTCTTTTATTTTTTCTTTAGGATATGGGTTTTCCGGAAACAAATCGGAGGCTTGTTGGTATTGTGCTATTGCGGCGTTCCAGTTTTTTTGTGCCGCTAATTTATCGGCTGAATTGAGGAGTGATTGGTATTTGTTTTGTGTTTCTTTTTGTTGTTGTTCTTGTTGGTTTTGGCCGTTTTTTTGTTCGGATATTTTTTTGTTACATTCTTCTATTTTTGCCAAAGGGTATCGTTCTTCGGGTTTTAAATCGTTGCATTTTTGGTATTTCATTAAGGCATCTTCGTATTTTTTTGTTTTAAAATGTTCATCGGCCTCTTTTATAAAACCGTTGTACAATTCCTCGTTAGCATCATCGGCTATTTGGGTTGTATCGCCGTTGTTTTCGTCGCTTTTATTTCCTTTAGATAGGTTTTCGTTTGTTAGTGGCTCTTGTTTTTCTATCTCATCGTCGTATTTTTTGTTCAATCCTTCTTGCGTATCTTTATAGGTTCTGATAGCTCTGAATAGAGCTGAGGCCATGTATTGCTGCCCTTTATCCGAGCCTAAAAATTTCTCTTCTTCGGGGTTGGTTAAAAAACCTACTTCGGTAAGTACGCTGGGCATGGCGGTGCGCCACAATACCCAAATGCTTTGTCGCTGCACGCCTTTATCTATTCGGCCGGCTTTGCGCACATATTCTTTTTGAATTTTGGAGGCTAAGTCGGCACTTTGTTCCACAAAGGCGCCCGTCCACAAACTCATAATGATATAAGCTTCATCGCTTTGGGGGTCAAAGCCGTTGTATGTTTTTTGGTAATTATCTTCCAGTAGCATAGAGGCGTTTTCGCGCTTGGCGGTATTTAGTTTTCCTTTTTCGTTGGATATACCCATTACGTAGGTGGCGCTGCCAAAGGGTTTGGGGTTGTGTACCTCTATCTTACGAATTTTTCCGCGCTTATCTTTGTAGGTTTTGTAGTGTATTTTTCCGTGTTTATCTTTGTAAAAATCGTATTTGGAGGCGGCGTTGCAGTGTATAGAAATAAACAAATCGGCTTCGTTTCGGTTAGCAATTTGGGCGCGCTCTTCCAGCTCTACAAACTCGTCGGTTTTGCGGGTGTAAATTACTTTTACTTCCGGCATTTTTTTCTCTATTAGTTCACCCAATTTTAAGGCAATACCCAGTGCCACATTTTTTTCTAGCTGACTGCTGCCGTTGCAGCCGGGGTCTTTTCCTCCATGTCCAGCATCTATTACAATCGTTTTTACTCCTTTTGGCGTGGTTTTTGGTACATCGGCACTGCACAATAAGAAAAAAAGCAGTATTGCTGATATAAAATGTATATGTTTAGGTTGCCATATCATAGGCTTAGGGCAATTTTTATAGCTTTGCACGTGATTTACAAAGATATTTTATAGATTTTGAGTAAAAAATACGTCATACTAATAGTTTTTCATTATGTTTTGTTAATAAACGGAGCTCAAGCACATTCTTTTTTTTCTCTTCCGCCCGATAGCTTAAAACGCAGCGCCGATACGCTGAGAAAGTCCATAGATACTCTTAGTGCTAACGATGAAGAGACAGCTCTTGATAGCAAGGTAGATTATACGGCAGAAGATTCTATTCGCATGGAAGCTGAAAACAAAAAAATATACCTTTTTGGAAAAGCTACCGTGCATTATCAAGATTTTGACCTAAAAGCAGATTACATAGAAATTGATAACAACAGCCACCTTATTACAGCTACCGGTATGCCCGACAGTGCAGGGGTGATGCAAGGCACACCCGAGTTTAAACAAGGAGCCGACCAAATGAGAAGTCAGAAAATGGTATATAATTTTCAAACTAAAAAAGGAAAAATTTATGGGCTGCTAACAAAACAACAAGAAATGTATGTGTATGGCGAGCAAGTAAAAAAAGACAGCAACAATATAATGTATTTAAAACGCATGAAATGCATTCCCTGTCAGTTTGAAGACGGTATGATTTATTTTCGTGCCAGCAAAGCCAAAATCATACCTAACGATAAAATTATTACCGGCCCTGTTTTTGTAGAGGTATCCAACATTCCGTTGCCGGCAGGTCTGCCTTTTGGTTTTTTTCCCAATGTAAAAAAAGAAAAATCAAAGCGAGGCATCATCATTCCTACTTTTGGATATTCGGCTTCGCAGGGTTTTTTTATGCAAAACTTAGGTTTTTTTATGCCCATAAACGATAAGGTGCATGTAACGCTTTTTGCCAATTACTACTCAAGCGGCAACTGGGCGCTTAATGCCTCTACCGGAATAAGCGAACCCATGCTGCGCTATAAAGTAAATTACAAATATAGCGGCTCGCTTAACATAGGCTTTTCTCACTTTGTATCAGGCATACCGGAAAACCATTTGCCCGGCACCCCCAATTATTATTACACCAACAATAATTTTAGAATTAACTGGACGCACACGCAGGATAATAAAAACAATCCCACCGTGCGTTTTTCGGCTAGCGTAAATGCGGGTTCACCTAATTTTAGCAAGTACAACAACCAATCGGCTGCTATGTACACCGCCAGTACCTTACTATCTTCGGTTATGTATGCTAAAACCTATCGTTTTGCTATGCTTAATTTTGGTTTAAGAAGCAGTCAGAACCTAAGTACACACGCCATTCAAATAGATGCACCCCAGCTTACCTTTGCTATTAACCGCTTATATCCATTTAAAAAATCGGTGCCGCGCAATAAAAACAAATGGTTAGACCAATTGCATGTAGATTATACCTTGCAAACCAAAGTAAGCGCCAACACTTACGATTCTATTTTGTTTAAGCCACAAGGTATTAACCAAATACAATACGGTTGGCAACAGAGCGTGCCCATTGCTACCAACATTAGTTTTTTAAAGTATTTTATTCTTACGCCTTCGGCTTCGTTTCAGCAATACACTTCTTTTCAAACTACCGAAACACATTACGATGCCAGCAGCAATACCGTTAGTTCGTTTATTAGAAAAGATCCTATGTATGCGTTTGCTTACGACCAAAACTACCAAGCTAATTTAAGCTCCAAAGTATATGGCGATTACGTATTCAAATCAAAATGGTTAAAGCAAATACGGCATCAAATTATTCCTACGGTGGGCTTTGCTTACCACCCTGATATGCAAGACTCTCATTCGTTTTTTCAAAAAATACAAACCGGTATTGATGCTAATAATATGCCGGTTTACACCTATTACTCTCGCTTTCAAAACAGCATGTTTGGCGGACCGGCAGGGCCGCAAAGCGGCTCTATCAACTTTAATATAAACAATACCTTTGATGCCAAGGTGAGGCAAAAAACCGATACCAGCGTATCCTACAAAAAAATACCTTTATTACAAATGTTGAGTATTTTTGGGAGTTACAACGTGGCGGCAAAAACAAACAAGTGGAGTCTGTTAAATCTATCGGCACGTACCTCTTTTATAAAAAATATTATTACCGTTATGTACACCGCTGCCTTTGATCCATACAAACTCAATATCAACAACCAACGCAGCGATACTTTAGGAGCGCCGCGCCTAACAAATTATAATTTTTCGGTTAATGGAAATTTAAATAACTCGCACTTCAAAGCTTTTAAAGACAGCAAGCAACCTTTTACGGTAAGCATGGGATATAATTTGGTATATAACAAAAACCCGTCGCTCAGCGCCCTTGCCTCGCCCAACCTTAGCGCTACCCCTAATGCGTATAGTCAAAATTTAACAGCCAGTTTTAGCCTGATGCCAACTCCCATGTGGAAAATAAACATTACCACCGGTTACGATTTTAAAAATAAAAACTTGAGTTACACCAATTTTACTATTTACCGAGATTTGCGTTGTTGGGAGGCGCGCCTTACCTGGGTGCCCTTTGGCTACTCTAAACAATATACCATTACTTTTAACTTAAAAACCTCGGCCTTAAATACCATGAAGATACCTAAGCAAAAATTATGGCAAGATAATTTATAAATGCAAGACGCACTTTTATATAATGAAAAACAATATTTGGGCCGCAACCGTGCGTATAGCATGGTGCGCACCGTGTTGGCCTTGCTTTGCTTTGTAGGATATTATTGGAGTGAAAACCCAAAGCCCGTTAATGTATCGGGCATACGTATAGGCTCGTATCCGGCGGAAGAAATACCCGGCTCCGGCCATATTTTTTTTGTATTAGGCGTTTTAATTATGCTGCTTTCGGTAGTACTGATGTATATTTTGCACATACAAACACAAGTGTATCCTACCTACGTGCTTATTAGTGGTTTTTGGGGCGCTCGTAAGGTAAAAATAGATTTTAGAACCATTCATACAATAAAAAAGCTGAGGTATAAAAAAAATATATTGAGACGCCCTATGTATAATTTATGCATTAAAGAGGTGGTAAAATTTTATACTTCGGGCGATAATTTTGTAGAACTAAAGGATAAAGACGGCTTTACTTACCGCATTGGTACCCAATTCCCTCACGAGTTATTTAGTATCATCAACCAGCAGGTTAATAAATTGTGATTTTTTTGCTTTTTTATTTCAAAAAAAAGATATACCTTTATGAAACCTCTCTTGTACAAAATGAGGCCTTATGAATACAGACGTAAAATACCAACCCATCGAAAAGGAAGCCATTGCCGGCTTGCATTTTCCGGAAGCAGATGTATTAAAAGAAAAAGAGATTATAAAACAACGAACGGCTGATTTGGAGCGCTGTCTTTCTTTAGGAAATTTAGAACATCATAAAATAAAAATTTATTTTGAAGACGATGCTTCTTCAAAAGTGGTAGATACTACGGTGTGGGGACTTACAGATAAGCGCGTTATTTTAAAACAAGGTATTACCATACCGGTGCACCGGGTGGTGAAAATTAAATTTTAGCTTTTTAGTTTGTAGAAAGTGCTTGTTCAATACAAGCACTAATTATTTTTTTAAATCTTTTTAAGAGACGGATTTTACTGAGGTGCGTACCTTAGGGTAAGAAACAACAAATCAGCGTGTTATTACACGTAAAAAAAGTTTTTGTCGGTTTAATCGCTAATAGCTACAAATTAGGGCAGGCTGATTTTTTTCTCTAGCTCATCAATATATAAACGGAATCGTTTATCGGTATCCATAAGGTTATTTACGGTGCGGCAGGCGTGCAGTACGGTAGCGTGGTCTTTACCACCACAGTGCATACCAATAGTAGCTAAAGAAGATTTAGTCATGCTTTTAGAAAAATACATAGCTATTTGACGTGCTTGTACTACTTCGCGTTTGCGTGTTTTTGACTTCATGGTATCAATAGGCAAATCAAAATAATCGCATACTACTTTTTGTATATAATCAATAGAAACTTCGCGTGCCGTGGTTTTCACAAATTTATCAACCATTTGTTTCGCAAGATCAATGGTGATGAGTTTTTTATTTAGCGTAGATTGTGCTAATAAAGAAGTTAGCGCCCCTTCCAACTCGCGCACGTTGCTGGTAATGCTGTAAGCTAAGTATTCAATTACCTCTTTGGGTAAGTCAATGCCTTCGGTATAAACTTTTCTTTCAAGAATAGCAATACGAGTTTCTAAGGCAGGTGGCTGCAAATCGGCTGAAAGGCCCCATTTAAAACGCGATAAAAGGCGTTGCTCTATTCCTTGCAAATCAACCGGAGGGCGATCGGAAGTAAGAATTACTTGTTTGCCGTTTTGGTGCAGGTGGTTAAATACATGAAAAAATACATCTTGTGTTTTTTCTTTGTTGGCTAAAAACTGAATATCATCAATGATGAGTGTATCAATCATCTGATAAAAATTTACAAAATCATTGATAGCGTTGTTTTTTACGGCATCTACATACTGGCGCGAAAAAATTTCTGACTGTATGTATAAAACGGTTTTACCAGGAAAGTTGTTTTTACATTCAATACCTACGGCTTGCGCCAAGTGCGATTTTCCGGTACCGCTTGCGCCATATATAAGCAAGGGGTTGAAGGCGGTGCCGCCCGGTTTTTGTGCTACGGCAAAGGCAGCCGAGCGAGCCAAGCGGTTGCAATCTCCTTCTATAAAATTATCGAAAGAGTATTTAGGGTTTAACTGCGACTCTACTACTACTTTTTTTAATCCCGGAATAATAAATGGATTTTTAATGGGGTTGTTGCCAATATCCAAAGGCATAGACACCGGGAAGTTGCGCGGCGATTCGGTTCTTTGTGAAGGTATTTTTATAGTAAGCGGTCTTTCACCACGATGCGGATTTTCTAAAATAACGTTATACTCAATACGCCCTTCTTCACCTAATTCTTTTCGAATTACTTTTTTTATTAGTTTAAGATAATATTCTTCTAACCAATCGCAAAAAAACTGAGAGGGTACTTGTATCGTTAATACTTTTTCTTGAAGTTTAATAGGCTTAATAGGCGCAAACCATGTTTTAAAGTTTTCTTCGGCAATGTTGTCCTTGATAATACTGAGGCAGTTGTTCCATACCGTTTCTACGTTTTTTTTGTCCATACGTGTTAATGTTGTTATCTTGTAAGTATATATATATTAAAAATGTTTATCTTCTATTCACAGTGGCTTGTTTGAAAAAAATAAATTCAGGTCAAACAAGGTTACAAATAAATAGTAAAAATCGGGTAAAAAAAAATTATTTTCACTTTTTTTTAATTTATTTTTTGTGAGGCGTTTTTTTCTGAAAAAAATTTTGTCAGAATTTATTTTTGTGTAAAGAGTTTGTTTTATTTGCACATATAAATAAAAAAATGTAGCGAGCTATATTAGCACCATCAACGATGTGTATGAAAATGAATCAAAGTGAAATAAAAATAACCGACCCGTTAGAAAAGACCTTGGGGTTTCGCTCCCCTCTAAAAAGAATCGTATCTTTAGTTCCTTCGCAAAGCGAATTGCTATGGGATTTGGGTTTGCAAAAAGAATTAGTAGGGATTACCAAATTTTGTATTCACCCAAAAACGATGTTCGATAACATAAAAAAAATAGGAGGCACCAAAAACATACAGATAGACGAAATAAAAAAACTAAACCCATGTTTGGTTTTGGCCAATAAAGAAGAAAACGAACAAAGTCAAATAGAAAATTTGGCGCAGCATGTACCTATATATGTAAGCGATATTAATAATATATCCGAAGCCTTGCACATGATACGGCAGGTGGGCGCCATTACCAATAAAGTACAACAAGCCCAAACGCTGGTAAAAAAAATAGAAGAAAAAATGCAGCAGCCGTATTGGTTGAAAGAAAAAAAACGAGTGGCCTATCTTATTTGGAAAAAACCTTACATGGCAGTAGGTGCCCGCAACTTTATTAGTGATGTGCTGCATCATATCGGTTTCATAAATGTGTTTGCACAGCATATACACCGTTACCCCAAAATTGATGTGAGCGATTTGCAACAAAATAAACCGGATTATCTTTTTCTTTCATCAGAGCCTTACCCTTTTCAAGAAAAGCACGCTGCCGAATTGCAAGCCCATCTGCCTCATACCCGCATTGTATTGGTAGATGGCGAAATGTTTAGTTGGTACGGATCGCGTATGCTGCACGCCTTTGATTATTTTAACGAGTTAATCAAAACTATTTGATAATCAGCGCAATAAACTATTGTTTGACCTACGTTTAAATCAACAGAGGCAAAAATGCTCACTTTTTAACAAAATAAATATCCTTAAAAATACTTGTATATTCAAAAAAAGATGTACATTTGCCGTCCTTAAAATAAAGAAACAAGATGTATTTAACAGCAGAAGTAAAAAAAAGCATTTTTAAAAAACACGGTGGTTCAGAAAAAAATACCGGAGCTACTGAAAGTCAAATAGCTTTATTCACGCACCGCATTGATCATTTAAGCGGTCATTTGCAAAAAAATAAAAAAGATTTTGGTACCCAGCGCGCCTTGCTAAACTTAGTAGGAAAACGCCGCGCTTTGTTAGACTACCTAAAACGCCATAATTTAGAAGAATACCGAGCGTTGTTAAAAACGCTTGATTTGCGTAAGTAACATGTACGCGCATTATTTTTTAAAAGGCATTCGGGGAAGCTCGGATGCCTTTTGATTTTTTGTAAAGAAATAAGTATAAATAAATATAAACCCGTTCCAAAAACGTTGGAACACAAAACAAAACAAAATGAGTCAAACAGGAATCACACATTCATTCAACCTTGGCGATGGGCGGACTGCCACCCTAGAAACAGGGAAATTAGCCAAGCAAGCCGATGGTTCGGTAGTATTAAAAGTAGGCGACACCATGTTGTTAGCCACCATAGTTAGCTCCAAAGAAGCGAAAGAAGGAGTAGATTTTTTACCCCTTACCGTTGATTATCAAGAAAAATACGCTTCTACAGGCCGCATTCCCGGTGGCTTTTTTCGCCGCGAAGCGAGACTATCTGATTATGAAGTTTTAATTTGCCGTATTATCGATCGCGCTATGCGCCCTTTATTTCCGGAAGATTATCATGCCGACATTCAGTTAATGGTTAATTTAATTTCTTCCGATAAAAAAACACCGCCCGATGCTCTAGTAGGTTTAGCGGCCTCTGCAGCCGTTGCCGTTTCTGATATTCCGTTTAACGGCCCTATATCGGAAGTGCGTGTAGGAAAAATTGATGGCCAATTAGTTATTAACCCCAGTCTGCAAGACCTTGAAAAATCAACCATTGATATGATTATCGCCGCATCGGCTACCGATATTTTAATGGTGGAAGGTGAAATGAGCGAGATTAGCGAAGCCGAAATGCTGGAAGCCATCAAGTTTGCACACGAAACGATTAAAGGGCATATAGAAGCTATTAAGGCTTTTGCTATTAAAGCGGGAAATAAAACCAAACGCGAATACTGCCACGAAACAAACGATGCGGAACTAAAAGAAAAAGTTACGAAAGCAACCTATCAAAAAGTATATGATACAGCTAAGATGGGCAATCCTAATAAAAACGAACGTAAAGCCGCTTTCAAAGCTATTTTAGATGAGTTTAAAGCTACTTTTCCAGAAGAAGAATTAAAAGAAAAACAAGGGCTTATCAATAAGTATTACCACGGCGTAGAATACGATGCCGTTCGCCGCGTGGCATTAGATACTAAAATTCGTTTAGATGGCCGCAAAACAACCGATATTCGTCCTATATGGAGCGAAGTAGGATATTTACCTGCTGCACACGGCTCGGCGGTATTTACGCGTGGCGAAACACAATCATTAACCACCGTTACCTTAGGCACTAAATTAGACCAACAACTAATTGACGGCGCCTTTATTGAAGGTGAAAATAAATTTTTGTTGCACTACAATTTCCCCGGCTTTTCAACCGGTGAGGTTAAACCAAACCGCGGTACTTCACGTCGCGAAGTAGGGCATGGCAACTTAGCTCTTCGTGCTTTGAAAAAAGTATTACCAAACAATTGCCCTTACACCATTCGCGTAGTATCTGATATTTTAGAAAGCAACGGATCCTCTTCAATGGCTACAGTTTGTGCCGGTACGCTTGCTTTAATGGATGCCGGTGTACAAATTAAAAAACCGGTAACCGGTATTGCTATGGGCTTAATTACCGATGAAAAAAACAACTACGCTATTTTATCAGACATATTAGGCGATGAAGACCACTTGGGCGATATGGACTTTAAAGTATGCGGTACTGAAGATGGCATCACCGCTGTACAAATGGATTTAAAAGTGAACGGACTTCCTTACAAAGTAATGGAAGAAGCTTTAAATCAAGCTAAAGACGGGCGCTTGCACATTTTAAAAGAAATAAGCAAAACACAGGCTACACCAAACACCGATTACAAACCACACGCGCCGCGCTTGTTGCAAATAGAAGTGCCTCAAGAATTTATAGGTGCAATAATCGGCCCCGGCGGTAAAGTAATTCAAGCCATGCAAAAAGAAACCAATACAACCATTACCATCACCGAAATTGATAATAAAGGATTGGTAGAAATTTTTGGAGAAAACGATGAAGATGCATCCGCTGCTTTAGCACGAGTGAAAGGCATTGTAGCCGTTCCGGAAATTGGCGAAGTGTACGATGCAAAAGTAAAAACCATTATGCCTTACGGAGCTTTTGTTGAGTTCTTGCCCGGCAAAGATGGCTTGCTGCATATATCCGAAGTAGAATGGCGCCGCTTAGACAGCCTGGAAGGTGTGTTGAAAGAAGGAGATATGATTCAAGTAAAATATATAGGCGACGATCCAAAGACAAAAAAATACAAACTATCAAGAAAAGTATTGTTACCCAAACCCGAAAGCGCACCCGCCGGCGAAGGAAAATAACTTTTTCTGATACCTTAATTGAAAAAACCGTTCTTGTAATTAAAGAACGGTTTTTTTTCAAAAATAAAATTAGTTAGTTTTACTAACTGTTTCTAAAATTAACTTATCTTTGCAACCGTTTTGCTAACTAAAAAAATATATAAAGACCTGCCATTAGGCAAATTGTGTTCTATGGTTACCAAGCCTTATTGGGGTTCTTTAGTTTTAAAGTTAGAGCCTATTGGTATTGATAAAAATTTTTCGGTACTGATACTGATAGAACAAAAAACAGATTGCACTCAGCAATTTATATCCGATACGCTACAGATAGATAAAGTATCGATGGTGAAAATAATAGACGGTTTTGTAAAAAAACAAATAGTAAAAAGAATTCAAAACCTAAAAGACCGCCGCGAATATTTTATAGAACTAACTCCAAAAGGAAAAAAGATATTACCTAAAATTCATGCCGCCTCAATACATTAAACGATGTAGCCCTTAAAGGGCTTTATGAGAGAGCGCGCATGGATTTTTATAAAACCTTGATGATGGTAGGCGAAAATGTAAAACACCTGCCTTCGTCGCACATTGTTATATATAAAACTAAAAAGAGAAAAACAACATGAAACCAAAAACCCTTTTTATACTCATTTTTACATTGGTCGTTTTAGCGGGTATAAAAATATTTTTTTTGTCCTCAAAAAATGAAAAACCAAATGAAAAAAACAAGCCAAAAACAGCTTTAGTGCGCGCTGTTATAGCCAAAAAACAAGCGATGGATAATGTTGTTTTTTCCTCAGGAAGTTTGTTAGCGAACGAAGAAGCTACGTTAAAATCAGAATCTTCCGGAAAAATTATTTCCATAAATTTTAAAGAAGGGCAACCCGTGCAACAAGGACAACTGTTGGTGAAAATAAACGACGCTGATTTGCAGGCCAACCTATCTAAACAAATAGCCATTCAAAAAATAAACGAAATAAAAGAACAAAACCTCAAAGCACTGCTATCCATAAAAGGTGTGAGCCAAGAAGAGTATGACGTGGCGTTATCATTAGTGCAACAAAGCAAAGCCGATGTAGCTTTAACGCAAGCACAGATACAAAAAACAGAAGTACGCGCCCCTTTCGATGGCATCATTGGACTGAAAAATGTAAGCGTAGGCGACTACGTTTCCTCGGCAGATGTGCTGGCCTCTATACAGCAAATAAACCCAATGAAAATTGATTTTAGCATTCCGGAACGCTATGCCTCGCAAATACATCTTAACGATTCGGTTCGTATAAAAACGGCAGGAATAGGTAAACTGTACCAAGCGCAGATATATGCGATAGATCCTAAGATTGATGACCTAACACGCTCTTTGCGCGTGCGCGCCCTTATAGAAAATAAAAAACAAGAACTTTTTGCCGGGTCGTACGCAGAAGTATCGATAGTACTTCATTCTGAAAATGCCTTAGTAGTTCCTTCGGTGGCTGTTATTTCTTCTTTGAGAGGGCAAACTACCTATATTATAAAAAATGGTAAGGCCGAATTAAATACGATTACTATTGGTATTCGTACCGACTCAAGTGTAGAAATTTTATCGGGAGTACAAGCAGGAGATACCTTAGTTACTTCAGGTATCATGGCTTTAAAACCGGGGGCAGAGGTAAAAATTCAAAATTTAAAAAATTTGAATTAAAATGAATATCTCATCAACCAGCATCAATCGCCCCGTATTAGCCATTGTAATGAATCTCATTATTCTGCTTTTTGGAATAATAGGCTATAAATTTTTAGGCATACGCGAGTTTCCGGCTATAGATCCACCTGTTATTACCGTACGAACTAATTACACCGGAGCCAGTGCCGAGGTAATAGAATCTCAAATTACAGAGCCCTTAGAAAAAGCTATAAATGGTATTGATGGTATTCGTACTATATCCTCTACCAGCGCGCAGGGCGTTAGCTCTATCACGGTAGAATTTAATTTAAGCGCCGACTTGGAAAGCGCTGCTAATGATGTGCGTGATAAAGTAGCACAGGCTGTGCGCCAACTGCCTAAAGATATTGATGCCGTACCTACCGTAACCAAAGCCGACGCCAATAGCGATGCTATCATCAGCATGACGGTACAAAGTGATACACGTTCTATTTTAGAAGTAAACGATTATGCAGAAAACGTATTGGTAGAGCGCCTGCAAACCATTCCGGGTGTAAGTACAATACAAATATGGGGGCAAAAAAAATACGCCATGCGTTTATGGATGAATCCTAAAAAGTTAGCGGCTTATGGCCTTACAGCCGTTGATGTACAAAACGCTGTAAATACGGAAAACATTGAATCTCCTTCGGGGAAAGTAGTAGGACCCGGAAACGAGCTTACCATACAAACGAAAGGACGTCTTAATTCGGTTGAAGAATACGAAAATCTTATTTTAAAAAACAACGGTATAGAAGCAGTTCGTTTTAAAGATGTTGGGCGCGTAGAATTAGGCGCAGAAAATGTAGAAACCGATTTAAAAACAAATGGAATATCGATGATTGGTTTAGCCTTAGTGCCTCAGCCGGGGGCTAACTATATTGATATAGCCAATGAGTTTTACAAACGAATGGATAAACTGAAAAAAGAAATTCCGAAAGATTATAAATTGGATATTGCTTTGGATAACACCAAGTTTGTAAAACGCGCTATTTCCGAAGTAGAAGAAACCTTAGTAATTGCCGTCGTCTTAGTTATTTTAATTATATTTTTATTTTTTCGCGATTGGATAGTTGCCTTCCGTCCATTGATAGACATGCCGGTTGCCCTTATAGGTGCCTTTTTTATTATGTATATTATGGGATATTCTATCAACGTACTTACCCTTTTAGCTATTGTATTGGCTACCGGTTTGGTGGTGGACGATGGTATTGTGGTAACAGAAAATATATTTAAAAAAATAGAAGAAGGTATGAACCCTGTGGAGGCCGCACACAAAGGTTCTAATGAAATTTTCTTTGCGGTAATCTCTACTTCTATCACGCTTACTGCTGTGTTTTTACCCGTTATTTTTTTACAGGGTTTTGTAGGGCAACTGTTTAGAGAGTTCGGCGTGGTTATAGCGGGCGCTGTACTAATATCGGCTTTTGTATCGCTTACACTTACTCCTATGCTAAATGCATACATGGTAAAGAAAAATCATAAAAAAAGCCGTTTCTATGAAGTTACCGAGCCGTTTTTTCAGCGCATGGAAGAAAGCTACCAACAGTCTTTAGGAAAATTTTTGCAACGCCGATGGATTTCTTTAGCCATTACAGGTGTATCGTTAGTGTTTATTATTTTTATGATGAAATTTATTCCTTCTGAATTAGCTCCTCTTGACGATAGAAGTTGGCTGCGCCTTAGCACTACGGCCCCTGAAGGAGTTTCGTATGAATATATGAGCCGCTATATGGATAAGTTAGGAAGAACCATATACGACAGTGTTACCGATAGCCGTGTAGCTTTAATGGTTACCTCGCCGGGCTTTATGGTAGGTTCTGTAAACTCGGGCATGGGGCGTGTAACATTGACGGATATTGGCGATCGAAAAAAATCGCAACAATACTGGGCAGATTATGTAACAAAGCTTACAAAGGGATTTACCGAAGGAAGAATTTTTGTGTCGCAAGAGCAAACCATATCAGCCGGAGGAGGGCCACGAGGAGGCTTGCCGGTACAATATGTATTACAAGCCGGTGATTTTGAACGACTAAAAAAACACTTGCCAAAATTTTTAGAAGAAGCCTACAAAGATCCTACCTTTGGCGGACAAGTAGATTGTAATTTGAAATTTAATAAACCCGAATTGGATATTACCATTTTACGCGATAAAGCTAAATCATTAGGCGTTTCTGTTCAAGATATTTCTCAAACCTTGCAACTTGCTTTAAGCGGCAATAGATTCAGCTATTTTATTATGAACGATAAACAATATCAAGTAATGGGGCAACTGGATATTGATTATAGGGGTACACCAAACGACGTGAAATCACTATATGTGCGTAACAATAAAGGCGATTTAATTCAATTAGATAATGTAGTGAAAATACAAGAACTAAGCCGCCCGCCCCAACTATATAAATTTAATCGTTACGAATCGGCTACCGTTTCAGCCGGTTTAGCCCCCGGTAAAACCATTGCTGATGGCATTAACGCTATGGATAAAATAGCTAAGAAAACATTAGATGAAACCTTCTCTACTGCGCTTACCGGTTCCTCGCGCGATTATGCCGAAAGTGGTTCTAATATCGGTTTTGCTTTTGGCTTGGCTTTGCTTTTGGTATATTTGATTTTAGCTGCCCAGTTCGAAAGTTTTGTAGATCCTTTTATTGTAATGTTTACAGTGCCTTTAGCTTTAGCCGGCGCTTTATTATCTCTTTGGTACTTCAATCAAACACTCAACATATTTTCAGAAATAGGTATTATTATGCTTATTGGCTTAGTAACTAAAAACGGAATTTTAATTGTAGAGTTTGCTAACCAATTGCGCGAACGCGGTTTGTCAAAAATAGATGCTATTAAACAAGGTGCGGCTGCGCGCTTACGCCCTATTTTAATGACGAGCATAGCTACGGCTTTAGGAGCTTTACCCATCGCTATGTCGTTAGGAGCTGCGGCTAAAAGCCGTATGGGTATGGGTATTGTAGTGGTAGGTGGTATTTTGTTTTCGTTGGTATTAACTTTGTTTGTTATACCGGCTATGTATTCGTATTTATCCAGAAACAAAAAACAAACAATTTAACCCCATGAGGACAGTATTATATAGCTTTTTGTTTTTTTGCTTTGTTATATCGGCATCGGCACAAGAAATCTTGCAGTTAGATGATGTTATTAAACTTACCTTAGAAAACAATTTCGATGTTTCAATAGCTAAGAACAACATACAGGTTGCAAAAAATAGTAATAATATAGGCTTGGTTGGCGGCTCTCAATCAACAGGTGGCACGGTGGTAGGAGGAAATACGGGTATGCTTCCTCAAATTTCTATTTCGGCAGGAAGCCCTCAAAGCCCATTGGGTATAGGACAAAACACCTCTACTTTAAAATACTCCAACCCCGCTTTCAATATCAATCAACAAACCAATCATTCAACCAGCTACGCTCCATCATTAGTAGTTACTTGGTATTTTTTTGACGGACTAAAAATGTTTGCCACTAAAAAGAAATTAAATAGAACCGAAGAATTAAGCAACTTACAATACAGGCAAACCCTTGAAAACGCCTTGTTGGCTTCGCTTACCGCATATTATCAAATGATTAGTATTAAGCAGTATATGAAATCGTTGCAGTTTTCTTTAGTTTTATCTGAGGAACAAAAAAAATTAGCTGAGCAAAAACTAAACAGCGGTTCGGGCTCTAATGTGGATGTGCTGCAAGCAAAAATTGATTATAACAACATACAGGTTCAAATCATTCAACAACAAAATTTGTTGAACGAGCAACGCATCACCCTGAACGCCCTTTTGAAACGAGCGCCCGACCTTGACTTTAGCGTACCCGATACGATTGTTGTAAAAACCCAACCCGACTATAAAAACTCGTTAGAAAATATAGATAAAAATAACAGCGCTGTTTTAATAGGGCAAAAAAATATAGAAATATCCGAGTTGAGTTTAAAAGAATTTAGAGCGAATCGTTTCCCAAAAATTGGTGTTACCGGTAATTATACTTTTCAGCGCAATACCAACGATGTAGGCTTGCAGCGCGTGATGCAAAACTATGGTTTTAATGCCGGATTTATTTTTTCCTGGACTCTTTTAAACAATCTTACTACGCATACGGCTATTAAAAACCAATTAGTGCAAATAAATAATGATAATTTACGATTAGAGTCTGCCAAGCTGCAAGAAAAATCCATTTTATATAAAGCTTTTTTAAATTTTAAAAACAATCTTACCGTTATTGACATTGAAAAGCAAAGTGTGCAGTTGGCCCAGCAAAACTTATTGATTGCAGCGCAACGCTTTAAACAAGGAATTTCTACGTATATTGAGTATAGAACGGTAGAGCAAAGTTATGAAAACGCGATGTACCGACTTGCACAGGCAGCATACAGTACTAAAATTACCGAACTTAACTACCTAAAAACACAAGGTATGTTGGTGCATTAGAGGAAACAGCAACCTTTAACGATTGTTTTTTTGCTTTCGTTACTTCTACTATCTTTACCAAAAACAAATATGCCTTCACTCATTTTATTGCGCGGCTTACCCGGTTCGGGGAAAACAACTTTGTCTAAAATTTTGAGCGAACAAGGAACCTATCCTTGTTACTCTATAGACGATTTTTTTACAGAAAAAGAAAGCGGCGTTTATACCTTTTTTTTTGATAAAAATCATTTGGCTTACAAGCAATGCGAGGAGCAAACGAAAGAAAGCATGCTAAAAAAAGAAGAAAAAATTATAGTACACAACACCTTTACTTTAGAGTGGGAGTTAGAGCCGTATTTTAAAATGGCAGCACAATATCAATATCAAATATTTGTACTTACCGTAGAAAATCGGCACGGCGGGAAAAATACGCACCAAATAAGCGACGAACAAATACAAAAAATGGCTTCTAAGTATAAAGTAATTTTGTATTAAAAAAATAGAGCGGTTCGGCATAACATAAGGAAACTTAAAAACGACTTGTTTGTATGCTTTTTAAAAAAAAGAAAAGCGTTTACCAAAAAAAATCGCGCTACGATGCTATATAAAGTATCTGCGCTTGGTATCGGTTAATATTTGGCGCCTCCTGCACCTATGTTTTCTATGGGGTGCCAAGTGGTTTTAATTTCTTGAAGGTCGGTAATGTAATAAGGGTTTTGTTCCTGCTCTTGTAGCCAATCTTTATTCCAATAAAAAGAACGTTTTACGTTAAGAGCAGCATTTTGTTCTATTGTTTTGCGTTCTTCTGCATTGTTTCGGCAGTATATCACCGCGTTTACATCCATGTGTGATGAAAAATGAGGGTGTAACTCTACGGCAGTTCCGGTAAGTATGTTTACAACACCTGCTGAAAAATCGCTGGTAGCAATACATTCTGCCAAACTGATGGCGCACAAAGGCTTGCTTTCCGAAGCTAAAACTACGCACACATTGCCGCCTGCCACAATTGGTATCAGTGCTGAAATTAAGCCTATAAGCGAACTTTTTTCGTCGGCAATGAGAGCCACTATTCCCATAGGTTCCGGTATCGAAAAATTAAAATGCGAAGAGGCTACCGGGTTTACCGTGCTCAACACCTGCGTATATTTATCGCACCAGCCTGCGTAATAAATAATACGGTCTATACTTAAAACAAGTTCTTTTTGGGCTTGGGCGCGCGTAGCGCCTTGCTGCATCAATTCTTCTATAAATTGCATTTTTCGCCCCTCAACTATTTCTGCTAAGCGATACAAAATTTGCGAGCGATTAAAAGCGGTTTTGCTGCTCCACCCCGCAAAAGCACCACGGGCTGCCACTACAGCATTTCTAAAATCTTTTCGTGAGGATAAGCAGATATTAGCTTGATGCTTTTTGTTTTTATTTAATAATGGGTAATATCGGCCGCTTTCGGTTCTAGGAAATTGGCCTCCTATAAATATCTTATATGTTTTTAATACTTCTATACGTTCCATATTGTGCAACTTAAGAAAGCATAAAGATACTTTTTTTGTTAAACTAAAAAAATAAAAGCCTTTTGTCAATTTTGTAATATATTCGCTCTTTTATGAATAAAGTTTTTTTATATCTTTTGTTTGCTACTATTGCTTTTTCTACTCATGCGCAAATTTTTAGAGGACGCGTAATAGATGCAAAAAGCAGGCAAAGCCTACCTTTTGTAAGCGTGCTGCAGAAAGGTACACAAAACGGTGCACTGACTGATATTGACGGAAAATTTTTATTAAAAGCGGCAGATAGCACACAAACATGGGTGCAGTTACAAATCCAGTATTTAGGTTACGAGCCGCAAACCATTGCAACAAGTACTTTTTCTGATAAAAACAACATCGTGATTAAGTTGCAGCCGCAAGCTTTTTCTTTACAAGAAATTACGGTGAAAGCAGGTGAGAACCCGGCCCATCGCATCATAAAAAAAACCATTAAAAACCGAGCGATAAACAATCCGGAAAAGATGCACTCTTTTACGTACGACAGTTATACTAAATTTTTTGTTACAGCCGATTTAAAAGCCAATATAGATAGTGTTTCTACCAAAGATACCTTGCTTAATAGAATGGAAAAATTTTTTAAAAACCAACATCTTTTTTTAGTAGAGTCTGTTACAAGGCGTGAGTTTTTAAAGCCCAATAAAAGTCATGAAACGGTTTTAGCTTCAAGGGTTTCCGGGTTAAAAAATTCTCCTTTTGCCTTGCTGGCTACTCAATTGCAATCGTTTAGTTTTTATGACGATTTTGTAAGTGTATTAGATGAAAAATATGTAAACCCCATTAGCGAAGGGAGTACTCGTAAGTATTTTTTTCTGTTGGAAGACACCTTGTACAGCGGTAAGGATACTGTTTTCGTTATTTCGTTTAAGCCGCGTAAAAACAAAAATTTTTCTGCATTAAAAGGCGTATTGTACATCAATACAAATACCTATGCCATACAAAACGTAATAGCCGAGCCCGAACGAAAAGACAAAAGTATTAGCATAAAAATACAACAAAAATATGAATACATAGAGGGCAAACAATGGTTTCCGGTGCAATTAAATACCGATTGGATATGGAGCGGAACAACGGTATCTACCAGCGATACATCTAAAGGGGGTACTCGGTCTGCCCCGCTAAAATCGGTAAGCCGTACCTACATAAAAGATATTGTGCTAAACCCCGAATTAAAGAAAAAGATATTTAGTGAAGTAGAAGTAGAAATGGATAAACATTCGGACCGGCAAGATGAAAGTTTTTGGAATCAATACCGCACGGATACCCTTAGCAGCAAAGAGCGAAAAACCTATCACACTATTGATAGCATTGGTAAAGAATATAAATTTGAACGAAAACTAAAAACGTTAGAGGCCTTAATGACTAATAAGCTGCCTATTTGGGTATTTGATTTGGATTTAGACCGTATTTTGCGTATGAATAATTATGAATATGCTCGTTTAGGTTTAGGCTTGCATACCAATAAACGATTAAGTAAGTGGTTTACGGTAGGCGGTTATTTTGGCTATGGGTTTAAAGATAGAGCGTGGAAGTACGGAGCAGATGGCTCTGTATTTTTGTGGCGTAAAAAAGAATTGGCTTTAAACGCGTTGTATCAAAAAGATATTACAGAATCGGCCGGAACGAATTTTTTTGAAAACAACCGAAATCTTATGTCCTCCGAGTTGTATCGCGATTTGTTTGTTTCTATGTACGATAAAATAGAAAAATATCAAGCCTCACTCAGTTTTAGAATGTTGAAATACATACGCGCCAATGTGTTTGCAAACCATCAGCAACGTTTTGGTAAAACACTTTTTAAAACGCAAGACAACGCAGTAAGAGATACCTTTCAGTATAATGAAGTAGGGGTACAGCTGAAATTTTTATATAAAGAAAAATTTATAGAAACCATCAATAACAAACTTTCTTTAGGCAGCGATTACCCTGTTTTTTATGTAAACATTACTAAAGGAATGAACCAACCTTTTTTTAATCAAAAAGGCGATTTTAACTATTGGAAATTTGATTTTAAGATGGATGCTCAGAAAACGTTTCTCACCATTGGTACCAGCCGTGTGCAGTTAGTAGCCGGAAAAATTATAGGAAACCTGCCTTATACCATGCTGTATAATATGCGGGGATCATGGATAAAAGGCTTTGAACTTTCGGCTATCAACAGTTTTGAAACCATGGGGGTAAATGAGTTTACTGCCGACCAATACGCGGCTCTGTTTTTTAATCATAATATAGGGCGTTTTTTAAAACCCCGAAAAAAATTTAACCCTGAAATAGAATTGGTACACAACATGGGATGGGGCACTTTATCAAACCCGGAAAATATCTTTAATGTATCTACACAAAGTCCAAACAAAGGCTATTTTGAAAGCGGTTTCCGCATTTTACATATTATTAAAATAAGTGCAACTACTTTTGGTGTGGGTGCCTTTTACCGTTATGGGGCTTATACCAAGCCTCATGCTTTAGATGATATTACGGTAAAAATGGTATTAGCCATTAAAATATAAATTAGCCGGCAGCAGGCGCAGGAACGCCACGAACAGGCGCTACATAATCGGTAATACGCGCAACCCGTTCTTTAAGAAACGCAATAACATCTTCTTCGCTTGCAATATCAGGGTGGCTTACAACAAAATGCTTAGCTAATTTTTTATAGTTTTTGGTCATTAAAAAAAACCATACCATAAAAAAATCAATCCCTTCAAAAATAATGGCTTTGTTGGCGATGTATTGTTCTTTATTTTTCAAAAATTCTTCGGGTAGTTCAAGCCAATGCATGGCGGGTTTTATATGATGTACAATGTGATAGCCGTCGTTAAAGCTGGTGTGGTTGTAGCGGCAGTTAATACAATTGATAGAATTTGTGTAGCTGTTGCGCGGGGTCATTTTATTGATAAAAGCATGTTGCCCCCAATTACCTGCCATCATTAAAAAACGGACTATAAATACCGGTATAATAAACACAAACAAAGAAGCCAATGGATTAAAAAACAACAACGCAAGCGCCACCACCCAGAAAGAAATTTCGCCTACAATAAAATTTTTACGAATTTTCATTCTGTTTTTTATTTTTAGATAGTGGGCTAAATCATAAATGCCGCGAATAATAAAATCCATGTAGTATTTCATGAAATCGCCAAAACTATCCCGTTGGTATTTCATGGTGCTGCTAAGGTCGCTGGGCATGTTTTCTTCGGCGTGGTGCATACCTAAGTGGTGAGCAAAATAGGATTCGGGGGTTTCACCAAAAAAAGGCCCTATTATCCAAGGAATTACATTGTTTAGGTAATTATATTCTTTTTTAAATAAAGGGCGATGTGAAGTAAGATGCAGCATTAAAATAAAGGGACTGGTAAGAAAAATAAAGTTAAAGGCATAATACAGCAATACCAGCCACCAAGTAAGATTGCCGGGTATGAATAAATAAGCTGCAAAGGGTATGGTGGTAAACGTAATGAGGACACACAGCTTAATAAAAGCCATGTCGCGTTTATCGTTCATTAGATTTAAAAAAAAACGCCCTATCAAGTTATATTGAGTGTTGGGGTTGTAAGTAGGGTCGGTTAGGGTTGTGTTGTTTATGTTTTTCATCGGCACTATATCATTTGTTGTTTGGTTGTTTAAAATCAGTTCTAAAAATAATATCCCAAAATTTAGAACTTACTCCATATCCATTATCATCATCTACATAATGGTGCACCATGTGGTGTTTTTTTATTTGCTGCCAAAAGGCGTTTTTAAACTGAAAGTGATGAATAGCGTAGTGTGTCATATCGTATATTAAATAGCCTATTACAAAGCCGGTAAAAAAAGGAGCTACATAAGCCTCGCCTACCAATGCTTTAAATAAATAATAAAACAAAATAGCTAAGGGCACACTTACTGCCGGAGCCATTACCAAGCGCTTAGCATCATTAGGATAATCATGATGCACCCCATGAAAAATAAAATGGATGCGTTGTCCTATCTTCGAACTAGGCTTGTAGTGAAACAAAAAACGATGCAAAATATATTCGGTTATAGTCCATACAAAAAGACCGCCTATTATAAATAAAAGGGCATATCCCCAGTTTAATTTTAAAATAAAAAGCGTTTGGTACATAAAAAACAAAATAACCGGAACAAAAATAATTAAGGGGGTAGCCGGGTGCATTTTAGAAAAAATTTCCAAAAAATCGCTTTTAAACATACGGGTAGATTCTTGGCTGTTGGATACAAATTTTTGTTGTTTCATAGGATAACGAAAAAATAGGCCTCAAAGGTACACATATTTTTTAGCCTTTTTTAAATTTTAAGGGCAGCTATTTGCTATTTAAGGGATATTTTATAGTTTTGCGCCCTTATTTAAAAAATTAAAAGAGAAACAGATATGAATAGTTCAATCATTTATTTAGTTCCTGCGCTTGGTATTGTAGGATTGTTAGTAATGGCTATAAAATCGGCTTGGGTAAGCAAGCAAGATGCCGGCGAAGCCAATATGAAAGAGTTGGCAGGTTATATTGCTGATGGTGCTATGGCTTTTTTAAAAGCAGAATGGCGAATATTAAGCATTTTTGTAGTGTTTGCAGCCGCTTTATTGGCTTATTCAGGCACTATTCATGAAATAAACGGCAAAGAAATTCATTCCAGCTGGATTATTGCTATTGCTTTTATAATTGGCGCCGTTTTTTCGGCCACTGCCGGGTATATTGGGATGAAAGTAGCTACTAAAGCCAATGTACGCACCACACAGGCGGCTCGTACCAGCTTGGCGCAAGCGCTAAAAGTATCTTTTACCGGTGGAACGGTTATGGGCTTAGGCGTTGCGGGGCTTGCCGTTCTTGGATTAGGTGGTTTGTTTATCGCCTTTCTTTCCATATTTGCCAACTTAGGAGAAAATACGGTTAAAACAGCCATTGAAGTTCTTACCGGGTTCTCTTTAGGGGCTGAATCTATTGCCTTATTTGCACGGGTGGGCGGCGGTATTTATACCAAAGCAGCCGATGTTGGAGCCGATTTAGTAGGTAAAGTAGAAGCGGGCATTCCGGAAGATGATGTTCGCAACCCCGCTACTATTGCCGATAACGTAGGAGATAACGTAGGCGACGTGGCCGGCATGGGAGCCGATTTATTTGGCTCTTACGTAGCTACTATCCTGGCTACTATGGTGTTGGGGCAAGAAATTATTTTGAAAGATAATTTTGGAGGCATGTCGCCCATTTTATTGCCCATGGTAATTTGCGGTTTGGGTATTGTATTTTCTATTGTTGGTACTTGGTTCGTTCGCGTTAAAGATGAAAAATCAAACGTACAAAACGCATTAAATATGGGTAATTGGTCTTCTATGATTCTTACCGTTATTGCTTCTTATTTCGTAGTAAACTGGATGTTGCCAGAAGGAAACCTTGAATTAAGAGGCTTTGTATTTACCAAAATGGGCGTTTTTGGAGCTATTTTAGTGGGTACGGTGGTTGGCGCTATTATGAGTATTGTAACCGAATATTATACCGCTATGGGTAAAAAGCCGGTACTATCTATTATACAACAATCTTCTACCGGCCATGCCACAAACATTATAGGTGGTTTATCGGTTGGTATGAAATCAACCGTTATTCCTATCCTAACATTAGCGGCCGGCATTATGGGGTCTTATGTTTGCGCCGGGTTATATGGCGTTGCTATTGCCGCAGCAGGTATGATGGCAACCACAGCGATGCAATTAGCTATTGATGCTTTTGGCCCTATTGCCGATAACGCAGGTGGTATTGCCGAGATGAGCCAACTACCGCCTGAAGTGCGTGAACGTACAGATAATTTAGATGCTGTTGGTAATACAACTGCTGCAACAGGAAAAGGCTTTGCTATTGCCTCTGCGGCTTTAACATCGTTAGCGCTATTTGCAGCCTTTGTAGGTGTTGCCGGCATTGATGCTATTAACATATACAAAGCTCCGGTTCTTGCGGCCTTGTTTATTGGAGGTATGATTCCATTTGTTTTCTCGGCCTTGTGTATTCAGGCAGTTGGTAAAGCAGCGATGGATATGGTGCAAGAAGTTCGCCGCCAGTTTCGTGAAATTCCGGGTATTATGGAATATAAAGCCAAGCCCGAATACGAAAAATGCGTGGCTATTTCTACTAAAGCCTCTATCCGCGAGATGATTCTTCCGGGCGCTATAGCCCTGCTTACCCCCCTTATTGTTGGGTTTGGATTTAAAGGAATGTTTGCCGATGCCAGCTCGGCCGAAATGTTAGGCGGTTTGCTAGCCGGTGTTACTGTGTCGGGCGTGTTAATGGGTATTTTTCAATCTAACGCAGGTGGCGCTTGGGATAATGCTAAAAAATCATTTGAAAAAGGCGTGGTTATTAACGGCGAAACTTTTTACAAAAAATCAGAACCACACAAAGCTTCTGTAACCGGCGATACCGTAGGAGATCCTTTTAAAGATACTTCCGGCCCATCAATGAATATCTTGATTAAACTAATGTCTATCGTATCTTTAGTAATTGCACCTTATATTGCGGTGCAAGACAGCGCTAAAAATGCAGGAAAAGAAGCAACCGAAGTAGTAGAAATAATTGAAGAACAAAATCCCAGTATCAGCGAACTAAAAGGTGTGTATGAAATAGATGGGGCACACAGCTCGTTAAATTTTAGCATTAAACATATTATATCCAGCACCAAAGGCTCAATTACCATTGATAGCGGCCTATTAGACATGGAGCATGGAAAAGTATTTGTGCAATTAGATATGAGTTCTATCAGCACTCAAAACACCATGCGCGACGACCATTTAAAAAATAAAGAAAACTTCTTTAACGTTGCTAAATTTAAAAAAGCAAGTTTTGAAGCAAACGAAATCGTAGAAGATACTACGGCTAATGCTCAGTACGATTACATAGCAAAAGGAACGCTTACCCTAAAAGGAATTAGCAAAGAAGTAGTGTTGCATTTTGACTACTTAGGTACCAGTTTGCAAGATATGGGCGAGCACGGTAAATTTAACGTAGCCGGCTTTGAAGCCACCACTACCATTAACCGTAAAGATTTTGACATTAACACACCCGCCGGCATAGGAGAGAACGTTACGATTAACATTACCATAGAAGCTAAACAGCCGCTAAAGTAGTGTTATAGAATAAATAAAAATAGGATTAAAGCAAGAATGCTTCGATGCTGCTGGTATCAAACGGCTCTGTAGCCTGAAAAAAAAGATTCGGGATAAACGGGTATCGTTATATATTCTTTAAAAACTTAGCGGGGTTACCGGCTACTATTGTGTTGGCATCTACTTTTTTTACCACCACAGCCCCCATTCCCACTAAGGAATTATCGCCTACAGTTGTTTTGTTTATAACAAGCGCCCCGGGCGCCACCCATACGTTTTTGCCAATGGTAGTGCTGCCCCCTATCATAGCATGTGCAATAATTAGTGTGTTTTCTTCAATCACAACCCCATGCGCAATGTGTACTAAATTATCAATCTTTGCATGGGTATGCAATACGGTGGAACCTAAAACAGCGCGGTCGATGCAGGTGTTATTACCAATTTCAACCTTATCATGTATAACCACATTTCCAATATGAGGGAGTACCTCATAATTACCTTGTTCGTTTTTTTCATAACCAAAGCCCACGCCCCCAATGGTATTGTTGTGGCCTATTTTCACATGACTTCCGATGCTTGTTTGGGTAAGAATAGAATTGTTATGTCCAATGTAGGTGTTATCACCAACAATACAACCCTCCTCAATAACCGTATTATCCCCAACAAAAACACCTTTCCCTATTTTTACTGATGGATGAATGTTTGCCTTGGGCGAAATGGTATATTCTTTTTCTTTTGGAATGAAAAAATCTTTCAATATCTGAGAAAATACCAAGCGGGGGTTTTCTACAATAATATAATTACAGAAGCTATTAACGTACTCTTCCCCTTTAATAGAACAAATAATTGTTCCGGCTTTGCAAGCAGAAAGGGTGTTTATGTTTTTATCGTTGCACCAATAAATCACATCGCTACGTTCGTTTTTTATATCTAATGAAATAACACCGCGAATCATAATGGTATCATTTCCTATAAATTTAATCGGATTTGTTTTTTTTAAAATTTCAGTAAGAGCAATCATGTTGTGTTTTTAAATAATCCAACGAATAATGTCAAAAGTTTCTGCGTACTTGGTAGCTATTTGTTCGCCGCGCACGCGCGCTAATGAGCGCACAAAATCAGCGTTAGCGTAGGTTCTGTGTGCCTGCGATTTGTACTCACTTAGGGCTTCTATTTTTTTAGTTATATGTTTTTCATCTAATACAAAAAAACTGGAAGTGTTAAAGGTTAAGTTATTCCAAGGCATTTCATAACAGAAAATGGTACAAAATTTAAAGGCGCGCAACCCTTCTTGCGAAATGGTATGATGATCTTGATGAATATCATTGGAAGAGGGCATAAAAATAATATCGGGCTGTATCTTTTTACGAAGCTCGATCAGGTTATCTAAAATTTGTTGACGGTTAAAATTAAAAGTACGAACCTGGTAGTCGAACAAAATTAAATTTTCTGGCTTAATACCTAATTTTTTGGTAGCTGCTTTTATTTCCGTTATTAAAATATCGGAAGGAAATTCTTTTAAAACCGATTGTTCGCACGCAGAAAAGGCAGCGCAGTAGACCTCGTTGTTTTCCTCTAAAAGTCGTGCCATAGTACCGCCGCAGCCAAATTCAGCATCGTCGGTATGCGGGGCAAGTACTAATACTTTTTTGTTTTTAATGTAGGGAGTCGTATTCATTTTATATAAGTTCAATAATCTGTTTATACTTGTTTTTATTTTCGGTAGATTCTTTTAAAAAGTATTGCTTAACCAGTTGATTGTTTTTTTCTTTTTGAATGTAGGGGACTGTGCTTAATTTTTTTACATCAGAAAACAGATGCCCGCATTGATGCGTTTTAACGAAGTCAGGAAAATCTCCAATACCCTTTGAAATAAGTACCTGCAAGCCGCAAGCTAAATACTCTGCAAATTTTACAGGTGATGCTACCTGGTTGGTTACACTTTGCTCACGAATTAAAATACCATAATCGGCCAAAAGCATTAAATCTCTTACTTCGTTTGGCTTTACCCATTTGGTAATTATTTTATTAGAAAAATCTTTAAATGTCAAGGAGTTTTCAGGTATTTTATTAGAAAGGAAAATAAGCTTCATTTTTTCGGTATAAGAAAAAAGTTGGTGTAAATAAGCATCCACTAAATCAAACGATTGCCAGCCTGCCGACGAGCCAGAGTAAATTACTACTACGTCATCTTTTGAAAAACCCTGTACAGAGCGATTGTCAAGCCATTGACTTTCTGTGATAAAATTACCATAAAAAAAATGACTAAGGGTGCAAGGAATGACAATGGGTTGCTTAGGGGTGTATTGATATTTGCGCGCCCACCAGTTAATTAGTTGCTTTGATACGGCTGCTTGCGCATTGCTTTTTTGCAAAGCTTTTTTTTCTATTTTTTCTATAGCCGCAACCACCGAGGCATCGGCTACTACTTGGTACTCGGTAAACTCGGCTTGATAAGCCCCACGTGCATCAAACAACACTTTCTGTACCCAAGCTGTTTTTTTTACATAAAGAGCCAGATTAGTTGCAAACACCCCGCGAGCCCAAATTTTTCTTTCACCCAAAAGCAAGCAAGTAAAAAATAAGATGGGCACATTCCATTTCCAAAATTTTACTTTTGGAAACATCGGCAACACCACAGAGCGGGCGTATTTTTTTTGTATTGCTTTTTTTTGAGCGTTATAATTTCTAATGGAAACAAAAGCGACCAAGGTTGTTTTTTGTTGAAATTCTTTTTCTAAAAAAGCACATACATCAATTACCTGACTTTGAAAAATACCGCTATAACTATCGTTGTAGGTTAAAAAAATCATATAGAAGAAATAGCGGAAAGGATGCGTTCGGTAGCTTTTCCGTCCCACCAGGCGGGTATGGCTCCTTTTTTATAGGCTCCATTTTCAATTTCGGAAATGTGTTTTTTAACTATTTCTAAATCGAAGGGCAATAAAGTATTAGAGCCCTCATCAACGGTTACAGGCCGCTCGGTGTTGGGGCGAAGTGTTAAACAAGGTTTTTGTCTGAAGGTAGATTCTTCTTGGATGCCGCCGCTGTCGGTTAAAATAAACGAACTGTTTTTAATTAATTTTTGAAAAGCAAAATAATCTAAAGGTTCTGTACAAATAAGTTGATGGTTTGAGGTTATTTGTTCGTACAAGCCAAATTCTTTGGTGTTTTTAATAGTACGCGGGTGTATGGGAAAAATAATTTTGTATTTTTTTGATATGTATTCAATTAATGAGAAGAGCTTTTCTAATTCTGTTTTGCTATCAACCGTTGCGGGGCGATGCATCGTCATCAATACAAATTTTTCTTGATTTATTTTTAATTCGCTTAAAACAGGAGATGCTTCTATTTCCTTTTCAAAGGCCAGCATGGTATCCATCATGGTGTTGCCTACATAGTGTATTTTATTCGCATCCTTCCCTTCATGTTGTAAATGCTTTAATCCGCTTGGTTCGGTAACAAAAAACAAATCGCTTAGCTCATCGGCTACAATACGATTAAATTCTTCGGGCATTGTTCTGTCAAAACTACGCAAGCCGGCTTCAATATGCCCTAGCTTTATATTGTGTTTATTAGCAAATAAGGCGCCTGCCATGGTAGAGTTTACGTCGCCCGGAACCAGCATTAAATCTGGCTTACCTATATTGTGTGTTAAATCTTCCAGTTTTATCATGATTTCAGCAATTTGTTTATTTGCCGAAGAGGGAGCTATATTTAAAAAATAATCGGGTATTAAATTAAATTGACGAAAGAAGATATCCGCCATTTTCTCGTCGTAGTGTTGCCCGGTGTGAATTATTTTTATTTGAAATGATGGGAATTTTTGCGCTGCTATTTTTTTAAACTGCGTTACCTTAATAAAATTGGGGCGGGTGCCTATGAGTATGTAAATTTTCATCGCTATTCTTACTTAATTTATGAGATGATTTTGCTGTTCCTTAATTGGAGAACCAAACCATACTCATTTTTTGCTTAAACAATCGGAATACAATTGCCTTACTTGTTTTGCATTTTTTTTTATGTCGTAATGTTCTTCTACATGCGCCCTGGCAGTCTGACTAAAAGATTGAAATTCAGGTTCGCCCATTTGATAAAAACGAACGATGGATTTAGTAAGCAGCTCTACCTCTTTTTCGGGCGACAGCAGTCCTGTTTTTTCGTGCACCACTTCATCCGGTATATCGCAATGGGTGGTAGCTATAACGGGCAGTCCGCAAGCTTGTGCATCTAGCAACACAATAGGGGCACCCCCTTCGCAATCCATATCGTTGGAATAGCAACTGGGGTGAATGAAGACATCAAATTTTTGTAAATAAGCATGCAGTGCGTCAAAGTTTATTTCGTGCTGTATGGTTACTTTTTGTTCTAAATTATGGTAGGAAATATATGCTTTTAACTCGTTATAAATAGTACTTTCTCCTTGTCCTACAAAAGTTAAGGTCATATCGGGGCAGCTATCTAGGGCCGCGTGAAAAGCCTGTAAGGTATAGGTATGCCCTTTTTTTTGGCGCAAAGAAGCTATTTGTATTAAATGCAGGGTATTGCTTTTTTTTGTTTTGGTACAAAAAGGTATTTTCTCTACTTCTACGCCCAAGTGTGCTATTTTTATTTTTTGAGTGGGGCAGCCCATTTTTTGTAAAATTTTAGAACCGTTTACCCCTTCGCACAAAAACACATCAGCCGTTTGAAATAATTTTTTGTACTTCTGTTTATACTCCGGTTTTATGTGAGGCAGGTACTCGTAATCATATCCATAAAAAGAAACAAAAAAAGGAATTTGTTTTTGTTTTACTAAATCAATGTATTGGCACGCTATATCAGCAAAATGAGCGTGTATAATATCGGTGTTTTGTGTATTTATTTGTTCTTCTAATTTTTTATTGAACGTGCCCAACCACTTTTCAGTAAGGTAGCATACCAGTTTGTTTGAAAAATTTAAACTCCATGTTTTTAGAGTGTTTTTGTATTGAATGATGCTGGCCGATGGGTTGTCTATATACGAAAAAGTAGTATTGTAAAAATTATGTTTGGTGTAATTTTCGGCAGCTATAGTTACCTTGCATTGAGGTGTTTCAGTAATTAGGTTGTATAGCCAGTTGGTGGTGTTGCTGCCCGGGTAGGCTCCAAACAAGTGAAGCAGGTTTATGTTTTTTTGTTGGTGTATGGTGTAGTGCTTTTCGTATAAAGCACTCAAAGTAGCGGCATGTGCTTGGTTAGAAAAAAAACGAGTTGCTTTTTCTCTGTTTTTAGGTTGGCGTTTCCACTCAATGATGTCGTGCATGCGTTTAGCAAACCTAATGACGTCTTTTTCGGGCACTAAATAGCCGTTTACGCCATCTTCTACCAGCTCCGGAATACCGGCATGATAGGTGGATAAAACAGGTAATTCCATAGCCATAGCCTCTATAATAGCGTTGGGCAAGCCCTCTGTGTCGCCATTTTTTGCCGTAATGCTGTGGTGTATAAAAGCGTGAGCCTTACTCAGTAATTCTTTTGCTTGCTGGTGGTTTACTTGTCCGGTGAATTCTACATAAGGAGTTAATCCTAAATTATGCGTTTCTTTTTTTATTTGCTCAAAAAGGCCCCAGGCGCCCGCCAGCACTAGCTTGTATTTGTTTTTGTTAGGCACCGTATTTAAAAATACTTTGAATGCTTGCAAGGTATAGAGGTGTCCTTTTTTTTCGTTAAACGAACTAATTTGTAAAAAAGTAAATACATCTTGAGCGGGAGCATGAAGCGGCGGCGTAAAAAAAGAGGTGTTGATACCACAATACAAAAGTTCAGCATTGTCTATACGAACGCCTGCTTTAAGTAAGTTTTTTTTAATAAAGTCGGATACGCAGATGGGTATTATGTTGGGATATTGAAAATATTCGTTTAGTTTGTTTACATAAGCTTTGCGGCTTAGCATTTGAGAGGCATCGTAGCCATGGAAACTAATAAAGATAGGGTATTGCGTAAGGCTTGCCAAATTATCTAATAGTTTAATACTTTCATAACCAAAATGAGCATGAATTACATCGGGTTTGTATTCGTCTATAAATTTTTGTATTTGAATTTTAAAGCGGTTGTTTTTTCTGGTTACAAAAAAATTTTTTATTTCGCTATACCAAACAAATTTACGGCGTAGTGTGTTTTCTTTAAAAGGTATTTCTACCACTTTGCTAAAAGGAAAGGCAACATCAGGCGTGTGTTCGGTACATAATACCGTTACCTCGTGCTGTTTAGCCATTTCGCTTACCTCATTGTAAATAAAGGTAAGCGTGGGAGTCATAAATTTTTCTGAAAAAACAAGGATTTTCATGTTATAAAGGCACCCAGCTTTTGGGGCTCATGCTTGGGTTATTGTATTTACTATCCTTATACCAATTTTCTGGGTATATCACTCGTTTGTTTTTATTGGCAGAAAGCCATGCTCCCCACCAAGCATAGGTGCTATTTGAAATAATAAAATGTTTGCATTGTTGCATCAAATGCAAATGCCCTTCTGCTTTTTCTCCGGCAGTAGTATTATTCATGTAAAAAGTAGGATCAGGCAAAATAATATTTTGTTTGCACCATTCAATATCATCAGAAAAAATAAAAAAAGTTGGATTTTCAATCTGTTGCTTAATATAATGTATAGCTTGAGTATAATATTCCATGGATAGTGCGCCGATACTTGAGCTATAAACGGAACTTGTAATTAAATCGCCACGGCGTATGTGCAAACAAATAGAGTTAGTGTTTTTAATGTTTTCTGCAGTTTTTTTTATTTCATTATTTAAAAGTGTTGTAATTGTAAATTCTTTTCTTATTTGCTGTTCGGCATCTTTAAAATACAATTCACTCTGCCAGCGCCCAACAAAGCAAGTATTATTTTTTATTGAAAGATATTGCTTGTTGTACTCGTTAAACCGTTGAATTATTAGTTGTTTAGGAATTATGGCATTTTTAATTTTTCTAACCCCCTTTTTTAGCGCAGATGCTTTTGGGTTTCCGTTAAAAGAAAAAATTTCTTCTTCTGTTGCCCATCTGTAGTCTTGTATATTAAAAATATCTAAATCAAAATCACGATGCGTAACTAACTCATGCGGTTGTGATTTATCTAATAATAATGATTGGTCTAATACCAGTTCTGTATTATGAATAAAAGCCATTCTCCTGCCAAACGCGTATTGAAACATTTGATTTCCTAAGCCTCCCATTAAACGGACGAGTATCATGTTTATCTTTTTTTAGTAGCTACAACAAACACACTAAAAGCGAGTAATTCATTGGAGTTGTTGCCTTTTTGTGATGCTTTTTTTAAGAAAGACAAATAAATTCGCTGCGCTAATTTTTCTTTTATAGTCATTTTTACACCTGCATACTTTTCACCCACATCTTTAGCATAGCGTACCTCTTGTGCTAAAAATTCAAAATAATTTCCGTTGTAGTTCAACTCCTGTATTTCGCAGTTAAACTCTTTGAACCAATGGTCGTAAAAATAACGATTAAGCCCTGTGCTAAAGTGGTATGGCGAAAAATGTGTGAGCGAAGTAAATGGTGCCGTGATGATGATGGAGCCTCCAGGCTTTAATACGCGCACCATTTCTCGTACAGCCTCTACCGGGTTAGGAAGATGGTGTAATACTTCAGAGCATAATACGGCATCAAACGAAGATGTATTAACCGGGATGTTGGTAATATCGCATATTATGTCTAAATTGGTATTATTCCATGCGCCTAATTGTATGCCTTTATTATCTCCTTTTCCATCGTATTGGGCAAAATCTTGTGCTGTGTATTTTAAGTGAGCGCAATCGGGCTTATATTGTTGTTCGCCTGCTCCTGCATCTAAAATAGAGAATCCTGCGGGTACTTTTTTTAGCGCCTCTTTTACCCACTTAATGCGCGTTTCTTTGTTTGATAGGCCTACTTGAGAGTAATCGCCTAAAAAAAGTTTATATAAAAAATTCATACAAAAAAATAAATATTTTTTAAAATTCAGTAAAGTTACCGGTTATTATAGCACTAATATCTATCTGTTTCACTATACTGGCACCTATTCCAGATGGTTCCTTTTTTTGTTAATGTAAAGTATCATGGCTATCTATTAATTTTAATAGTTCTTGAGCTCTGTTTACAAAGGTGTGCTGACTTAATGTTTTTTGTTGCGCTTTTTTAGCCATTGTTTCTAACTCATTAGGCTTAGCAAGATAGTATTTTATTTTTTCCAAACATTCTTCTTTGTTTTTAAACGTAATAATTTCGTCTTCAGAAAATAAATCTTTCAAGTTTTCTTGATATGATGTAAGCAAGGCCGTTCCCACTCCGGTAACTTCAAAAATTCGTTTAGCCCCCGCAAAAGAAGCCCAATCAATACCGTCGCTTACCTCTGTGCTACCCCCGTATATATGAATGGACAGTTTGTATTTTTGATATACATTCAACATGTCGTTACCTGATATAGGAGGTTTTATTTTTGTTTGTATAATAGAATTAGGGAAAACATCCTCGCTAATAAATCCATATACATCTATGTCAATACCATTTTCAATTAAAAATGAAATCACTTCATGCCTATATAAATGATATTTTGTAAAAGCCCCTATAAATACAACCCCTTTCTGAGGTGCTTTGTTTTCTTTAATATCACAAACCTCAGTGTCAAAAGCTTGTTGTAAGTAAAAGCTATTGCAGCCTTTGTTAATAAAGTACGCTACGATAGACGGCGATGCTGTCACAATAAAATCAAAGCTATTAAAAGGAAAATGAACCCATTGATATAATATAGGAGATGTCCATTGTAATATGATTTTTTTTGCTGTTTTTTTTATTTTTTCAATTGTTCTTTTTTCAATCCAAATACTAGCATAAACAAATACTATATCCGGTTTTACTTTTTCTATTTGTGCTAACAAAACTTCATCTCTTATTTTATCAAATGTATTATACTTATTAAAGAGCCTTGCTTTTAAACTGCGTATCGGGCTTTGTAAATGCCATTTGTAAAAAAGGCGTTTGTTGTTTTCTTTTGCCCAGCTTAACTGTAAAGGGTTGCATGCGGGTATTATAACCTCTGCCTGATGTCCTAATTTTATTAATGCTTGAGCCAAACTATCGGCTTGGTAATATTTTTTTGCTAATAGGATATTTAATTTTTCATTATAGGGTTTCGCGTTTAAATCGGCATTTTGCTCTAAGGCACGGGTATAGAACAAATTGTAATCTTCTATAAGTATAGCAAACTTCATAGGTTTGTTTTATGTAAAAGATGTGTGTTTAAATAACTCCAAAAAATCATACTTTCTTGTCCACTCTGCCAGGTTTTGGTTTTCGTTTTTTCAGTAGCATAAGCTGCAATTTCTTTTCCGTTCCAATACGGCGAATTTAAAAAGGCCGAAGAGTTTACTTCATCTACAATAACTTCACTCAGTTTGTTGTTATACCAATCGTACATAGGGGCCATTAAGCCTATTTTTAGTTTACGGCGTATAATATTTTCCGGAACGATGCCTTTCATGGCATCGCGCAAGATACGTTTAGTATATCCTCCTCCTATTTTGCTGAATAATGGAAGAGAAAAAACGTATTGCACCAAACGGTAATCCATAAAAGGCATGCGTACTTCTACGCCATTAAGCATAGAGGCTCTGTCGAAATTACGGAGCAAAGTAGGTAACATGCCGGTGTGAAAACTATCAAACAACACTTTTTCTGCCACATTCATTTTTCCGGTGTTATAAGGCCTATCCGAAAGGTGAGGTAAAGCAATATCTGCTTCATTATTTTTTAAGGAGCGATACAAAGCTCCTAAGGAAGAGTTTTTAATGCTGTTTTTTACTTGTTGTGCTTTTGTTGGTGCAGGAAATTTATTTTTTAATTCTTCTAAATAACTTTCTTTTACCTCATTATAAAACAAATTTTTATAGGTCTGCTCTATATCTTTTTTGTTTTCAGCGTCATGCTTGTCATAATAATATCGGTAGGCTGCTTGTACTAAGTATGGGTATCCGTATAGCATTTCATCAACCCCATGCCCATCCATAGAAACGGTAACGTCGTTTTTACGCATGGCTTCGTACACCATATACGACGAAACGATAGGGCTACCCAGTATAGCATCTGATTTTAGAGTAGTATCAATAATTTTATTGTATAGAGCATTTTCATCCAGTGTGATAAACGTTCCTTTTAAGCCCGTGTTATCAATTACTTGTTTCGCGTAAGCTTCTTCGTCAGATAAGGTTCCGGGAAAGGTTGCGACAAAAGCCTGTTGCCAATTGTCAGGCATGCGCTCTTTGTTTTCGGTACGCTGCATCATGTAGTTGAGTGTGCAAAATACAGAAGAAGAATCTACCCCTCCGCTCAAAGCAGTAGCAAGCGTTACATCACTGCGCAAACGAAGTCGGAGCGAATCAATCAATAAGGATTGGAGCTGCTCCACTTGTTCTTCATATTTTTTAGGCACAGATTGTATGTTATTTAAAGTACTCCACCAGCGTTTTTGTTTAGGTGTTTCGTTTTTATAAACCATCATATAATGGCCGGGCAGCAGTTGGAAAATACGTTCGTAAATGGTATAGCCCAGACCTTCTAGTATATTGTTGTTTTTTAATTGTAACAAAACATTCGTGTCGTTAAAGTTTCTTTTAAAATTTTCTAACTTTTTAAAAGCAATAGTTTCAGAAGCGAAGGCAAATAAAAGATGTGGTAGGTGCGCGTAATAAAGCGGTTTAATACCAAACCGATCTCGGGCTAAAAAAAGTTTCTGCTCGGCACTATCCCAAATAGCGAGGGCGAACATACCGTTAAATTTATGCAGACAATCAATACCCCAGCAATGATAAGCAGCCAAAATAATTTCAGTATCGGTTTCTGTTTTAAAAGAATAGCCTTTATTTTTTAATTCAATTCGAAGTTCAATAAAATTAAATACTTCGCCATTGTATGAAATCCAATAACGCCCATCAGCAAAACTCATAGGTTGTTTGCCTGCCTCTGATAAATCTAAAATAGATAAACGGCGATGCCCTAAACCAAGCTGTTTTTTTTCATCTATGTAAAAACCAAAGCCATCGGGCCCGCGGTGCTCCAACGAGTTGGTAAAGCTTTGCAATTTCGTTGCATGCAAGGCTTCCTTATTTAAATGCCATATACCGGCTATTCCACACATAATAAGTGTTTATTAATAAAATCTTCATAATTTTTTTGGGCATCAAAATTGTCTCTCCAAAATTGTTTTACTCCCTTCCTAAATTCAGTATCAGAAAATGTTGAAATATTCTTTTCAATGTATTCTGCTATTTCTTTTGGTTTAAAATCAACAGAAACTAATTTACCGGTTTTATTATTTACAATTTCTCGTACACCACCCACATCGGTTGCAATAACCGGAATACCAAAACTAATGGCTTCCATTATTGAAACAGGTAAACCTTCACTAGAACTCACATTTAAAAACAAGCTCACCGGTGTTTTTTTGTAAAAATTATGCACCTCCTCGTTACTCATTTGCCCTGTTAAAACTACTTCAATGTTTTTAGGTAAGGCGGGTATCAGGTTGATAGTTTTGTGTTTTAAATCTCCACTATCTCCAATGTGTATCCATTTAATGGGAATAGAAATGTATTTTAGTATTTCCGGAATTAAATGTACTCTTTTATATGAAAAAAAAGTAGAACAAGAAACTAGAATAGGTAATTCAGCCGACTCGTTATTTAATACTTCGGTATTTTTTACGCCTAAACGGCTAACATATAATTTGTTTTTACTAAGTGGATACTGTTGTTTTAAATGATTTAAGCCATCTAATGAAACGGTGCAAATTTTGTTTATATTCTTTATTTGAAAAGAACGAAAAGGAAAAAAAAAATCAAATTTATTATGTTGGTATTCGTACACATCGCCACCGTGTCCTCTACTTATTAAATAGGGCGTTTTATTTTGACTTTTAAGAATACTTAAAGGTAACATGAAATAATCGAACCAATAGGAGTAGCAAAGCGCTTTTTCGTACCCTTTTTTTGTTATGATATTATAAAGTTCATCAGCTATACCTATTTTGTGCGTAAGGTAGTTTAGGTAATAACGAAACTGTTTTATGTAAACCCACCTTCTTGATGAAGAAATAAATTGAAATAAAAATAGTCGAAAAATAAGCTCGGTGTTTTTCCATAGATTTTTTTTGTACTTTTTGGTAAATAAGCAAAAAGTATCTAAAACTTCTACATTACTAGGTAAGGAGCGGTGCGTCTGAGTGGGTTTTTCTAAAGGGCAAATAGCTATTTTTTGAAAAGTAGATGCTAAAACAGGAATTTCATTTTCCAAAAAAGTTTCCGACTCTCCGTAGGGGAATTGATAAGTAAAGAGGAGGAGGGTTTTGTTCATTTTTTAATGCGACGGCACCTTATTTTATTTTAAGAAAAGTATTTTTTGATGCTGTACGATATGGTATAAGTACGGAAATCATATTTCCTGTTTTAGTTGCAATTATTCAGACGCTAATTTTTGAAGCATCTCTGAAACAGTTTCAGCTTGGTTTTCAAAGGTAAAAGAGGAAATATCAAAAGATAAATCAGGAATACTTTTACTATGTAAATTATTTATTATGGTGTCAGCAATATGCTCAATTTCAGAAGATAATGTAAGTGAAAAGCCAAGTTTGTTATTTAAATAAAATTCTGATAATTCACTGCGTTTTCCAATATAAAGTATCGTTTTTCTTAATGCAAGTTGTTCATAAAATTTAGAACTTTTAAAATTTTCTTCTAGTTTTTCTGAAGCTCTTAATTGCAAAATGACATCAACGTTTTCCGAAAATGTTTTAAACAACTCTTTAGGTTTAAGTAAAGGTTTATAGATTATTATACTTTGTAATTCGTCATCAAAAAAATCAAAATATTCCATAGAGGAAGTGTAGAAATATACTCTCACTTTGTACTTCCTGTTTTGAAGATTAAAAACAAGCTCTTTTAATAAGTTTAAAGTAGCTTCCATTTTAGGGTATAGCGTGCCGGCATAGGCCAAAATAATTGTATCTGTTGAGTTATTAGTTCTTTGAGGTAAATTTTGGAAATCTTCTTGGTCGTACACATGAGGAAGTACTTTGATTTTAGATGTTAATTTAGGATATGTATAAGAGATGTAATCGCTAATCAGTTGATTGACCGTGAAAATTAAAGATGCTTTTGATAGGGTATAATTTTCAAAACGTCTTTCTTGTTTAGCTTTATTACTTTTGAAATATTGGCCGCTTATTCCATTAGCCCAAAAATCTCTTATATCTATAACAAGAGGGGTGTCTTTAAAATATTTTGATTTAATTTTTGAACTATAATAGCACCATCTAAATGGTCCGCCACTAACTATTATCGCATCTATGTTTTTTTCTCTTTGAACTTTTAACATAGCGTTTTTCAATGCGCGATGAGTTCCTATAGAGGGATCGTAAAAAAAACCTTTTTTAAATAAAGCCCAAATAGAAAAATAGTAATAACTAATCTTAAAACGTATTTTGTTAAAAAAAGAGAGTGGCTCAATAATTTTCTTTTTTACATAGAATTTTGGTGTTGGTTTAGGATTAATATAATTTATATTTTTTTGAAATTTTGACACTTCTTCATCCCATAACCCATCATAAGTAAATGAATTTGCAGCTATTATAGAGATATTATAACCCAACCTATATAGGTATTTGGTGAGTTTAGCCCAACGTCTTCCCCCAACTTCTGAAGATGGTGGGAAATAATAGCATATTACTAAAATGTTTTTTTGTGTCACCCCTTAGTGTGTTAAAATTAGTAGCAACCCTTTATTGGAATTGCAGAAACCATCAATAGTATTCAGCCTCATTATAAAAGGTCGTAAAATTCTAAAATAGCTTGCGCTATCAATTGCACTTGTTCCGTAGTTAAATTAGGATAAAAAGGCAGGCGCAGCAAACAGTCGGTATATCTATCTGTTTGGGGTAACACTCTTCCGTCGTGTTTTTCCTTGTAGTATTCGCTTTTATGTAAACTTAAATAATGAAAAACGGCCTGTATGTTTTTTTCTTTCAAAAAATGTATTAGTTCGCTACGCTCTTGTAAAGAACGGCATACTAAATAAAACATGTGCGCATTATTAGTAGTGCCTTGTGGCAAATAAGGCAGTTGCACTCCTTTGTTTTGCAAAACTTGTAACCGGTTGTAATACGTATCCCAAATTTGTTTTCTTTTGTTTTGTATGGCGTCTATCTGTTCTAACTGGGCATATAAAAAAGCGGCTATCATATCCGAAGGCAAAAAAGAGGAACCCATGTCCACCCAGCCGTATTTATCCACCTCGCCTCTAAAAAATTGCGAGCGGTTGGTCCCTTTCTCTCTAATAATTTCGGCGCGTTGCAAAAAACGATCGTCGTTTATAGCCAACATACCCCCCTCACCGGCAATAATGTTTTTTGTTTCGTGAAAAGAAAACGCGGCTAAGTGCCCGATGCTGCCCAGCGGCTTGTTTTTGTAAAAACTATCAATGGCTTGCGCGGCATCTTCTACCACAAACAGGTTGTATTTATCAGCCAACAGCATGATGCTATCCATATCGCAGGCAATGCCGGCATAGTGCACGGGTACAATGGCTTTTGTTTTTGGTGTTATCTGTTTTTCTATTTGTGCGACATCTATGTTTGGGTTTTGTTCTAAGCTGTCGCAAAAAACAATTTTAGCTCCGCGTAAAATAAAAGCGTTTACGGTGGACACAAAGGTATAGGAGGGAGCAATAATTTCGTCGCCTTCTTTAATATCCAGTAGTATAGCCGCTAACTCTAAAGCATCGGTGCAGGAGGTGGTAAGCAACACTTTTTTAAAGTCGTATTTTTTCTCAAAAAAATCATGACATTTTTTTGTAAACACGCCATCTCCAGAAATTTTAGTGCCGGCTATTGTATGACTCATATAAGTAAGCTCGGTACCTACAAAATACGGGATATTAAAAGGAATTTTAGCCATATATTAAATAAATTTAGAAGCCATTAGCAAACGCCAGTCTTCTGTAAAAACGGTTTTGTTTGCAGGGTCTGGTACTCGTTTTATATCAAAAAAAGAAGCTGCTTTTTTTATTTCGGTTTCGTATTTGTCTGATTCTATCCATCTTTTTTGTGGAGGCTCATATCCTATTTTATCCACACGCCAGCAAATAGAGTGAGGCAATATATTATTCATGGCTTTGCGCAATACAAATTTAGTCCAGCCTTCATTTAATTTGTAGTGGTCGGGCAAAGAAAAAACAAATTCTACTAATTTATGGCTTAAAAAAGGCAGGCGCACCTCTCTTGAATGAGCCATGGAGTTTCTATCCGCGTAGCGAAGCAATTCTTTTAGACCAACCGTAGCTGTGTCGTTTTTTAAACGATCATTTAACGCGTGTTGATAGGGCAATTCCTGCTTTAAAGCGATTCGTTTATAGCGGCCTAATTTCATTCTAAGGGTTTCTCGTTTTTCTACTGATATAAATGGAATGGCTTCTTGATGGTATTGTCGGTATGCAGCGTGTTCTTTTTTGTATAAAAAAGGCTGTGTGTAGAAAAGCTGTTTCAAGTATTCATGGTAGTAGGGTATGTATCCGGCCAACTGTTCATCGGCCCCTTGTCCATCAAGCAATACGGTAACTCCATGTTGTTTGGCCAATTCCATTACGGCATATTGCGCCACAATGCTGGCAGAACCATAGGGCTCATCTTGGTGATAGGTAACTTTTTCAAAAGCATGTTCAAAATAATCTTTATCGGGCCAGGTGTAATGCACCGCAACGTTTTTGCAGGCTTTTACTACTTCTTCTATATGCTTGCCCTCATCTTTAGCAAAATCTTTGAAACGAGCCGAAAAGGTGTTTTGTTTTAGTTCTTTTCCTTTTAGCGCATCAATAAGCATTACGATACTAGAAGAATCTAAACCACCCGATAAGCTGGAGCCAACAGGCACATCAGAGCGCAGCCTAAGGCGAATGGAATGGGTAAACAATTCCAAAAAAGTTTCGGCAGCCTGCTCTATCGAGCCTTCAAAATATTTTTTTGTATCGGGAATACTCCAGTACTTTTCTATACTGATTTTTTTTTCGGCGTTAATTTTTAAATAATGCGCAGCATCTAAGCGTTTTATTTTTTTAAAAAAAGTAGCAGTAATATCTTCCGAACGGTCAATCTGTCCGTACTTTATAAAAGAAGTAAATTTTTCTGTATCCAGTTCTTTCGTTATACCTATAGGCCAAAACTGTTTTATTTCGGAAGAAAACACGAAGCCGTTTTCGTCGTAATAATAATGGAAGGGTTTTTCGCCAAAGCGGTCGCGGGCACAAAAAAGGGTTTTTTCCTGTTCGTCCCAAATGGCAAAGGCAAACATACCGTCTAGGTCTTGCAGGCATTGTTCTTTTTTGCAATCATACAAAGCTAAAAGTACTTCTGTGTCAGACTGAGAGGTAAAGAGATACCCTTTTTTTATCAGCTCGTTTTTTATTTCAATGTAGTTGTATATTTCGCCATTAAAGGTAATGGTGTATCGCTGGTTGGCATAGTGCATGGGCTGTTTAGCATGGTTGCTAAGGTCTATGATAGATAGCCTTCTGTGCCCAAAGCCTAAGGAGCCTTCGGGGTTTATCCAATGCCCCTCCCCATCAGGTCCTCTATGGGCAATGGTGTCCGTCATTTTTTTAAGAGCGTTTAGCTCTACCTTATTTTTGAATTGATATATACCGGCTATACCACACATAGGAAAATTAAATTAATTTGTTAGTTGTTATTACTACGTTAAGCTAATTCGTAAAAGTAAGTGCCATGTTTCTCTCTGTTCCATAAGCTCTTTCCGTAGAAATAATCTGCTTTTCTTCTCTTTTGAAGTTGCTAATAATGTTTTTTGACCAAAGTTCCTCAGTTGGTAAGTCTTCTTTTGTCATCCACCATAAAGGGTGAATTAGTAAATGTAAATTAGAATATTTCCTTTGTTTGAAAATATCCCAAAGTGTACTTTCTTTCCAAGTCTTATTAGAATCAGAAATATAATTGAAGCCATTCATGTCGCCCTTGTCATAAGTATTAATGAGGTTGTTTATTTTTATCTCATTATTGATTATTTTTTTGCTAGGTTGATGAAATGAAAGCGTTTTTATTTCTATTTCAAACATGTTTTGAATGATTTCAATTTCTTCTCTAATAAGATCGTTAAGATTTTTTTCCTTTGCATAAAACGCTTCGTCGTAGTGAATCCCTATGGAATGCCCAAGATTAATAATTTTATTAACCAAATTATGATTAGATCTACTGAATAGGTTGTAAACGGGAGATCTTAACATTAAGAAATAAGTTGACTTTACAGATAATGAATGCTCTATCTTTGCCATTTCACACGCTGCATCGATGCTAACATCGACGTCGTGTCGTAGAATACACTTTCTATTAAATGTTGATGTATTAGCCTCAGAGAAATTAATAAATTGGTACTCATTTTTTAAAGCGGTTTCTAATAAACTCTTGTATCCATTAAAGGTAAATTTCTTAATCATTTGTAATTTTAAATATTTTTTATTAAAAGTTTGCGTGCGCTAAGCGTTATTTTTTATTTTATCCATCAATGCCACGTGATGCGACCAACTAATTTGCGAAAGAGGTTTTTGTGTAAATAATTTTTCGCTATTTTGCAATTGGGCAAGAGGTTCTTGCCCAATTGGGCTTGTACTATTTGACGATGGTTGTATTCTTTTTTTTGTGCGATTTTCTAATTGGGCAAGAGGTTCTTGCCCAATTAGGAGATCAGAATAAATTCCTGCAAATTGCCGCATATATTTTAAATTTCTTTCAGAAAAACCTTTAGTATCAGGAAATGCTTTTTGTAAATCATGGGCAAGCTGCTTAATAACTCCGCTACCCCATTTTTCTTTTTCTACCTTTTGTATAATTTGATTGCCAATAAACCAATATACAAACAACATATTGGCATTTACTTGAAACGATGTATGCAAACGCGCGTTACCAATGCTTTGTTTTAAATTGAAAAGCCAAGTTTTATAATCTTGTTTGCTGATACTTTGCTTCTTCATGTTATATGTCTTTTTTGCAGCTATGGGTGTAGTTCGTTGTATTTGTGCTTTGATAAAAGGGAGGATGCTAAAAATAAATGTATTTCACCATAAAAATTTATTTTTTCATTTTTCATAGTAGGGTACTCGTTTATAGATGTTCTGATGTAGGTTTTTACTATGTTTTTTAATACCACACAAGCCCTATATTAGCTCATCAACTGTTTTTTTTATTAAGTCTTGATATACATCTAAACTTAACTCTTTTGCGTGTTTGTGGCATTGGTTTTTGTGGTACATTTTCTATAGTGTTATTTTCCAATAGCCGTTTTTGCTGGCTCCAATACGTTCTACCATTTTTAATTCTTTTAGCTTGGCTATGTTTTCTTTTATTTTTCTTTGAGAAATGCCAATAAGTTGAGCTAATTCGTTAGTAGTAATACTGCCATTTTTTTCAAATGCAGTTAGTATTTTTTGTTGATTATCGGTAACCTTATCGGTAACCTTATCGGTAACCTTATCGGTGACCTTATCGGTGACCTTATCGGTGACCTTATCGGTGACCTTATGTTGCGATACAGTTGTTTTTTGTATAGAGTACGAGATTACGGTCATAAATCCATTACCGGTTTCTTTGTATTCTATTTTCATAGTAGGGTACTCGTTTATAGATTTTCTTATACGTGCAAAACCACTGCCGTATTTTTCTATATCGCCTGTAAGGTAAAATGCTTCGGCTATCAGTTTGTTTCGTGCGTAGGCAGCGTAAAAATCAGTTTTCAAATCATTGATAGTTAAACTATGGTGTAATTTGCCCGGGTTAAAAAATGTAATGCTATTATCAAAAATTTTTATTTGAATATCAGCTACACTTAAATAATCGCGATGAATGATAGCGTTTAATACTAATTCTCTTATTGCTTCAAGCGGATATTCTGGTATTTCAATGCGCTGCGTGGTTTTTCCGGTTATTTCAAATGCAAATTTAATTTGAGAAACAATGTATTTCATCGTTTCTTCAACGGCTTCAAAAAGAGGAAGACGGAGCATCCTATCATCAACAATTAGCGAGGGCGATTTGAATCTCCCTAAATGGATATTGTATATTACCTCTTCTTTTGAAAAAAGCAATAGAGCTGCATTGGAAACTTTTTTATTGTTGATTAGCTTTAATTTTTTCAAATTACTTACAGTACTTCCAGACAAATGAAATCTGCCTATAGCATTTACTTTATTAGTAAATTTTTTAACTTTTTTAAAATCAATATCTTTTATTGTTGTGTTTACAGCCGGATAAGAATCCCATGAGAGTTGTAAGGATTGCAAATTCATATCTGTTATTTCGTTAGCCGTAAGTTGATGGTTGGCATTATGGATACGCTTGTAATAACGTCCCCTACATGAAACAGGTTTAACCGGAAACTCTTGAACACTTATTTGCACAAACTGTTTGTTTTTTTGATGGTGTACTTCTATAGTTGGAATGATAGCGGGCTGTGTTTTTATTTTAATTTCGTTGGTCCAGTTTTGTAGTGTTTCTTTTCCTAAAGCAACCCCTTGTATATTACCTTTATCAGTTACGCCCACAAAAACAGTTCCCCCTTTGGTATTGGCAAATGCTACTAAGCTTTCAATTACTTCTATCTGAAAAGATGTTTTAAATTCTACACGTTCAGACTCACCGCCTTGTATGACCGTTATAGCTTTCATTTTATTTGCGATGCTTTGCGCTTAGTTTAATATAAGGTTTCTTTAAACACCACACAATCCCTATAGTAGCTCATCAACTGTTTTTTTTATTAAATCTTGATATACGCCTGAGTTTAACTCTTTTGCGTGTTTGTGGCATTGGTTTTTGTGGTACATTATTTTTTCTACGGTCAATTCTTTTATTTTGTTTGCCAGCGCCTGCGGGGTAAAATCAGGGGCTACTACACCCAAATCATACTTTTGGGTTAGCAAAGCCATTTCAGGAGATGGGGCAATGGCTATAGCTAAACGAGCCTGTACAAATTCAAAAAACTTATTAGGTAAGGCGTTGGCATAATTATAGTTAGTAGGGGGCAGTAAAAACAAACCTATATCATAAGTATTTAAAAAAGTAGGTATATCATACAAGGGTACCGGCTCTAAAAAACGGATGTTGCTATAAGGTTTTGCTTTTTCTTTTATTTCTTCTATATATTCCTCCGATCCCGGAACCAAAATTAAATCAAGTTGGAATCCTTGTCCCAAATACTGCATCATCTCTATTGTTAGTTCTATTTTTCTAGATTTTGCAGCCCCTCCGTGATGGATTATTTTTATTTTTTCCCCTTCTTTTAAAAGTGTGGGCTGCAAATCATAAAAAGGCTTAGCATTAGGTATTACTACGGAGTGCAAACCAAATTCTTGTTTATACTTATCGGCTATTATTTGCCCCACGCAAAAACAAATATTTACTTTATTTAAATATGTTTTGGCAATATGTAAATAAGTTGGCTGCGTGTTTTTTATCCACTCATCTAAGTCATCAAACTCTAAAGGGTAATACTCGTGCGCATTAAAAATAATGTTTACATTTTTTAGGTCAGCTAATTTTACA
>JAFDYI010000008.1:0-42788 GCA_018267475.1 Bacteroidota bacterium | reverse complement strand
ACCCATAATGGAACGCTAAAAATTTTTTAATTAAACTAACAAACTCAAAATCAGATGTGCTTGCATCATAAGATTCTCCGGCTGCTATTAGGTTGTAATAATTTTTCAGGGCATTAACCTCCATTATAAAACGCGGCGCTTTAGCTAGATGGTTACGACAAATAATTAAAATGCTTTTTTTCATTTATTCAGAAGTTATTTGAGATTTATTAAAAGTTAATCGTGTGATGGGTATCAATAACATGATTTTACCGAAATCACAAACTGTCATTTTATACTAGCTCATCAACTGTCTTTTTTATTAAATCTTGATATACGCCTGAGCTTAACTCTTTTGCGTGTTTGTGGCATTGGTTTTTGTGGTACATTATTTTTTCTACGGTCAATTCTTTTATTTTGTTTGCCAGTGCCTGCGGGGTAAAATCAGGGGCTACTACACCCAAATCATACTTTTGGGTTAGCAAAGCCATTTCAGGAGATGGGGCAATGGCTATGGCTAAACGAGCTTGCACAAATTCAAAAAACTTATTAGGTAAGGCGTTGGCATAATTATAGTTAGTAGGAGGCAGTAAAAACAAACCTATATCATAAGTATTTAAAAAAGTAGGTATATCATACAAGGGTACCGGCTCTAAAAAACGGATGTTGCTATAAGGTTTTGCTTTTTCTTTTATTTCTTCTATATATTCCTCCGATCCCGGAATCAAAATTAAATCAAGCTGGTATCCTTGCCCCAAATACTGCATCATCTCTATTGTTAGTTCTATTTTTCTAGATTTTTCGGCTCCTCCGTGATGAATTATTTTTATTTTCTCGCTTTCTTTTAAAAGTGTGGGCTGCAAATCATAAAAAGGCTTAGCATTAGGTATTACTACGGAGTGCAAACCAAATTCTTTCTTATACTTATCGGCTATTATTTGCCCTACACAAAAACAAATACTTACTTTATTTAAATATGTTTTGGCAATATGTAAATAAGTTGGTTGCGTATTTTTTACCCATTCTTCAGAATCGTCAAACTCTAAGGGGTAATACTCGTGTGCATTAAAAATAATGTTTACTTTTTTTAGGTCAGCTAATTTTACAGCGAGTGGAATATCTTTAAAATGATGCACTATAATTAAATCAAACTGCTTTTTCTTTAATGTTTTAAAGTTGTGCTTCACGGTTACTTCGTAGCTATAGGATCTTTTGGCAAAAGGAAATTTAAAGTAAATGTGTAACCCAAAAGAAATAATTTTTTTAAAAAAAGTGGGATACCCATAATGGAACGCTAAAAATTCTTTAATTAAACTAACAAACTCAAAATCAGATGTGCTTGCATCATAAGATTCCCCGGCTGCTATTAGGTTGTAATAGTCTTTCAGGGCATTAACCTCCATCATAAAACGCGGCGCTTTAGCCAGATGGTTACGACAAATAATTAAAATACTTTTTTTCATTTTTTTAGTATTTTTCAACAGTTACACAGCATAGCCAGTTTATTCCGTAGTTTTAAATTGATGTGTAATTATTATGCTGCACACAAGTTTACATTAAAATAGCAAACTACCTCGGCTTCTTTTTTTTAGTATTTAATAATGTTTCAATTTCTCGTATCAATCTATTTTGTTGTACATATTGATTATACTCTTTTTCGTAAGCAGTTTGTGCATTTTTCTTCCACTCGCGCACTAAATTGGGGTTATCAACACAGTATTGAAATAATTTTACAAGATTATCAGTAGTGGCATCTTCGTAAGTCAAGCCAACTTTATACTCATTGTTTAATTGTTTTAAAGGAACACTAGCGGGCATTATTAATGCCAATCCAGCAGATATATTTTCAAAAGTTTTAAACCCCATAGCGTAAACATGATTTAAAATGTTCATTCTAACCATTGTTAAGCCAATATCAAATTCAGCAGCAACTTCAGTTAATAGTTCAGTAGGAACCACAGGCAAGAATATAACTTTTTTAGCTAAATCGTTGTTTATAACAGTTTCTTTTAGTTCTTTTTCATAATCCCCAAAGCCCCTTATGTGTAATATTGCTCCTTCTATTTCCCTCATTGCAAGTATGGCTTCTTTAAGTCCTCTATTATCAAACAAAGCTCCGTGATAATATAATTTTAAAGGTGTATGGCATTCTGTGGTTTTATTGTTTTTTTTTAACGGGCAAACAGTAAATGTTACTGCTTTAGCTTTTGAATTATATTTTTTTAATAAATAGTTAGCTGCTAAATCATTTGCCCCACTTAGTATAATATCTGAATTAAGTACACCTTCTTTCTCAATATTCGTTTTTTCAACAAAAACAGCATTATCTATTTCTAAAGTTTGATGGGCATAAAACTCATAAATAAAATACGCATTAGGTATTTTGCATTTTTCAGAAAGAGGTTTACTTATATAGGCTGCTTCAGTATCAATATTTATTATGAAGTCAACTGTTCTGTTTTTTAAATAAAGTTCTATTTTCGAATAAAAAAAGCGTAATCTATCTTCTATGATTATTTGAGATAGGTTCGGTTTTTTTTTTAATTGTTGTCCATAAAAATAGTTATATGCTCGCCTAAAAAAAAAGGCTCGTTTATTTTTTTCCATTTTTTTATAAAAAAAAGAATGGGTTTTGTATTTTATATTTTTATTGAGCATCCCTTTCTCTATGGGATGAAAACTAGATATGGTAACATTGTATTTTTCTTTTAATTGGTTATAAATAAACCATAGTGCTGGGTTACCTTGCACGTGGATATTAGTAACAATTAAAATTTTCTTTTTAAACATTATTTCAGATAATTAAGGGCTTGTTTAAATTTTATTTATTATACTCAAATTTAATATCGTTATCTGAAACAAGTACCTTTCCTATTTTTTTAGCAGGGTTTCCTGCCACTATAGAAAAATTTTCCACATCTTTGTTTACAAACGAGTTACTTGCTACTATACAATTATTGCCAATTTTTATGCCTTTAGCTATAATAGAATGTGGGCCAATATAGCTACAATTGCCAATGGAAACTTTTTTTTTCTCTATCGGTAATTTTCCTCCAGATAAGGTTTGCTTTACATTATCATGTGTATAGATATGAACGCCCGAAGATATAGTGCAGTTGTCACCAATTGTTAACCCTCCGGAGCCGTCAATAATTGTAAACTGCCCTATCCAAGTATTTTTACCCACTTTTACATCACCAAACACATAAGAGCTATCATATATTGATGATCCTCCTCCAAAACTTAAAGCTTTTGCACGCTCCCATCGGTCAAAAATTTCGTCAGTAAAGGGTAAACTTCTATTAAATTGCTGTTTAAATTCAGAAAAAAAAAATTGATGCAACTTATTTAATTCATCGAACAAAATTTTTTCTTGCTTTTTTCCTAATAATTTTTTTCTGTCCATTTTTCCTAGCTTAAACTATTTTTTATCCAGGTTGCGGTAGCCTTTATCCCCTCTTCCAAATCTACTTTAGCTTTAAAGTCTAGCAGTTTGCGGGCTTTTTCTACGCTTGGTATTCTTAACTCTATATCGGCAGAGAGCGCTTCTTTAAAAATAATTTTAGAATTTGATTTTAGAACCCGCAACACGGTTTCTGCTAAACCTAAAATGGTGGTAACAGCGCGGGCATTGCCTATATTAAAACTTTCTCCTATTGCTTCTTTTTTTTCTAGGGCCAGCATGATGCAATCTACAAAATCATCTACGTAGCACCAAGCTCTAATTTGGTTGCCATCGCCATTGATAATAATGTCTTCATTTTTTAATGCTTTTTTAATAAAAATTTGTATTGCTCCTTCGCCTGTTTGTCCAGGTCCATATACATTAAAAGGTCTAACTGTTACTGCCGGTAACTTATATTGTTTAAAATAAGCATGGGCTAAATGTTCGCCCGCTAGCTTGCTTACAGCATAAGTCCATCGAGCTTCGCCGGCGCTACCTGCTACGGTATTATCTTCTTCAGAAGACTTGAAGGCATAGGAGCCAAATATCTCTGAGGTTGAAAAATCAATAAAACGTTCATTTATTTTATTTACGCAAGCAGCTTCTAAGGCATTAGCGGTGCCCATCATATTAACGCGCATTGTTTTTACCGGGTCTTTTATCACAGTGTCTATACCTGCAATACCGGCCGCATGTATTACTAAATCAGCACCTGCCATAGCTAGGGTAAGCGCAGGCAAATCCAGTACATCTCCTTTCACTATTTTAATGTTAGGGTGTTTGGCATAGGCCGAATTACTTAAAGTATCTCTATGGAAATTATCATAGACAATAATTTTGTTTTTTTCAACTAAGCGTCCAATAATAGTGTTGGCAATAAAACCGGCACCGCCCGTAATAAAAATTGTTTTATTTGTTATCATTTTTGTTTTATTAAATAGTTCAATGTGTTTGCAATATATTCAACTTGCTCTTCTGTAATTAAATCATGAATAGGTAGGGCTAAACCTCTTTTGTAGGCCGAAAGTGCATGAGGAAACAGCATGTCGCAATTAAGGTTGTATTTTTCCTTAAACGATTGCATATAAGGCATGCACTGCGCTCCATAATTCGTTCCGATATTTTTTAGTTTCATTTGTTCAATAATGCGATCCCTATTTATTGTTTCATGAAGAAGAACGTGATAGGTTTGCCAGGTATGCTCTGTATAGTTAGGTGTGTGCGGCAATTGTATTAGAGAGCTGTCTAACAGGTTGCTATATCGTTTAGCTAGCTTTTTTTTATGAGCAATACTTTCTTTTAGTCGGTTCATTTGAGAAACGACAAGAGCTGCTTGAAAATCGGTCATTCTGTAATTAAAGCCAAAATCACTAAAATCCATTTTACCGTTTATTATTTCTGTGCCATGATTTCGTAATATTTTTACTTTAGTATCATGATATTCAATATCTGTAATGAGTACCCCCCCCTCTCCGCTGCTAATTGCTTTTCTTGGATGTAAAGAAAAAGAACCAAAATGACCAAAGGTTCCCACATGTTTTTCTTTATATTCAGCACCAAGTGCACAGGCAGCATCTTCAATTACGTATAAATTGTAGCGTTTCGCAATTTCTATAATGGGTTCTATATCGCACGACAACCCAAACTCATGCACGGGTATGATAGCCTTTGTTTTTTTAGAGATATTAGCTTCTATTTTGTGCACATCTATATTAAATGTTTGTATATCAATATCTACAAAAATAGGTTTTGCCCCTACTAACTCTATCACGTTAGCCGTAGCCATATATGAAAATGCAGGCACAATAACCTCATCTCCCTCTTTTACCCCTAGCACTTTTAAAGCTAAATGTAAAGTTGCAGTGCCGTTGCTTACTGCGCTTGCGTATTTTGATTTTGCAAGTTGGATAAAACTGTTTTCTAATTCGGTAACATATTTACCTTGTACCAACATTCCGCTTCGTAATACTTCGTTAACTAACAAAATATCTTTTTCTAAGATGTTAGGTTTCGCTAAAGGAATAAAATTAGTTATACTTTCTGCCATTTGCTATCTAATTTTAAGTATCCATGTTTCCAACTAACGGTATAATCGCTTTCTTGCCCAATGTTTAATATCTGAAAATCATATATGTGTTCCAGGTAATCAATAGTGGCTCCGATAGAGTAGTGAATACCTACCGTTGTGTTGTAATAATCGGGGTGAAAAGAATTGTGTAAATCAACTTCAAAATCGTGTATCCCAACATCGAGGCTATAGGGTTTGTCATCTTGGTCTATATTCATAGTGTGCGTAATTACAACTCCATCTTTTGATACTATTTTTATATCTACTATGGCATCGTTTATTCTTTCTAATACATCTATTTTTATTTTAAATTTTATTTTGCTTCTATACAAAACCTCGCTCGTAGCCATGTCGTTTTCGTCAACTAGTTGAACGCTTTTTATTTTTGCTTGCCCGGTGTTATATCTTTCATAACTTTCAGGAACGATGCCTTTTTTTTCAAAAACAGCTTTAATTTCAAAGTACTTTGCTATAGTTTGGTTGATATCCCCAAGAAAGGTAACCCCTCCCTTTTCTAAATAAAGGCCTCTTGTGCAAAGCGCTTTTATAGAAGGCATATTATGGCTTACAAATAAAACGGTTCTGCCTTGTCCGCTTACGTCTTTCATTTTACCCAGGCATTTTTTTTGAAACTCGGCATCACCCACGGCCAGCACCTCGTCCACAATTAAAATTTCGGGCTCTAGGTGTGCGGCTACGGCAAAAGCCAAGCGCACGTACATGCCGCTGCTGTAGCGCTTTACGGGGGTATCTATATATCGCTCTACACCGGCAAAATCAACTATCTCGTCAAACTTATTTTTTATTTCTTGCTTGCTCATACCCAGTATGGCTCCGTTCAAAAAGATGTTTTCTCTACCCGATAAGTCGGGGTGGAAACCGGTACCCACCTCCAGCAGGCTGGCAATGCGGCCTTTTACTTTTACATCGCCCACAGTAGGGCCGGTAACACGCGATAGTATTTTTAGTAAGGTGGATTTGCCAGCGCCGTTGCGCCCAATAATACCCAGCACTTCGCCCTGTTTTACTTCAAAATTAATGTCTTTTAGCGCCCATACAATATCGCTGTTTCCTTTGGTGGTGCGGTCGTTGGTGTCGCCTATTTTCAGGTAGGGGTCTTCTTTACCCCGCACACGGTGCCACCAGCGGTTTAGGTCGTGCGATATGGTGCCTGTGCCCACCTGCCCCAAGTGATACTGCTTGCCTAAATTTTCTACTTTTATTACGGTCATTGAGGTTGAGGTTGAGGTTAAGGTTGAGAGTGAGGTTAAGGTTGAGGTTTAGAGTGAGGTTAAGGTTTAGAGTGAGGTTGAGGTTAAGATTGAGGTTAAGGTTAAGGTTGAGAAGGTTTATATTTAGATTGTTTTTTTAAGGTTACTTTTACTTTATTAATTTCGTAAACAGTTTGTTCCAAAAGCTCAATTACGTTTTTTGTTTCTGTTTCATTAAAATAGTTAACCGACATTCCATACAATAATAAACTTTTTGTTTCAAATGCCGAGCCTCTTGCATAATCGTAAAATTTATTTTTATCGGGGGCGGTGCTTCTCCCAAAGGCTTCGGCAATGTTGGCTGAAATACTAACCGATGCTCGTCTTAGCTGAGAGGTCAATCCATAATCTTCTTTTCTTGGTAATTCGTTAGTCAATACAAAAACCATTTCGGCAATTTTCATGGCGCCTTTCCAAAAGCTTGTTTCTATAAAATCTTTGTACATTCTTATTCTCAATTTTAACTCCAATCTCCCCCTCCGTCTCAATCTCAGTCTCAACCTTAACCTCAACCTTAACCTCAACCTCATCCTCAACCTCACCCTCACCCTCCGTCTCAATCTCACCCTCAGTCTCAATCTCACCCTCAGCCCAACTCCAGCCTAAACCGTATCCATAAATGTTTTTTCTACCTTATTGAACATAAGCACGGCTACGGCCAGTACGATCATCATAAAAGCAAAATCGTATATAAGCCAGTAGGCGCTAAAAAAGCCGCTCCCTAAAAAAATATATTTAAAGGCTTCTATGATGGAGGTAAGCGGGTTGAGCAGCATGGCCATTTTTAAATGTGCATTGGTGATGCTGGATACCGGTATAATAACCGAGCTTCCGTACATGAGCAGTTGCACCCCAAAGCCTATTAAAAAACTTAAATCGCGGTACTTGGTAGTTAATGAAGAAATTAAAATACCAAAGCCTAAGCCCAAGCCTGCCATCATCAATATCAATAGAGGCAATACCAAAAGCAAGTACCACTGCGGCTGTACCTGTGTGCCTGTAACTAAATAGTACAACCATATAATTAGAAAAATAAGCAGTTGTATGCCTAATTTAATAAGGTTGGATACCAACACCGATAGCGGCATAATAAGCCTTGGAAAATATACTTTGCCAAACACTCCTGCATTGGCAATAAAGGTGTTTGAGGTGTTGTTTAAGCAGTCAGAAAAATAGCGCCACAGCGTTACGCCGGCCATATAAAATAAGATGGGGGGCATGCTGTCTGTACTTATCTTGGCTATGCCGCCAAAAATAAGGGTAAAGGTAAGCGAGGTAAAAATGGGTTGTATAAAAAACCAAAGCGGCCCTAAAATGGTTTGTTTATATACAGCCACAAAATCGCGGCGCACCAGCAGCATGAGTAAGTCGCGGTAATGCCATATAGCAGCCAAATCCACATCGTACCATTTATTTTTAGGTTTAATAACTAAATCCCAGTGCTCTTGTTCTTGCTGCATATTATCGGTTGTTTTGGTACCAGTGTACGGTTTTTTTTATGCCTTCTTCCAAATTTATTTGGGGTAGGTACTCCAGTTCTTTTTTTGCTTTATCAATAGAGGCAAAGCTGTCTTTTATTTCTCCTTTACGATTTGGGGCATAAGCCACCGGTACTTGGCTTTGTAGCTCTTTCGTAATAAGTTGGTACAGGGTGTTGAGCGATGTGGTGGCGCCGCAGGCTATGTTATACACTCGGTTTAACGCTTGTTTGTTTGGGGTAAAAGCGGCTAACAAATTGGCTTGCACCACGTTTTCTATGTATGTAAAATCGCGGGTATTGTTTCCATCGCCATATATGGTAGGCGCTTGTCCTTGCAATAGCTTGTTTATAAAAATAGGAATAACCGCCGCGTAAGGGCCTTGCGGGTTTTGCTTAGGGCCAAACACATTGAAATAGCGTAAGCCAATTAGTTCCATTTGATAGGTGGTGGCAAAAACATCGGCGTATAATTCATTGGTTTTTTTGCTTACTGCATAGGGCGACAAAGGAGTGCCTACTACCTCTTCTTTTTTGGGCATGGTTGCATCATCTCCATAAACCGATGAGGACGAAGCATATACCAAACGTTGTACCTTATTTTCTTTTGCGGCTTCTAACATGTTTACAAAGCCGGTAGCGTTGGTTTGGTGTGTGGCTAAGGGGTTGGCAATGCTGCGGGGCACGCTTCCCAACGCCGCTTGATGCAGAATAATATCTTGGTTTTGGGTAGCTTGCAAACAAGTTTCGTAATGGGTAATAGAGCCTTGTATAAACTGTATGGTATTGTTTTTTATATGCGCTTCTATATTTTTTAAAAAACCGGTTTCTAAATTGTCTAAAACCCGAATGTGTTTAAAGCCTTGAGCTACTAAATAATCCACTATGTTGCTGCCAATAAAACCGGCACCTCCTGTAATGAGTATCTTTTTTTCTTTATCCAACATTTATGCTTTTTCTAAAAGAGCTGCGGGTAGTTTTATTACGATATGCTGTTGTATGGAGTGGAGGGCTACCAACAAGTATTCGTTTTTATCTTTACGAACAATGGTGCCCTCAAAGCCTTTGAAGGTGCCTTGTGTTATTTTTACCTCTATGCCTTCGGTAAACTGCTTGTAGTTTGTTACTGATGTTTCATAGCCCAGGGTGGTAACATCTTTTAGGGTTTGTATTTCTTTTTCGCTTATAATGGCGGGCTTGCCATCAAAACGTACGTAGTTTACAACGCCGTTTATACTAAACACGGTATCTTTTTCTGCTTCGTTGTGTTTTACAAACACATATCCGTTAAGCAAGGGTATCTCTACTGTTTTTTTTCTATCACTCCACTGGCGTATGGTTTTTACAATGGGGGTATAAGCTTCTATATTTTTGTATAAAAGCCCTTCTTGCACTTTTTTTTCGGCACGAGAAGCTACGTACAGCGCATACCAGTTGCGTGCCGGCCCTGCTGCCTTGTAGTAGGAGGGTTTTGTTTGTGTATTTAGTTCTGCTTTTTGCATGCTCTTCTCACGGCTTCGCCTCCTCAGTCCCATTGGGGCTAAGTAGGTTGGCTAATGTACATGTTTTAACTCTAAAAAAGAATCCTTTTTCTTAAAGTTTTCAACCTTGTTTTTATCATTTCTTTTCTTTGCTCCATAAAAGCAAAGGGTGCATATCGGGCTCTGTTATTTTTTTTATACTAAATTCATCAGAGCCAAATAGTACATACCTGATTTTTTTATCAATTTTTTTTTCTGCTTTTTTTATTTGTTCTAGTAAAAAAGTTTGGTTTATGTTGTCTCCTATCAATACAATATCTATAATACCGGTATTTTGCCCGTTGGCTAGCTTACCTACTAAATATACCTTGTGCAAATCGCCTATGCGCTGCACGATATAATCTACAATATGGTCTAAACCGGTGAGTTTTAATACAATACTGTTGATGTCTTTAAACAAAGGGTGTTTTATGTTTGCTTTGAATAATTTTTTGTTTCCTTGAGAAAAAGAATCGATAAAACCGGCTTTCTCAAATTTATTAAGTTCTAAACGTATGCCGTTGGTAGATTCGCCAAACTCTTCTTCTAAGCTGCGTAAATAGGCGGTAGTCTGGCTGTTTAGAAAAAATTTCATTAACAACTTTACGCGCGTTTTAGAGGATATGAGGGTTTCTATCATTATTGAGTAACAAAATTACTCAATATATTTCATACCCACGTCTTTTTTTTATTTTTTTTGGTGAGTAAGGAATGAAAAGCGGTGATTGTGCATTTTTTGTATGCGTATTGGGGTTCTTTGGTTCTGTCTGTATGCAAAAGGTAGTTTGTAGATATTCGTAAAATTCATAATTCTTAGTACTTTAGCTGCCTATGAATATCAATACCTATAAAGATCGGTTAGGGCTTATCGTGCTGTTGCTTTATTTTTTTATGTGCTTTGGTCTTATGCTTATGGATTCAGGCGCCCCTCAGGTTACAGAAGATACTAAAACCATCAATCTGCTAAAAATAATGCAAGTGCTTATGTCCACGGTATTGTTTATTTTACCTGCCACCTTGTTTTGCCGTTTTTTGCGCGAAGAACGCAGTGCTTTTTTAAACCTGAACCACCTGCCTCGTTTTTATTTTGTGTTTGCCAGTATAAGTGCTGTTTTACTATCCATGCCTGCCGTTAGCGGTTTAGAAGCGTTTAATACTCAAATGCACCTGCCTCAAAGTTTTTCGGCTATAGAGCAATGGGCAAGGGCTAAAGAAGATAGCGCTACCCAGATAACGCTTTTGTTTTTTGTAGATAAATCGTGGTACGGTTTGGTGTCCAACATCTTAGTCATGGCTTTTGTGGCCGCCCTTAGCGAAGAGATTTTTTTTAGAGGTTTGTTGCAGCAAATGCTTATTAAAAATAAAATGAATGCGCATATAGCCATTGCTCTTACTGCTTTTTTGTTTAGCGCTTTTCACTTGCAGTTTTTTGGTTTTATACCGCGTATGTTGTTGGGCATGGTGTTGGGTTATCTATATTACCTCACCCAAAATTTATGGGTATCTGTTATTGCGCATTTTTGCAACAATGCCTTTGCTGTTATTGCCATGCACTTTTATAGCGAAGAAGTAACAAGCCCCAAAACACCCACAACCGGTTTGTCTGCCGTTCTGTTTATTTTATTAAGCCTAGCTTTGGTGATTGGTCAATTGCTGGTATTGCATCGTATTATACAAAAACAAAAAAAAGAAATATCATGAGCGCTAAAAACATCAACATTATAGGAGCCGGCTTAGTAGGCTCTTTACTCTCTATATATTTATCCAAACGAGGGCATAACATTACGATATACGAGCGCCGCCCCGACATGCGCAAAGCAAATATCAGCGCCGGCAAGTCTATCAACTTAGCCCTTAGCGATCGTGGTTGGCGGGGTTTAGAAGGAGTAGGTATTGCCAACGAAATAAAAAAAATAGCCATACCGATGTATGGTCGTTTTATTCATAATAAAAATGGGAACACCCAGTTTCAACCTTACGGAAAAAAAGACCAGGCCATTAATTCCGTTTCGCGGGCCGAGATCAATATGAAACTGATGGATTTGGCCGAGCAGCAAGCCAAGGTTAAAATCTATTTCAACGAGCGTTGTACTCATATTGATAAAGCCACGCTTACCACCTATTTAGAGCATAACGAAACCAAAAAAACAACCCAATCGCAAAGCCACCTTGTTTTTGGAGCCGATGGCGCTTTTGCTGCCAGCCGCCTCAACATGCAGTTGCATAGCGATAGGTTTGAGTACAGCCAACACTACATATCGGCGGGGTATAAAGAGCTCATCATCCCTCCCGGTGAAAACGGAAAATTTTTAATGGAAAAAAACGCACTTCATATATGGCCACGAGGCAGCTTTATGATGATAGCCCTGCCCAACCCCGATGGCAATTTTACCTGCACCCTTTTTTTACCTTTTGAAGGCGAAAAATCATTTGCTAAACTAAACACCAAAGAAGCCGTAAAACAGTTTTTTGAGGAAGAGTTTCCAGATGCCGTACCGCTGATGCCTACGCTGTTAGATGATTTTATGAACAACCCCACCTCTTCTTTGGTTACCGTAAAGTGCTACCCCTGGGTGTTTGAAAATAAAATAACCCTGATAGGCGATGCTGCCCATGCTATTGTCCCTTTTTACGGACAAGGCATGAATTGTGGCTTTGAAGATTGTGTGGTTTTAGACGAGCTGATGGCAAAACACCCAAACGATTGGGACACCATACTATCCACCTATCAGCACCTCCGCAAACCTGATAGCGATGCCATTGCCGATTTAGCCATTGGCAACTTTGTAGAAATGCGCGATAAAACCGCCGACCCTACCTTTGTATTGCAAAAAAAAATCGAAGCCCGCTTTAGCGAAAAATACCCCGACAAGTGGCTCCCTCTATATTCCATGGTTACTTTTAGTCCGCAAGTGCGCTACAGTACCGCCTTAAAAGAAGGGGTAAAACAACAAGCTATTATGGATAGCATCATGGCCTTGCCTCATATTACCCAAAAATGGGATAGCGAAGAGGTAGAACAGTTGATGCTGGCGCAGCTAAAATAAGTTTTTTACACCCGTTAGTAACTCGTGTATTTTTCGTTTCTTATTCTTCGTTCTTAATTGCTATTTTCGCAGCATGCAATTAAAATACCAACCCAAGCCCAAAGCCATTTTGTTATTAGAAGACGGTACCTTTTTTGAAGGAAAAGCAGCCGGCGCCATAGGTACTACTACCGGTGAAATTTGTTTTAATACCGGCATGACGGGTTACCAAGAAATTTTTACAGATCCCTCTTATTACGGGCAAATTGTAGTAATGAACAACGCACACATTGGCAATTATGGTATTAACGATGTAGAAGTTGAAAGCGAAAGCATTAAAATATCGGGCATGATATGCAAAAAGTTTAATAACGGCTTCTCGCGCCCCGCTGCACAAAAATCACTACACGATTATTTTACAGAGCATCATATTGTAAGTATTAGCGATGTGGATACACGCGCTTTGGTGCGCTACATACGAGATAAAGGAGCTATGAACTGCATCATATCTTCTTCTGTATTTGATATAGATGAATTAAAAAAACAATTAGCCCAAACGCCCAGCATGGAAGGCTTGGAACTATCTTCTAAAGTGAGTACTAAAAAAGCTTATGAGGTAGGAGATGAAAAGGCCGCAAAAAGAGTTGCTTTGGTGGACTTTGGCGTGAAAAAAAATACCATACGCTCTTTAGTAGAGCGCGGCTGTTATGTAAAAGTATTTCCCATGAAAACCAGTTTGCAAGAGCTGCTTTCTTTTCACCCCAAGGGATTTATGCTTAGCAACGGCCCCGGCGACCCCTCTGTAATGAAAGAAGAAACCGCTTTGGTAAAACAAATTGTAGATAGCCATTTGCCTACTTTTGGCATTTGCTTAGGGCACCAACTCTTAGCGCAATCGCAGGGTATTGCTACCTACAAAATGCACAGCGGACACAGGGGCATTAACCACCCGGTAAAAAATATCATAACCGGCAAAAGCGAAATAACCTCTCAAAACCATGGCTTTAGCGTGAAAGCAGAAGATGTAGCTAAAAACAATCAGGTAGAGGTTACACATATTAACCTAAACGACCACACCATTGAAGGCATACGCCTAAAAGGCAAGCCTGTTTTTTCAGTTCAGTACCACCCGGAAGCCGCACCAGGCCCGCATGATAGCCGCTATCTGTTTGATGATTTTGTAAAAAGTATGGGTTAGCGATACGCTTGAACCTGTTGCTTTTGCGTCTTTTTCAATAATGTTTTACTCTTTTACAAAAGTACTATACCCGCTTGATAGCAAAACGGTGTATAAACCCGGTGCGTAGCTGCTTACATCCAGTGTTGTTGTGTTTTCTTTGCTTTGTATTGCCTCTACCATTTGCCCTAAAGCGTTGTAAACGCTAATGCTTCCTAAAGCGGCGCTGTTTTGTATATGCAGTTGGCTGCCTGCCGGGTTGGGGTATATCCACACGTTATGGCTGCCGCTTGCAAATTGTTTAATGCCTGTTGCATGCGTGGTGTATATAGAAGTAGAGTCCACCAAATAGTTGTTGTTGGCACTTACTGAGCTGGTAGCGCTGATGCTTACGTGGTAGCTGCTGTCTCTTTTATAGTTGGGTAAGTCCACATACACAATATAGTTGCCTACCTCCACATGCGAGAAGGCATAGTTGCCCGAGGCATCGGTTGCTGTGCGTGCTGCGCAGCCTCCTCCCGGCACTTTACCTAAACTCACGCCTATTCCTCTTAGGGGTACCCCCATCACGCTGTTGTTGCCTCCTTGCGCCATGCGGTGCCCTATATAAGTACCATCAGACTGCACGTTGCCGCTAATAATTCCTGTAGCCAAGGGGTTTACGGCAGGGGTTTGTATCAGACTTATGGCAATATAGGTAGTATTGTTGTTGCAGCCGCCTATGCTTACAAACTGGGCACTATCCCAAAGATAGACAGGGTGGGTGCTGTTGTAGTAGGTGGTAGCAGCTCGATGATAGACTGTAGTATCGGGTACTACGCCTATAAAATAGTTTCCCGGTGTGGCAACGCTAAAGCTATAGGCACCATTAGCTTGTATTTGCATGGAATCTACAGCAGCTAAGTGGATGTTTGAGCTAAGGTGTTGGTATAAATAAACCCAAGCGCTGTGTGTAATAAGCGTGCCGCTGGTATCTACTTGCCCGTGTATAACATCGTATGCATTTACAACAATGCTGGTCGTGGCTGTATTGGTGCAGCCTACGGTATTGGTGCCTGTTACGCTGTAGGTGGTGGTAACGCTAGGGCTGGCCGTAGTATTGCTGGCCGTGGCGCCGGTGCTCCAAGTATAAGTAGTTGCGCCGATAGCAACCAAGGTGGCTGTACTGCCTGCACACAAAGGAGTAACCGGCATAACACTTACTGCTACAGAGGGAGAAGGGCTGCTTAAGAAAACTGCTGTTTGGGTTATATTGTTGCGACCTACTGCTACATCTATATAACCATCGCCATTAAAATCAGCAGAGCAGATACCGTAAGGGCCGTTTCCTATAGTGTAATTTGTAGATGGGGAAAGGGCGCCAGTAGCCGATCCTAACAAAAAAGAAACGGTATTGCTAGCAGTAAGGGCTACATCAAGATGTCCATCATTATTAAAATCAGCAGAACAGATTCTTTGAGGACCTATCCCAATGTTATAGTTCATTGCTGGCGAGAGCGTACCAGTAGCCGAGCCTAGTAAAACAGATACGGTATTGCTACCTCCATTGCTAGAAGCTACATCCGGGTGCCCGTCTCCATTAAAATCAGCAGTACATACAAACGAAGGGCTAGCCCCTACCGAATAGTTTGTTGCGGCCGAAAGGGTACCGGTAGCCGAGCCTAATAAAACAGATATGCTGCTGTTGTTGTAATTACTTGTTACTATATCGAGGTGCCCATCGTTATTAAAATCAGTTGATTCTACACTATAAGGAGCAAGGGCTAAGGAGTAATTTGTTGCTGCAGAAAGGGCACCTGTAGCCGAGCCTAAAAAAATAGAAAGATTAGCAGCACCTTGATTTGTTACTGCCACATCGGGGTGGCCGTCTCCATTAAAATCGGCCGAACATATTTCTATAGGACTGGTTCCTATAGCATAATTTGCTGAAGAGGAAATAGTGCCCGTAGCCGAGCCCAATAAAACAGATACCCCTGTAACGGTGCCCGTAGTATTGGTTACTGCCAAATCCGGATGCCCATCGCTGTTAAAGTCGGCGGTGCATATCCCTTGAGGGTTAGTTCCAACTCCATAATTTGCAGCAGCCGAAAGGGTGCCCGTAGCCGAGCCTAATAAAACAGATATGCTATTGAGAGCAGAATTAACTACCGCTATATCAGGGTGTCCGTCGTTATTAAAATCAGTAGCGCATATTCCTCTAGGGTAACCTCCCGTTACGTAATTTGTTGGCGATGAAAAACAAGGGTTTTGCACTTGACTTTGTAATAGGCAGGTCATTAAAAGGGCTGCGCTTAATAGTATTTTTTTCATGGGTGTTTTGTTTTTTATGTTTTTGGTAATGGGCTTCTGGTTATGCAAATATAATACATGGCGCAGTACCTACCAATAGGTAGATGTATTTTTTTTCAAAAAGTTTAAAAGTATAGCTAAAAAACTTCGGAGGCTACCCGGCGTGTGGTTTCGGAGGTGCCCATCGTATAAAAATGCAGGCAGGCTGCTTGTTGTTTTACTAATTCTTTGCATTGCATAATAGCCCATTTTATACCTACTTCTTTTACTTGTTTGTCGTCTTTGCAGGCCTCTATTTCTTTGTACAAATCAACGGGTATGTCTATATGAAAAATTTTGGGCAGCACGGTAAGTTGTTTTTTTTGTGTAATCATTTTTATGCCCGGTATAATGGGCACGTCAATGCCGTTTTCTTTACAAATTTGTACAAACTCAAAAAATTTTTTATTGTCAAAAAACATTTGGGTTACAATATATTGTGCGCCGGCATCTACTTTGGCTTTTAGCCATTTTATATCGCTGTACAGGTTGGGCGCTTCAAAATGTTTTTCGGGGTATCCGGCTATTCCCATACAAAAGTTGGTAGGCTCGGCGTGTTTCATTTCGTCGTCTATATATTGCCCTTTGTTCATGCCGGCAATTTGTTTTACCAAATCCAGGGCGTAGTGGTGTCCACCGGGTTCGGGTACAAATTGGGGCTCGGTTTTAATGCTGTCGCCACGCAACGCCAGTACGTTATCCACACCTAAAAATTGCAGGTCTATCAGGGCGTTTTCGGTTTCTTCTTTGGTAAAGCCTCCGCAAATAATGTGTGGCACGGCATCCACATTGTATTTATTCATAATAGCGGCGCAAATACCCACGGTGCCGGGGCGCTTGCGTATAGATACTTTTTCTAAATAGCCTCCTTCTCGTTTTTTATATACGTATTCTTCGCGGTGGTAGGTAACATCTACAAAGGCGGGCTTAAACTCCATCAAAGGGTCAATAGAGTCGTATATAGATTGTATGCTTTTTCCTTTTAGAGGGGGGAGTATTTCTATAGAAAAAAGCGTTTTTTTGCTTTGAGAAAGTTTATCGGTTAGCTTCATAAATGAGAATAAAAAAGATATAAAAGGACTTGATGCTTAGTTGGGGGTCATTACATTTTTAGAACCCGAGTTGTATTCGCGGCGTTGGTTATATAAGCCGTTTCGCAAGTTTCTCCACGATAAAGATACTTCAAAAGCACCTAAGCCTCGGTTGGCGTTTTTGTAGGTAGAGATGGTTTGGTCGTAAGAAAACCCGAAACTTAAACTTTTAAATTCGACTAAAAATTGGGGGATTAAAGCATCGCCGGTGCGGTAATAAAAACCTAAAGAAAGGGCCACTTCGCTTTTTAAGCCGGTGGTTTTGGTGGCATCTTTAAAGCGGTAGCGCGCAAAAGTGCCAATGTTTAACTCTCTGTAAGGCCCCTGAAACATATAAATAACGCTGGGTAAAATACTGATAGGCGATTCTTTTATATCGATGCGGGCTTGCGAGCTGGCCACAAAGCGGCGGCCAATAGGCTGCTTGTTGTTGGTAGTAAATTCTAGCTGTGGGTTGTTGAGGTGGTAGCCGGCAAAACCTACTTTTAAAGAGAAGCGATTGTCGTACGAAAAGTCGCCTTTTATTTTATTAAATTCGTAGTTGATACCCGATGATAAATCAAACCAATTGTAATGTCGGTTGGTGTTTAGGTTTTCAAAATTGGGTAAGTTGGTGTTGAATTGATTTCCTGTATATTGCACTCCAAAGGAGTAGTTGTTGTTGTTGGTAGAGGTTTGCCCCATGCCCAACATTAAGGCACCACTTAGTTGCGATTTAGCACCTATGTTTACAATGGCGTTGCCAACCATGTTGGCATTAAAGGTTTTGTAGGAGGTACCGCTTGTTCCGGCAAAGTCTTGATACACATAGCCGCCCAAGCCCAGGTAGGCTTTTTTTGATTTTTTTAGTCCGGCATTGGCATCAAAGGAAACCATAATGGTTTGAAAGGGGGCGCCGCCTGCATTCCACTGGGTTCGGTAGTTGGCTATAGCACGTGCGTAGCCGTCAAAAAAGCCGGCGTTGGCGGGGTTTATCAGCAGAGGTTGTTGTGCCAGCTGCGAGAAGTGTGTATCCTGAGCTATTATTTTGCTTGTTATACAAAAAAAGGATATATATAAAATTTTCTTCATACCTTTTGTTTCTATTATCTTAATAATGTAAAGTTGCCTTTTTGGTTGTATGTTTTTCCGTCAATTACAATGTTGTACCAATAGGCATATAAGCCTACCGGCGCGGGGTTTCCGTTGTAGTTGCCGTCCCAGCCTTGGGTTTTGTCTAACGAGTGAAAAACACGTTCGCCCCAGCGGTTATACACTTCAAATTCGTAGGAGGTAGCGTTGGCTATCCCGTATATATTCATTATATCGTTGTTGCCATCTCCGTTGGGTGTAAAGGCGGTGGGCAGCATGGGGTTGCCATAGGTTTGATAAGCCGGTTTTAGTTTAAATACGGCCTGTATGCAGGCATTGTTGGTTACATAAAAAGTTACCGTATCGCTGTATTGATTGGGCATTAAACTATAGGTGCTTACCCAGTGGTCAAATACATAGTTGCTGTCGGGTATGGCTATGGCAGTAGTTATTACGCTGTCTAAGTACTTCCCGTTCCATATAAAATTTTGAATGGTAATGGTGTTTAGTTTTACTTGCCCTGCTGTTTGTGGAGCGGCATCTACGCATACGTTGTAGGGGCCGTTTAGGTTGTAGCAGTTTTTCAAGCCTTGTACGGCCAGCGAGCAGCGTTGGGTTAAAAACAGGTTCATAGAGTCTAAAAAATTGTTCCATAGTTTTACGGAATCGCAGCCGGTACAAGCGCCTGCGGGGTTGGGTTGATACCACCACACTTGGCTGGGCATATCTTGTTTAATGAGGGCTCTAATATCGCTTAGATGTTGGGTTAAGGTATCGCAGGAGTAGGAGGTATTCAACAAATCTTGGTAGCGCGACAAAAAGGCCGACTTAAAGGTATCGTTCGCCATTAGCTTGTAAAACAAGGGCATAAGGGGGTATTGATTGTTAGCGCCTGAGCCAAAGGCATTGATGTAGTCGCAAGGAGAACTGGTAGGGGTGTAGTCGGCTATGCCGGTATTGTTGGCCATAAAGCCCCAGGTCATATCGGTGTTAGATAAGCCAAAGCGCCATTTGCGCAGGGTATGGTTGCTGGTATCGGCAATGCCTTTCCACCAAAGGGCTTGTGTTTTTACAAAATCGGTATTCACGCTAAACATATTATAGAAGTTGTAATCTATAAAAGAGGCTATATCCAACGAGTCGCCTATTTGTTTGTAAACACCCGGTTGATGTACGTTGTAGCTGGCTTGCATCACGGTGCTGTACCAGTTGTTCCATGTGCTTAAAGAGCCTGAGAGGGCTTTTATTTGCGGGGTGGTAGAGTTGGGTGCTAAATCGTTGGCAATAATAGTGGCTTGTGCGTAGTTGTAGTAGTATTGTGTGTAGTTGGTATCAATCAGTTCTTTAATATAATAAATGCCTTTGTTCATACCGTTTATAAATACATAAGTGGGTGTGTAGTGCGACGATTCAAAATTTAGTTTGTGGCGTAGTGTGATGCTGTGATTGTAAAAATCGCGTACGTGGTTGGGGGCGTATCCGTAGCCGGGCAGGCTGCCCGATGTAACTAAGGTGGCCGTGCCGGGTGGTAAAAAGTTATCTACCGAAGCCGAGCGTACTACAAACTCCGGAAAGCTGCTTCGTGGGCTAATGCCTAAAATGTTTTGCGAGCTAAAAAAGGGATATAAATTGCTGTAATGGTAGCCGTATTTATCCTCGGCTCTAAACTGAAACTGCCATTGCTGCCTGGGGGTTGCCGGGTTGTAAAAGTCTAATTTTTTTACCAAAGCTTGCCCTTGGTTTCGGTATATTTCTTTTTTAGAGGAAGAGCTGATGTAGCTATATACCGCGGGTACGGTATCTTTACTGTGAGTAATAAACAGGCTGTTGGTATCTATGCAAGTGCAGAGTACGTTCATGTGGTATAAAGAGTCTTGTATATAGCCTCCATAAGCTTCAAAGCCATCTAAATAAGCTTGTGGCGTGCTTTGGTCGTGTATGAGGCCACGTACCACTACGCCCACATAGGCGGGCGATGAACCCGGTGTAACAATAGGCATGGTTACGGTGCCTCCTCCCGAGCCCACTCCCATAGATTGGGCGGTAGGTGCTGTATAGGTGGGTGTAGTACAATCGGTAGTATAAAAAATTTCAAAATTAGGATTGGTGCTTCCCCAGGTGGTGGTATCGTTTAAATTTATTTGAGTTGAGCTGCTTACATAACCTGCCGGCACCGAAAATTTTGGGGTAGGGGTGTAACCGTTGTACCAGTTGCGAGTAGTGGTAATGGGCGATGGGTTGGTTGGGTTTTTAGCGCCCGGCGTGGGGGTTTTGTATAACTTCCATTGGTTTAAACCGCCGCCGCCCGAGGCTAAGTAGCCCTGTGCGCTGTTAGGCTTTCCCCACGATTGAGAGGGGCGCACGCGTTGTATCACAATAGAGTCGTAAGGGGCGGTGCCCGGAGGACGCGAAAGATAAATAACCGTATTGGTGTTGGTAGTAGGCGAAATATAAGTTTGATATACTTGAAAATTAGTATGCAGCACCAGTGTTTGAGTGCCTATAGAGGCTACTGTAGTTTTGTCGTAGGTATCTAATAAAATAACAAACATGCTGAAGCTATCTACCTTTATGGGGCTGTTGTTGTAAAAAGGTACTTGATACTTAGTAAGGTTGTTTCTATCATTACTAATAAACCAACCCGATAGTTGTTGCGTGTTGCTGCTGATATTCATCAGCTCCACCCAATTGGGGCTTACCTGTATGCCGGCACCTATAGTGTTGGCCACCTGCCCCGTGTTGGAGCACGAGTACTCATTAAATTTAAACTGTGCGTTCATAAGGCTGCAACCGGCAGCAAATAACAAGAGTAACGCATATTTTATTTTCATAGTTCGAAAGGGTTTATGTTTTTTTTACGACAAATTGTTTCTATGTGCTTGTATAGTTTTTATTAACAAATTTTCCAAAGGTAATACTTTATTCCTAAATAAATACGGTACTTTAACAAGAATTTTTGCCCGAAGATATGAATAAAAAAATTATAACCTATAATGTAAATGGAATAAGAGCAGCCCTTAATAAAGGTTTTGTAGATTGGCTGCGAGCCGCAAACCCCGATATACTGTGCCTGCAAGAGATAAAAGCCGAAAAAGAACAAATAGATACCACCTTGTTTGAGGCCTTGGGCTACAAGCACCATTTTTGGTATTCTGCGCAAAAAAAAGGCTATAGCGGCGTAGCTATTTTAAGTAAAACAAAGCCCGATAAGGTGGTGTATGGCTGCAATAAAGAATTATACGACCAAGAAGGGCGTTTTCTTAGGGCCGACTATGGCGAGGTAAGCGTAGTAAGTGTATATCACCCCAGCGGCAGCAGCGGCGATGAGCGGCAGGCCTTTAAGATGCGTTGGTTGGATTATTTTTTAAAGTATATAACCCAACTTCAGCAAGAACGCCGCCAGCTTATTGTGTGCGGCGATTACAACATCTGCCACAAAGCGATAGACATTCATAACCCAAAAAGCAATGCCAACACATCGGGCTTTTTGCCCGAAGAGCGCCAGTGGTTTGATGCCTTTGTAGCCCAAGGTTGGGTAGATAGTTTCAGGCATTTTAATCAAGAGCCGCATCAGTACAGTTGGTGGAGCTACCGCGCCGGTGCGCGCGCCAAAAATTTGGGCTGGCGTATTGATTACAATATGGTTACCCAAAACTTAGAGCCACACTTAAAGAGAGCGCTCATTTTACCCGATGCCAAACACAGCGACCACTGCCCGGTACTGCTGGAAATAGATTTTTAAAGCTACATACTTTTCTTGATGGTTTTTCTCGTATCTTTGCATTCGGAAATTAGGTACTATAACGTGCATTTATACTACCCCCTATGGCAAAAGAATTAAGAAACCGAAAAAGCAAAGAAGAGCTTAAAACACTTCTGCAAAAAGAAAGTTTTGAAAGAAAAACCATCTCTTTTTATCGCTACGTGAAAATAGAAAATCCTCAAGAACTTAGAGACGAATTGTACGTTGAGTGGACCAACCTGCAAGTCTTTGGTCGCATTTACCTTTCAAAAGAAGGTATTAACGCACAAATGAGCGTTCCGAAAAATCAATGGAACGCTTTTGTAACACTGCTTTACGCAAGAAACTATTTTACAGACGTGCCGTTTAAAATGGCGGTTGAAGACAATGGAAAATCGTTTTACAAACTCATCATTAAAGTACGCGAAAAAATTGTGGCCGACGGCATTAACGATCCTACTTTTGACGCCAGCAATACCGGTGCCTACCTCAACGCAAAAGAGTTTAACGAATACTTAGAAAAGCCCGACACGATAGTGGTAGATATGCGAAACCATTACGAAAGCGAGGTAGGTCGTTTTAAAAATGCCTTTTGCCCCGATGCCGATACCTTTAAAGAAGAATTGCCCTTGGTAACAGCACATTTGCAAGGACAAGAAGACAAAAACGTACTCATGTATTGTACCGGCGGCATTCGCTGCGAAAAAGCCAGCGCTTATTTCAAACACAAGGGCTTTAAAAACGTGTTTCACCTAAAGGGAGGTATCATTCAGTACGCGCATGAAATAAAAGAACAAAACATGACCAGTAAATTTATTGGAAAAAATTTTGTGTTTGATGAGCGTGTGGGAGAGCGCATTACCGACGATGTAATTGCCGAGTGCCATCAGTGCGGTACTGCCTGCGATAGGCACGTGAACTGCAAAAACGACGATTGCCACTTGCTTTTTATACAGTGCCCCGCCTGCGAAGAAAAATACCAGGGTTGTTGCACTCCCGCTTGCATGCAAATAATATCATTACCTCAAGAAGAACAAAGAAAACTACGAAAAGGAAAAACGAAAGAAACTAAAGAAACGTTGGCTGTATATAAAAGCCGTTTGCGCCCCAACTTAAAAGAAATTTTGAAGGAAAAAACCCAGTAGTTTTTATAAAATGAGCCATGCGTTTGTTTTATTTTTTTTAAAAAACTACCGTGTTTTTGTGGCTGCGCCGTATTTTTAAAATAAAGCTTTTGGCTTTTAAATAAAGTCTATTACATTTGCAGCTATGTCCATATTAACCCCAGCAGCAGTGAGCAAAGAGATTTCCATAGAGGTATTAAAAAGAGCGTATCGTTTTATGGCTACCGCCAAAGCCATGACCGAGCTGTATGAGCAAAATAAAGAAGTTACAGCGAAGTATGTGCACGCTACCAGTCGTGGGCACGAGGCCGTGCAAATAGCCTTAGGTATGCACTTACTGCCTCAAGATTTTTTAAGTGCTTACTATCGTGATGATAGCATTTTGCTATCTATAGGTATGCAGCCTTACGAATTGATGTTGCAGTTATTAGCAAAAAGAGACGATCCCTTTTCGGGTGGGCGCACTTATTATTCGCACCCATCGTTGCGTAGAGAGGATATGCCCAAAATACCGCATCAAAGCAGCGCTACGGGTATGCAAGCTATTCCTACTACCGGCATTGCTATGGGCTTGCAGTATTTAGAAATCACTCAGCAACAAAAAGAATACAAAGGCGGAAACCCAATAGCCGTTTGCTCTTTAGGCGATGCTTGCATTACTGAAGGCGAGGTGGCAGAGGCTTTTCAGATGGCTGCCCTTAAGCAATTACCTATATTATATCTGGTTCAAGATAATGAGTGGGATATATCAGCCCATGCAAAAGAAATACGCGCACAAGATGCTACCGAGTATGCCAAAGGCTTTAAAGGTATAGAAACGCGCACGATTGATGGCACCGATTTTATTAAATGCTATCATACCATACAGGAGGTTATTTCTATTATCAGAAAAGAGCGCCGCCCTTTTTTAATTCACGCTAAAGTACCTTTGCTTAACCACCACACATCGGGCGTGCGCAAAGAGTGGTACCGCGATGATTTGGAGGAAGCCTCAAAAAAAGACCCTTTACCTAAACTAAAAAACAGATTGCTGATAGAAGGCGTAGATACCGATGCCTTAAAAAAGATAGAAGAATCTTCCATAGCTTTAGTAAAAGCCGATTACGAAAAAGCCTTGCAAGCAGAAGATCCACGCCCCGAAGATTTATTTCTGCATGATTTTGCTCCTACCCCCATTATCGAAGAAAAAGGAAACCGCGCACCGGCGGGCAAGCAAGCCACTGTAATGGTAGATGCCGCCCTTTTTGCTATAAGAGAACTGATGGAAAAACACCCTGAATGTTTGTTGTATGGGCAAGATGTAGGGCATCGCCTAGGGGGAGTATTTAGAGAGGCCGCCACCTTGGCGCAAAAGTTTGGAACACATCGCGTATTTAACACTCCTATACAAGAGGCTTTTATTATAGGCTCTACGGTGGGTATGAGCGCTGTAGGATTAAAACCGATTGTAGAGGTGCAGTTTGCCGATTATATATGGCCGGGTTTAAATCAACTGTTTACCGAGGTATCTCGTTCTTGCTTTTTGTCTAATGGCAAGTGGCCGGTGAGCTGTATTTTACGCGTGCCTATTGGAGCTTATGGCAGCGGAGGCCCTTATCACAGCAGTAGTGTAGAAAGCGTAGTATGTAATATAAAAGGAATAAAAGTAGCTTATCCAAGCACCGGTGCCGATTTAAAAGGTTTGATGAAAGCCGCCTATTACGATCCCAATCCGGTATTGATGTTGGAACACAAAGGCTTGTATTGGAGTAAAATAAAAGGCACTGAAGAGGCTAAAACAATTGAGCCCGACGAAGAATATATCGTTCCTTTTGGAAAAGCGCGTATGGTACAAGAAGCAACGCCATCTTCTCAAAACACCGCCGCCATTATTACCTACGGCATGGGAGTGTACTGGGCAAAAAATGCTGCAAAAAAATTCCCCAACCAAGTAGAAATTATTGACTTACGTACCCTTGCTCCTTTAGATGAGGAGATGATATATGCTTCCGCAAAAAAACACGGAAAAGTATTGGTTTTAACCGAAGAACCTAAGGCAAATAGCTTTGCACAGAGCATAGCAGCACGCATTAGCGAGCATTGTTTTGAGTATTTAGATGCGCCCGTGCAAGTGCTGGGAGCCGAAAATTTGCCGGCTATACCGCTTAATGCTATCTTAGAAAAAACCATGTTGCCTAATACAGAAAAAACCGAAGCAGCTATAGAAAAACTGCTACGATATTAGTTTCTGCTTCCTATCTCATAGGGTATTAAAATAAGGTTTTGTACCTTTGCCGCATGGAAATTAAACTAGATAGTGTTGAGTCTGCTATTACGGACATAAAAAATGGAAAATTAGTAATTGTAGTAGATGATGAAGACCGTGAAAACGAAGGCGATTTTATTACGGCTGCTCGCAATGTTACCCCCGAAATAATTAACTTTATGGCTACCCACGGTCGTGGGTTGATATGTGCGCCGGTAAGTGAAGAAATTACTCGCAAGTTAAAATTAGAAATGATGGTAAGCAGCAACTCCTCGCTGCACGAAACTCCTTTCACCGTATCTATTGATTTGCTGGGCAATGGCTGTACCACCGGCATCTCGGCCTCTGATAGAGCCAAAACGGTACAAGCCCTTATAAACCCCAACACCAAGCCCGAAGACTTTGGGAAACCCGGTCACATTTTCCCCCTAAAAGCTATAAAAGGAGGGGTGTTGCGCCGCATTGGTCATACCGAAGCTACCGTAGATTTGTCGGTTTTGGCCGGCTTTGAACCCTGTGGGGTTTTAGTAGAAATAATGAATGAAGACGGTACCATGGCCCGCTTACCCGATTTGGCCAAGGTGCGTGAAAAATTCAATTTAAAAATTATCAGCATCAAAGATTTGATTGCCTATCGCCTGCAAAAAGAAAGCATTATTGAAAAGGAGGTAGAAGTACAACTTCCTACCCAGTGGGGCAACTTTAATCTTATTGCTTATAAGCAAACCACTACCGGACAAGAGCACATTGTTATTTGCAAAGGAGATTGGAAAAAAAATGAAGCTGTTTTGGTGCGCATGCACTCGTCGTGCCTTACAGGCGATATTTTTGGGTCTTGCCGCTGCGATTGCGGCCCCCAACTGCACAAAGCTCTTGAAATGATAGAAAAAGAAGGAAAGGGAGTGTTGGTATATATGAATCAAGAGGGGCGCGGCATCGGTTTGCTTAATAAGTTAAAGGCGTACAAACTGCAAGAGCAAGGGCGCGACACTGTAGAGGCTAATGTAGAGTTAGGCTTTAAGCCCGATGAGCGTGATTATGGAGTGGGCGCACAAATACTACGCGACTTAGGTATTAGTAAAATAAAACTCATGACTAATAACCCCAAAAAACGAGCCGGCTTAATTGGCTACGGCTTGGAAATTATAGAAAATGTACCTATTGAAATAAAAAGCAACGAGCACAATAGCTTATATCTAAAAGCTAAGAAAGAAAAACTAGGGCACAATCTAAAATTAGATTAGTACCCTTATATTCGTTTTTTTATGCTTGTTTAAGCAGTTCCGGTTTTTCTTACTCCGGTTGTTTTTTTCACTCCTTTACTTACAGCTACTTTAGCTGTATCGGGTTTGTGTTGTTTGGGGGTGTGCGTTTTTGCTTTTTCGTCGGAAGATGTTTTTGTTTTTTCTTCTTTCTTATCCGATAGCTCTTTTAATTTTAAATTTTCTGTTTTATGCAATATGTTGTACCAGTTAAAGAGCTTGCGCATATTGGAGGGGTGTACCCGTTCTTTATCGTAATCGGGTAGTATGGAGGCAAAATAGGCTATAATTTCTTTTTCATCTGCTTTATGATCGATGCAAGCACCGCCTTTTTCTTTTTCATAAATGCTTTTCATAATATCGCTTATAGCTTTATTATCACCTGTGGTAAACATGCTGATATCTTCCAACGAGGATATTTGTTGGTGCGAGTAAACGGGCGTACGTTTTTTATCGCTTAACGATTCGGCTATTACGCCATTTTTCATCTGACCTACAGCTTTATATAAGCCGGGCATTCCGCCGATAGAGATAATTCCTTCTAAATTCATATCATTATTTTTTGCAAAAGTATCAATTTAATTAAAACGATGGTGTGGCTTTTGGTTTTGTGTTTAATCCAGTATTTTTTCCATAACCCGGGTTCCAGTTAAAGCGAAGCATAATTTCTAAGCCTCCACGCAAACTGCTGTACGAAGAAAGTGAAGAGGTATTAACATCGTAGCTTACGCCTACCGCATATTTATCCCATTCAAAAAGTATCTGTGGAATAAAGGAGTCGCCGGTGCGGTAGTACATACCGGCGGCTATTGCCATGGGTTTGTTCATACTGGTACGCAACGAGGCTTCTGATAAAATAAATTTATACATAAAGCCGATGTTCCATTCCATCATAGTACCTTGCGACATAAACAAAATACTGGGTATTAGGTTTGATTTTATTTGAGGTAAGGCGATGGTAAAACTAGCATTTCCACTAAATTTCATGTATTGCTTTTCGGCCGTGTTGTAAAAAGAAATCATGGGGGTGTTCACATGAAATACCGAAAAACCTATATCGAAACGATGTCCATCATTTGAACTTATATAACGATTGCTTTTGCTGTAATGATAGTTTACGCCTGCACCAAAATCGGCGTAGTTTATTTGTGTGGCGGGTATGTTTTCGCCGGCCAGGGAGGGATCGTACTGCAATCCATTATATTGGTTTTCCCACTGAAAATTAGTGGCGTTTACTCGGCGCTGGTCAAAAGAACCCGTTGCCCCAAACGATAGACGTCCGGAAGCACCTGTGCGCACCACTACGCCTAAGATAGCCCCAATGTGTAAGTTGGTGTAATTACCTACACCGGCTTGGTCTTGATAGGCATTGAAACCGGCTGTAAGGTAAGCCCCTTTTGTTTTTTTGTGCTTAATGGCAAACTCGCCGGTAAGTCCGTATGTTTTGTAGGCCTGCCCTGCTACACTTTGCCATTGGCTTCGGTAGTTGGCAATTACGCGCACATCGTAAGCTACCCCACACAGGGCGGGGTTTACGTTTACGGGGGTTTCGGTATATTGCGAATAGTGAGGATCCTGAGCCAGCACGTAGGTGGCTTGTATCGTCAGCAAAAACAGTATGGCTATGCGTATTTTTTTCTTCATATAAAGAGGTGTCTGCTTTGTTTTAAACTATCTCATTAAAGTTACGTTTCCTTTTTTCTTTACTTCGTTTCCGTTGCTTAAAAAGCCATCTAAGGTGTATATAAATACGCCGCTATCTACAGGCTTGCCTTTATAGGTGCCGTCCCAGCCGTAATTCAAATCAGCACTTTCAAAAACTTTTTCACCCCAGCGGTCGTATATTCTAAAAGCCATACTCGTCATGCCGCAATTGCTTTTTACGTGCAGCACGTCGTTCAGCCCATCTCCGTTAGGTGAAAAAGCATTGGCTATAAATACACTCATGCAAACTACATCTACATATACCGTTACTACTGCCTGGCTGGCACAGCCGTTGTTATCCATTACGGTAAGGGTGTAGTTAGTAGTGGTGGTGGGGGTTACTACGGTGTTCATGCAAGAGTAGCAAGATATTAAACACGAATCGGATTGCGCCCATTGGTATGAGGTTATTTGTCCGTAGCCGTTGTTGGCACTTCCTTGGCTGGCAGAGCCGCTAAGGGTGATGGGAGTTCCTTCTTGCACCGTTTGGCTGGTACCTGCGTTGGCCACAGGCGCTTTCATTACATTAACACTGTCTATTGCTGTAGCCGAGTAGCTGCCACTGGTTACCATTTCTATTACGGGGAAGTTGTTGCTAACGGTAGAGCCGTGGGTGTTTCCATAGCTGGTTATAGGGTAACACACTTTTACTGGGGGCAAGGGGTTGTTGTGGTTTAAGTTGTAAAATAAGGTGTCGCCACTTACCGTACCGCCTGTAACCGGATTTATAGAGCCTCCTACAAAAATCCATTTGTACTGCAAGGGCTTGGTACTCGTGTATTGGGTAGAGTCTCTGTATATGATGCAGTGCTGACGGCATATCGTATGGCTGCTAGCGGTAAACGAGGGGTTAGGAGGAGTACAATTATTTATGTATAATTGATAGGTAGCTATATTGTGTTTTACGCAAGTGCCTCGCACTGTAAGGGTGTATATAACGCCCGTACCTGAAGAAGGCATAATGGGTTGCGTTTCTATGGTGTCGCCCCCTATACTGGTAGATATGATGCTAACACTGGGCTGCCATTGGTAGGTGTAAGAATGGTTGAGAGGGCCGTTTTGCGGGAAGCCTATGAATTGGTTTTTTTGTCCGGAGCAAATAACTTGATTTTCGCTGGATATGGCAGCATTCACCGTATCGCCTACGCGAACTAAAACGGAATCTTTCTTGCTGATACAGCCGTTTAGAGTGGCCGTTACATAATACTTGGTAGGCACGGTAGGGGTAGCCGTTACGGTACTTCCTGTTGTGCTTGATAGGTGGTAATTAGGGGTCCAGCTATAAGTAGCCACTCCGGAGGGCGTGCAGGTAGTGGATAGAAGCGCTCCCATATTGTTGCAATTATCTACCGTGTCAGACAGTAATTTTACTTTAGGCGTAGGTTGTACTACTACGTTTACCGGATGTAAAGAATAGGAGGGACAACCCGGCACATTTATTTGAGAATAGTAAGTAAAAGTAGTATCGGTCATGCCTGAATATATGGGGGTTGCCTGAGCTGATGAGCCCGAGTTGGTGCCTAAGCCTCCGGCGGCGGGGGCCGACCAGGTGTAGGTAGTGGTAACGGGCATACCGGCTACACTCATAATAACAAAGGAGCCGCTGCACACGCTATCCGGGGCTAATATATATTGAGGGGTAGGAGCGGGGGCAATCGTTACGGTTACGGCTACAGGTGCCGATACACAGCCTACGGTGCTGGTTCCTACTACGGTGTAAGTAGCCCATGTGTTGGGTGCGGGCACCGGGTTTACGTTTACACTATCGGCGTTAGGATCGGTAGGAAAATAGGTGGGAGGCAGGGTAGCGCCAGATGTTGTCCAGGTGTAAGTGCCGCCGGTACCGGCTCCGGTTACATAAAGGTTGGTGCCTGTTCCGTTTAAACACACCATGGCGTTTAGTGGCGAGGCGGTAATAGTGGGGGTAGGTTTTACCGTTAGTACTAATTGGGTAGAGTCTAAGCCATTAAATTGGCTGTTAGCTACTAACACAAGCGTGTAAGTGCCCGGTAGGGTAAAACTGATATCTACTCCGTTTTGAAAAGGAGGGTTGGGGTTAAACAATACTTGCGGGGGGGCAGGATAGCTTTTCCATTGATAAAAAAGAATAGGGCCCGGGTTGGCTTTTCCGGTAAAATGATAAGGTGTGTTGGTGCAATAAAGAGGGGTAGCGCTTACCGTATCGGGTGGAACGATGGTAACGGTAAGGGTAGAGGGGCCTCCGCCTAAGGTGGTGGCAGATAGTTTAATGTTGTCAATAGCTACCGAGGGGTTACCTCCTTTTCCATCATCGTTGTTCGCCCACTCAAAACCTATTTTTACTTGCGCGTTGTTGTTGGCCGAGGCGGGTAAGGTAATGGCCGCTTGAGTGGTCCAAGTGCCGCTGGTATCACCGGCTATAGCGCCGGCGCATGTGGGGGTGGCGGCAGGTACCATTAGGGTACTCCATAAAGCTCCGTCAAAATACCAAACAGTAAGCGAGTCGCCGGGATAGCGACGGGTTATATAATCAAATTGCAAAGTAATACCTGATTTTGCTAAGCAGCTAATGGCGGGCGATTCGGCACGCAAATGGGTAGTTACTTTATTGGTGCCTACTCCAAAATCGTATCGGGCACCGCAATCGCCGGTAGGGCAAAAAGCGGCCGCGTTGGGCGAGCCGGGTACGTTGCCTATGTGCAGGGTGCGGTTGGTAAGGGTGGGGTTGTTGTCTATACAGCGTTGCCCACAAGAGGTTGGGGTTTGTCCGGCCTCGGTTTGACTTACGTACCATGTGTTGGCAAAGGCATTGTTTACTCCGGTGGCAGAGGTAGCCCAGGTGCCGTTGCTGCTTACAAAGCCGTTGGCCAAGGTGCCTTGATTGCCCGGGCAACTGGTGCCTACGCTAAAAGTTTCTGCCCAAAAAACGGTTTGAGCTTGCAGGGCATGTGTACATAAGTACAATAGGAAAAGGGCGTAAATCTTCTTCATATATGGCGTGATATATCTTTAATACTTAAAAAATTCAAACCACGAATATACACATTTTTCTTAGAAAGAAAAAATTACTTTTTTAAACGGTCGTCCATCGTTTTTATTTCGTTGGCTATAAGTACCGGAAAGGGATTTTGATGCAGGTCGTTTAGGCGTACGTGTTTATATTGTAATACGATGGTGCCGGGTATCCTCATATAGGTAAAACGGGCAAAAATAGTTTGATGAGAAAGTTTGTGTTTTTTGTAGGCGCTGCGTTTTATCACTTTAAAATGGCTGTCTTTTTTGTGTAAAATTTTGGTATTGAGGTCTTTAAACAGTACCATCGATTCGGGTTTTTGATTGTACTCAAGCAGGGGAAATTGGTATAAATTTTTCCATATATCTTTTTTGGTTCGCTTTTCTACAAAGGTATGGTCGTCTTGCAACAGTATAAAGTATTCAAAATAGCGAACGGTATTTTTCTTTCCTCCATTTTTTTGAGGATACTCTAAGGCTGTGTTAGCCGGGCCGCTTTGGCATACGTTGTAAAAAATACAGGCAGGGCAGTCGGGTAGCGCCGGCGTGCAGTATAAAGCGCCAAACTCCATAATGGCTTGGTTGTAGGTGCCGGCATTTTTTTTATCTAACAGTTGTTGAGCAAGGGCAGCAAATTCTTTTTTTCCTTTTAGGGAGTTGATAGGTGTACTGATGGCAAATAAACGCGCCAAAACCCGGTACACGTTGCCATCAACCACCGCCACCGGTTTATTAAAGCAGAAAGAAGCTATGGCCGCAGCCGTGTAATCGCCTACGCCCTTTAGTTTGCGTAGCTCGTCAAAATCTTCCGGAAAAACGCCTTTATATTTTTTTACTACTGTTTTGGCTGTGCTAAGCAAATGGAGTGCCCGCGAGTAATAGCCCAAGCCCTCCCAAAGTTTTAGCACTTTTTGTTCTGTTGCTTTGGCTAAGTCAAATACGGTAGGGAACTCTTGCACAAAAGCGAGGTAGTACGGCATGCCTTGTGCTACACGTGTTTGTTGTAAAATAACCTCCGAAATCCATATTTTGTAAGGGTCGTTTATCCCGCGCCAAGGTAAATCGCGTTTGTTTTCTTCATACCATTTTAGCAACAGTTGGCTATTCATGCGCCAAAAGTACTCTTTTGAATGTTTTTTATTAAAATATTTTGCTTTTTAACATTTGTGTGAAAATAAGTAATTAAAATTATGTTTCTGGTAATCAGTTTTTTATGTTTAAAAAGTATTTTTTTTTATTTTTTTAGGTTACTTTTTTTGTTAAACGGTATAAATGCACGTAAAACATAAAATGTTTGATGACAAAAGTAGGTTTAATAGCAGGTTTTTTAATGGTAGCTGGCACTTTTTGCTCTTGCGGCCCCTCTGAGGAGGCACGCAAAGCGGAGGAAGAGCGCCTTAAAATAGAAGCAGATTCTACTAAAAACAGCATTAAACAAGATATTGCTTCGCAAATGGATAGCTTAAAAAAGAACGGCGGAGAAGATTCGCTTGTAAAAATGGGAGAAAAAAGTAAATCAAATAAATAACCAAAACAAAAAAAAACAAAAACCATGAAAAAAACCATCTCAATCGTTGCTGTAGCTGCTTTCGTAGCTACTTCGTTAGTTGCTTGCGGTCCTAGCAAAGCAGAAGTTGAAGCTGCTGAAAAAGCAAAAGCTGATTCTATCGCTGCTGTGGCTCAAGCTGATTCTATTGCAAAAGCAGAAGAAGCTGCTAAAATGGCTGCTGCTGAAGCTGCAAAAGCGGATTCTCTTGCACAAGTTGCAAAAGCAGATTCTTTGAAAAAAGAAGAAGAAGCTAAAGGCAAAAAAGGCAAAAAATAATTTGTTTGTGTAGTTAGTTGATGAAAAAAGCCCCGTTATTACAAAATTTCGGGGCTTTTTCTTTTAAAAGAATTTGGGAGTAAGAAAAAATACCTTATCTTTGCGCCCTTAAAAAAATACAAAAAATAAAAATGTTAGTAGTACAACTAAAAGAAGGCGATACAGTAGAAAAAGCCTTAAAAAAATTTAAAAAGAAGTTTGAAAAAACCGGTGTAGTAAAAGAATTGCGCGAGCGCCAAAAATTTACTAAAAAATCGGTACGCCGCCGCCAACAAGTAATAAAAGCGGTATATAAAAACAAGCTGCAACAAGGTTTGTTAGAGGATTAAAACCTCCTTTTTTACAAAAAATACTCAAAAACTTGATTTAGTTATGAAAAGTTTGTACTTTCGTAACTGAGTTGAGTTTTTTTTATGACTGCCTGGCATATAGAATCGTTTATTAACCACCTTACTTTTGAAAAAAGATATGCGGCGGGCACCTGCGTTAATTACAAAAAAGACCTGGCTGATTTTTCTGCCTATATAGAAACCCACTTTGAGGAACACAACCCCAAAAACGTATCGCTCGATTTTTTGAGAAGTTGGGTACATTACTTGCTAAATACAGAAAAGTTATCGGCAGGCAGCGTACATCGAAAAATTTCTACCATAAAAAGCTACTACAAGTTTTTATTAAAAAACCGTCTTGTAGAAAAAAATCCTACCGAAGCTTTACTATTGCCCAAAAAACCGAAAAGAATACCCGTTTTTGTAGATGAAAAAAAAATGAGCACGCTGCAACAAATAGAGAAAGATAAAACAGGCACTTTACCTTTTTATGATTATTTATTGCAACAAGTAATTATAGAGTTGCTGTACCAAACCGGCATGCGCCGCAGCGAATTGTTAGGTCTTCAGCAAAAAAACATTGATTTTTATACTCAAGAACTAAAAGTGTGGGGCAAACGCAATAAAGAGCGCATCATACCGTTTGGAAAAGAATTGAGTACCTTGTTGCAAAATTTTATTGTAGAAAAAGAAAAAAACAAGCTGCCTCAAGATGCTTTTTTATATCACCAAAACGGAAAAAACGTGCGTGTACACTACATCTATACTTTAGTAAAAAAAGAATTAGCGGCTGTAAGCACGCTTAGCAAAAAAAGCCCGCATGTATTGCGCCATAGCTTTGCTACGCACCTGCTTAATAATGGAGCCGAAATTACTTCTGTAAAAAAATTATTAGGGCATAGCAGCTTAGCCGCTACACAAATATATACGCACAACACCATAGAAAAATTAAAAAAAACATATAAACAGGCTCACCCAAGAGCTATTTAAAAACAAATAAATATCTTAAATTATGAAAACCAACATTCAATCCGTGCACTTTGATGCAGACAAAAAGTTAATTGAGTTTATCCACGAAAAAATAAATAAACTAACTCAGTTCCATGACGGGATTATAGGTACTGATGTTATTTTACGGGTAGAAAAATCATCGGATAATGCGAATAAAGCAGCCGAGATAAAGTTGCACCTTAGCGGCAATCCTTTGTTTGCAAAAAAACAGTGTACCACCTTTGAGGAAGCGGTAGATACAGCGGTAGATGCCATTCGTGCGCAAATAAAAAAGCACAAAGAAAAAAGCATCGGTTAATCGGCTTTTCCTTTACTAGTTTTTTTTAAAAAAACTCTTTTTTCGGTAAATGTATTTTTCCGTAACTAAGGGAAAATACAATAAATAATTTCATTATTACGGAATGGTATAGTGCTACCTTTAAGGCTTCCGCTGCTACAAATAGGCGCTGTATTTTTATGTTTTTTCGGTGGCTATGGCGGGATACCTCTTTGTTTTGTGTTAAAAATAATGCTTAAAAGTTAAAAAAAATAAAGTTTGTTAAATGATGTAACGAGCCATTAAACTTTTTTTGATTTTTGCATCTTAAACGTATATAAACCCAAAAAACAATTTTTATGAAAAAAACATTTAAAACCATCGCCTTATCGCTGCTGGCAACAGCCTTAGCTAGTTCTTGTTCAAAAACAGGCCCTGCGGGTCCTGCCGGCCCTACGGGCGCTACCGGAGCCACCGGCCCCAACATTGCCGGAAATATGGAGGTAGCCGTTAACTTATACGACCTATCGGGTGCCAAGATATTAAGTGGCCTAAGTGGCGACTCTCTAATTCTTACTAATAACAGCACCAATGCTGTAATGCGCGCCGCTACCGATAATACAGGCCGTTATAATTTTACCGGTTTAAGCACCGGAAATTACAATTTAATGGTGTCGGGCACCGGTTATGGTTCTGTATTGTCGCAAAACATACAGTTTGTAGGCGGCCCTATGTACAAAAACGTAGCCTTATCGGTGGTGCCTACTATAAATGTAGCATCGGCTGTGGCTATTGATACCGTGCTAACCACCACATCGGGTACTACTACGGTTTCTACTAATTATGTAAAAATACGAGGTTATATTTCGGCTCCAACCTCAGGCGGGGCACAAGTTATTGTGTTTGCATCTAACCCGGGCAGCACTACCGCTTCCTCTTCGGTAAGCAATTATTCGGGCTACTTTACAGCTACGGTAACACCCGGCTCCAGTTGGTTTAGAATTATGGTACCTACATCAAACATCTATGATTTAGGTTACTCATCGGGCAACCAGGTGTATTTTGCAGCTTACGTAGTAGGCGGAAATTTAGGAGCATCAAGCTATGTGGATCAATCAACTGGAAAAACGGTGTTTAATGCTCTTAGCTCGGCGCCGGTAAATACTTTTGCTACTATACAATAGGAATACCCTCTTAAAAAAGAAAAGCCCTGCTGTGTAAAGCGGGGCTTTTTTTATGAGGCACGAATTTTGTAGAAAACCTCTTATTATATTAGTCCGCTAAAAAAAAGCGAACGGTTTATTAAATATGTCGCAGCAAACATTTGTTTTTAAACAATTTAGTGTACATCAGCACAAGAGTGCCCACAAAGTAGGTACCGATGCGGTATTGATAGGTGCCTGGGCAGAAGCGCAGCAAGCACAAAATATATTAGATATTGGCACCGGCACGGGTATTATTGCGTTAATGATGGCTCAAAAAAGCCAAGCATATATAGATGCTATAGATATTGAGCGAGGCTCTTTTGAACAAGCTCAAGAAAACGCACAACATTCTATTTGGGCAGATAGAATAAAGGTATATCAAACCAGTTTGCAAAACCTAGCAAAAGACTCGGAAAAAAAATACGACCTTATTATTACCAACCCTCCTTACTTTGTTGATTCTTCAAAGGCACCTGACGAAGAGCGCAGCCATGCCCGCCATACCGACACTCTTAGTTTTTCGGAGCTTATTTTAGGGGTAAAAATTTTATTACAAAAAAAAGGCGTGTTTTATATCATTCTTCCAACTAAAGAGGCTATTGACTTTAAAAAATTAGCCGAAAAAAGCGATTTGTATTTGAAGAAATGGTTGCGTGTAAAAACCAAATCTACCAACGAAAAAGAAAAAAGACACATCATGCAGTTTGCTTTTGCAAAAGAGGTTGTTACAGAACAGACTATGAGCATAGAGCATGAAGGCAGACACAATTACACCGATGAGTATAAAAACCTAACTAAAGATTTTTATATTCATTTTTAAAAAATGATTACACCGATAGTTTTTTGTAGCGCACCCGTTTAGGCTCTACATTACCCAAGCGTTTCTTTTTGTTTTCTTCATACTCGCTGTATCCGCCTTCAAACCAGTAGGTGGTGCTATCGCCCTCAAAGGCTAATATGTGGGTACACACGCGGTCTAAAAACCAGCGGTCGTGACTAATAATAACGGCGCAGCCGGCAAAATCGTTCAGACCTTCTTCTAAGGCACGCAGGGTGTTTACGTCCAAATCGTTGGTGGGCTCATCTAAAAGCAGTACGTTTCCTTCTTCTTTTAAAGCGAGTGCTAAGTGCAGGCGGTTGCGCTCGCCGCCAGATAGTACAGCGCATTTTTTTCCTTGGTCGCTGCCGCTAAAATTAAAGCGCGATATGTAAGCGCGAGAGTTCATAGGTTTACCGCCTAAGGTAATGTTGTCAAGCCCATCGCTAATTACATCATACACGGTTTTGTTGGCATCAATGGCTTTATGGGTTTGATCTACGTAAGCAATTTTTACGGTAGGGCCTACCTTAAATTCGCCTGTGTTGGGTTTTTCTTGCCCCATAATCATGCGGAAAAGGGTGGTTTTTCCGGCTCCGTTAGGACCTATAATGCCTACAATGCCTGCAGGAGGTAATTTAAAGGAAAGGTTTTCGTACAAAAGCCTGTCGCCAAAAGATTTGGATATGTTGGTGGCTTCTATCACTTCATTGCCTAAGCGAGGGCCGTTGGGTATAAAAATTTCTAATTTTTCTTCTTTTTCTTTTACGTCTTCGCTTAGCATTTTTTCATAATTGCTTAGGCGGGCTTTTTGTTTTACACCTCGTCCTTTCACGCCTTGGCGCACCCAGTCTAACTCGCGAGCCAGCGTTTTCTGGCGTTTGCTTTCTGTTTTTTCTTCTTGACGAAGTCGCTCTCCTTTTTGTTCCAGCCAACTTGAGTAATTGCCTTTCCACGGAATGCCTTCGCCTCGGTCAAGCTCTAATATCCAACCGGCTACGTTATCTAAGAAGTAGCGGTCGTGGGTAACGGCAATGATGGTTCCTTTGTATTGTTGTAAATGTTGTTCCAGCCAATCTACGCTTTCGGCATCTAAGTGGTTGGTGGGCTCGTCTAACAGTAAGATGTCCGGCTCTTGCAGCAGCAGGCGGCACAGGGCTACGCGGCGGCGTTCGCCACCGGATAGTACTTTTATAGGCGTATCGCTTTCGGGGCAGCGCAGGGCGTCCATGGCTTGCTCTAGTCGGTTATCTAAGTTCCAAAGGTCTAGGCGGTCAATCTCATCTTGCAAATGCGCTTGACGGTTAATGAGTTTGTCCATCTCTTCCGGAGTCATATCTTCGGCAAATTTGTTGTTTACCTCTTCGTATTCTTTTAAAATATCGGTATGTTTTTTTACTCCTTCTCGTACTACTTCTATGCAGGTTTTGTTTTCGTCCAGCTGCGGTTCTTGCTCCAGCATGCCTACCGAGTAGCCCGGCGATTGATGAATTTCCCCTAAATAGTCTTTATCCATGCCGGCCATAATGCGCAGCAGGGTTGATTTTCCGGAACCGTTTAATCCTAATACGCCAATTTTGGCACCGTAATAAAAAGAAATGTAGATGTCTTTTAAAACTTGTTTTTGTGGGGGGTGAATTTTACTTACATTCACCATGCTGTATATAATTTGTCTTCCTTCTGTACTCATGTTTTTTTACGTTTTTTATGTGTTAAAAAGCAGGCAAATATAGGAAAATACGAGCAGCGACGGTAGTCCTTTTTTAGGATATTTTTTTGTTATTCTTTTTTTATAGAAAGTATTTTTTCTTTGTTGATGCTTAGTACGTGGTCGTCTATCAGTTGATTGATACACGCCAGCACATCTTCTTCCTTTAATGGGTATAGCAGCTTAATAAGCTCGGTTATTTCGTAGTTTTTTTGCTTTAAAAGGGTTTGTATTTGCATACTTATTTGTGCTGGGGTATGGCGGGCACTGTTTTTCTTTTTTTTAATACACACATCACAGGTGTTGCAATCTTCAAACGTATGTTCGTTAAAGTATTGTAAAATTTGCCTGCTTCGGCAAATGTTTTCGTTCCCCACAAAATCTATCACCGCTTTAATACGTTGTTGTTGCTGTTGTTTTAAGGTTTCGTAATGTTCTTTTGAAATGAAGAAAAAAGCATTGGATATTCGCGCTTGTGTAAAGGTAATTTTAGGCGTTCCGGATTGTTCTATATAATCGATCAATTCTAACTTGCTGAGGTGCTTCAGTGTTTTCTTTACACTTAGCACATCTTCTTTCAAAGCACGGGCTATTTTAGCTTCTTGTATTATTACATAATCTTGAAACAAGCCCCCATAGCTTCGCAGCAGTGCTTTTATGAGGTTATCTACTTTTGGGTTTTGTACTTGAAAGTTGTATAAATCGTATTTGCTTGCTAAAATATGCAGTTTAGAGGGTTGGTAAAGGGCTTCGGAGTAGCTCAGGTAGTTTTCTTTTTCTAAAAATTTTATGGAGTGATATACAACTGCGGGATGTATTTTGTATTTTTCGTACAGGCTGTTTATGTCAAAATGCAGGCACAGTCCTTCGCCGGATCCCACGGCTATTTGGTAGTAATTGCAAAGGGCCGAATAGGTTTGTTTTATTTGTTCTATACTGGGAAAGGCTTGCTCTAACTGTTCGTGTAAGTTTTCTATATCAGTTTGGTTGTACAAAGTGAGGGCGTAGGCCGTTTGTCCATCGCGCCCGCCGCGCCCCGCTTCTTGAAACCAGGCCTCCATGCTGTCGGGCAAATCCAGATGTATTACTAAGCGTACGTCGGGCTTGTCAATACCCATACCAAAAGCGTTGGTGCTAACCATAATACGTTTGTGGTTGTGCAGCCAATTGCTTTGCTTCTGGGCACGTTCGCCTACTTCCAAGCCGGCATGATAAAAATCGCTGCTTATTTGTTGGGCATTTAAAAAGTCAGAAATTTCTTTTGTTTTTTTTCTGTTTCGCACATATATAATGCCGCTTCCTTTTATTTTATTACAGATATTGAGCAGGGTTTGCTGTTTGTTTTCATCTTGTTTAATGTGGTAATGCAAATTGCTTCTTCCAAAAGAGGTTTTAAAAACCCGAACTTCGTTTAACTCCAGTTGTTTGCCAATATCTTGTACGGTGTGCTGGGTGGCAGTAGCGGTAACGGCCAGCATGGGTACTAGTGGTTTTATCTCTCTTATTTTTTTTATACCCAAATAGCTGGGCCTAAAATCGTAGCCCCATTGCGAGATGCAATGCGCCTCATCTACGGCAATTAAATTTACATGGAGGTGAGGCAGCTTGCGTAAAAAAGTTTGAGATTGAATACGCTCCGGCGATAGGTATATAAACTTGTAACCGTTGTGTATGGCATTGTTAAAAGCGAGGTCTATTTCTCTAAAGTTCATAGCCGAGGTAATTGCTACTGCCCTAATACCTTTTTTTTGCAATTGCTGCACTTGGTCGTTCATAAGGGCTATAAGGGGCGATACTACAATGCACAAGCCCTCTTGCGCCATAGCCGGCACCTGATAGCATACCGATTTGCCCCCGCCGGTAGGCAATAAAGCCAGTGTGTCTTGCCCTTGCAAAACAGATTGTATAATATCTTCTTGCAGCGGGCGAAACGAGGCATATCCCCAGTATTTTTTTAAAATTTCGGTGGTTTGCACTACTTATCTCTTCTTATGAATTTTTTTCCTATACCGTAATAAAAACCAAAACCGAAGCTAATAAAACTGGTTGAGTTGCTGGTGTTTAGCCCGCTAAGGCTGGTAATATCTTGCATGGCTATATTAGTAGGGTTAAACACGGTAGGCATGTAGTTGTAGGATAGAAAAATGCCAATAGAAAAATTATCTTCTACTGCAAAGTTGAGTGTGTATTCGGGCTCAAACATAAGGGAGGTAAAGTTGGTGTTGATAATGGGCGATTTTACACTTACCACACCGCTAAAATTAGAAGTGTTGTAACCTACATTAAGTGCAAAGGTGGAGAAAATGTTTTCGGTATGAAATTTATTATAGCCTACCCGTATATACCCGGTGTAAAGATGCATTTTGGTGTTAAGGTCTAACCCGTTTGATGGGCTGGGTATTCGGTTTAGCCCCAGCAATCCGTTTTTAAAACCCAAGCCAACAAAAAAGCCGTGAGTAATACGCAGGTTAAAAGATACGTTTAGTTCGTAAATGCCCCTAAATTTGGTGCGCATTACGGCATTTGATAGAGGAGTGGGCAGCGTAGCCGCAAAGCGAATAGAGAAAAGCGATTCTTTAAAGTCGGTATGGATTTTTTGACTTTCCATAGCCGCATCGTACTCTTCGGTCGTTATTCCGTCTTGGGCAAAAAGGGTACCCGCAAAGAAAAACAGCAACGCCATATACCTTACTTGTTTCATAGGCTCTTTACAAAAGTACGATTAAAATGGCTTGAAAAAAATTATTCTTAATAGGGTTAATTAAAAGAGCCGCCTCGCGACCTATTCCTAGCCCTGTCTTTACGCTGTCGGCTTTGAAAGCGCTCGTTCGATAGTTTTGTTTTAGAAGCATTGCGCCTAAACAAGCGTTTCTGTTCTCGGTCTTGCACCTTGCCGGGTTTGGTTTTACGCAGCGAAGCGTTTTTAGGCGCGGTTGAAGAGCTGCTGTGAAACAAACGGTAAAAAAAACCGGCTCCCGCTTTATGACTGGCAAAAGCATCGGCGTTGCCCGCGCTCTTTTTCCGCTTAAAAATACTTACGCGCTGTACACGCACTTGGTTTTTCGCTTCCTTTTTGCGCCCTCCCTTGGTGTTTTCGTGAAAGTTTTTTTGAGCATAAGTCCTCGTTGGACTTAATAAAAGTAAAGTCGCAAAAAAAAGTATAATACCAAAAAGTTTTTTCATTTTTGCAATGATAAATAAATTTGTGCGATTAAGTATTCTATAAAAGTAGAAAAAATTATTTAGTTTTAAACAAAAAGATTAACATTTTTGTGCTTAATTAAGAAAAAATATGCCCAAACTTTATATAGTGCCTACGCCCATCGGCAATTTAGAAGATATAACCCTTAGGGCTATTAAGGTGCTGCAAGACTGCGAAATGATACTAGCCGAAGATACGCGAAACACCGTTTTTTTGCTTAAACACCTTAATATACAAAAACCGCTAAAAGCCTACCACCAACATAATGAGCATAAAGTGCTGCCCGAGATACTGGCTTTGCTGCAAAGCTCTAAAAATGTGGCTTTGGTAAGCGATGCGGGTACGCCCGCCATCAGCGATCCGGGTTTTTTGCTGGTGCGTGCCTGTATTGAAAACGACATAGCAGTAGAAACCTTGCCGGGGGCTACGGCTTTTGTACCGGCACTGGTAAACAGCGGTTTCCCTTGCGATACCTTTGTTTTTTATGGCTTTCTTCCGCAAAAAAAAGGACGTGCCACAAAGTTAAAAATGCTGCAAACCGAAACGCGCACTTTTATCTTGTACGAATCGCCGTACCGTTTGGTAAAGCTGTTGGAGGAATTAAAAAATGCCTTAGGCGCTGATAGAAAAGCATCGGTATCGCGCGAGTTGTCAAAAATATACGAAGAAAACAAACGGGGAACCCTGCAGGAATTGCTAACTTATTTTTCGTCTAAAAACGTAAAAGGCGAAATAGTACTGGTGGTAGAGGCAGCGGGTACGGTAAAAAAGGAGGAATAAAAGGTTTTTTATGTCTTTGGTCTGAAAGCCGTTAAAAAAACATTTTTATACAGCCTTGATTTTTTATTTTTTACAACAGGCGCTGAGCGGAGCCGAAGCGCCTAGTTTCTTTTTTTTTATACTTTCTTTAGAAG
>JAFDYI010000007.1 GCA_018267475.1 Bacteroidota bacterium | reverse complement strand
ACACTACATATCAGAAATTGGGGGATAGTACTAAACCAATTTATGATTATATTTGCAGAAAGACTTAGAATTTAAACAAAAAACCTATCTTTTTAATTTACATTCTTTGGGGGATAGTGTCTTAAAGAAAGTGGGCATCAATATTATGGCGGTTACTCAGCCAATAGATACCAACTCGCATGCAGGAGCATTGCAACAAAACATTCAGTTCATCTTTAGTAAATACGATAACGATTTACGCAGACAAAAAACCATTGATGGCATGCGTGAAAAATTATTGAGAGGAGAATGGATAGGAAACGCACCTACTGGTTATGAATTTGTAAAAGGTGCGCCAACACAAACCATTATCATCAATGAAAAAGGAGAGTTAATCAAAGAAGCCTTTGAATACCGAGCTATCGGCATGACGATAGAACAAATCATTGAGCGATTAAAAGTGCGAGGACTAACAGTTCCCAAACAAACGCTGGCTGAAATTTTCAAGAATCCGTTTTATTGCGGAAAGATGTCACATAATTTACTTAACGGAGAATTAGTAAAAGGCAAGCACCCTGCATTAATCAGTGAAGAATTATTCTTAAAAGCCAACGAATTAAAAACTACTGCCGGATTTAAGGTCAACAAAGCCAATGATAACTTACCCTTAAAAGTCTTTGTAAAAGATGCAGACACAGGTTATCCTTATACAGGGTATTTAGTAAAAAAGAAAGGACTTTATTATTATAAGGTAAACAAGATTGGAATAGGGATCAACCGAAGCATAAAAATTATGCACGATAAGTTCCAAGAATTCTTAAAGAAATATTCGGTAGAAAACCTCCACATGGAGCCTTTAAAAGCCCATTTGCATTATGTGTGGGATTTCTGCACGGAAGCGAACACGAGCGAGAAAAAAGCCCTTTCCCTGCAAATTAATGCGATAGATGAAGAGTTCTTTACTTTAAGAAAGAACCACGCAATAGGCAAGGTAGCTTTTGATATTTACCAAGAATTTTCGGTGATTTTTGCCAAGCAAAAAGAGGACTTGGTGAAGGCTTACGAAAAGCTCGACCAAAAATTATCGAACCCTAAAGAATTGATCGATTTTACATCGAGATTAGCCTGTAACCTCCCGTCAGCGTGGGCTTGTGGCGATTACTACCAAAAACAAACTTTTCAAAATACGCTGTTTCCGCAAGGAGTAGTCTATGACGTGAAAATTGAGCATTATCGAACCGAGGAAATAAATTCGGTCATCGAGCTAACTTCGCAATTATCAAATGATTCAGGGGAAATAAAAAAGCCGGTCTTATCAAATTTTGAAGATAAGACCGGCCTAGTACCCTGAAGGGGACTTGAACCCCTACGCCTTGCGGCACACGCCCCTCAAACGTGCTTGTCTACCAATTCCAACATCAGGGCAAAATAAAAGTCCGTTTGCTATAAACGGACTTTTTAGAGGTATCGTGTTCCGTTTATTTTTTTGCAGCCGGTTTTGCAGCAGCATCAGCCGGTTTTGCGGCGGCAGCGGCAGCCGGTGCGGCAGCAGCAGCGGCAGGCGCAGCTTCTTCAGCCACGTTGCGCGACATATTTACGGATACTACGCTGATGTTTTTAGGGTTTAAAAACTCTACGCCGTCTATTTTAATATCGCCTACCGCAATAGATTTGCCAACGGTAAGGGTTTCAATATTCAAATCTACCTGGCGAGGCATTTTATTGGCCATAGCTTTCGCTTTTAGCATGCGTTGTTTAAAATTTAATTTTCCGCCTGCTTTTACGCCTTCGCTTTGTCCATGCAGTTTTACAGGGATATTCATTACTACGTGTTTTCCTTCTGTAATTTCTAAAAAGTCAGCATGAATCAGTTTATCGGTAATACGGTGGTATTGCGCTTCTTGCAATATGGCTTTTGTTTTTTTTCCGTTTACGTCAATTTCCACAAAGCACACTTCCGGTGTGTAGATAATGTGTTTAAAGTCGCGCTCATCAGCGCTAAAGTGCATTTGTTCTTTGCCACCGTAAAGCACACAAGGTATTTTACCTGTTTTGCGCAATTCGGTTGCGTTTACTTTCCCTACGTTCGCACGTGGCGAACCGCTCAATGTAACTACTTTCATTTTTTTAGTTATTTTTTTGTTGTGAATGTTTTAAAAGCCTCGCTTACTTTTGCCACATTCGTTTATTTTATTGGTTTTGCGAGTATTATTTATACGATAAAATTAGAACTAATAGACTCTAAATGCTCTATATTGTAGATAACCTTAGCAAACAAATCGGCAATAGAAACTACTTTTATTTTTTTACTGTGTGTGTGCTGCGGTATGGTATCGGTTACAATAAGCTCGGCTAATTTAGAGTTCTCAATGTTTTCTTGTGCTTTGCCTGATAAAACGCCGTGTGTGCATATAGCGCGTACGCTTAGGGCACCTCGTTCTATCATCATATCAGCGGCTTTGCACAGGGTTCCGCCTGTGTCCACCAAATCATCTACTAAAACAATGTTTTTTCCTTCTATTTCGCCTATGGCGGTCATGTGGTCCACTACATTGGCTTTAGTACGTTGTTTGTAGCAAATAACAATTTCGCTTTTAAGATATTTGGCGTAGGCGTTGGCTCGTTTGCTGCCTCCCATATCGGGCGCAGCAATGGTAACGTTGGCCAATTGCAAATTTTGAATGTAAGGCATAAACACGGTAGAGGCGTATAGGTGGTCAACGGGTACATCAAAAAAGCCTTGTATTTGGTCGGCATGCAAATCCATAGTAATCACGCGGGTGGCACCGGCTACGGCCAGCATATCGGCTACCAGCTTAGCGCCAATAGCTACACGGGGTTGGTCTTTTCTATCTTGACGGGCATAGCCAAAGTAGGGTATTACCGCTACAATTTCGCGTGCTGAGGCGCGCTTGGCAGCATCAATCATAAGCAGTAGCTCCATCAAGTTTTCAGCAGGGGGCATGGTAGATTGTACTAAAAAAACTTTTTGCCCGCGCACGCTTTCTTCAAAAGAGAGTTGAATTTCTCCATCGCTAAAGCGAATAAGCTTTACTTCGCCTAAAGAGGTGCCATAAGAGGCGGCTATTTTACCTGCTAATTCTTTAGAGCTGCTGCCTGCAAAAAAACGTACTTTCGATTCCATAACAAAAAGGGGGGCGAAGGTAGCATTTTTTTTGGAAAAAACAGAAAAAATCCCTCCTTTTTATCTTAAAAAGAAGGGTTTATCCAATCCATCTCTTTTTTCAGAAGTGCTTGGGTTTGGGCTTCGGCACTGTTGGGCGCCGGCTTGTAGTTATAGTGCCAGGCGGCCAGTGGGGGCAGGCTCATCAAAATACTTTCTATACGGCCGTTGGTTTCTAAACCAAATTTGGTGCCTTTATCATACACTAAATTAAATTCGGCATAGCGGCTGCGGCGTATCCGCTGCCAGTTGATTTCATTTTCTGTATATTTTTTTTCTTTGTTGCGTTGTATCAACTCTACATACAAAGGGGCAAAGGTATTGCCTATCTCTTTCCAAAAAGCCAGGTTTTTTTCAAAACTCATATCCTCAGAGTGATTCATCCTATCAAAGAAAATGCCGCCTATACCCCGTGTTTCATTGCGGTGCGTGATGTAAAAATAATCATCAGCCCATTTTTTAAACTTTTGATAATAGTCTTTGTGATGTTTATCGCATGCTGCTTTTAATGTTTGGTGAAAAAATACCGCATCGTTTTTATTGATGTAATGGGGGGTTAAATCAATACCGCCGCCCAACCAATATACGCCGGTACTCATTTCAAAGTAGCGTATATTCATGTGTATAATAGGAACCCAAGGGTTTTTGGGGTGCAGCACAATAGATACGCCGGCAGCATAAAAAGTAGCTTTGTTTTGTTGATGAGAAGGTTGCAGACTGTGCTCTTTTTCTGCAAATAAAAAGGCCGGTGCGGGGCCTTGTACTGCCGAAAAATTAACGCCTCCTTTTTCCAATACAGCCCCGTTTTGTATGACACGGGTAATGCCCCCTCCGCCTTCGGGGCGTTGCCAAGGTTCGGTAGAAAAAACGGCGTCTTCCTCCACTTGTTCCAGCGCGGTACAAATGCTTTTTTGTAAAGTTTGTAACCACTCGCTTATGTTTTCTTTTGAGGGCATTAGTTTATTTTTTTTAACGTGTAATCGCTATATCGAATAATTTGTATGGCTTTGTTTTCGAAACCGGTATCGTTGTTTGGGTGAATAAAACGGTAATTTAAGCAGGTGCCTTTTTTGGACATATCCTCTAAAGATACGCTAAAAGCGCTGCCTACTTGTTTCAGTAAATTAAAATAGTATAAACCTATATCGGCAGCCAAGTAGTAATAGTCTTCGGCGTTGGTGTTGTATTTTTGAAGATAGGCTGCGTTCATTTTTTTTATGAAAGGGTGTTCGTTTTCTATAAAGTGAGTAGTAGCATAGGTAAATTTGAATTTATTAAAGTATTCCAAATCCAGGTTGTCGTAATTAACCCATTTTTTTAATCCTATTACGCAGATGTTTTCTTTTTTGTTGGCAAATACGTTTAGTTGCGTCAGGAAGTCGCTGATAAAAACTTCGTTTTCGGTTGGCACAATGTAGTAGGTTGTTTTTTCTGCTTTGTATGTGGCTTTTGCGCCGGCAATGCCCCGCGCCTCGGTAAGGGTATCGCGACTTTGTTTGTTGTAGTACTCTTTAAATAGGGCTACATTAGGGGCATCTTTTGCATGGCCGCTGTTTATTAAAACCACTTGTTGTTGGCGCATAGAGTCGGCACAAAACGCAGCTAAGCCTTCTAATAAAGTATTGTTAGAGGCTATTACTTTGCTGGTAAAAACATTATTGAATAAAATTTTATTTTGTTGTGTAAAGGGCGATACGCAAGGTATTTGGTATTTTTTTGCTTCGCCGGCAATAAATTTAAAAGGAGCGTTGTACAAGGGGCCTATAATTAAATCTATATGTTGAAAATCATGGGTTTGTACCATTTTTAATAAAGAAGCGGAGTCTCTTTCGGCTATATCGTATAGTTTAAACTCAATAGAAAAATCGGAGGTGGCCAAGGAGTCGGCGGCTTGCTTTAATCCTTCATAGGTATCTAAGGCTAACTGCTGCGCTATTGGAAAATCTTGTTTATTGCTTACTAATTCATCTACATTAAGTTCGCTTGAAAACATAAAAGGTAAAAACAGGGCTACGGTATATTTGTTTTTTTTCTGTTTGTTTGTCAGTTCAATCGGCTCTGTATTTTCTTTCGGGTTTGTTTCCTCTTCTTCTTTTGGTTCCGGTTTTTTTTCGGGTTCTTGGACAGGGTGGGGAGGATGGGTTGGGTTGCTGTTGATATTGCTATGAGGGGTGTTTTCTTTAGCGGCCACCGCTTCGTTTTTCTCTTTTATTTTTAACACCGTATTTTCTTTTAATCCGTTTTTTATATTGGGATTAAGCTGTGTAAGTTGCTGTTCGGTAATTTGATACCTGTGACAGATGCCGTAAATGGTTTCACCCTTACTTACCTTATGGGTAAGGTATTCTTCGTAGTCTTTAAGAGAGGGTTGATTTTGTTCGCTTCGTTTTTCTACCGGTATTTTTAGTTCTTGCCCCGATTTAATTCCGTCAATAGCTTCCGGATTTTCTACAATCAGGGTGTTTAAGTCGCTATCATACATTTTAGCGATGCCGTAGAGGCTTTGTCCTTTTTCAACTTTATGCAGGTAGTATTTTTTTCCGTTTATGGTTTGTATGTTTTTTCCTTTTTCGTTGCGTTGCCCATACATAAAAGAACTCAGGCAGAGTAAAAAAAAAGTAAAATACCAAAAACGAAGGTGCTTCATATAATTACTTGCTCATTTTTTCGGCTAACAAAACAGCGTTATATAAACTTACGACGCCGCCTGTAACAGATAGGTCGCTAAACTTTGTTTTATCTTTGCCCGTTTCTTCGCTACGGCCGGGTTTATTTACCGGATTGCTTTTATAGTCTTTTACTACCGATTTTTCTAAAATCTTTTTTACTTGTTTAGCAGTAAGGTTTGGAAAGTACGAGCGTATAACCGCAGCCACACCCGCTGTTACCGGCGATGCCATGCTGGTGCCGCTTTCGTTTAGGTAGCCACCACCGTTTTTGGTAGAGTATATGTCCACGCCGGGCGCAAATAAATCAACTGTTTTTTTGCCGTAGTTAGAAAAGTTGGCGGGTATTTTAACGCCTTTTTGCCAATTTAGGGCGCCTACTTCTATCCAGTTGTTGGCTTTTTTTCCATTTTCAAATTGGCGGCATGGATAAAAAATATTTTTGTCCACATCTACTCCGTCGTTGCCGGCAGCGTGTATTAAAAGTACGTCTTTGCTTTCAGCGTATTTTACGGCTTTATCTACGATGGCTTTATTGTAGGGAAATGTTTTTCCAAAGCTCATGTTTATTACTTTGGCTCCATTATCCACAGCGTATATGATGGCGTTGGCCACGTCTTTATCGCGCTCGTCTCCATCGGGTACGGCACGTACCGACATGATGCGTACGTTGTCTGCCACTCCTTTTATACCTATATTGTTGGTGCGGTTAGCGCCTATAATACCGGCTACGTGTGTGCCGTGCAAACTGTTTGGCCCGTTGCAATCGGGGTTACCGTAGTTTTTTTCTTCTGCATTTTGGTAATTGTCGCCTATTATGCTGCGTGGGTCAAAATCCAAATTTAAATTGTATTCGGTTTGGTCGCTAAAGTATTTGTCGGCTTCTTTTAGTTGGTCTAAAAGGTGATTGAGTGTACCCGACGAGTCGCGCATTAAAATAAGTTGTACCATGCCGTCTTCTTTTTTATCGGAAGCGGTATATTTTTTTAGTTGCACCATTTTTACGGTATCGGTGCCAAATTGTTGTTTGGCGCGTGTATTTACATTTTGCAGCGTTTGTTTAATGTAGCTGTATTGGGTAGCGCCCATCTTAGCTTCCATCAGTTTGTTTTCGTAAGCGGTTTTTACTTTTTTGTATTGTTCAAATTCTTTTTTATCGGCTTTGGCTATGCTTGTTTCGTCTTTGCCATCGTATTTCTTTTTTAGTTCGCGATACAGGCGGGTAAGTTCTAAGTTTTCTTTTTCTACATTTTTTCCGTCTTTACCCCCTAAAAAATTCCAGCCGTGTATATCGTCTATATATCCGTTTTTATCATCGTCAATACCGTTGCCTGCTATTTCTTTTGGGTTTGCCCACATTACGTCTTTTAGGTCTTCGTGGTTAAAATCCACACCGCTATCTATTACTCCTACAATTACGGTAGTCGATTTTTTTCCTTTTAGCAATTCGTTATAGGCACGCTCGGCTCCCACACCGTTTACTTTGTTTAGGTATGGGTCTAAGTTAAACCAGTTTTCGGGGGCTTTGGTAGTATCTGTAATTACTTGAGAGAAACTTACCGCAGATGCCGCCATAGCAGCTAATAAAAAATGTGTTTTCATGTAAAAATTTATGCGGTAAAAGTAGTACTATTTGCTTGATTTGTTTCAAACAAAGGCTTCTTTTTAGCAATTACTTTACAAAAGGGGCTTAAACAAAAACCAGCGGTTAATTATCTATTTGAGAGTCGCCTGCATAGCTTCCGTTTTTATAGATTTCTATGCGAAGCAAGATGCCATCAGGGCTGTAAATATAGTTTTTGCCGTCCATAAAACGATTGTCTTTAAAAATACCGTCTTTTGTTTTTTGACGGTTTCTGTTATACAGCACGTGTTGCCCATTCAGCACGTTGGATATTTTTGCATTAGGATCTTGCATGGTTTCGGTTTTATCTACCATTACTTTTTTGCTGTTGTCGGCTACTACAGGTTGTTCTTTTACCGGTTTTTTAGCCTGGAATTCTTTTATAGAGGCTACATCAGCATCGCCGTTGTTGTAGTTTACCGTTTTCTTTACTTCTCCGGTTGGGTAGTATTCGGTAACTTGCCCGCTTTCTTTACCACCTTGCCAGTTGCCGGTTATTTGCACTTGCCCATCTTCGTAATAGTATTTTTGAGGTCCTTCGCGTTTGCCGCTGGGGTTAAAGTTAAACTCTTGCTGTACTTGCCCGTTATCGTAGTATAGTTTGTAGTTGCCTACCCATTTGTTAGTTTTCCAAACGCCTTCTTCCGACACTTTTCCGTTATCATGGTATAAAATGGCATAACCATCTTGACGGCCGTTTTGAAAGGTTATTTTGCTTTTAGTATTTCCGTTGCAGAAATACTCTTTCCAAATACCGCTTTTTTTATTGTCGGCGTATTTTCCTTCTTCTACTTTAGCGGTGGGTTGGTAGCAGGTGTTGGGTTTGCTTTTTCCAAAAATAATCCAGCGCCCTTGTTTTAGGCCGCTAAAATCAATAATGTTTATAGAATCTTTTCCGTTGGAAGGGTCTAATTCAAAGGATTGTGGCTGGGCGTAGCCAAAACTAAAAACAAAAAACAATAATATCCATCTTAGATTTAATCGCATGATGCTGAAATTTAATACAAAGATATATAACTTTTTTTTCATATTACAAAACAATTAGACGTATACTACCTTTTTGTAGATGAAGTTCAGATTTTTTTAACATTTCGTTCATTATTGTTCATTATTAAATGTTGCGTTTTTCCTTAGTTTGTACGTGTTTTTGTATAAAAAGTTTCATTTATTTTTTTAGGTTTTTCAGCATATCGGTTACCATTTGAGGTAGCTGGTATTGATGCTGCCAGTGCCAGTGTTGGCGGGCTTCGGCATCGTTTATGCTTTGCGGCCAGGTGTTGGCTATTTCTTGTCTAAAATCAGGATTATAGCTGATGCTAAACTCCGGAATGTGTTTTTGTATTTCGTTGGCTATTTCTTTAGGGTTAAAGCTAAAGGCTGCTACGTTGTAGGCGCCTCTTATTTTTATTTGTTCGGCGGGTGCGTGCATTATTTCTGCCGTGGCTTTTATGGCATCGGGCATATACATCATAGGTAAGGTAGTATATTCCGATAAAAAACATTCGTATTTTTTGTGCTTCAGAGCTTCGTGAAAGATATGCACGGCGTAGTCGGTAGTGCCGCCACCCGGTGCCGATTTGTAGCTGATTAAACCCGGGTAGCGCAAGCTGCGTACATCTACCCCGTATTTTAGGTGGTAGTACTCGCACCAGCGCTCTCCTGCCTGCTTGCTTATACCATATACGGTGGTGGGTTCCATAACGGTGTATTGAGGCGTGTTTTGGCGCGGCGTGGTGGTGCCAAAGGCGGCAATAGAACTGGGCCAATATACTTTTTGTATTTGTTTTTCTTTAGCTAAATCAAGTATATTAAAAAGACCTTGCATATTAAGTTGCCAGCCGTACAGTGGGTTTTTTTCGGCGGTAGCTGATAGTAGGGCGGCTAATAAATACACTTGCTTGATGTCGTGCTTTTTTACTACATTGATGAGGGCATTTTTATCTAATACATCTAGTATTTCAAAAGGATTTTGGGCAAAAGCATCAGATGGTTTTAGGTCGGCAGCTACTACATTAGAGGAGCCGTATAATGAATTAAGATATTCTAACAGTTCAACGCCTATTTGCCCGCCCGCACCAATAATAAGTATTTTATCTTCCTTGTTAATCGTCATAAAGTAGGGGCTAAAAATACTAATTTTTACGGCTGTGCATACATTAAGAAGAAAAAGAAATGTTAAAAATTACTTTCCTTTTCTTTTTTCTAATAGAGCGTTTAGGCGCATGATAGCGGCTTCGTAGTTGGTTCTGTTTTGGGTAGCCATTTTATAGTCGGCCTCGGCTTCGCTTAGGTTGTTTTGGTCCTCGTAGCATATACCGCGCGCTAAGTAGGCATCTGCATATTCGGCATTAGCATCAATAGCCTGTGTGAAGTAACCTTTGGCTTTATTTATATCTTTTAAATAAATGTAGTGTATTACGCCCATATTATATAAAGCGTTTTGGTTTTTAGGTTCTATACTTAAAAGCTTGTTGTAGGCATCAATGGCTTGCGGAATGCGTTTGCTGTCTTGAAAAAATTTAGCCACAAAATAAACAACCTCGGCCGTTTGATTTATTTTTAGGGCTTTGTTAAAGTATTCGATGCACAAGGGGTTGTGCTTGGCGGCTAAAAGGCGACCGGTTTCTACAAAGGCATCGTAGTACTGATCGTCTTGCTCGCAGGCAGTTTGAAAACTGCTAAGCGCTACCGAGGTGTCGCCGCTTTCTTTGTAGCACATCCCTTTTATAAAGTATCCTATCGCTAAGTTGGGATTTATTTTTAAGGCTTTGTTTACGTTCGTAATACATTCTTGATACTTCTTTACATAAAAGAAAATTTCGGCCAGGCGCAGGTAGGCTTGTGTGGCGTTTTCTATATTTTTTATGCAGCGGTCTAAGGTTTCTTTGGCTAATCGGGTTTTGCCGGCATAGAAATAGGCATTGGTAAGTAAGATGTAAAAGCTGTCGTTGCTCAGGCTGTCTATCTTTAAGGCGCGAAGGGCATCGGCTTCGGCGGCTTCAAAATCTTTAAAACCCAAATACAGCAGCCCTCTTTGGTAATACAAATGAGGGTTGTTTGGGCTTGTTTTTAGTTGCTCGTTTAAGGTTTTTATGCCTGCCGAGTGAAGTTCGTCGTTCAAGCTGTCTTTTTTTTCTGCTTTAGGGGTATCTTTCTCTTTATTGTTTGAATTTGAACAACTTACAATAAAAAAGGGAAATAAAAAAAGAAAAAAGATTTTTCTCATAGGCTGCAAATGTAATCATTTACCTTGCTTGATAAAATCTTTAAAAGAGGTTCTTTTAAAAAAAATGCTTGCGGGTATCAAAAAAAGCAGTAGCTTTGCAGTCCAAAAATTTTAAGTTATGAAAAAAGATATCCATCCCGAAAGCTACAGAATGTGTGTTTTTAAAGACATGTCAAACGATTATACTTTTTTAACCCGCTCTTGTGCCGATACAAAAGATACCATAAAATGGGAAGACGGCAACGAATACCCTTTAATAAAATTAGAGATTTCAAATACCTCGCATCCTTTTTATACCGGCAAACACAAGTTGGTAGATACAGCAGGTCGCGTAGATAAATTCCGCACTCGCTATTCTAAAAAGAAATAGTTTTTGTTTTATATTTTGGTTTATGTAAAAAAGTCTGCTTGACACAAGCAGGCTTTTTTTATATACTTACTTGCTTGTTCGTATTCAGAAATATAGGTGGAGTTTATACACCTAACCTAAAATAGTTAAACTGCCCAAGCCTTCGCGCAGCACAATGGGTTCCTCATCTTCGTGCGTACAATCTAATACCGTTGTGGGATATAAATTACCAAAGCCTCCGTCAATAACGGCATCTACGGTGTTTTGATATTGATTGTATATTAAATCAGGGTCGGTAAAATAATCGGTTATCTCGTCCTCTTGGTTGTGTAAAGAAGTAGAAAGCAGCGGGCAACCTAATTGGGTAATAAGCTCTTTGCAGATGGCGTGCTGTGGTACCCGAATACCAATGGTTTTTTTGTTTTGTTTTAAAAATATCTTAGGCACACTGTGGGAAGCTTGCAAAATAAAGGTGTATGGCCCCGGTAGTGCTTTTTTCATTAAACGAAACGTGTTGTTGGATAAGGGTTTGGTGTAATGACTTAGCTGACTCAAATCGGCGCAAACCAAAGACAAATGAATATGCTCGGGGCGTGTTTTTTTTATACGACACATTTTTTCTATGGCTTTTGGACTGTTGCTGCTGCAACCCATAGCATATACAGAGTCAGTAGGATACACCAGCACCCCGCCATTTTTCAATAATTCTACGGCTTGATATATATCCGGCGCGTTCATTTTATCGGGGTTTATACGAAGCAACATACGCTACAAAGGTACTATTTTGTATTTTAATATGTTAAAAATGCGCTTTTGGCGTAATTTTTTTTCTTTATTAAGAATAAAGGGTTAAATTTGTGTTAAAATACAGAATGTCATGAAAAAGATTTTTTTCCTTTTGTTTGTGTTTGCTTGGGCAAGCAGTTTTTCTCAGCAGGGAGTATATAAGGCTCATTATGAATTTATAGCCCCTCAAGGTGTATCCACTTTAGCGTTTGATAAAGCCATACAGCATTTGGCTTTAGATGAGCTTCGCTATTTAGATGAGCGCCGCACGCTTCCTATTGAGGGCACAAGCGTTTCTTTACAATTATACTCAGCACAAGAATTGTATCAAAAGTACGGAAAACCTCTTGCACCTATAGTGGCGCAGCATTCAGATGGGGTATCCTTAAAAATGTCGGCCGATACCTATCTTTTTGAAGTGTTAGGAGCAAATAAAACGCAAACCACGAACGCCTTTTATACCCCTAAAAAAACGATAACCCATTTTGAAGATTTAATACATCAAGATGATGCTTCTAATCAATCATGGATGCAAACCATCACGTCTGATAATAACGAAAGTCCTTATTTGAGTTTCTCTTCTTTTTCTTTAGAAAACCAATTTGATGTGCTTTACATTTTTGATGGAGCCAGCCCTTCCGCCCGATTGATAGGCGCTTATACAGGGGGCATACGCCCTACCGTTGTCAAAGCCAGCGGTGCTTCTTTAACGTTGGTATATACAAGTGATAGCTACCAAAAACAAGACGGCTTTACGGCTACGGTGGGTAGAGGACCTGCCCCGCTTCCGCCAAGCCCTATGGGAGGAGCCTCTTGCGGTACAGCCAACCCTTTTTGCACCGGCACCACCTACGATTTTCCTAACAGTACAGGCGTACCTTCTATGGGGCAAATGAATTGTTTGTATTCTACTCCCAACCCATCTTGGTATTATTTACAAATAGCCAACTCGGGTAATATAAGTATTTCTATTGCACAGTATGCCGGCACAGGCTCTACTTCGGGCAGCCTTATAGATGTGGATTTTGCCTGCTGGGGGCCTTTCACCAGCTTAGCTGCCGGTTGCCCCGTGGTGCCTAGCAGCTCGGTGGATTGTAGCTATTCTGCCTCAGCTACCGAAACATGCACTATAAACAACGCCATTGCCGGGCAGTTTTATATCCTTTTATTAACCAATTTCTCCGGTCAGACCGGGCACATTGTGTTTAGCCAAACCGGAGGCACGGGTTCCACCAACTGTAACATTGTTAACTGTGGGGTAACAGCGGCCAATACAGGCCCTTATTGCACAGGGCAAACCATTAGCTTAAACGCAGCTACTACCAACACTACCGCCACCACCTATAACTGGACGGGGCCTAATGGGTTTACTTCTACCAGTGCCAATCCTATCATATCGGGTGCTACGGCTGCTATGGCGGGCACTTATAGCGTAACGGGTACTACGGGAGGAACCGTTACTTGTGTAGCTACAACCAGTGTAGTAGTCAATCCTAACGTGCCGCCGGTAGTAAGCTCTACTACAATATGTCAAGGAAATTCAGGGGTATTAACAGCGTCTGGTGCGGCCACTTACACTTGGAATACAGGTGAAAACACGGCTTCGGTTACTAAAAGTCCTGCCAGTACCACTATTTATACCGTATCTAGTGGTGCAGGCGCCTGTATCGCGCAAAGTACGGCTACTATCACCGTATTAGCCAACCCTACCATTACAGTAAATACAGCTACTATATGTATAGGGCAGCAAACGGCCACTCTTACAGCCAATGGAGCTACTTCTTATTTATGGAGTTCCGGAGTGGCTACCAATACTTTTGCTATAACCAATGGCGCGGTTTCTACGGTAACGGTTGTGCCTAATAGTACTACACCCTATTTTATTACCGGAGGTGTGGGTACCTGTACTACTACCGCTACCACTACGGTAACTGTAAACGCCTTGCCTACTTTAACTACTACACCGGGTTCTATGTGTGCGGGCGGCACCGGCACTGCAATTGGTGCTACCGGAGCTAACACCTATTCATGGGTGCCCACTGCTAACTTGAATAATCCGAATGTGGCTAACCCTACCGCAAGCCCCTCAGCTACTACCGTTTATACGGTTTCCGGTACCGATGCCAACGGTTGCGTGAACAACAGCACAGCGCTGCTCACTATCAATCCGTTACCCACTTTTACTGTTTTAGCCCCTCCTGTTTGTATAGGCAATACTCTTTCTATTACGGTTAGTCCGGCTACTTTTGCTAATTACAGCATACCGGCAATTCCGTTCAACACCGCAACGCTACCCATTACTATGGCTGCCACACAAGCAGGCAGCACCATGCTTAGCATGATTGTTACAGATGCTAATGGTTGTGTAAACGCAGGCACTTTTACGGCTACGGTTAATCCACTACCTACTATTACCGCTACTACGGCACCGGTTTGTATTGGTTTGTCGGGCATGCTTAATGCTGCGGGCGCAGGCGCTACCGGTAGTTATGCGTGGAGCCCCGCCACAGGTTTAAGTGCTACCGCGGGTAACCCGGTATATGTTACTCCTTTCAATACCACCCCTATTTCTTACACCGTTACCGGCACCGATGCTAATGGTTGCAGCAACTCAGGAACGGTGAGTTTGATAGTAAACGCATTGCCCGTGGTAAGCATAAGCCCCGACACGGTAAAGGGCTGCGTACCGCAGTGTGCTACCTATACTGTAAACAGCAATACGCCACCTGCTGCAAACAATGCTTATATGTGGACATATCCTAACGGCGGCACCGCCACAGGTATTTCGCCAACGGTATGTTATAAGGTGCCCGGAACCGGAAATGTAAAAGTGCTTTATACCGATGCCAACGGCTGTCAAAACACAGCTTGGGCGCGTATTATTACGTACGCCATACCCAAAGCCGAATTTGATTATGAACCCAAACCGGTAACTATTTTAGCACCTAATGTAACGTTTCAAAACCAATCGTATAATGTAATGGGTGGGCCTCTTACCTACACCTGGAATTTTGGTGATACTTTAGGTGATGCCAGTATTTCTAACCAGTTAAGTCCCCAACATTTGTATCAAAACCCAGGCCCGCACGAGGTTTCTTTAATTGTTACCTCTAAAAACGGCTGCGCCGATACAGCCGTTCGTACGGTAGTGATAGAAAATGATTTTGCCTTATACGTTCCTAATGCTTTTACTCCTAACGGAGATGGAAAAAACGAAGTGTTTAAAGCTATGGGCGAAGGTGTTTCTGATTATGTGATATACATATACGACCGATGGGGAAACCAAGTATTTACCAGTAAGGATATAACCGAGGGCTGGAATGGGGCTTTGCATAACCACGGAAGCGCCCTGCAAACCGATGTATATGCTTGGCGTATTAGCATACGAACTGCAGACCACAAAGGGCACTCGTATTCGGGTACGGTAACCTTACTGAGATAATACAAAGGTAAAATAGAAAGACCTTTTTGTTTTTTCAACGAAAAAACGACCACCGTTTATAAAAAACAAAAGGAACTATTTTTTTGTAGGTCAATTTCTCTATAAACTACCAAGCGCGGAATCATTTTTCAGATGCACTTGCCTCGCGCAAAAAAGAAACAAAAGGATACATAGCTTGGCAGGCTTTGGCTGTGTAAGAAACAAAGTTTTTGCTTAGCAGCACCTCGTCTTTTATAGAATGTATTACCACAAAGTTTTTGTGTTTTAAAAATTCGATAGCCGGGTTTTCTTTTTCATAGCCTTTGGGCGGGCGTGCCAGCTTGCCCTCTTTACTTAAACCAGGAAAGTATTTTTTAAAATCGTGGTTGGATAGTATTTTCTGAAAGAGGTTTAAGTTGTAATCTATTTCTTGCCTTATGGCTTGCAGCTTATCAGGTTGCGGCATCCAACAGCCGCCGCCTATAAAAGAATTGCCGGGTTCTATATGTATGTAGTATCCCGGGACGTCGGCTTTTTTTCCACCGGGGTTTATACTGGCACCAAAGTTTGTTTTGTAGGGTGTTTTATCTTTAGAAAAACGTACGTCTTTATAAATTCTAAAGGTAGTTTGTTTTGCTTCTAACCCCAAAAGCGCTTTGTCAAAGTGAGTGTTGGCGGCTATTATTTGTTGTACTATTTGCTCGTATATTTCTTTAGCTTCTGTGTAATGTGCTTTGTGTTTATCAAACCACTCTTTATGGTTGTTCTTTTTTATTTTTTTTAAAAATGCGATAATTTCTTCCATCATGTGTTTTTTAATACCCTAATTTTAAACGATAAGCTAACGTATTTCTATAATCTCTACAAATTTTATTCCGGTAATCTTCGTAGCCTTTGCTAGCCCATTTCATGGCCTCGTTAATATCGCCCAACACCTCGTAAGCTACCGCTATATCTAAGCAGGCCCGCCCTGCATTTACGCGCCTGCAATTTTGCGCTAACTGTTGCCAAATAGGCAGGGCTCCTTGCCAATCGGCTACTTCTGAGTGACGGAAAGCCGCCAAAAACTGCTGCCGTTTTCCTCTTCCTCTTTTATACATCGTGCGGCTTACGCGATAAAATGAGGGCAAAAAACGCTGTATATATTCTACGCCGGCGGCACGCGCTACTTGTTGCAAACCATTGGGAGGCGGCATGGGCACTACGCCCCCGCCGTTATTAAAATCAACAAAATTAGATGTTTCGTACTCATCAATAATGCGTTTTTGAAAGGGGTCGTACAAGCGCCAAAAACACGTTACATTTACCCGTACCATACCAATACCTGATGGCATACCACCGCCATGTTCTAACATATTGATACCGGTATTGATAACGTTGCCTACTAAATTGCTTCTTTGGTCAAACATTTCTAATACTAATAACACATCAGCGCGGTTGCTATCGCAAATTTGTTTCACCAAATCCCAGCCCATAGGTTCCGGCGTTTGGTTTGTGCCTGTGCCTACATAGCGTGTTTGTGAGGGAATAACGATGCTAAGGCCACGCCACCCGTTAATTTTATCAAACACTCCTTTTATCGCATCGTCTGAAGCTAATTTATCAGAGCCTAATATTTTTCCTTCCCAAATTTTTCCAAGAAGGGTGCCCCAGTTTTTTTTACTTTCAAGAGGTGGCATGGTTCTATTGATAACCGCCATATAATGAATATCGGGCGGCAATACTTTTAGAGGGGGCGCCGGGTAGTTTAGCATCACATTTCCGTATTTAGAACAGCTGGCTAAGGCGCATACAAAAATTGAAATAACGATTGTTTTTACTTTTGTTTTCATGTTTTATTTTTAATTTTGATTGAAAATAGTTTCTCCATCCATATTTAATTTATTTACAAAACCATTGCTTACTTCTATTTTAATAAGATCTACCAAAGGTTTGCAGTAGTTGTTTAGTTTAAAATCTTCGGGGTCAAACTCAAAAGACAAGCCAATGCGTACTTGGTAGGTGTTTACCCCTACGTTGTAATCGCCGTTATTGTTGTAGTTATATACTTCTACCGTATAATCAATTTGTTTGGTGATGCTGTTTATAGTAAGAAACGCTTTGCCCGAATAATCTTTGTCGTTTTCGTTGTTTGCTGAAGAAAAACTTAAACTTGTGATAGGAAAGTCGCCACGCAAATACACAAACGATTTTATTTGTGAGAGCGCCGAATCGACGCTTGGGTTATCGGTATCAATAGATTGAATAGGCATTCTGAAAGCCATTTCGCTGGTGGCTTCGCTTACCTGCACTACGCTAGTGGCTACGGCGTGCCAGGTACTGTCTTTTACTTTGGTTTCTAGTTTTACGGTAGATGGGTATAAATTGCTGTTTTGCGAAAAAACCGAAAGACTAAGAATAAGCGCTGTTAAAGTAGTTTTGTAATATGTAATCATGCGTGCAGTATTAAAAAGGCTGTTTTTTGTTTGGATAAAAGTAACGAAAAACTTGAGTATAAAAAAAGCCGCTTTATAAAGCGGCTTTTTTGTGGTTTTTATTTTTAATAAAACCCTTTCATTTTTACACCTTGTTCTATTTTTTTCAAAGCGGTAATGTAGGCTCCTAAACGCATTGTGGTTTTAAACTCTTGAGCGTTGTTCCATACGTGCTCAAAAGCAGTTTCCATGCTTAAGTCGTGTTTTTCGTTCACTTCTTTTTCAGTCCAGTAATAACCCATTTTGTTTTGCACCCATTCAAAATAAGAAACGGTTACCCCGCCTCCGTTGGCCAAAATATCGGGCACTACAATTATTTTTTTGTCTTGTAAAATAGGATCTGCCTCGGCGGTTGTGGGGCCGTTGGCGCCTTCTACAATCAGTTTGGCTTGTATGTTGCCCGCATTATCTTCTGTGATTACATTTTGTAGGGCGGCAGGTATCAGCACATCTACTTTAGCGGTTAATAGTTCGCCGCTTTTTATTTCGGTGCCTCCGGTAAATCCTTTTAGCACACCTCCATTTTTTTTGGCATAAGCCAAGGCTGCCGTAATATCAATGCCTTTTTCGTTCCAAAAGGTGGCGGTGTGATCGCCTATGGCGCATATTTTTACTCCATGCTCATGCAATAAACGAGCAGTGTGCGAGCCTACGTTACCAAAACCTTGTACGGCTACGCTTACTTTTTTAGGATCTAGGCCCATTTTTTTTAGGGCTGCAAAGGTAGAAACCATAACACCGCGTCCGGTAGCGGCATCTCGGCCTAAAGAGCCTCCTAATACGATGGGTTTGCCGGTAACCAGCCCCGGAACGTCCTCTCCATGTACTTTATTTAATTCGTCTAAAATCCAAGCCATTTCGCGGCCGCTAGTACCCATATCGGGGGCGGGCACGTCTTTATTAACGCCAAATACATCGCGCATGGCTTTTGCGTAGGCACGGGTTATGCGTTCTAATTCGCCTACGCTTAGTTTGCGTGGGTCGCATTTTACACCGCCTTTGCCTCCGCCATAGGGCAGATTGGCTACAGCACATTTAAAACTCATCCAGGCGGCAAGGGTTTTTACTTCGTCTTCGTTTACGTCCATAGCGTAGCGGATACCTCCCTTGGAGGGGCCTAGGTGCGTAGAGTGTACGCAGCGGTAGCCTTCAAACATTTGCATGCTTCCGTTATCCATAGTAACGGGGAAACATACTTTTACTAATTTTTGGGGATAGCGAAGTACTTGTGCTACATCGTCCGACAAATTCATGGCTTTAGCGGCAGCATCTAAGCGGGCTAAAACGGCATGAAACATACTCTCTGTGTGCGCCACGGGGGCGGCTGTTGGTGCTGACATATTTTAAAGATTTAAATTAAACATACTTTAGCGGCTGCAAATGTAACAATTTCTTAAAACGCACACTTATATTTTAGCCGAATACCTGTTTAAGTTTGTTAAAATCTCAGGTTCTTTAGAGAGAGCAAATTATACGAGAGAAAAAAGGGGCACCTTTTGTATGGAATCATTTTAGAAGTATGGAGTGTACCTTTGGAAAAAGGCAGTTCCTTTTTTTAAGCAGTCGCATAGGGGTATAAAAAAAGGGGCTTTTACGTAAAAACCCCTTTTTCTTGTTTTTGTTTACTTATAGAGTACTTTCATTTCTACTCGGCGGTTTTTTTGACGGCCTTGAGGGGTATCGTTGCTGTCAATAGGTTGTGTTTGTCCAAACCATTCGGTAGTAATTTTATCGTCTTTTACGCCTTTTTTCATCAGGTATTTTTCTACGGCTTTAGTACGTTTTTCAGATAAAATCATATTCGATTCCGGCGTTCCTTGGTTGTCTGTATGTCCGGATAATTTAAGAGTCCAGTCGCCTTCGTGTTTTTTCATTAAACCGGCCAATTCATTAAGCGAGGGGTATGATACGGCTTTAATAACATCGCTACCGGTAGCAAATTGCAAGCTCTTGAAGGCTTTTTCCAATATTTTTTGCTCGGCTGGTTTTACTACTACGGCCGGTGGGCATCCTCTTAGCGAAGCAATACCGGGTACGGTAGGGCAGTCGTCGTCTTTATCCAGTACGCCGTCTTTATCGGTATCGGGCCATGGGCAGCCTTTGTTTTCAACAGGGCCGGGTACATCGGGGCAGTTATCGTCTTTATCTACTATTTTATCGCCATCTTTATCGGGGCAGCCTTTGTATTCTTTCGGGCCGGGGACATCGGGGCATTCGTCGTATTTATCCGGAATGCTGTCGTTATCTCTATCCGGGCAACCCATAAATACGGCTAAACCGGGCTCATCAGGGCATTCGTCTTCTTTGTCAATAATTTTATCGCCATCTCTATCGGGGCAACCTTTAAACTCGGCTAAGCCTTTATCATCGGGGCAGGCATCATCAGCATCGGTAATGCCGTCGCCATCTCTATCGGGGCAACCATGCAATTCTTTTACACCAAATACGGTGGGGCATTTGTCTTCGCTGTCGGGCACGTGGTCGCCATCTTTATCGGGGCATCCCATAAATTCCCACACACCGGGTTCTTTTGGGCATTTATCTTTTCGGTTCGATACGCCGTCGTGGTCTTTATCTTTTGGTTTTCCGTACGGAACGGGTATTTTTACAATAGCATATACATCGGCTCCGTATATGGTTTTTTGCCCAATAAGAGGGGCTATATTGCTGGTACCAACGGCAAAGGGGCCTAAGTGCAGGGCTAAACCGGCTCTAAAACCATCAATAAAGTTGTATTGTATGGGTATAAAAGCACCAAACCATTTCCAATCCCAACGTGGGGTAAGAATAATGCTGCTAATGTCGTGTACTTTGGTGGCGCTGTTTCTAAATTGAAAAGCGATATATGGGTTTAGATTAACATAAAAATCTTTCCATAAGTGGTAATCGGCCGATATGTTGATGGCCATGGGGGTAAGGGCGGTATAGGTAGAAGATTGAGTGCCTTGCGGGAAGTTAGCTTTAAAAATACTATCCATAGAGCCTACTCCTTTTGGGTTTAGATGTTTTAAATCCCAATAATTGATGTTGGCCGTAAAATCGTTGCTGGTAGGTCCTTTTTTAAAGGTGATATATCCTAAATCGGTAAGGGCGGCGCTTATTTTTAACTTGTATTTGTTTTGGTCGCGGCGCCATAAACCGGTTTTACCGTCCATATCGTATTTATAGTCTTTGTAGTTGGGGCGCCACTCATATACGGCTCCTATATCCATAGAAAAGCCGGGGTATGATTGCGAAAAATCAAAAATACCGGTACCGCTGTTGCCGCCATATCCTACTTTTTCGAGGTTGAGGTTGCTGGAGTGTCCGTAGCTAACAGCCGAGTTCATAAAGGTGGCTTGCGAGTCGGTAGGGAAGTTGTAGCTAAAGTTTTTTATGTGCACGTAAGCTGATTGAATGCCTTGCAGCATTTTTACGGTAATGCCGGCTTTAAAAAAGTGTTCGTTATCATCTTTAAACACGTGGGCGTAGGTTAAGCCATACTCCAACCAGCTCATAGTTTGTATATTTACGTTAGAAGCTTGCAAATTTTGGTTTTGCAAAGAGGGGAAGTTAAGCCCGTTATATACCAAATTAGCTAAATCTTTAGTAATACCATCTACATTGATGTAGTTGCGTTCGCTGATGGCAAAGGCAATAGCATTTTTTCTGTTTATGTTTATCATAAAAGAAGGCCCTGCAATACGGCTTTTAGAAAACACGCGCTCTTGGTGGTCGGTAGGGTTTACCGTTAAGTAATTTTGTTGGAAATGAGGGTCGTTAAAAGCCGGAAAGGAGCCAAAACCTTTTAAAGCGGTGCTTTTTAAGCCTACAAAATTATTGTAAGCCCCCACGTCTATAGCGCCCAAAGTCATATCAAAACGCATGCGGCTATCTACAATAGAGGCGGGGTTTAGGTAAATACCTGAAACGCCGGCGTAATTACTTTGATTAAAACCAATAAAATCCTGTGCTTTAATGGCTATTCCTGACAAGAAACAAGAAAAAAGTATAATTTTCTTCATATAAAACGTGTTTTTTAACACGCAAATATAAAAAATAATTTTAAGCGTGCAACTTACATGTATTACAAAGCCAATTCTTTTTGCGGGTCCCAAAAGTACTTTTCAAAATGCACTATTTGGTCGTTTTTTATTTTTATGCCTTCTTTTTCTAAAAGTTGTTGCATGAGGTTTGGGCTGGCAAAATGATGTTTGCCTGTAAGCAAGCCCTGCCTGTTTACTACCCGGTGTGCCGGTACTTTTGGTTTTTGGCTGTGGGCACCGTTCATAGCGTAACCCACCAAGCGAGAAGAGCTAGCCGCGCCCAAGTACTTGGCAATAGCCCCGTACGAGGTAACACGGCCTTTGGGTATTAAGCGCACCACTTGATATACCATGTCAAAAAAATCGGGAGGGGTTTTGGTTGGCGTCATTTTTTTAGTTTCGCTAAGGGTATCGGCAACACAACATACAGGGTGCTGTGCTGCAAAACTCTTATATTTTTTTTAAAGTGCAAAAAAAGTATTTAGCTTTTTAGTGTTAGCATCAGCAAAACAAGCGCTTGCTTCTTTTATAAAAGAGGAAACCCCTATTTAACGGGTTTTTGTATTTGCTTTTTTAATTAACTCGTTGTTGTTACTTCTTTTTTTAAAAGTATGAAAGCAAGGCTAAAGCGTTTGTTAGTTTTGTGCTATAAATACAACAAACTATGATTTTTGAAGTAAACGGGGGCAAGCATTTAAAAGGCGATATCATTCCGCAAGGCGCTAAAAATGAGGCGCTGCAAGTTATTTGCGCCGTGCTATTAACCTCCGAAAAAGTTACTATCGGCAATATCCCGGATATTATTGACATTTTAAAACTAATTGATTTGCTGCGCGACTTAGGTGTAAAAGTAGAAAAAACAGCCCACGAAGAATATACGTTTCAGGCCGATGCCGTAAATGTAGATTTTATTATATCGCCCGAGTTTAAGAAAAAAGGGGGCAACCTGCGCGGCTCTGTCATGCTGGTAGGCCCTATGCTGGCACGCTTTGGCAAAGCTTATATGCCCAAGCCCGGAGGCGATAAAATTGGGCGCCGCAGAGTAGATACCCATTTTCTTGGTTTTGAAAAACTAGGGGCTCAATTTATTTACGATACCGAAAACGAACTTTTTAAAGTAGAAGGAAAAAATATGCGCGGCAGTTATATGCTGCTAGATGAAGCCTCTGTTACCGGAACGGCCAACATTGTAATGGCTGCCGTTTTAGCCGAAGGCATTACCACTATATACAACGCCGCCTGCGAACCATATCTGCAACAACTGTGCAACATGCTAAACCGCATGGGCGCCAAAATTAGCGGGGTAGGCTCTAACCTGCTTACCATAGAAGGGGTAAAAAATTTAAAAGGAACTAACCACCGATTGCTGCCCGATATGATAGAGATAGGCTCTTTTATTGGCTTAGCCGCTGTTACCCAGTCGGATATTACGATAAAAAACGTATCGTACCCCAGCTTAGGGATTATCCCGGAAATGTTTACGCGCTTAGGTATAAAAATGAATTTGAAAGGCGACGACCTACACATACCCGCACAAGAACATTACGAAATAGATACCTTTATTGACGGCTCTATTCTTACCATTTCTGATGCGCCTTGGCCGGGCTTTACCCCCGATTTAATAAGCATTGCTTTGGTTACTGCCACGCAAGCACGAGGCAACGTGCTTATTCATCAAAAAATGTTTGAAAGCCGTTTGTTTTTTGTAGATAAACTAATTGATATGGGAGCACAAATTATTTTAAGTGACCCTCATCGTGCCGTGGTTATGGGGTTGGACAGGCGCACCCAGTTACGAGCTATTCAAATGGCTTCGCCTGATATACGCGCCGGCGTTTCGTTGCTAATAGCCGCGCTTAGTGCCAAAGGCAAAAGTGTTATTTTCAATATCAATCAAATAGATAGAGGCTACCAACATATTGATACCCGCCTCAATGCCTTAGGCGCCGAAATTATACGGAAGTAAAAGCAGCGGCTTTTCGCTGTACTTGCAAAAAAGCGGCAAGAGGTTGTTTGTGTTGCCAAATAGCACCTATCATGGCGGCTCCGGCAAAACCTATTTGTTTTATTTGCTTCATGTTGCTTGCTTGTATGCCGCCAAGAGCCATCACATTTTTTCTTTTTTGAAACAGCTTATCCAGTTCTTGAAACCCAAAAGAACCGTGTTTTTTTGAGGAACTGAGGCTATCAAAAACAGGACCTAAAAACACATATTCGTATTTTTTTTTGCTGCGCAAAATATCTGAAATGGTATGAAAAGACGCCGAAATTATTTTTTGCTTGTGCGCTTTTTTTCGTGTTTTTTCTGTAAGGTGAATGCCTTTTAAGCCCAACTCTTCGGCTAAAGCATACTGCGTATGTATCACTATTTTTTTGTGGTATTTTTTTGGAATTTGTTGTAAGTACGCTTTCAGCTCGCTTTTACTTGCTTGGGGTTTTCGTACGTGCAGGTGCTGCAAGCCATTTTGGAATAAAGAGATAAGAATCTCTATTTCATGCTCTAAAAAAAGCTCCGGGGTTATGAGGATGATTTTAAAGGACATTATTCAACGGTTATTTTTAATTCTTGGCAACGGTGTATTACTTTTAGATACGATTCAAAAGGGTTTTCGTTGTTCCACAGGCAGGTATATAAAGCCATACCATAAAAACCCAACTCTTTTATTTTTTCTATTCGGTTTATATCAATGCCACCGCGTGCTATTATTTTTTTCTTGGTTTTTTGTATAGCAGCTATAATGCTTTCTTCATAAAACCCGCTTTGGTATTTCCCGGTTATAGAATCAAAAACGGGAAGTAAAAATACGTAATCAAATTTTGTTTTTTGTTTGTCGTACAAAGAAGATAATTTACCATGCGAAGTTGTTTTTACAAAAGAGCAGCCCGATAGTGCCAGTCGTTTTTCGCGCCACCAATTTTTTAAGCCCCCTTCTAAATGTTTTTTAGTGTAATGCACCCCTTGTAATCGGTACTTAATGGCTAAGTTGTGGTGCGAGTGAATCACCAAACGATCATGAAAATGTTCCGGTATTTCTTCTATATATTGTTTCATTTTTTTAGTGCTGTACTTAGGTTTGTTTATATGGTAGGTGCCTAAGCCGGCTTCCAGCATTTGTATTGCCTGGCTTATTTCGTTTTCTTTGCTTTTTGAAGGAGATATTACCACAATTTTCATACAAATACTATTTTTTTCTATTAAACAACGAAGCTATTTCGGGTAACAAAAAAGGGTTTTTTTCTAAGGCATTTCCTACCACCACTATATCGGCTCCTGCACTGATAAGTTGCTGTGCCTTGGCTGCGCTGTCAATGCCGCCGCCTACAATAAGCGGTATGTTCAATACTTTTTTTACCTGTTTTATTATCGAAGTTGAAACGCTTTTTCGCGCTCCGCTGCCGGCTTCTAAATATACGGTTTTAAAACCCAACATCTCGGCAGCAAGGGCTGTATGCACTATTTCTTTTGTGTTTTTTAAAGGATGCGTACCCGTTACTTTTTGTGTAGCCGAGGTGTTTTTTCCTTCTACCAAAATATAAGCGGTAGCAATGCTTTCTAATTTTATTTTTTTAATAAGGGGGGCAGCTTGTACTTGCTTGCCAATCAGATATTCAGGGTTTCTGCCGGATAGTAAGGAGAGAAATAATACGGCTTCGGCTTTAGCACTTAGCTGCGTTTCGTCGCCCGGAAAAATGATGATAGGAATGTTAGAATGTTTTTTTATAGTAGAAACTACTTGGTGTACCGCCCCTTTTGCCAGCGTGCTGCCTCCTACAAAAAAATAGGACACCCGGCATTGATTGGCTAAGTGTATCAGTTGTAAATTAAATTTATCAGGATCGATAAGTACGGCCAACTGTGGTTGTTGTTTCTTTTTTGCTACATGTATTTTGGTATATATAGAAGGTATCACAAGGTATAGGTTATTATGTATTCATTAAAAATAGAATAGGCTAATGTATATTTTTTTTCTACGTTGGGGCGTTTTATTTGCACTTGTATCGTTCCTCCTTGTGGTTGGTACACAAAGTTTTCTATTAAAATTTCATCGCCAAACACAAGCCCTTCTACCCCAAAGGCTTTATATACCGTTTCTTTGGCGCACCAGTAGGTCGTATATTTCTCGGCGGGTGCTTGCGCTAAATCCAGTATCTCGGCGTCTGATAAAAATTTGTCTTTTATGCCTTGCACTCGGTTGCTTATTTTTTCAATATCAATGCCTACCTCTTTTTTGTTGTTTGAAAAAAGCAGCACAATCCAATCGTACGAATGAGAGATAGAAAGGTGCCAGCCATTATTAAGATAGGGTTTGCCGGTGCTGTGATATAAAATTTCTATATCCGCATGTTTAAAAAAGCAGCGCACCGCATGCAAAGCAGCCTGTTTTTCTATCACACGCTTTTCGCTCAGGCTGTTTATTTCTGCAAAAGCAACAAGATTCAGAGTAGCTAAATATACCTCTTCTGATGGATTTGAAATGAGGAGCTCTGCTGTTTTTTGCATGATGCTTTTTAAGTCTATTAAAAACGCAAAGATATTTATTGCCCGCATTTTTTTGTATTGTTGCTGCATTTTAATCAGATTTTATCGGGCATATTGGCATTTGTTGCGGTTTTTAAGGTATAGTGGTCGAAAAATTTGGAAAAATGAAGAAAATTTAGTACTTTTATTAAATAAAAATAGGTAGTATTGTGAGCGCGACATGAAGCGTCTATTTATTAATACCGGTTGCATGAAAAAAAAGAGCGTCATATTCCTTTTTATTTGTTTAGCAAATATGCTTTGTGCGCAACAGCCCACCATGCAAGACGATCCCATTGCCGCCTCTTTAGATAGCTTGGCCACTAAAAAAATTCTAGACAAACTGTATGCCAAGCCCGTTTCAGGAAAAAACAAATTGGGTTATGCCCCCGATTCTATTCCGCGCTTTGACGACTTTGTATATGAAAATCGCTTAGCTAAATTAGATGCCGCTTCTCCTTTTGATTTGCAGTATAACGCCACGGTGCGCCCTTATATTGATATGTATATAAGACGCCGCGCCTTGCTTTCGCGCATTATAGGTTTGTCGCGCCTTTATTATCCTATGTTTGAAGAGGTTTTTGATCGTTACAACATTCCTTTAGAATTAAAAAATTTAGCCGTGATTGAATCAGCTCTAAACCCCTTAGCTCGATCTAGAGCAGGTGCCGTAGGGCTTTGGCAATTTATGTATCCCACCGGTAAATTATATGGACTAAACGTTACTTCGTATATAGACGAGCGTTCAGATCCCTATAAAGCTACCATAGCCGCGGCCGAGTATTTACAATTTTTATATAAAATGTTTAACGACTGGCAAATGGTGCTGGCCGCCTACAATGCCGGGCCGGGTACCATAAACAGAGCCATTCGTCGCAGTGGCGGCAAAACTACCTATTGGCAAATTCGCCCCTATTTACCCATAGAAACACAGGCCTATGTACCTGCTTTTATTGCAGCCAATTACGTTATGACTTATTACCCCGAGCACAACATCACACCCGATGTGCCTCAAAAAACCTATTTTGAATTAGACACCGTAATAATAAAAGAACCGCTTACCTTTCAACAGTTATCAAGCGTGTTAGGCACTTCGGTAGAAGAGGTGCAATACTTCAACCCTATTTACAAAAAACAAGTAATTCCTGCCGGAGGAAACGTGCTTACCATGCCCAAAAGCAGTATCGGGAAATTTGTAAGCAACGAAGAAGAGATATATGCCATGCTGCGAAAACAAAATGAAGAGCAGCAGCTTTTAGCGGCTACCCAAACAAAAGAAATACAGATAACCCATACCGTCCGAGCCGGCGAGAAACTAAGCGCCATTGCCCGTAAATACGGAGTAACCATAGGCGATATAAAAACATGGAACTTAATTGGAAAAAAAGGCATTCATGCAGGAAGAAAGTTGGTTATATACAAAACAGAAAAACCCGTAGCATCTACAGTAAAAGACAGCACTAAAAAAACAGAACCAAGCAGCAGCGAGAAAAATATAGGCGACAAAAAAACAATAGCCGAAAACACCTTGAAAAAAGAAAACGAACCGAAAAGCGAAACGAGTGTTTATATCGTAAAAAAAGGGGATTCTTTTTATAAAATTGCCCGCGAGAACAATTTATCGGTAGATGAACTTTTGAACCTAAACGGAATGAATAGGAACTCGCCTCTTTCGGTAGGGCAAAAATTACGTCTGAAATAACCCGTTGAACTATATCCTATGTTTTTAAAAACATCCGATCAATTAGATGTTTATTACGAGATAGCCGGAAACCAACAAGGCACCCAAACGATAGTGTTTTTAAATGGCTTATCGCAATCTACTATGGCCTGGGCCTTGATGTTTCCGTACTTTAAAAAAGATTTTAAAATAGTATTGATTGATTTTGTTTTTCAAGGGCAATCATCAAAAAACGCGCCGTGGCGCAACTTCGATAGGCATGCACAAGATGTAAAAGAAGTGTTAGACGAATTAAAAATAGAGCAAACAAACCTTGCCGGGCTTTCTTACGGAAGCATCGTAGCACAACACTTTGCCTTGCTGTATCCCAATCGCTTACAAAATTTAATTTTGATGAGCACCTTTGCTCACAAAACACCCTATTACGAAGCTATTGAAACATCGTGGTGGCGTGCCTTAGAAGTCGGGGGCTACGGGCTGATGCTGGACGTAATGCTGCCCAGCGTGCTTGGCGAATCGTATTTTAAAAACCCGATTATTCCAATTGATTTGATGAAACAAGCGCGCGCCGATGCCAACAGCAGCAGCGAAGCCCTTTTTAAACTGATGCGTGCTACTAAAGAGCGCCCCGACTACCGCCCCATGTTGCGCAACATTAAAACACCCACACTCATTATTCACGGAGAAAAAGATTTGTTGCTTTCGGTGGCTTTAGCTTACGAAGTGCACAAGGCCATTCCTCATTCGCAATTAGAAATTATACCACAGGTAGGGCATACCCTAAACCTCGAAGCCATTGCCCAAACTTCGCAACTTATTCTTGCATTTTTGAATGAGCCGCAACCCTAAAACAGTGGAACCACCCCAAAAAAAATACTACACACCCAAACAAGCCTACATAAAAGCACAGACTTGGTGCGCTTACCAAGAGCGGTGCCAACAAGAAGTGCGTAACAAATTATATGAATACGGATTGAAGGGGGAAGAAATAGAAAACATCATTGCTTTATTGATTGCCGATAATTTTGTAAACGAAGAGCGCTTTGCTATAGCCTTTGCAGGAGGAAAATTTCGTATAAAAAAATGGGGAAAAATAAAAATACGAAACGAACTTAAATCCCGCAACCTATCTGAATACTGTATAAAAAAAGGGTTAGCACAAATTGACCATGCCGACTACATACAAACATTAAAAAAAATGTTAGATCAAAAAGCAAAAACAACCATTGAAAAAAATCACTTGCGAAAAAAACAGAAGTTGCTGCATTACGCGCTGTCAAAAGGCTTTGAGCAAGAGTTTGTTTTTGATTATCTCAACAGCCAAAGCTAAATCACCTCTGAAATAATCGTAAAAGCACATTTGAAACTCAGGCATCAAATTCTTTAGTTCGTTTTAAAAGAGTTTTTCCAACAGGGAATCATCTACTCGGTTGGGCAAGGTAATTTTTAGAGCAGGCGTACGCTGCATTTCTCGTTTTATGGCAAACAGAGCTTCTTCATTGCGTGCCCAAGATCGGCGGGCTATGCCGTTATTTACGTCCCAAAAAAGCATTTGTTGCAAACGACGCTGTGCATTAGCTGTGCCATCAAGTACTAAGCCAAAGCCTCCGTTTATTACTTCGCCCCAGCCCACACCGCCTCCATTGTGCAAACTTATCCAGGTGGCGCCTCTAAAGGCGTCGCCTACAAAGTTGTGTACGGCCATATCGGCTGTGTATTGCGAGCCGTCGTATATGTTAGAAGTTTCTCGGTAAGGAGAGTCCGTACCGCTTACATCATGGTGGTCGCGCCCCAATACTACCGGTGCCGAAATAAAGTTGTTGGCAATAGCCTTGTTTATTTCCTCTGCAATACGAATGCGTGCTTCACTATCAGCGTATAAAATTCGTGCTTGCGAACCCACCACTAAATTGTTTTGCATCGCATCTTGTATCCATAAGATATTGTCTTTTAATTGTTGTTGTATTTCGGCAGGAGCTTGTTGGTGCATCTCTTTCAGCACACGTAGGGCTATTTCATCGGTTGTTTTTAAATCTTGAGGCTTGGCACTGGTACACACCCAGCGAAAGGGGCCAAAGCCGTAATCAAAGCACATAGGGCCTAAAATATCTTGCACATAACTTTTGTATTTAAAATCAACGCCGTTGTACCCTCCTTTTTGGGGAGGCCTGTTTTTATAAACGTCGCCGCCTGCTCTTCCTACTTCTAATAAAAAAGCATTTCCGTAGTCAAAAAAGTACATGCCTTTTTTATGGAGTACGTTTATGGCATGGATATGACGTACTAATGTTTTTTGTACTTCTTCTTTAAATTTTTCGGGATTTTCTGCCATCAGTTTATTGCTTTCTTCTAAAGAAAAACCAACAGGATAATAGCCTCCCGCCCAGGGGTTATGCAAAGATGTTTGGTCGGAGCCAATGGCTACGGAGATGTTTTCTTGCGCTAAGCGTTCCCACAAATCTACTACATTGCCTTGGTAAGCTATGGATACCGCTTCTTTTCCGGTAAGTGCTTTTTTTATTCGAGGTATTAATTCGTCCAGGTTTTCATGAAGCTCGTCCACCCAACCTTGCTGCAAGCGTTTAACAGCCGCTTTAGGGTTTATTTCGGCTACCACGCTTACCAAACCTGCTATTTTTCCTGCTTTGGGTTGGGCACCGCTCATGCCGCCCAACCCTGCGGTAACAAACAGCAGTCCTTCCCCGGCTTTATCGGAGGTAGAATGTGCTACTTTACGTGCCGCGTTCATAACGGTAATGGTGGTGCCATGCACAATACCTTGCGGACCAATATACATAAAGCTTCCGGCGGTCATCTGCCCGTATTGGGTAACACCCAGAGCATTAAACTTTTCCCAATCGTCGGGCTTGCTGTAGTTGGGTATCATCATGCCGTTTGTTACTACAACACGCGGCGCTTCTTTATGCGAAGGGAACAAACCCATAGGGTGGCCACTATACAGTACTAAGGTTTGCTCATCTGTCATAGTAGCTAAGTACTGCATGGTAAGCAGGTACTGCGCCCAATTTTGAAACACCGAACCGTTGCCGCCATAGGTAATAAGCTCGTGTGGGTGTTGGGCTACGGCGTAATCTAAATTGTTACTTAGCATGTGCATAATGGCAGCTGCCTGCACCGATTGGTGCGGATAATCTAAAATAGGGCGTGCGTATATGGTATAGTCAGGGCGGAAGCGATACATATAGATACGCCCGTAGGTTTTTAATTCTTCGGCAAATTCTTTAGCAAGAACAGCGTGATGCTTTTCGTCGAAATAGCGCAACGCATTTCTTATAGCTAATTTTTTTTCGCTTTCGTTTAGTATTTCTTTTCGTTTGGGCGCGTGGTTTAAGGTGGCGTCAAAAGGCTTTGGGTTGGGTAGTTTATCCGGAATGCCTTGTAACACAAGTTGTTTAAAATCCGATGTAGTCATGCTTATTGGGTATTTTTATCTTTGTTAAATAGTCCAGTTTTTTTGTTGTAACCATAAGGGCAGTGTTTACACCCGCTCTTGCAGCAGTAGCCTCTTTTTAAATGATATTTTTCGGTAAATACAATATAGCCTTCTTCGCTTAGATAATAATCTTCGGGGCTTAAATTATTTTTTTTGTCAGAAAACATACGTTTTTTTATTAGCCTTGTTGTACAATCATTTTTGGTGTAACATCGCTTATTTTTTGTTGGGCAAGCGCTGTATTTATTTGTTCGGTAATAGCCGAAACACAATCTGAGTTGTCGGACTCTGAAGTGTAAAAAGCAACTTGCAGCGTGTAGCTGCCGCCGCCGGCTTTGGTGCAGGTTATAGAGGGCGCCTTTTTATCTAATAGTACGCGTTGGTCTTGTAGCACGGTGTGTATCATTATTTTTTTTACGCGTTCGCTGTCAAACTCATTGCTTACGCTGATGCTGCAGGTTCCTTTTAGAGTACCTTGTCGGCTTTGGTTTACAATAATATTGTTGGATACCGAGCCGTTGGGCAGTATTATGGTTTTGTTTTCTCCGGTTAATAAAATGGTATTAAAAATTTGAATTTCTTGCACGGTTCCTTTTTGCCCCAGGGCTTCAATCGTATCTCCTACTTTAAAAGGTTTAAAAATTAAAATTAAAACTCCCCCTGCAAAGTTGGATAAGCTGCCTTGCAAGGCCAAGCCTACAGCCAAACCTGCGGCACCCAGCACTGTAACTAACGAGGTAGTTTGTATGCCTATCATACCGGCTACGGTAATAAGTAGTAAAATTTTTAAACCGATGCCAATTAAGCTTCTTAAAAACGTGCGTAACGATACATCTAAATCACGACGTACCATGGCTTTTTCGGCAATACGTGCCATTTTTTTGATGAGCCAAAAGCCTACAATAAGCACCAATAAGGCCATAATAATTTTCGGAGTATATTCCACCGTAAGGTCTATCAACTGTTTGCTGTATGTGTGAAAAAAAGAAACTTCTTGCTGCACGTCGGCTTTTACAATGTTCTGTTCGGTCATGGTGTTTTAGTTTAAGGTGTATCGTTTTCCGGGCAATGATTTTATGATGTTACTAAATTCTAATTGAAGTAAAAGTCCGGAGGCTTTGCCCGGCGATAGATTTAAGCGGCTGCAAATATCATCAACATGAATAGCGGGTATTTCTTTCAGCACGTTTACAATGCTCATTTCTTCTTCCGAAAGGTTGATGGCTAAAGGTATTTGTGTGGTTGTTTTCTTTTTTTGTTCCTTCTGTTCCCAATTCATAGCATATAGCAAATCGGCTGCGTTTTCTATAAGGGCGGCTTTGTTTCGTTTTATCAGCATGTTGCACCCGGCAGAAAGCTCGTCTTCTGCCCGACCGGAAAAGGCAAACACATCTTTGTTGTAGGTATGTGCTATTTCGGCGGTAATAAGGGCTCCCCCTGTGCGCTTTGACTCTACTACGATTACGGCATCGCACATGCCGGCCACAATACGGTTGCGTTGTGGAAAATTTTCTTTATCCGGAATGGTGTTGGATAAGTATTCGGTAAGCAACCCTCCTTGTTGTTGCATTTTTTTTGCTGTGTGGTGGTGTACGGAAGGGTATAGCGTGTCTAAGCCATGTGCTACTACGCCTATGGTGCTTAGTCCGTTGTTTATAGCTGCGCGGTGTGCGTGTATATCAATGCCATAAGCCAAGCCGCTTACCACTAAAATAGATTCGGAGCTTAGCTCTTTTATCAATTTTTCGGTTTGATGCTTCCCGTATTCAGTGGCGCTGCGTGTGCCTACTACGGAAATTATTTTTTCCGCATTCAAATCTACATTGCCTTGATAAAAAAGCAAAATAGGGGCATCGTTACAATGTTTTAAACGGTGTGGATATTGAGTATCTGTAAAAAAAAGAGGGGTAATATGTTCTTTTTCTATAAAACGCAATTCTTCTTCTACCCGTAAAAAAAGGTCGCTGTTGTTTTGCGCGTCTATAATGCGGTTGGCTACCGATTCACCTATTAGTGGAATTTTCAGTAACTCTTTTCGGGAGGTTTTAAAGATGGATTCGGCGCTGCCGCAATAGGCAACAAGGTTTTTTGCAATAACGCTTCCTACGCCAACTATTTGAGTTAGCGCTATTTGATAAAATAGTTGATTTGAGTATGCTTTCAAAAAATAAATAAATACTATCTTGCAAAGATAAAACAGAATGTATGATTAAACGAATATCTCTTTTTATTTTTCAGTGTATCTTATCCTATACCTCGCTGGCTCAATGTATTATAAAAGGAAAAGTAAGTGATAAAAACAGCAAAGAAGTACTGCCGGGTGTTGTTTTGCAGTGCGGCGATAAAAATGCGTTAAGCGATGCCGATGGCTATTTTGAACTGAAAATACCCGCAGGGAGGCAAACCATCAAAGCTACCATGGTAAGTTATGTGCCTTTTTTTAAAACAATGGAAGTTCAACAGGGCGATACGCTACGATTGCACATTACGTTAGAGGCTTCCAATAAAGCGTTAGATGAAGTAGTTGTTTCTGCCGGAAAATTTGAACAAAAACTATCAGAGGTAACGGTATCTATGGAGGTAATAAAAAGCGATTTGTTGCAAGCAAAAGCCATCGCACAACTAGACCAAATTATGAACCAAGTGCCGGGCGTAGCCATTACCGATGGGCAGTTAAGCATACGCGGCGGCAGCGGTTTTACCTACGGAGCAGGAAGCCGGGTGATGATGCTGGTAGATGGCATGCCGATGATTTCAGCTGATGCTAACGATATTAAATTTAATTATGTTCCTATAGAAAATATGGCGCAAATGGAGGTAATGAAAGGGGCTTCATCGGTACTGTATGGCTCCTCTGCCTTAAACGGGGTGCTTAATATGCGCACTAAATTTGCCGGCGAAAAACCCGAAACACAAATTACTACCATGACGGGCATTTACGGAAATCCTGACAGAGAAAGTATGAACTGGTGGAAGCAACAAAAAAAATCAAATCCCATGTATCAATGCGTTACTTTTTCGCATTCAGAAAAAATAAAAAACCTGGATTTGGTGCTGGGAGGGCAGTTTTACAACGACGATGGCTACCGCGATAGTGCTAACGAACAACGCATACGCGGCAACGTAAACCTACGGTACCGCTTTAAAAAAGTAGAAGGCTTGATGATAGGGCTTAATGCCACCATGATGGCTTACTCAGGGCGTTTGTTTTTTTTATGGAAAAGTGCCGACTCTGCTTTTATGTCCAGGCCTAATGCCTTATCTTCTTACAACAACTTACGGGAAAACATAGATCCCTACATTACCTACATCAGCAAAAAAGGAGGCAAGCATAATTTGCGCGGCCGTTATTTTTTAACGAACAACACCAATATGTCGGGCGGTATCAATCAGGGTTCGCGGGCGGAGTTGTATTATGGAGAGTACCAATGGCAAAAAAGTTTTAAGAAAAATTTTAATATCACAACGGGCTTGGTAGCGATGAAGCAAGTAGTGCTAGCGCCTACCTTGTACGGCATTAAAATAGGGAAAAACATAGCCGGCTATGCACAGTTTGATAAAAAATTTTTTAATAGATTGACCATTTCGGCAGGTATGCGCGCCGAGTATTACAAGGTAGATACGGCCACTACTCACGGCAGTTTTTTCTTGGTAAAAAACAATACTAAGAACAACCTGCCTTTTCAACCGGTGTTTCGTATGGGGCTAAATTATCAGGCTTTTGAATATACTTTTATTCGTGCTTCTTTTGGGCAAGGGTATCGCTTTCCCAGCGATGCCGAAAAATACATTACCACACAGGTAGGCGGCTTAAACATATACCCCAACTCCAATTTGCAGCCCGAGCGCGGCTATACCGCCGAATTAGGCATTAAGCAAGGATTTAAAATTGGAAATTTTCAAGGGTTTGCAGATGTGGCGGGTTATCTTACTCACTATTACAACATGATTGATTTTAATTTTGTGTATGATACGGCCGGGAAAAATGTGGGCAGCCTTACGGATATTGCCAAATACATTGGCTTTCAATTTCAAAATATTGGCGAGGCACAAATTACAGGTATAGATGCTTCGCTAAGCGGTAGCGGCAATATAGGGCCTATACGGGTAGATTTACTAAGCGGATATACCTACTCAAACCCCATCAACCCCAATTACAACGCGGCAAAAGATACCTTAGGTACTTCCAGAACCAACGTGTTGCGTTATAGAAATAAAACCATGTTTAAAAGCGATGTGCAACTTACGTATAAAAAAATTTCTATTGGCTGGAGTGCGCGTTACAACAGCTTTATGCAAAATGTGGACAGGCGCTTTACACAAAACGTATTGTATGATGTAGGTATGCCCGATCAATACGCCCCCGAGAATTGGTTTTTATTACCCGGCATGGCACAATACAGGCAGGTGCATAACAAAGGAGTATGGGTTAATGATGTGCGTATTGCTTGCCAAGCCAGCGAAAACTTGCGCCTGTCTTTTTTAATCAATAATTTGATGAACACCGAGTTTATGTCGCGCCCGGGTTTGATAGAGCCGCCGCGTACTTTTGTTTTTCAGGCTACGTTTAAGTTTTAAAATCAGGGTAGAGCGAATAAGTAGTGCTAAAAGGTGCCTATTTTGAAAATCAGACTTTTTTTTTCATCTTTGCGAGTTAATAATTGTTTGTTATGATAAAAAACCTATTAGCCGCTTTCCTTTTTTTAATGAGTTCTGCTCTTCTTTCTCAAGAGCTAAGCATTACCAATAACTTACCCGCTTCTGCTACCGGGGGCATTGGCTTACAAACCGACTTCACCCTTACCAAAGGAGCCAACATGGGGAGTTTTGCTAAATTTCAGGTAGATGTTCCTGCTGGTTTTACGGTAGAAAGTGTAGAAATAAAAGGAGGTAATTTTACTTTTGAAAATAATCGTGCTAAAATTGTATGGGTATCTTTACCCAGTGAAAATAGTTTTACTTTTACGCTGCGTATTACAGCCCCTGCTAATACATCGGGCAGCATTACATTAACGCCTCAGTTTTTCTACTTAGAAAATAATGTGAAAAAAGATTACACGCCTACCCCCGCTACGGTTTCATATAGTGCAGGTAGTGCTGCCGCCGCGGTTACCCCACCCTCTAACCCATCAAGCACAAGCGTCCCATCGGCTCCGGCTGTTACCAGTGATGATAGTCCAAGCGCAACTTCTGAGTCTGCCAAAACAGTAGAAGTAGCCTCTACCCCTCCGCCGGCACAACCTACCTCGGCAACTCCGCCCGCTTCTGCTACGCCCAGCGCAGCTAAAGAAGCAAGCAACAGCAATGCAGCTGCATCGAGTAACAAAAGCAACGCGGTATATCATGTGCAGGTATATGCCCTTAGCATCAAGCCTAACAAAGCTAAATTTGCTGAATACGGAACTATAAAAATTGTAGAAGAAAACGGATTGTACAAAGTATTGGTAGGTCAATTTAAAACCTTGGAAGAAGCAAAAAAATATAAAGCGGGCTTGCTTTCAAAAGGAGTGAGCGATTGCTTTATTGTTTCCTATGAAAACGGCGTACGCACTAAATTATAGGCAAGTGCTTCGCGTTTTTTTGTTGCGCATCTCCTAAGTAGGCCGTAATTTGTTTTTCTTTTTTTCTTAGTGCTTGCCCCGCACAAAAATAATACTATCTTTGTGTAAGGCTTATGATGATAAGTGCGCCTTTACTATTTTTATGAAGACTAAATTGTTTTTTCTATTGTGCGTTTATTTTGGCTTTGCTCAAATAAAAGCTCAAGACAGTCTTTGCTTTAATAAAAAGTATGTAGCTAAAAATAATGTTACAGCTGAAGCATTGGGTACTTGCATACTCTATTCGATAAATTACGAACGAAATTTTTGTATAAAAGAAAAAATATTCCACACCTTTAGAACAGGGCTTAGTTATTGGGACTTAATTTATTCTGAAACTGGGTATAGCTTTTATATACCCATGACTTATTCTTTCAATTTAGGAAAAAAACGGAATAAATTTTTTGTAGGTACCGGAACTACTTTTATGATAGCCACAAACCCCTACCCCACAAGCGCGGCTGGAAGAGCGTACGCAAGGCAAAATTACAATAATCCAGAGTACAGCGAATCCTATGTGTCTCCTATGAGTATTATGTTTCAGCCCATTTTTATTGGGTATCAATACATATCAAAAAAAAGATTTTATTTTAAAGTTACAGCAACCACACTAATAATTGACGACCCTCTTAGAATGCATTTTTATTTTAGTCCTATTCCTTGGGGCGGCGTTACTTTTGGTTTTAAACTAACCAAGATAAAGAAGGAAAAAGTGCAAACGCTTTAGTAGCGCGTGAGTGCTATACCGTTTTTTTGTAAACTATTTTAAGACTATGATGTTTTTTGCTTTTTTAACGCCCTATTCTTTCAGCTATCCATAAGTATAAAAAATAAGATTATTTTTGTGTACACTTTATGATGCAAGAAGCCCAACTATCCGAATCGCATATACAAACGGAGTTTAAAAAAACGACCGAAAGAATGCATCTTGTTGCTTGCTGGGTGGCCATAGCTACTAATGCTGTTTGGTATTTTAATGATTATGTTATACTGCCAGAGCGTTGGACTTTGCTTTTTGTGCTCCATTTTGGTATGGCAGCTATCACTACCTTAGCAGTACTTCTTCGTAACCAACTGGGTATCGGTATTTATGCCTGTGCTTTTTTGGCGGCTTCGGCTATATCCGTACAAAACGCGTACTTGCTGAGCATAGTGGATATAACCAATTTACAAAAGTTCACTATTTCGTACATTACATTTTTTGCGGGAGTAGGTATGTTGCTTTTATGGAATTTGAGATTATCCTTAGCCCTTATACTGCTTACTATACTCAGTAATATCGTTTTTTATATGCTTAACAGCCCTTTGCCGTTAGGCGCATTTTTTCTTAATGGCGGACTCCCTACTCTTACCGTAGCTGTTTTTTCCGTTGTTACCATTCATATCCGCCGTAAGCTTACCTATAAAGAGCTGAAAAGCCGTTTAGAATTAGAGCTTTCAAAAGAAATAATTGAAGAACAAAAAAAAGAAGTAGAATGTAAAAATGCGGAAATGACCAGTAGTTTGCGCTATGCCAAACGCTTGCAAGAAGCCTTATTGCCCTCAAAAAATGTGATGGAACAGGTTTTTGAAGACCGATATTTTATTTTGTATAAACCGCGAGATATTGTAAGCGGCGATTTTTATTGGGCACGTGAAATAAATACTACTATAGACCGAGAGCATCAAAAAAAATATTTTTTAATGGCCGTTGCCGACTGCACGGGGCACGGAGTTCCGGGAGCCTTTATGAGTTTACTGGGTTCTAATTTTTTAAGTCAAAGTGCGGTAGAAAAAAACATAAACAGTCCGGCCGAAGCACTTGATTTTTTGAATCGAAAAATTATTAACACCCTTAATCAAGGACAAGAAAAGGAAACAATACGAGATGGCATGGATATTTCGTTTATTGCTTTAAATTTTGAAGAAAAAAAAATGATATATGCTGGTGCTAATAATGCGGTGTATATTGTGCGTAAGGGCGAACTTATTACCTTAAACCCCAATAAACAAGCAATAGGTAATATGAATCAAGAAGTGCTTCCGTATTCAAATACGGTTGTTTCTTTAGAAAAAAACGATTGTATTTATTTATTTACTGATGGCTATGCCGACCAATTTGGCGGTCCGAAAGGAAAAAAATTGATGCGTAAACAGTTTGAAAATGCGCTAATAAGTCATAGCTTGGATAGTATGAGTAAACAAAAATTAGCCATAGAAGCCCTATTCAATGAGTGGAAAGGAAGCGTAGAGCAAACCGATGATGTGTGCGTAATTGGCATTAAGTGGAGCGGCGCATAGAGCGAACTAAAAAATTACAAACAAGCAGTACGTCCTCCATCAACCGGAAGGTTTACCCCATTGATATACGCTGCTGCCGGGCTCGCTAAAAAGGCAACTGCCTGTGCTATTTCTACGGGTTCGGCAAAACGTTTCATAGGAATCTCTTTTTGCATACCGGCTTTTACTTCCTCCAAACTTTTTTGATTTTTTGCTGCATTACTTTCTATAATACCTTGCAAGCGCTGTGTGTTAGTAGCGCCGGGCAACACGTTGTTTACCGTAATGCCAAAAGTACCTAGTTCGTTAGCTAATGTTTTAGACCAGTTAGCTACTGCTGCCCGCACCGTATTAGAAACACCCAAATTATGCAAAGGCTGCTTTACCGAAGTAGAAATGATATTGACAATACGCCCATACCCGGAATGTTTCATGCCTTCTAAGCAAGCCTGCATTAAAATATGATTGCAGATAAGATGGTTGTTAAACGCAGATAAGAACTCGTGTGTTTGTGCTAAATGAGCCGAGCCGGCCGGAGGGCCGCCGGTATTGTTTATTAAAATGTTTATGGCACCTTGCCGTTGTATGTAGTGCTGTACGTTTTTTTGTACTTCATCAGGGCGATTAAAATCGGCTACAATGTATGCGTGCTGTTGCCCTTTTTCGGTGTTTAGTTCTGCCTTTATTTTTTTTAAAGATTCTTCATTACGGGCTAATAAAGTAATGTTAGCTCCTAAAAGAGCTAACTCTGTTGCTACTGCTTTGCCAATGCCCTGTGTACTGCCCGATACTAAAGCGCGTTTATTTTTTAAATCTAAGTTCATAAAACATTTTTTACAAAGATACTTTTTAATGCCATATCTTAGCGCACAGAATGAATGTAGAACAAATTTTAAAAAATAATGAAAAATGGGTGCAAGAGCGGTTAAAACAATCGCCCTCCTATTTTAAAAAACTAGCAAAAGGTCAGGCTCCCAGCTGCTTGTATATCGGCTGCTCCGATAGCCGTGTAACCGCTGAAGCGTTGATGGGTGTACAACCCGGCGAAATTTTTGTGCATCGCAATATCGCCAATCTGGCTCCGAATAATGATTTAAGTGCGCTGTCGGTAATAAACTATGCCGTAAGTATTTTAAAAGTAAAGCATGTGGTAGTATGTGGGCACTATCAATGCGGAGGTATCAAAGCCGCCATGCAAGCAAATGATTTGGGTATTTTAAACCCTTGGTTGCGTAATATAAGAGATGTGTACCGCTTGCATCAAGAGGAATTAAACGCGATACAATCAGAGGCAAAGCGCTACGACCGTTTAGTGGAATTAAATGTGATAGAGCAGTGTGTAAACGTGGCAAAAACAATAGATGTGCAACAGGCCTACCTAGAAAAAAGAATACAATTACACGGCTGGGTTTTTGATATTAAAACGGGCAAATTGATAGATTTGAATGTTAACTTGCCTAAAATTACGAAGCAAATACGAGAGATATATAAACTTTTTTCGTAGTAAATAAAAGCATATCGGGCTTATTGTGTTATATTAACCCATGTATTTTTCTATTTCCGATAAGGAAAGAGCATTAAAACAAAAGTCTTTACTTAGTAAGCCTTTGCGCGCTACGCATACGCCAAAGTGCATATCGTGTAAGCCTTTTTTTTCGTGCGCATCGGGGTTTATAGAGATGCACACGCCTTTCTCCATACAGTATGGAATCCAGCGCCAATCTATATCCAAGCGATAGGGGTGCGCATTTAGCTCTATCACTACCTTATTGGCGGCGCAGGCATCAATTACTTTTTTGTGATGAATAGGATAGCCCAAGCGACCTAACAGCAGGCGCCCCGTAGGGTGCCCCAATATGGTGGTGTATGGATTTTCAATAGCTTTGATAAGGCGGTTGGTTGCTTTTTCTTCGTCCATTTTAAAATGTTGGTGTATCGAGGCTACCACATAATCAAAAGAGGATAAAATCTCGTTGCTGTAATCTAAAGAGCCGTCGTACAAAATGTCGCACTCAATACCTTTTAGTATTTTAAAAGCTCTATTTTTTGTTTTAAACTGCTTATTAAGTTCATCAATCTCTTTGTGTTGCTGCACAACAGTATCTTCTTTCATGCCATTAGCATAGGTAGCGCTTTTGCTATGATCGGCAATACCAAAATACTCGTAACCTAATTGCATACAGTATTGCGCCATTTCGGCTATACTGTGTGCGCCGTCGCTATAGGTGCTGTGGTTGTGTAAGGCGCCCTTTAGCTGCTTTTCTTCTAGTAGGTGGGTAGGGTATTGGCTTATGATACGTTCATCAAAAAGACCATCGCGCCACTCGGGCAAAAAATAGGGCTGGTTTAGGGCTTCATACACTTCTTTTTCGGATAAAAATTTTGTGGAACTGAGGGTATGAAATTGTATTTTTTCTAAATGTTTTTCGTTAGACGATGTTTTTACTAACTGGTAATAAAAGTCGTCGTCGGTGGTAAAAATCAGTTGTATCGGTATCGGACTTTCAAAATGGTGTTCAAATGTTTCGTCAGAGGCTATTAAAAAGGTAAGTGCCTCAAGAATTTCACACTTTCTATACAAAGCACCGGTGGCACTAATGTTAGATACGTAGGGCAATTCTTTCAACTCTTCTATCACCTCATCGGCTAACGTTTCTACACTGGCGTAGTGTGCTTTGCCTGATGAGGCTTGTAAAAATTCAATGTTTTCTTTTATGCTTTGTTGTGTTTTTTGTCCAAATCCTTTTAGGTCCACTAAACGGTTTTCGTAGCAAGCATATAGCAACTCGGCAGGGCTTTCTACCTCTAATTCGCGCCAAAGTTGCCTTACTTTTTTAGGGCCTATTCCTTTTATAGAAAGCATTTGCACCACCCCTTCCGGAGTATCTTGTATTAATTTGAGGAGCTCTGCCGAGGTGCCTGTGTGCGCTATTTCTATGGCGGTTTTTGCTATACTTTTTCCGATAATTTGCGCTTTTATTAATTTTTCTTCTGTAAAATCTTCGGAGGTTATCTGCATTTTAGACAGCCTAAAAGCCGCTCCCTGTAAGGCTTTTATTTTAAATGAGTTGCCATCGTGCAGCTCTAATAACTTAGAAGTAAGTTGTAATTTTTCGGCTATGTCGTAGCAGTCAAGCATTCGCTAAAATACGCTATTATTGTTTTTTTGAAAAACAACAGTTGCTTTTTTTGTCGGGTTGCTGAGTTTCATCACACAAAACTACGGAAATTATTTTTTATTGTTAGGTTGATGCATGTAGCAGCATCTCCGCCCATCTCAAATCTTGCGGATAGGTAATTTTTATATTTTCTATATTCCCTTCGGTAAGAAAAATTTTGTACCCATTTTTTTCCACAACGCTGGCATCGTCAGTAAACAAAGGGTTGTAGGGCGTTTCGTAGGCACCAATCAAAATGTTTTTTTTAAAACATTGAGGGGTTTGTACTGTTTTGTATTTTGTTCTATCAACCGCTTTTGAGGTATTGTTTTCTACCTCGCGCAGCGATTCATTCATATCAATTACCGGAATTGCTGCACCCAATTTTTCAGCGGCTGAAAATGTATTTTCAATCGTTTGCAAGCTTACTAACGGACGAGCCGCGTCGTGCACTCCCACTATGTTTACTTCATCATGCAGCACAGCTAAGGCGTTTTGCACCGAATGAAAGCGGGTGTCGCCACCAGAAACTACTTGCACCGACAGGTTATAGGTGTTTTTTATTTGTTCAAACAAATTAAAATAATCCGAATGTAGAGAAATAATAATCTGCATGGACGCATCAAAGGCAACAAACTTTTCGATGCTATGCACTATAATGGGTTTTTGATGTATAGGCAGTAGTTGCTTAGGGAGTTCGGCATTCATACGGCTACCGGTGCCTCCTGCAACTATGATAAGGGCTCGCATTTTTTAGGTGTTATATTTTTTGGTAACAAAAGCCGACACAAAAATACTGATTTCGTACAGAGCATATAAAGGCACAAATACCGCCATCATAGTAGGAATGTCGGAGGTAGGGGTAATAAGCGCCGCCAAAACTAAAATAACAACCACCGCATGGCGCCTGTATTTTCGCATAAAAACAGGGGTAAGTATGTTGATACGACTTAAAAAATAAACAACTACCGGCATTTCAAATACCAAACCAAAAGCTACGGTAAGAGTGGTAAGATTGGACACATACGAATCGAACGAAATTAAATTTTTTACATCGTTGCTTACTGCGTAAGGGGCTAAAAAATTCCAGGTAAGTGGAAACACCAAAAAATAACTAAAAGCTACCCCGGTTAAAAAAAGCAGAGTTGATATAAAAACAAATCCTTTTACGGGTTTTGTTTCACTATCTCTCAAAGCAGGACTTATAAAACGCCACAGTTCCCATAAAATATAAGGCATTCCTAAAATAACGCCGCCTATAAATGAAATCCACATGTGCATAGTAAATTGTCCGGCCAGGTCGGTATTGATAAGTTCTTGTGTAGCTACTTGTATGCAAGCGGAGTTATCGTGAAAAAAACGATGCCCCAGCGCGCAAATAACGCGATAGGTAATAAAGTCTTGATGACGGGGGCCAAATATTATTTTGCCGAATAAAATATCGTTGTAAAAAAACAAAACAATACCCAATACCGCTACCACCAATACACTGCGCATCAGGTGCCCTCGTAAGGCTTCAATGTGTTCAAAAAAAGGCATATCGCCCTTGCTTGTTGCCATAGCGCACAAAAGTACAATAATTTTTATAGGGATCGGTTTTTTGAAATAATAGAAAAAAAGAGTTGCGCTTGCTGTAAGAAGAAATGTTTTGGCGCGGAACGCCCAAAAGATCATGGTAGTTACTTAAAAAACAACTTTCTTTACAAAATATTTAGAATGCTTTGGACTAAAAATCTATTTTTTTGCTTCTCGTTTTTTTTAGCTCGCTAAGCGATTTTTTTTCTTGACTGCGTTTCTTTTTAACTGCTTTACTTATTTTAGTAGATATCCTTTTTTTTGGTTTTACAAGAGCTAGTTCTAGTATTTTCAATGCTTTTTTTATGAGTTTTTCTTTATTGGTGTACTGCGAGCGCGATCCATCTTCGTGCAAGTGAAAAAAACCCTTGCTATCTATCTTGTTAGATACTTTTTTTACTAAAAGAGTCTTTTGTTCCTCACTTAAAAAAAGAGATTGAGCAATACAAAAAGCCAACTCTACTTTGGTTTCTACTTTATTTACGTGTTGCCCGCCTTTACCACCGCTGCGCGAGGTTTTTATGATAAACTCGGTTTGTATTTTTTCATCTATTTTTTTCACCGTTTTATGCGTATTTTTTATTTATTGCAGGCGTTCCATACCGTTTCGTTAGGCGGCGGCGCTACAATATCAATCGGTTCTTTACTTACGGGATGTATAAAGTGTAGAGAGCGGGCGTGTAAATGAATGGAGCCATCGTCGTTAGTACGTTTAAACCCATATTTCACATCGCCTTTTATAGGGCAGCCAATAGCTGCCAGTTGTACCCGTATTTGATGATGCCTGCCGGTGGTTGGTTTTATTTCTAATAAAAAATAGGTATTTGTTTGCGCCACTACTTGGTAGTCTAATTCAGAACGCAAAGCTTTTTTGTTTTCTGGTGTTACCGCTTTTGATCGATTGTTTTTTTCGTCTTTAATTAGGTAGTGTACTAAGGTTTGTTTGTTTTGTGGTGGTTTGTTTTTTACTACTGCCCAATAGGTTTTTTCTATTTTTCTATCTCTAAAAAGTTCGTTCATGCGCGCTAAAGCTTTGCTGGTTTTAGCAAACAATACCACACCGCTTACCGGCCTGTCAATACGATGAATAACCCCAGCAAATACATTGCCGGGCTTGTTGTGTTTTTCTTTTAGCCATTGCTTTACTTTTTCGGATAAAGGCTCGTCACCCGTTTTATCTCCCTGTATAATATGTCCGGGCTTTTTATTCACAGCAATTAAGTGGTTGTCTTCGTATAAAATTTCTAATTCCAAAAAAATGAGGTGTAAACGTTATTTGATAGAGGCGCTCAGCCCTTTATCTAAAAGAGCCCGACACAATGGTTTTAACTCTGAAAGGCTGCCTTTTTTTACCTCACATTTTCCCTTGTAATGCACAATGTAAGCGCATTGCTCGGCTTGTAGGGTTTGATGCTGACATACCTGCACCAGTGTTTCTATCACAAAATCAAAGGTGTTTACATCATCATTGTATAAAACAAGCTCTCTTACTGGTTGAACTTTTTGCTCGCTATGCGCTCGGGTTTGCTCTAACAATTCGGTTTCCATGCTGTTACAAAAATTTTAGTAAAGGTACTTATTTTTTTGCATATATTGTCGCTCCGGAGCTGCTTTATTATTTTCAGGAAGGCATCTTTAAAAGTAGAAAACACGCACAACATAGAGCATGGTGTTACATTCGTTGTGAAATGACTATATTTGCGGCTATGATGAACGCCAATCAAATTCGCCAGCAATTTTTAGATTTTTTTAAATCAAAAGGTCATGAAATAGTGCCCTCTGCCCCCATGGTAGTAAAAAACGATCCTACCCTTATGTTCAACAACAGCGGTATGGCTCCTTTTAAAGATTTGTTTTTGGGCAATGCCCCTATTAAATTTTCGCGCATAGCCGATACCCAAAAATGCCTGCGTGTAAGCGGTAAACATAATGATTTAGAAGAAGTAGGAGTAGATACCTACCACCATACCATGTTTGAAATGCTGGGTAATTGGAGCTTTGGCGACTACTTTAAAAAAGAAGCCATTGCCTGGGCTTGGGAGCTGCTAACCGAAGTATATAAAATAGATAAAAACCGATTGTATGTTACTGTGTTTGAAGGAGACGCAAAAGAAAATTTAGCTTTTGATCAAGACTCGTACGACTTTTGGAAACAACACCTTGCCGAAGACCGTATTTTAAAAGGAAACAAAAAAGATAATTTTTGGGAAATGGGAGACCAAGGCCCCTGCGGCCCTTGCAGCGAAATACACTACGACGGGAGGAGCGAAGAAGAACGAAAACAAACAAATGGAGCCGCCTTAGTAAACAGCGATAATCCACAGGTAATTGAAATTTGGAACAACGTATTTATGGAGTTTGAGCGTCGCGCCGATGGCTCTTTAGTAAAGCTGCCTAAACAACACGTAGATACCGGTATGGGCTTTGAGCGCTTGGTGCGCGTACTGCAACATAAACAAAGCAATTACGATACCGACGTGTTTTCCCCCATTATAGAAAAAATAGAATCGCTGTGTGGGCATCATTACAAACCTGTAAATGAGGAACAACACAAAACGCAATTGGTTATCAATATAGCCATACGGGTTATTGCTGATCACATACGCGCCATATCCTTTTCTATTGCCGATGGGCAGCTGCCCAGCAATACTGGTGCGGGCTATGTTATTCGTCGTATTTTACGCCGTGCCGTTCGTTATGGCTACCAATCGTTAGGCTTAAAAGAGCCTTTTTTGTATCGCCTGGTGCCGGTTTTGGCCAATCACATGGGGCAAGCCTTTCCGGAACTCATTTCGCAAAAATTGTTAATTGAAAAAGTAATAAAAGAAGAAGAAAATTCTTTTTATAAAACGTTAGATATTGGCCTGCGCCGCATTGACAACCTGTGCTTAGATGTTGTAAACAACCAAAAGAAAAAAATAATAGATGGCAAAACTGTTTTTGAACTCTACGATACCTTTGGGTTTCCATTGGATTTAACGTCGCTTATTGTGCGCGGTTATGGCTTATCTATTGATGAAAAAGAGTTTGATACCTGCCTTGAAGAACAAAAAAACCGTTCGCGTGCTGCCACTCAAGTTAATACAGACGATTGGGTTTATACCGCCGTGCAATGGAATACCGACCGAGGTCGTGAAGTAAAATTTGTAGGCTATGAGGATACCGATGCCGAGTGCTACATTACCCGGTACCGAAAAATAAAAACAAAAAACAAAGAACAGTTTCAACTGGTACTTAACGTAACCCCTTTTTATGCCGAAAGCGGCGGGCAAGTAGGCGATAGCGGAAAACTGATCAGCGCTAATGAAGAGGTACTTATTTCTGACACAAAAAAAGAAAACGGGATCATCATTCATGTTACTGATAAATTGCCGCGCAGCCTTAGTTCCTCCTTTATGGCACATGTGGATAAAAACCGCCGAAACCTTATTGCCAACAACCACAGCGCCACACACCTGTTGCACGCGGCGCTACGCCAAGTGTTAGGCACACACGTAGAACAAAAAGGGAGTTTGGTAAGCGAGGAGCATCTGCGTTTTGACTTTTCGCATTTCGCAAAAATATCGGAACCAGAAATACGTCAGATAGAACATATTGTAAATACAAAAGTAAGAGAAAACATAGCTTCTGATATTCAGCTTATGGCATTAGAAGACGCAAAAAAGACAGGGGCTATGGCTTTGTTTGGCGAAAAATACGGAGAAATTGTGCGCGTGGTAGCTTTTGATAGAAACTACTCGGTAGAGCTGTGCGGCGGCACCCACGTAAAAGCCACCGGGCAAATAGGCTTGTTTAAAATAAGCTCCGAAAGCGCCATAGCAGCAGGCATTCGCCGTATAGAAGCCATTACTTCTACCACTACCGAAACGTTTTTTGAACAGCAAAGCGAACAACTAAATCAAATAAAGCACGCACTGAAAAATCCGGCCGATGTGCTAAAAAGCATCAACACCTTATTAGAAGAAAACCATCACTTACAAAAGCAAGTACAGGCTTTTATGAAAGAAAAATCAAACGTGTTAAAAAAAGAATTGCTGCAAAAAAAACAAACCATAAACAACGTCAACCTTATTGCCGAAAAAATTGAATTGGATAGCGCCGAAGAAATAAAAAACCTATTGTTTGATATTCGCACACAGGTAGATAATCTATACTGTGTATTAGGCGCCGAGGTAAAAGGCAAGCCCAGCATTTCACTGATTATATCCGACAATTTAGTACAAGAAAAAAAATTAGATGCCGGAAAAATAGTACGCGAAATAGCCAAAGAAATAAATGGAGGCGGAGGCGGCCAATCTTTTTATGCACAGGCCGGAGGCAATAAAACCGAGGGCCTGCAAGCAGCTATTGCCAAAGCAAAAACGTTTATTAATTAGCACAAAAAAACCATCAAAACATTATACCCGACCTTTATTGTATGACTCGCGAAGAAGCAAAATCAATTATTACCAAACTCGTAGCGCGTTTTGCCGAACATCGCAAAGAATACCACCTGCCCGAATACAACGAACAAAAAACAAGACAGGATTTTATTAATCCATTTTTTAAAGCATTGGGTTGGGATATTGATAACGAAAAAGGCGACAGCGAAGCATACCGAGAGGTAATTTATGAAGACAAAGTGGTGGTGCGCGGCAAAGCAAAAGCACCCGACTATGGTTTTCGTTTATCGGGCAGCGGCAAAAAAAGATTGTTTTATGTAGAGGCAAAAAAGCCTTCGGTTGCTATTAAAACAAATAAGGAATCTGCCTACCAATTAAGGCGTTATGGAAGCAGCGCACAGGCGCACGTTTCTATCCTTACCAATTTTGAAGATTTTATTGTTTACGATTGCTCTAAAGTTCCTAACTTAAACGATAGCGCAACGGTGGCGCGTTTAAAATATATTGGCTTTGAAGACTATATAAAAGAATTTGATTTTATATACGATACCTTTAGCCACGAAGCCGTTACTAAAGGGCGCTTTGATAAATTTATACAAGGCAGTGCCAACAAAAAAGGAACTGATACGCTCGATAAACGCTTTGTACAAAGCCTAGACCAATGGCGTAAATACCTAGCCACAAGTTTTGTTGTAAATAATAAAAAAATAAACGACGAAGAGTTAAACTACACCGTTCAGCAAACTATTGACCGTTTAATTTTTCTGCGCTTTTGCGAAGACCGCTCTATTGAGCCTTACGGGCAGTTACAACAAGCCGCATCAAAGGGTAACGCTTATACTAATTTACTTGATTTATTTAAACAGGCTGACGATAAATACAACAGCGGTTTGTTTGACTTTGAAAAAGATACTATTACGCCCATACTTAAAATAGATAACAAGGTTATTAAAAATGTTATTGATGAGTTGTATTACCCAAAATGCAATTTTGAGTTTAGTGTAATGCCGGTTGAAATACTGGGTAACGCTTACGAACAATTTTTAGGTAAAGTAATACGCATTACCCCTGCACGTGGGGTAAAAATTGAAGAAAAACCTGAAGTGCGTAAAGCAGGCGGCGTTTTTTATACACCACAATACATAGTAGATTATATTGTAAAAAACACCGTAGGCAAACTTATTGACGGCAAAACACCCAAAGAAATTGAAAAAATAAAAATTGTTGACCCGGCTTGCGGCAGTGGTTCTTTTTTGTTAGGCGCTTTTGAGTATCTATTAAACTACCATATAAATTGGTACCACCAAAAAGGCTATGCCGATAAAAAAGGAAAAGACAACCCTTTTACACCACAAGGCACTTTAACCACACACGAAAAAAAACACATACTTATTAATAACATTTATGGTGTTGATTTAGATGCCAATGCCGTAGAAGTAAGTAAACTTAGCTTATTGCTTAAATGTATGGAAGGCGAAACCGAAGCCAGCATTAAACAGCAAATAAGTTTATTTCACGAAAGAGTACTACCCGATTTAGATAATAACGTTAAAGATGGAAATAGCTTAATTGATACCGATTTTTACGATAATGAAATTGATTTAGGTTTTGAAAAAAAGATAAAACCTTTCTCTTGGAAAAAACAATTTCCGCAGGTATTTTCCCCCTCTGGAGGGGGCAAGGGGGAGGTTGGCGGCTTTGATGTAGTTATTGGTAATCCGCCTTATGTAACCATTGGGGGAAAGGAAGATACTTTGTTTTTAAAACCCGAAGTTGACTATTTACTTTCGCGATATTTATCTAATGATTATAAACCCAATTTATATGCTTTTTTTTATGAAAAAGCCTTAAAGATTTTAAAAGAAAATGGATTAGTTAGCTTTATTGTTCCGCGTACCTTTATAGATAATATTTATTATAGAAAACTGCGTGAGCATTTTACTAAAAACAGTAAAATACATTTTCTCAATAAAATTAACTACGAAGTTTTTGAAGATGCAACGACTGGAGGTACTTTTATTTCTGTGTTTGAAAACTTAAAAGAGTCTAACCCGAAAATAAACTGTTATGACATTAATGAGGCGAATGAATTTTCTAATAAAAAGCCTATTGTAATAAATCAAAAAGAAATTCTAATTGGAGAAAATAAATCATTTTCATTCACGAATCCAATTTTCCAAAAAGTTCTTAATAAAATATATCTTCATGGGGAAAAACTTGATTTTTTCTGTTCAGTAAATAATGGAGTAAATACGGGAAATGTAGCTAAGGTTCTTCTTTCAGAAAAATCACAGGGGAAGACGTACAAAAAAATTCTGGAGGGAAAGGATATAAATAGATACTGCACAAATTGGAAAGGATTATGGATAAACTATGACCCTACTATTAGAGGCAGGATTAAGCTAAAAGACCTTGACACAAAACAGAATAAAATTGATTTTGCATTAAGAGATTCAAGGATATTTAATACGCCGAAAATTATCATACGTCAGACTTCTGATAAAATAATCGCCACGCTTGACGAAAAGCAATATATTTCAAGGCACTCTACTCATTGTATATTAAATGATTTTGAGCCCATAGATTTAAAATTCTTGTTAGGGATTCTTAATTCCAAGTTAATAGATTTTGTTTATGGGAAGTTGATGCCTGAGAAAGGGAAAGCGTTTGCAGAAGTTAAAGCTATTAATGTAAAACAGCTTCCTATTTGCTTGTTAGATTCCAAAATTAAAAAACAAATTGGTGAAGAAATCATAAAACACGTTGATTTACTTTTAAAACTAAACGAAGAAATTAAAGAAGAAAAACTGCCTACAAAAATTGAGCAGCTAAAACAACGCATAGAATACAGCGAAGAAAAAATAAACCAGTTAGTTTATGAGTTGTATGAATTAAGCCCCGAGGAAATTAAAATCGTGGAAGGAGGTAGCAATGAGTAATGACATCAGCATACAGCAAAACCTGTCCCCCTCAGGAGGGGGCAAGGGGGAGGTTATACCAAACCACCACCACTATAACCCAAAACTAAAAACTACTGCCCACAACTTGCGTTATACTATGACCAAGGCAGAGGCCTGCCTATGGAAGTATGTATTAAAAGCCAAACAAACAGGTTATACATTTAACAGGCAACGCCCTGTTTTAAATTTTGTTGCAGACTTTATGTGCAAAGAACTTAACCTTATAATAGAGGTTGATGGATATACACATACACTGCAAGAAGTAATTAAAAAAGACATCGTAAGACAAAAAAAATTAGAAGACGCCGGATTTAACGTTATACGGTTTACCGATGAAGATGTGCTGAAAAACATAAAACAGGTAAATCAAAATATATATTTAACTATTAAAGAATTGGAGGAACGCCTCCCCCTTAATCCCCCTCAAAGAGGGGGACATAAACAGCAATGAGTAACCACACCCGCATACAAGAAGCAATTGATAAGGCAGAAGCAAACGTAAATTACCTGGCTGCGTTGCCCGATGCTGTTTTATCAGAAAAATTAAACACCGTTCATTTACAAATGGAGTTGGCGGAGCAAAAAAGAAACACAAACTCTTTAGAGTTGCTTGAAGCGTGGCGCAGTCAAATAATAGAAGCGCGTATTTACAAAGCAGAAAATAACATACCCGATGCACCCAACGAAATAGAACTTGCCATTGCAAATATAGAAACCATTGTTGCCAAAACAGAAAAACGACAAGAAATATTTACCGAACCTATTAAAGAAAAAATACACAAGCCAAAAATAAAAAAAGAAGATAGAGACCAAATGAGTTTGTTTTAAAAGCCATAAAAAATTCATCTATTTCTTATACATTATTGTATCATGTATTTGAGAAGTCAAAAAATATAGAATTAAAATAAAAAAAACACCAAAAATTAAACTAAAAATTATGGAAAACGGATATGTAAAAACAAGTATGGAAAACGGCATAGCAACCGTTACATTTTTTCACCCACAAAGCAATTCGTTGCCCGGTGATATATTGCGCACTTTAGCTAAAGAGATAGAAAATGCAGGCAACAACCCCGATGCCAAAGTCATTATTTTAAAAAGCGATGGCGAAAAAGCCTTTTGTGCAGGCGCTTCGTTTGATGAGCTTATCTCTATAAAAAACATCGAAGAAGGCTTGCGTTTTTTTTCGGGCTTTGCTCAGGTAATAAATGCGATGCGCAAAGCGCCCAAGTTTGTAATAGCCCGTGTGCAAGGTAAAGCGGTAGGGGGCGGGGTGGGTTTAGCATCGGCTGCCGATTACACCTTTGCTAACGAAAACGCAGCTATCAAACTAAGTGAGCTGGCGGTAGGTATTGGTCCCTTTGTAGTAGGTCCCGCCGTAGAGCGTAAAATGGGCACTTCGGCTTTTTGCCAACTTACCATTGATGCCAGCGAATGGCATAGTGCGGCTTTTGCTAAAGAAAAAGGGCTGTATGCACAAATTTTTGCAAACAATGAGGCTATGGATGCGGCTATAAAAAGTTTAGCTGAAAAACTAGCGACGAGTAGCCCTGAAGCTATGAGTATGCTGAAAAAAATAATGTGGGAAGGCACCGAAACGTGGGATACTTTACTGATAGAACGCGCCAAAATGAGCGGCACCCTTGTTTTAAGCGACTTTACCAAAAAATTCATCGCATCTTTTAAAAAGAAATAACATTTATTTAAAAAAAAGTATATCTTTGGTGCACTTTTAAAACAAACAAATTAATTTTAAAACAAAAAAAATGAAAAAACTAGTATGTACAGCGGGTTTATTAGCAGCAGGAATGCTTGCTTATAGCCAAACATCGGCCATTTGGAGTTCCCGCAACATGAATGCCAGCAAAAATTTTGGTGTTCGTTGGATGAGCGCCGTAGATAGCAACACCGTATGGGCTTTACCTTATGATGGTAACGTACCGGGGCGTGCCAGCAACTTATTCGTAAAAACAGGCAATGGTACTACCTTTACAAGAGGTACTTTTTTGGCTGATACCACTCAGTACAGCTCTTCCAATATCTGTGCTTTAGACTCAAACACTGCCTACATTGCAGCTTATTTCAAAGCCGGTACAGGAGCTAGCGGTAAAATTTTAAAAACATCTAACGGAGGGGCTACCTGGAAAAACTTAACGGACTCATTAACCATGTTTACCGGAACGGCCAACTTCCCTGACTTTGTTTATTTTTGGAACAAACGAAACGGTATTTGCTTAGGAGACCCTAACGGGAACACCAGCGGCAGCGGCACCGAGTTTGAGATTTATCACACGAACGATAGCGGCGCTACATGGACTCGCGTACCCGATGCCAACCTACCCAACCCATTATCGGGCGAATACGGTTTAACTAACTGCTACTTTGCTATGGGACATAAATTTTGGTTTGGTACCGGTAAAGGCCGTGTTTATAGCTCTTCAGATAGCGGAAAAACATGGGTGGTAAACACTTCTCCAACCGGCTTTGGCGGAACCGTTCAAGGTTTAGCTTTTAGAGATTCTTTACACGGTATGGCTTGGGGTTTAGCTAGTACTACCGCTACTACCAGTTCTTTGAAAAAAACGAACGATGGAGGCTTAACCTGGGCACCCGTTACCGTTAGTCCTACAGCTACCGGCTTATACGATTTTTGCGTAGTACCCGGAAGAAACACCTATATGTCAGTAGGGGCTAATGCAGGCAATGCAGCGTATGTAACCTCTGTTACCAACAACGACGGCGCTACTTGGACTGCCATTGAAACCGGTACTGTTTCGGCGGTGCGCATGCTTACCGTGCAAATGATTGACTCTATACACGGATGGGCAGGTAACTTTGCTGACTCTATCACCAGCTCTGGCGCTACTCCTTATGGACGCGGAGGCATGAACCGTTATATGGGGCCAAAAATCAATATGGCTTGCCCTATTATTATTACCGCTTCTAAAACGGCTATGTGTTTAAACGATTCTGTTTCGCTTAGCGCATCAGGCTCTACTACTTACACTTGGTCAACCACACAAAACACAGCCAACATTGTGGTGCATCCAACTACTACTACGGCATATACGGTAAATGGTACACTCGGAAGTTGTGTGAATACACAAACAGTAAACATAACGGTAACGGCCGTTCCTACCCCTACGGTAACTATGAGCAGCCTTTCTAATACGGTATGTGCCGGAAGCAAACTTTTATTACAAGCGGGTGGTGCTACTACGTATGTATGGGCGCCTACTACCGGTTTAAGCTCTGCTACAGCTGCTAATGTGTTAGCCAGCCCAACGGTTACTACTACTTATACGCTTACAGGAGCTACCGGAACTTGCCAAGGTAAAAACACATTTACTATTACAGCTAGTGCTACTCCTGGCCCTATGATTACAGCTAACTCGGCTACTATATGCACTACCAACACTACCAGCGTAGCACTTATGGCTACTTCAAGCAGCGTATCTTCTTTTTCTTGGACTCCAACAACCGGCCTAAGTGCTTCTACCGGAAGCATGGTAGTAGCTAGCCCAACTACAACTACCATTTATTATGTACAAGGCGAGCAAGGTGCTTGCTACACTACCGGCACTAGCACGGTAACAGTAAGTGCTTGCACAGGTATTGACCAAGTAGTTAATAACAACAAACTGGCTGTTTACCCCAACCCAAGTACTGGATTAGTTACTGTTTCTATACCTAACTTAAATGGTGCTACCACTTTAATTATTACTGATATGATAGGTAAAGAAATATATCGTAATGCGTTAAAAGATAATGATACCAACGTAGATTTATCTAATCTGCAACGCGGTATGTACTTGATAAGCGTAAGCGACGGAAAAAACATACAAACAAGCAAATTGATTATCAATAACTAAACACGCTTGTTATTACTAAAGCAAAAGCCCTGCTATATAGCGGGGCTTTTGTTTTTTACGTATTTTTAAGCCGAATTGATTACAAAAGAAACATACATACAATATTGTTTAAACAAAGAAATAGGCTTGTTTCAGCAGGCTTGGTGGCTTGATGCGGTGTGTGGAACCAACTGGGATGTTGTTTTTGCAAAAAATAAAGAAAGCATAACGGGAGCTTGGGCTTACCCTATAAAAAAGAAAAAAGGGTTTTGTTTGATAAACATGCCCCTGCTAAGTATAGGCACAGCCCCGGTTATCACTTATTATGAAGGACAAAAAGAATCAAGCCAGGTTAGCCATGAACAGCAAATAACGGAGAGCCTCATACAAGCGCTTCCTGCATTTGATTTATTTGACTTATATTTTCTACCCTCGCACAAAAATCATTTGCCTTTTTTTTGGAATGGTTTTGAGCAAACCACACGCTACACCTATATCATAAACGATTTGAGCGATATAAACAATGTATTTGAGCGCTTTGATTCAAGTACTCGTACACAAATACGGAAGGCTGAAAAAGAAATTACAGTAATAGAAAGCAGTGATATAGATTTGTTTTACCAAATAAATACATTGAGTTTTAGTAGGCAAAATAAAAAAGTACCTTACTCTTTATCTTATGTAAAACAAATAGATGAAGCCTGTACAAAACACGCTTGCCGAAAAATTTTAGTAGCAAAAGATGCACAACAAAACATACACGCTGCTTTTTATTTAGTGTGGGATGCTCAAAGTGCTTACTACTTAATGGGTGGGGCAGATGAACAATACAGAAGTAGCGGCGCTTATAGTTTGCTTATGTGGGCTGCTATTAAAGAAGCGGCAAAAGTGAGTAAAAGTTTTAATTTTTGCGGAAGTATGTTGCCTTCGGTAAATCGGTTTTTTCGCTCTTTTGGGGGTAAACAAACCCCGTACTTACATATAAAGAAAACAAATTCTAAATCGTTGCGTTTGCTACGTGCCATAAAAAAACTGAGATTCAAATAGCAAATCCAATTTTTGAACGGTATAAAAGGGAGCGATATGTTTTTTTAGTAAAGGGATATTAAGATGCTCTTTCTTTTACACTATACACCAAAGTATGTAAATTAAAAAGGAAGATTATTTGTTTATATTCTAAGTCTTTCTGCAAATATAAT
>JAFDYI010000006.1 GCA_018267475.1 Bacteroidota bacterium | reverse complement strand
GACGCACTAAGCGGCGTTAGCAGGATGCGAGCAGAGAAGCGGCCGTAACGCTTCGCGAATCATGTCGGTGTTGTTTTGCAAGAAAAATCTCCCTTGAAAACCTCGCTTCTTTGCATACTTTCTTCTAAAGAAAGTATAAAAAAAAGAAACTGGGCACTTTGGCGAATGAACGCTTTATTTCTTTTAAAATTTAGGGCACGATATTAAAACCTTGCGTACTTTCTTACTGCGTTTAGCATACTCATATATAAAAGACAACTCAAAAGCCCCTAATGAATTAGCTACTAATAATTTAGATACGGTAACATCGTAGCTAAAACCAATACGCATATCGTATTTATCTAAATCTACCCCTACCAAAAGACTGATAGCATCAGAGCCGGGCTTGTTGGTAAAAGGAATGCCGCGATACCACAAACCTAAGTTGATGGGAGCCATGAAATAATAAGCTCCTATATCTAATTGATTAAAATTACGCTCGTGCTTGTAATTAAAGGTAGGAGAAAAAAACTTTTTTAGTTTATTCCCTTTTTTTTCTAATACAAAACGATAGCCGCCGTGTAAGGATATATCTACCGGCTGTTTATTATCCCCATCTACACTAAAAGAAGTATTAGGGGTGTTGATGTGCTGAGCCGTAAAGCCAAACCAATACGTAGCTGAATTTATCATGGCGCCCGCATTCAAATCGAAATAGCTAACATGGGTGTTCATGTTCAGCACGTAAGGATCGAGGGTGGCCGAGTTGTAATACAGCTGGTCGTTAAACACCAACTTACTCATATCAATACTTTTATAGCCATACCCCATTTGCAAGCCGGCTCGTATTTCGGTTGTTTTATTTATTTTAAAATTATACGCGTACGATAGTAAAGCCAGCGAAGAACTAATGGAAGGGGTGCCGGCAATATCTTGCAAAAACACCAAACCGATACCGCTGTTGGCCGATGCCATGTTGTAATCGTAGCTGGCCGCTACACTTTTGTAGGTGGTGGCAACGCCCGGCCACTGGCTGCGCACATCAGCAGTAAAACGATGTTCGTAGGTTTGCCCGGTAAAGGCAGGATTAAGCAAAAGAGGCAATGCGTAGTACTGGGTAAACTGCGGATTTTGAGCCTTCGCAAAAAAGACATATACTATAAGGACTATATGTAGATATTTCTTTATCACGGTTTTTTTATAAATAAAACAGGAAATACCTCTTCTATATTTGTATTTTTTTGTTGTGCCAGAGGCTCTATATCCCAACTTACAGCTTCGTATTCATGACATTCGGCCACAGCTTTGTAGCCTATATATGGATTGAGCACCATAATAAAACTCCCGGTTTTTGCACTGCTGTTATAAATAGCGCTTACTTTATTAGTAGCTTTATCGGTAAGGGTAATGCGTGCCCCTATTGGCTTTTGCGCTTTTCCTTGAAGGGTAATTCCTTTTTTTACAATCAAATCATTTTCAGAGTAGTGCATATCCACCATGTATATATCTTGACTGCCATAGCCTATTTCATTTGGGTTTACATTTAATGACGAGTAGTAACCGTGCTTGGCGTTAGCATTTATAACAAAATAAATATCATCACCTACCGTGTTAATGGGATAGCCTACATCTTGAGTAGAATCATACCGATTATCTTCTACAATGTTCGCTTTAAAAATATCGTATTCGCCCATGGTGGTATGCCCTTTGCTGCTAAAATACAAGGTTTTCCCGTCAGCCGATATAAAAGGTGCGTCTTCATCTTGTTTGGTATTTATTTTATCACCCAAGTTGGTGGGCAAACTCCATTTTCCGTTTGGCAGTTTTACTACGCTGTAAATATCTTTTCCACCAAAGCCTCCGGGCTTATCGCTTGAAAAAAGAATGGTATTTCCATCCGGACTAAAACAAGCGCTTAGCTCTTTATACCCGGTGTTTATTTGCGGGCCTAATTTTTCAGGGGGTGTCCAACCGGTAGAGGTGGCATGCGCCAAATATAAATCGCCCGAAAGTTCATCGTCTTTACTGGTTCTGTATATCATCATTTGTTGCGCGTCGGCCGATAGGGCTACACAGGCATCGTGTGTTTTGGTATTTAAAGGGGCGCCTACGTTTTTAGGCTCTGTCCATGCGTTTTCTTTCCAATAGCTTACATAAATATCTTCGTAATAATTGCCATAGGCATCTGTTTCATTACCGGTGCTACCGGGGCGCCGCGAGGTAAAGTACAATACCGATTCATCAGCCGATATAAGAGGTACGTATTCTTGATACTTGGTGTTGATGGGGTTTCCTAAATTTTTCACTACGGCGTTGTGCGGGTTGCTCATATATTGTTTGGCATAAGATGCAATTTTTATCAATCTATCTACTTCTGCATTTTTGTATTCGCGTTTATTTTCGTCAAAGGTTTTATATTTTTCAAAGTGCCTAATAGCTTCATCAAAATCATGCTTTAAATGATATACTTTGGCGGTATAAAAATAAGCTTCGGCGTACTTGCTGTTTTCGGTTTTTTTTAAATAAGGCAAGATAGAGTCTGCTACTTCTCTAAGCTTGTATCTGCAGATGGCTATGTTTAAGTTTATTTTCTCATCATTTGGCGATTCATTGTATATGGTTAAATATCTTTCTTTTGCATTTTTATAATCATCTACATCAAAATAGGAGTTGGCTTCAGCCAGATTTGTTTTATATAATTTGCTATAATTTTGGGCATATCCGGTTAAGGCCATACAGCATAAGGAAACGAATAATAAGAGGTAGGTTTGTTTTTTCATCGTGCTATCGCAATAGGGTTAAATCTCCTTTTTTCTCCATACGTTGCCCATTTATAGAGGTGCCCACAATCTTCCATACATACACGCCTTGTTCGCATGGTTTGCCTTTATAGTATCCGTCCCAACCTACTCGTATATCTTGTGTTACAAAAAGCAACTCGCCCCAACGATTAAAAATATCCATTTCATAGGTAGCTAAGCCGCTTACGTTAGGATGAAAAATATCGTTGTTGTGCGAGGTGGGATCAAACACGCCGTCGGGCGATGGGCCTGCCGCGCTGGGAGTAAAAGCGTTGGGAACCTGTATGCTGGTTTGCTCTTGTACGGTAATGTAGGTATATACCAGGCTATCTATGCAACCATGTAATGAAATAGCATATAAAGTAATGGCAAACTGCCCTGTTTGCTGATATATATGTTGCGGGTTTATCACGCTAATCAAAGGCGATCCATCGCCAAAATTCCAGTTATAACTGCTGGCTCCGGTGCTTAGGTTGGAACAAACTACCGGATCTACTCCCATAGAAACACTGGTGGGGGCTGCGGTAAACAGGGCGTGTGGCAAAGCATAAGCCGTTACGCTGTCTATCCCTGCAATACTGTCTTTACCGCCGGGGCCTGTTACCACCAACTTTACGCTGTAAACACCGGCTTGCGTGTATATATAAGTAGGATTAGGAATGGTTGAACTGCCTAAATTATCACCAAAATCCCAATAATAAGAGGTGGCATATTGCGAAGTACTTACAAAAGATGCTTTAAGAGGCACACAGCCTTTTATTTTTCCTTTAAAGCCCGCGATAGGAAGCGGTGGTTTTATTACCGCTATTTGTGTTACAGAGTCTTTACAATAAGTGGAACTTACAACTAAAGTAACGCTATACGTACCCCAGGTAGCATAGGTATGGTTAGGGCTGCTAATTCCTGAAAACGAAGTGCTGTCTCCGTAATGCCACACGTTATTAAAAGAACCTGCGCTGGGTGTTTGGTTGGTAAGCGCTATAGTGCGCGCGGGGTAGGTTTGCACCGTAGGGGTAAGCACAAACTGGGGCATGGGTTTAGGAAAAACCATATAGGTGTGTGTGTACGTATTGCTGCATCCAAAAGAATTACTTGCTGTTAAAGAAGCGGTGTAATATAAAATGCTTCCGGATATATTGTTGTAGGTATGAGACGGTGTAACGCTGTTGCTAATAGGTGAGCCATCACCAAAATTCCATGTATAAGTAGTGCTTGCTGTGCTTTGTGATGTATTGTGAAAAAATACCGTTACCGGTGCGCATATAGGCGTGTCGGCAAAAAAACCGGCTACTACTTGAGGATACACATATATTTTTTTTATTAAAGTATCTTTGCAAGAAAAAGAATTCGTTACAATCAATTGTACATTAAAGGAGTCGGTTTGCACAAAAGAGGTATTGGTAAACGTGTGCGCGGGCGAAGCAAGAGCCGAGGTATTTCCGTCGCCAAAATTCCAGGCGCTGCTTGTAATACCTGTTGATGTATTACTAAAGGTAAGAGCTAAAGGCGTGCAACCTGCGGGCATATTGCTTGTGTAATTTGCTGTAGGTTTCGGGAAAATTTTTATAGCTTGATAAGCGGTATCCTTGCACGAAAAAGCGTTGGTAGCAATAAGCTGCGTGGTGTATGTTTGCACAACGCCCGTAGTGTTGGTATAGGTATGAGTAGGGTTTGAGCCTGTGGTTGAAGGCGAGCCATCGCCAAAATTCCATTGATATAAAACAGCACCCGGCATAGCCGGAAAATGTACCAGCAAAGGAGCGCAACCGCTGTCGGGCAATGACTGAAAATTAAACAGAGCCTGCGGATACACCTGAATAATTTGCCTTACTGAATCTACACAGCCGCCGGCGTTAGTAGCATATAGCGTCAGCGTATAACTCTGCAAAAAGCCGCTTGTGTTTTGATACAGATGAATTGGGTTTGTTGTTGTTGCGGTGGGGGTGCCATCACCAAAATCCCATAAGTAATGTACTGCGCCTACCGAGGTGTTACTAAAAGTAACCGCCATAGGAGCACAACTAGGGCTTGTATTGGCTGTAAAAGAAGCCACGGGCACTCCGAATACTTTTATACTGTGTTTTACGGAATCTTTGCAGCCTGCTAAAGAAGTGCTTACTAACGTAACGCTGTAATTTTTTGTGATAGTTCCTGAGTTGGTAAATGTTTCTGTAGGGTTTACGCTAGTGCTGCTTTGCCCATTGCCAAAGTTCCACACATACGAAAGGGCTCCACTTGTGGTATTGGTAAAAGTTACAGGCAGGGAGGGGCAACCGCTATCGGGGGCATTAACAAAAGAGGTTAGCGGCAAGGGATTTACCGTAAGGGCTACTTTAACGCTATCCGAACAATGGGCAGTGGCTACACTCAACCCCACGGTATAGGTACCTGTAGCGGTATAGGTGTGGCTTGTATTTTGCGTGTTGCCGGTAGCGCCCCCATCTCCAAAGTTCCATACCCAATTTATAATATTATCTCCTGCGGCGTGAGTAGATAAATCGGTAAAAGATACGGAGTTGCTTACACAAACCGCCGAATTGGTGAATTGAGGTACCGGCTTTTGATATACGGTAAGAGTTTTAGTGCTTACGTTTGTACAACCGTTTCCTGATGTAACTGTTAAGCTGGCTGTGTAAACGCCCGTGGTGTAGTTTTGTACGGGGGGGCTTTGTCCGTTAAAACTTTGTCCGTTGCCAAAGCTCCAAGCCCAATTGGTAACTCCTCCACTTGAGGCATCGGTAAAAGTAGTGCTTAGTGTATTGCAGCCCGTTGCCGGCGCATCTGTAAAATTAGATACGGGTGCAGGAAGCACCGTTACGGCTATGCGTGCCGTATCTTTACAAGAGCCGGGCGCCCCCACAATATAAGCCACTACCGAAACCGTATAGCTGCCTGCACTGGCATAGGTATGGCTCTGGGGTGTGTAACCGGCAGGAGTATAAACGCTATTATCGCCAAAATTCCATTTATAAGAATAGCCCATAGAACTGGTATTGGTAAAGGTAATAGGAGTGCCTACACATACTGTGCTTGGGTTTACGGTTAAACCTGCGGTAGGGCGGTTTACAATACTTACCGTTAAGGTAGTGGTATCTACACCGCATTGATTGCTATCGTATAAAATAACATTGTAATTGCCCACACCGGGGTAGGCCATTGTTTTTGGGAAAGTAGGCGGCCAAGCCGTCCAGTTAATAATAGAGTCGTGTCCTCTGCCCCAGTAATTGCCAAAATCCCATTTTTCGTATCTAATGCCATTATTGCCTTGCGCATAACAATTTCTGGAAGTGGTGTTGGTAAAAGTAAATACGTTGCTAGGCCAACATTGTACAAAGGCGGAAGGACTGATGGCTGCTTGGTCTTTATCGTAAATTTGTATAGGATTGAACTGCGCTGTAGTAGGCGAGCCAAAGCTGCAATAATTTTGTGCGCTAAGAGTTACAATAGTTTGACAATTTACCGTACCTCGGTTGTACGTGTGGGTAATGGTTTGCCCATCATTGGTATAATTATAGGTTTGATTAGGGCTGCCATCGCCAAAATTCCATACAAAAGTGGTTGTTTTAGATACATTGGTGCTGGAGTTGATAAATGATAAAGTAGCCGGTGCGCAAGCCGCCGTAACGCCTCCTACCGGTATTTGAATGGAAGCATTTACCGGCTTTTCCATCACTACCACCCCGGTAAGTGTGCAAGAGGGACTGCTTGTAATAAGCTGTACCACAAAGGTATCAATAGCAGCGGCGTAATTGTGCGTAATAATGGTATTGGCTGCCAACGAAGCCCCGGTAGTATTGGCTGTACCATCGCCCCACACCAAGGTATAGCTACCTATGCTGCTGGGAGAAGAAAAGTTAAGCGTATAAGCCCCTCCGGTACAATTTACCCAATACGGACTAGAAGAAGCTACACCGGCTCCGTTATACGCCTGCGGGCACTGGCTGTAGCCATCAAAACAGGAGTATAGTATCAGCAAAAGTAAAAATTTCTTCATGTATTAATCCGCTCTTAAAGGTACGAAAAAAAAGAATACAAAAAGTGTGTTTTTATAAACATAAAGAGAGGAAAAAAGTGCTTACAAGTATTTAATCTTCTAATAAAGACGGGCGCTCCGTTATTTCGTGATACTTTATTACGTCTTCAGCAAAATAATGAATGACCATGCTCTTGCGAGTACTCTCGGGCTTGGTTATTTTTTCTCCACCATGAATAAGATTGGCGTGCCACACTAGCATATCCCCTTTCTTAGTGGCAAATATTTTTTTTGAAATGGCATGCTGTTGCAACACTTCGGCTATTTTTTCTTCGTATTTCAAGTAGTTATTATCAGCTCCTACGCTTAACTTATTCCCTCCTCTTTCATAATCTTCATTTAAAACATAAGGTAATTTATGACTACCCGGATAATACGATAAGGCTCCTTGCGTTTCATCTATATCTTCTAAAGCAATCCACACTGCTATTAAATACCCCATCGGGTAGGTCGTCATGTGTATAGAGTCGCTATGAGCATGTTGCTGGCTGCCTGTAATAAAATTAATGGTTTGAAAAGGAATCACCTTCTTTCCTAAAATGAAACTCAGCAATTCCGTTATTTTTTTTTGCGTACTAATATCTTTAATCAACTCTGATTGTTTATTGGCAAACATAATTTTGTTTCCTAAGGTAAAAGCTATTTTTTTAGAGGCTAACAAGGCTTCTATTTCTTTATTAACGGCATCGGCCTCTTCTTCCGAAAAAAAGTTTTTTAAAATCAGGTATCCGTTTTCTTTCCACGACAAAAGGGCTTCTTTTGTGCCTTCAGAAAAAGAAGATGCTTGTACTTTTTTTTGTATTTCTTCAGGACTTATATCTTTATCTAACCAAGGGATATCGCCTTGTGGAAAATTTTTAAAATCTTTGCTGGATATGCTTTCAAAAAGCAGCTTGCGTAAGCCGGCCTGCCTGTAAGGCGCTTTGTTATGGGCTAATTTTTTTGAATGTATAAAATTGTAAGCGGTGTAGGTTATTTTCAGCGAGCGAAAAAAATCAATCAGTTTGTTGTTAGCCATATTGTTACCGTGTAACTATTATTTTTATATTCTTACAAAAGTACAAAACTATCGGTACATATCAACCGTAGTAATTTGATTTGGTTTTACCACTACTTTTTTTTCAATAGTATAGATAGATTGTTTTAGTATCTTAGAGCGAAAGGTTATGCGATACATACCCGGCTGCAAACTAAACTCTTGTTTTGTTTTATTGTTTTGCAAGTTGCATACCCACGTCAATTCTCCGTTACTATTTTCTTTCAAAACACAGCCATCGCCAAAGTCGGGGGTGGTTATTTTTACTTGCCCCGCATCTTCTACTTCTATCGTTTTGGTTTGTGTTTGCAGTATAGGTACTTGATAAAAATAAGTACGCGGCAGGGTTAGTACTTCCACATCGTATTTATCTACAATAAGTTTTTCCGGGGCATTAAAACTCATTACATGCAGGGTATGCATTATTTCTTTTTGCCGGATAATGCTCCGCACTTTTTCATTATTATTGTACACACCGGTTCCGCGTTTTATATGCAGCCAACCTTGAGGGGCATCTACCGGAATAATATTGTGAGTACCTATATTTAATTTTATATGTTCGGCTTGCTTGGGGGGTATGGTGTGCACTACTAATTGGTATGCTTTGCTTTCATCTAAGGGTATGGTGTCGGGTAATCCTTTGGCATTAAGGCTGTGCACATAGTTGTAACACCACTCGCCGCTTTGTTCGCTATAAAAAGTCATGTTTACATTTGTTTCTACAGGTTTGCCCGATATATCCAGTAAATTTACCTGAGCTGTTGTTTTATTTAATGTTTGCGTAGTAATATAATCCATCGTTTTTGAAAATACTTTTTGGTCTTCATAACTAATGTAGGTTCCCACACAATCAAAGGTTTGTGCTTGCTCTTGACTAAGCCCAATGCCAATAATGCAAGGCTTGATGATAATGCCTTTTTCTTGTAAGGCTAATTTTGCTTTGCAGGGATCGCCCCCGCACTCTTCTATGCCATCGGTAATAAGAATAATGGTGTTAATCGCTTTTGTTTTAGGAAAATCAGCAGCGGCCTGCGTAAGCGAGTGCTCTATAGGGGTGATGCCGGTTGGTTTTAATGTTTTTACCACCTCTTTTATTTTTTGTATATTGTTTTTAGCAAAAGGTATTTCTAAATGACTGTCCTTACAATCGCCGGGAGGATATTTTACTACACTACCATATACACGTAAGGCAAATTCGTAATTTTTATACCGACTTAAGCTATCTATAAAGCGGTAAAAAAGTTCTTTAGCTTGCTCTATACGAGCCTGCCCATTATAATTATTTTTCATACTATTAGAGGCATCGAACACAAAAAGAACTCGGGTGGTTTGCGCTTGATTATGATGAAACAAAAAAAGACCAAACAATAGCAATATGTAAATATATTTTTTCATGCGTTTTAGTTCTTGTTTTTAAATTACGGTATAACCTTGCTTTCGTTTATTTTTGTGGCAAACATCGTTATTCCGTTAGTGTGCTGTTGTTATTGTTTTATCAAAGTCTATTCCTTGTTGTTTTAATACTTTTTTTACTTTAATCCCAAAATAAGCTAAATAGACAAAGCCTACAAGTGGAACTACATAGGAAAAATGAATTCCTACTTTTTCAGATAAAAGGCCTTGCAAAGGCGGAATGAGGGCTCCTCCTAATATCATCATGATAAGCAACGACGATGCCTGATTGGTGTACGTACCCAAGCCTGCCAACGAAAGTGAAAAAATACAAGGCCACATTACGGAGCAAAACAAGCCTCCGCTGATAAAGCTGTACACCGCCCAATATCCGGTGCTGCATATCCCAACAAGCATCAGTAATGCACCTGCACTGCCAAAAAGCCACATAGTACGCGCCGGTTTTTCTTGAGCCATATAAAAGCCCAATATTACCAGAGCGATGCAGGGTGCGTAGTATAATAAATCGTGTATTTTTTCGGGCGTACCAAGTGCTAAAAATTTTAAATAATTAACCGACAAGATAACCAGGTATGCCATTAACGGGAGTAAAAAAGTAGCTATTCTTTTTGTTTTTTGTGATACGTTAAAAGCAGAAATAGAACCCGTCCAACGGCCAATCATTAAACTACCCCAATACAATGATATAAAGTGTACCGTGGCACTTGCCGGAAGCCCAAGCATATCCGAATTTTCTAACAAAGCCGGCATGTTGCTTTGTATGGTTACTTCTACCCCCACATATATAAATATAGCCAACATACCCCATTTTACCTGAGGAAAAGCCAAAGCACCTAATCCTTTTTCTATTTTTGTAGCAGAAACAACGGCGGGCAACTTAGAAAAACCAATCCATAAAGCAACCATGACAAAAGCCATCGCTAAAACAAGATAAGGCATTTGTACAGCCGACAAGGAACTTAATGTATGGGCATTATTTATTCCACCAAAAATAGCATAACTAATAACAATAGGGCCAATAGTAGTGCCAAAAGAATTGATACCTCCGCCCAAGGTTACTCTATGCGCCCCTGTTTCCGGACTACCTAAAGCCATTACATACGGGTTTACCACTATTTGCTGTAAGGTAAAACCAATAGCCACTACAAACAAAGAGGACAGCATTAACGGAAACGACTGCATGCTTGCTGCCGGTATAAAACCCAAACAACCCAAAGCTGATATCAATAATCCCAAAAGCAACCCGGTTTTATATCCCATTTTGTTTAGTAAATCGCCTTTGGTTTGCGAGTACCCAAAATAAAGCAAAGAGCCTAAAAAATAAGCCGCATAAAAAGCCATATCAACTAATTGAGATTGAAATTGCGATAAACTAAAATGCGTTTTAAAAGTGCCAATAAGCACTGTATTAGAAGCCGCCACAAAGCCCCAAAAAAAGAAAACGCCATACAATACCCAAAGCGATACCGATTTTTTTTGATGCATTTCATTCATGCACTAAAAGTATTTTTTTAGCTGCTAACAAAAACAACAAAAACAATAAGTTTTAAAACCTTATATGTTGAAAGCAACATGCGTGGCAATAGTTTTGTGATTAGCAATAAACAACATATAATCCCTTGCCGGAAATCTAACTCGTTCTATTCTATTTTTTTTCCTACAATAATTAAATCTCGTAAAGCACCTTGCATGTTGGCTACTTGAGGCAAGTGCCCCCATTTTTCAAAGCCATGAGCATAAAAAAGTTTTAAACTAGGTGCATTATGGGCAAAAATAAATCCCAATAAAATGTTGATGTCTATTTTTTTGCACTGACTTAAAGCAAATTGTAAGCAGAGAGCGCCAATTCCTTTTTTTTGCATGGAGGGTTCTATATATATAGAAACTTCGGCAGTTTGGTTGTAAGCCGGGCGTCCATAAAAATCAGAGAAACTAAGCCAACCGGCATATTTATTTTGATAACAAACAAGGTATATAGGTCGTTTTTTGTGATGTTTTAAAAACCAATCAGCTCTGCTTTCTACAGTAATTGGAATCAAATCGGCCGTAGCTATTTTATCTTTAATACTAGCATTGTATGTACCTACAATAAGCGGAAGTTGTGCTGTGTCGGCAATCTGAAATGTTATAGCAGGAGTATTCATACTTTATATGCATTCCATAATACTACATCCTTACCCCCAACAAGGTTACATCATCGGTTTGCTCTATGTTGTTGCGCCAGCTTAAAAAAGATTGGGTAAAAATACGGTTTTGCTCTTCTATGGTTTTGTGGGCGTTTTCGGTCATGAGTTTTTTTAGGGCTTTGCTGCTAAACTTTTTGTTGTTGTCGCCGCCAAATTGGTCGGCATAGCCATCGGTAAGCAAGTACAAGGTATCGTTTTCATTTAAAACAAGCTCTTGCTGGCTAAAAGGTTTTTCGTTTTCGTACTGACCAATGGGCTGTTTGTCCGGTTTGAGTTCTTGCAGTTCGCCTTGCGCGTTGCTTATGTATAGCGGCCTATTGGCTCCGCTGTATTGTATGTGCTTGCGGTTGCTTTTGTTGATGCGTATCAGGCAAATATCCATGCCGTCGCGTATTTTTTCTTCGCTTTTGCCTAATTGTTCTAATACCAAACGGCGGGTAGCACCTAATATGGTATGGGTTTCGGTTTGTTTTTCTTCTAACACGGCTTTGCTAAGGGCGCTGCTGCACACCACGCTTACCATGGCGCCCGGCACACCGTGGCCGGTGCAGTCGGCAGCGGCAATGTAGAGGTATTGTGCGGTTTCTTCTAACCAATAAAAATCGCCGGCTACAATATCTTTGGGTTGATACAATACAAAACTATGAGGCAACAGTGTTTGCCATTTTTTTGGGTTGGGCAGTATGGCGTTTTGTATGCGTTTGGCGTAGGTAATGCTATCCGTTATTTCTTTGTTTTTTTCTTCTACTAAGTGTTTTTGTTTTTCTACTTCTTGTTTTTGTTTAGATATGATTCGATTGGCTTTTCGTTGAGCTTTTAACCCTCTGAAAATAAAAAAAGAAAACAGTAAGGCTAAAACCAAACCACCCACAATAAAATAAGATACTAGCTTTTGCTGCTTAATGGTTTCACTTGATAATTTATTCTCTATATTTAGTACTTCGTTTTCCTTTAATTTTTTTTCTTTTTCAAAAGTTTCTTTTTGCAACAACACTTCGTTATACGCAACGTCTTTATTTAATAGCAATATTTTATCCTCTTTTTGCTTTGCTTCAATTTGTTTTTGGAGTAAATCCTTTTCTTGGTTTTTGATCAATAATTTTTGTAACTCTTTATCTTTTGCTAACAAAGTTATTTGAGCTTCTTTTTTCTCGGTATCGTATTTTTTCGCCACCTCGTGAAGCATTTCAGAATTTTGAATTTTCTGAACAGAATCCGCTAAAGCAATATAAAGTTCAAAATACATACTGGCAGAATCTCCCTCATTTAATTTTGCAAAGTAAACAACCAAATTCCTACAACTTACCATTTGATCTTCTATCTGGTTCATTTTTTTCTGCATTTCATAGGCTTTTAATTGATAGGATAACGATACCCTGTATTGATTTTTGTATTCGTAAAGTACAGCAATATTATTGTATAAACTAGATAAGGCACTAAAATCTGCTGATTGCAAAACACCTTCGCATTTTTTATAATAGTGTAAGCTTTTATCGTAATCGCCTAATGCTCTATAACACGCGCCCAAGCTGTTTAAAATAACCGGTTTGTACTTAAATCCATTAATTTCCGACGCGGTATCCATTTCTTTATATGCCTCATTCAAGTATTTAATAGCATCTTGATATTTTTTTTGCGTTCTATATATGTTTGATATAGAATATAAATTGGGCGTAATATTTTTATCCCCAATTTGTTTTTTAAGCTCCATCCCTTTATGAATGTACTTCAAAGCATCTTCAAGCATTTTTAATTTAACATAAAGATTCCCTATGTTGTTATAAAGCCCTGATGCAAGTTTATAATCCTTTTCATCTTCAGCTATTTTTAAAGCTCTTATAAAATTACTAATAGCTTCGTTTGTGTTTCCAACTCGGGCATATATTGTGGCTATGGTATTGTAACAATAAGCCTTATGTCTTTCTGTATAAATATTTTTGCTTAACTCTAACTCTTTCTTTAAATACTCAAGGGCTTTCTCCATATTTCCTTCTTTTAGGTACAGCCTTCCTATCTCTCCAGTTAAATTCGCTATAGTATCTTGGTTTTTCTCTAAAGAGAGGCGCTTTAGTAATGTATTGGCGTTTTGAGAAATTAAAGAGAGTTTCGAAACAAAAAGAAAAGTAAAAAATACTACTTGTGTTATTTTAATTTTAAGCATAAAAATACGATGTTATTTTTCTAACGTGATGTAAATATAAAAATATTATTTAACATCTAAAATTAGATTTTAATCCCCAGCAAGGTTACGTCATCGGTTTGTTCTATGTTGTTGCGCCAACTAAAAAAAGCTTGGGTAAAAATACGGTTTTGCTCTTCTATGGTTTTGTGAGCGTTTTCGGTCATGAGTTTTTTTAGGGCTTTGCTGCTAAACTTTTTGTTGTTGTCGCCGCCAAATTGGTCGGCATAGCCATCGGTAAGCAAGTACAAGGTATCGTTTTCATTTAAAACAAGTTCTTGCTGACTAAAAGGCTTTTCATTTTCATATTCACCAATGGGTTGTTTGTCTGGTTTGAGTTCTTGCAGTTCGCCTTGCGCGTTGCTTATGTATAGCGGCCTGTTGGCTCCGCTGTATTGTATGTGCTTGCGGTTGTTTTTGTTGATGCGTATCAGGCAAATATCCATACCGTCGCGTATTTTTTCTTCGCTTTTGCCTAATTGTTCTAATACCAAACGGCGGGTAGCATCTAATATGGCATGGGTTTCGGTTTGCTTTTCTTCTAACACAGCTTTGCTAAGGGCGCTGCTACACACCACGCTTACCATAGCGCCCGGCACGCCGTGGCCGGTACAATCGGCAGCGGCAATGTAGAGGTATTGCGCGGTTTCTTCCAGCCAATAAAAATCGCCGGCTACAATATCTTTGGGTTGATACAACACAAAACTATGAGGCAGCAGTGTTTGCCATTTTTTTGGGTTGGGCAGTATGGCGTTTTGTATGCGCTTGGCGTAGGTAATGCTATCCGTTATTTCTTTATTTTTTTCTTCTACTAAGTGTTTTTGAGTGGATACATCGGCGTGCAATTTTTTTATTCTTCTATTTTGTTTAACTGTAAAAAAAATAAAAACCGTACCGAACAGTATCAAAATAAGAGCGCCAACCAACACAAGGGTTTTTTGCTTTTCTTTTACTTCATACAATTCGTTTTGTTTGGTGAGTTCCGAAATCTTTTGTCCTTTTTTTAGTATTTGATAACTAGCGTTTAAATCTTCGTATTGGGTGGACATTAACTCTTGTGTTATTTTTTTCTGCAAAGTATTTAGCTTTTCTAAATACTTTAATGCTTCTGTGGGATTTTTTTTGATTTTATACCCTAAATATAAGGCTAAGTATAAATTTTCCATCATTTCTTTATTGTCGGAATTTTGTATTTTTTTTAAATTGTTTAAAGCCAAATAAAGAGCGCTGTCTGTTTTTCCAACACTAAGAAAAATGTTGCTTTTTAGCGTAGTAGCAGATAAGAATAATTTTTCGTTATTTTGTTTTGATTCAGCTAAAACTTCATTTACATAATAAAGCGCCGAATCGTATTCTTTTTTCCTGCTAAACTCATTAGCTAAATTGATTTTTATTTGAGGGTTGAGATACCTTAATTCGTTCTTTTTATTTATTTGAAAAGCAGCCCGCAAAAAAACAATAGCAGAATCTACATAATTTGTTTTGGTTGTGTCTTTTTGATAAAAATTTCCATAAGCCCCTCCTAACGAATTATATATGTTTACAAGATAGTTGGCGTTATTTGTTTTTAAACAAATTCGGAGCGCCCTTTTTAGCATATCCATTTTATCTTGTTTCCCTTTTTGCACACACTCAATCCAACCTATGCTGTACAAAGCATAAGCATATAAATTGGGGGTTTGGGTGGAATCGGCAAATTGCAAAGATTTAAAATAATACTCTTCAGCTTGTCCGTACAAACCTTTAAACCACAACATATCGCCCGTTTTTTGAAAGGATTCTATAACATGAACCGTGTCCGACCTTTGTATAAAATAGGCTAATACTTTTTGAGATAGTAAGTAGTTTTTTTCAAAGTTGTCTGAGAGGGCGCCCTGCGTAGCAAAGAGAAAAGCAGAATCTTTGCTTATTTGAGCCACGCTTATACAAGACCATAAAATAAAGAAACAAGAAAAAACCGTTTTGTTCATTTGCCCAAATATACACGTATTTTTGAGGTTAAGCAGTACGGTCACATAAAATGTTGCGAATACCCTTTTTTTAGAAAAATTTAATCTTAGCTTTGTAGCTTTAGAGCATGAAAAAACTACCCCTAATATTTGCGTGTGCCTGCTGTATTTTTGTACTTAGTTTTTGCAAACGAGGCAGTACCTCATGGAACGATGATTTGGTAGCTCCGCTTGCCCAAGGAAATCTTACGCTGGGAAACTTATTTCCGGATACTACTATAAAAACCAATAGCGATAGCAGCCTTAGTATCATGCTACAAAGCCCCCTTATTAACTACCAGCTAGATAGTTTGTTGAAAATACCCGATACGACTATTACAACGGCTTTTACCTTTTCTTTTGCTATGACACCCACTATTACAGCAGGCTCTCCGCTATACTTTCCTCCTACACCAACCATAGAAAACCCCTACCCTTTATCCAACGGCATTCAATTAAAAAAAGCCATTATTAAAAGCGGAAAAATAAATTACACCCTTACCAACCAAGTATATAGACCTATTACCTATCATTACATTTTATTATCCGCTACCAAAAACAATCAGGTTTTAGATCAAATTTTTACCATACCGGCTACCGATTCGGTTACAGGGCAGGTGGGGTCGCTTAGCGGCTCTATCGATATATCGGGTTATACCGTTGATTTTACGGGCATCAACCACAATAAAGTAAACACTACCGTTGAGATGGATTCTGTATATGTAGCCCGCAATGCTTCTTTGGGCTGGCTGCATCAAAATCAAGGTTTTCATGCTGCTTTTACCTTTAGCAGTGTAGTGCCGCAATATGCAGTAGGCTACTTTGGCAGTCAAACCGTATCCGTGCACGATACCAGCAATTTTACCGCTTTTAATTCTATAAAAAAAGGCATTTTAAACTTAAATAGCGCTAACGTAAGTATGAATGTAAGCAATCAATTTGGAGTATCTATGCGTGCAGCCATCTCTAATGTAAACTCTATCAACACCAACAACCCCAGTAATGTAGTGCTAAATGTGCAACCCAACATGTTTGTAAGCAGCGCGGTAAATAATGGTTTAGGCAACCCGGTTGGCGCCAGCACAAACGCTATCACGCTCAATAACACCAACAGCAACATCAGTAGTTTTATAGGCAATTTGCCAAACAAGCTTTCATATAGCCTTACTGCCCAGGTAAACCCTATGGGCAACCAAAGTGGCAGTAACGATTTTGGGTATTACGGCACCAGCTTTAGCGCTGTATTGAATATAAATGTCCCCCTGTTTTTTTCGGCCAGCAATTTAATATTGGGCGATACTCAAAAACTAAATCTATCCGGCGTTACCGCACTCAATAATATCAATAGCGGTAATTTAATTTTAAGCGCTACCAACTCATACCCTTTCAGCATAAACCTAAATGCGGTTTTGTTAGACCAACACAAACAAGTGTTAGGCAGCTTACCCATAAGCCCCAACACCATTACAGCACCGGCACTTAATACCTCCCTGCAAGTAATAGCCCCTCAAAAAAGCGTGTTGTATATTCCGCTTACACCGGCGTTAATTACCAACTTACAAAAAGCGCAATACATTTATTACACCGCTACCTTCAATACAACCAATCAACCCAGTCAAATTAAATTTTACAACAATTACACCCTGCAACTATTGCTTACAGCAGATGTAAATTATACCGTAGGAGGAGGAAAATAATGAAGCGCATCTCTATCTTTATTTTAGTAGCACTTAGCGTTTTGGTTGCTAAAGCGCAGTTTAATAGCGATTTTATGTTTTATGAACGGTATGGCAACAGCGTAAATCTTAATGCGGAGTACGGTATTAACTCTAATGCGGTAAAAAACGGCGTGTTCAATAATTTTATATACGGTGGTTTTATAGACGACAATACCAAAAATGATTCGCAAAAAAAACTAAAACTAAACAACATAGCAGGAGGCAGCTACAACCTTGGCGCTACCGTTTTTTTTAGTTTAAAACCCGGCAGCAGCATTCATTTTATGGCCGGTTTAAAGCAAACCGAACTGGCTAATGCAGCCTTTGGAAAAGATGCATACAATCTTATGTTTTACGGAAACAAAATGTACCAAGGGCAAACAGCCGATGTTAGCAACCTAAGCATCAATCATCTAAAATACCAAGAGATAAAACTGGGCTTTGTGTGGGATAACGGAGTGGACACGGCCATAAAAGTGGGCGCCTCTGTTTCATACCTAAAAGGACAAACGTTTATGCAAGCTACAACAGGCGATGCTTATATATATACCGCCGCCGATGCTTCGCAAATTAATTTTAATATGCACAGCGCTAACTTAATGCTAAGCGATACCGGAAAAGGAAAAAGCAGCTTGGGCAACTTTAATGGAAATGGTTTTTCTATCGACCTTTTTGCCAACCTCCCTTATACCTCTCCTCTTGGAAAAAGCAAACTTTTTGTTTATATCAGCAACTTAGGCGCCATTAAATGGAACAGCCAAACCGTACATTACACCGCCGATACCAATTATGCCTTTAGAGGAGTAGTATCCAACAATCTTTTTCAAATAAACAGCCAAACAGCACAAAACATTAGTAAAGACTCGCTGGTGCAACACCTTACTAAAAACGGAAAGCAAAGTTTTATGAACAACCTACCTATGACCTTGCTTATTTTTCACAATGTGCGGTTTACCAAATTATTCGGCCTTACATTGGGTTTTAGAGAACTGTTTTACGCCAATTACAAACCCTATTTTTATGCCGAAGGTCAGTTCTTTATAACGCCCTCATTTACAGCTACCGCCCATTTGGGCTATGGTGGATACGGGCAGCTAAGCGGGGGGCTAAACCTGCAATATCAAATAAAAAAGTATTTTATTCGTTTAGGTAGCAACGCCATTCAAGGTTATGTATTGCCTAAACAATCGTTGGGGCAAGGCTTGTTTTTAAGTCTAAGCAAAAAATTTTAAAAACACCCGAACGGCAAAACAACTCTATTTTTTTCGTATCAGGGTAATGCCGTCTCTAAGGGGCAACATCAGTTTTTCTACACGCATATCATTCGCTATTTTTTCATTAAAGGCCTGCATGGTAAGCGTATCTTTATCTTGATGAGCAGAAAGGTCTAACACTTTGCCACTCCACAGCACATTGTCGGCAAGAATAAGCCCGCCCGGTTTTAGCTTATCAAAAACCAAATCGTAGTAAGCGGCATAGTTTTTTTTATCGGCATCTAAAAAAAGCAAATCTATATTATCGGGCAAGGCGGGTATTAGCTGCAAGGCCTCTCCCTGTATCAGTTGTATTTTTTTTTGATAAGACGATTGATTAAAAAACGATTGCGCCAACATCGATGTTTCCGGATTGTTATCCAAGGTTATGAGAATGCCATCTGAAGCCAATCCTTTTGCTAAACACAAAGCCGAATAACCGGTAAAAGTACCTATTTCAAGAATGTAGCGAGGCTGCACTAACGCGCTTATAAAAGATAAAAACTGCCCTTGTAAGGTACCGCTAAGCATGCGAGGCTTTAATGTTTGCAAATGCGTTTGGCGCGTTACCTCACGCAGCAAGGCTTCTTCGGCATCGCTGTGGGCAGCACAATAAGTATATAAAGTTTCGGATATGAAGTGCATACGTAATCGACGATTAAAAATGAGAGGACAAAAAAAGTGAAATTTTGTATTATTTTAAAATTTGTTCACAACTATACCGCAACCTTTGCACGAAAGTTTATAGATGAGAAAAAAGTAGTTGATGATAAAATTATAAACCCAATCACCAAAAAGTGGTTACTGTAAAATGAAACCAACTGTTACAATGAAAAAAATTATCACGAAATTATATGCGCCTCGCTAAAAGAGACAAGTTGGGAGTTTTTTTTTAAACAAGTAAAAGGGTAGCCCAGCTACTGCACTAAAAGGTGGAAATTCCATATTTCGCTTTGCGCTTAAATGCGGGCTCCGACAATCGTAACGTCATCTACCTGCTCTAAATTGCCTTTCCAGCTTTCAAAAGCCTCATGTAGCTTTTGTTTTTGAATGGGCATCGGATCGCCTGCAATGGACAACAATAATTCCTGAAGTTTTTTGTATTTAAATTTTTTACCGGAAGGGCCGCCAAACTGATCGGGAAAACCATCGGTTAAAGTGTAAACAACATCGCCTTTTTGTAACTTTATCGTATGCAACGTAAAAGGCTCCTTATCTCTATCGTATTTACCTATAGGGAAACGGTCGGCTTTTATTTCTATTAAAATTCCTTCTCTTATTATCCAAACGGGATTATTGGCGCAAGCACAATACAAGATGTTGTTTTTAAAATCAAAGCTCAATAAGCTTCCATCCATTCCGTCTTTTCCGCCTTCAGCACTGCCATCGTTTTTTAAATTTTCAATAATTAAACTCCTTGTTTTATTCAAGAATAAATCAGGACTGGTTATTCCCTGAAGCGATGCTTCTTTCAGACAGGCAATATTCAATATACTCATAATAGCTCCGGGTACACCGTGGCCTGTGCTGTCGGCAACGCAGAGTAAAAAGTTTTCAACTCCACTTGAACCGACAAGGTTTGCTGCCCAGTAAAAATCGCCGCTTACCACATCTTTTGGCTTAAACAAAACAAAGTAGTCTTTTAGGCTTTCATCCAGCGTTTTTTTACTTGCTAATAACGAACGCTGTATTCTTTCTGCGTAATTGATGCTGTCGGTTATTTCTTTGTGTCTTTCTTCAATAAGGCGTTTTTGCTCCTTTATTTCTATGGTAGCTTCGTCCACCTTTGTTTTCAACTCTTTAGCCCTTGCCCTTAATTTTTTGCCATTGTACCAAACTATAGCTGAAATAAGTCCAACCGCAATGATTCCATATACCGCATACATCCACCAGGTGCGCCACCAGGGCGGTAAAACTTTAAAAGTATATGTTATGGGCTCGCTCCAAATTCCAAACGGACTTCTTGCTTTTAATTTGAATGTGTAAGTGCCTTCGTAGATATTACCGAAGCTCACATCGGTTTTGTTGGTTAGCGGGCTCCATTCCTCATCATAGCCCTCTAATAGATATTGGTATTTTACAAGGTAAGGCCTCGCCGGCTCTATTGCAGCAAACTCAAAACGGATATGATTATTCTTGTAGGGCAACACCAGGTTTTCCGGTAAAGGGTAAAATTTGCTGATTCCATCAAATTTTATTTCTCCGAATCGAGCCCTTAAACTATCGCGTTCTTGTGTAGATAACGGTTTGCCAAACGTCTGCACTTCCTGCTGCGCTTTTGTTGCGCTATCATTTTTTACCCCATCTAAATTATACCAGCACACGTTTTCTTCGTTTATTTTAATGCTTTGAATGATCACTTTTGGCGGATTCGGGTTTTTATTCAAGGCCTTGTAATCGAAACGCACAAGCCCGGTTTTATCCGAGCCGGTGGCTACCCATATAATCCCCTTGCTGTCACAATACATGGCTCCCTGCCCTGAATTGACATCCTTTATCGGGTAACCGGTTGCGGTATTATAAATTTCTATTACCGGTTCATAGTTTTTCAACTCCTGATTGCTTAAACTATTTGCTGCGGGAATCTTGTTTTTTTTGTTGTTTATCTCTAACTTTGAGATGAAAGAATCCACTACCGCCACCCCGAAGTTTGTTCCCATAACGATGTTCTGCTCTTTAGATAGTACAACTTGTGTTACCGTATTATCCGGAAGTCCCTGCGCAGTGGTGAAATTGATAAAGGATTTCCCATCGTAGCGGCTTACTCCTCCGCCTGCTGTACCGAACCAGAGGTTTCCGCTTTTATCTTCAGTGATGTTATAAACAAAATTATAAGCCAGTCCTTGCTCAGTGGTAAAATTGGTAAAGAATTTGCCGTCATAACGGCTTACTCCTCCGCCATCGGTGCCGAACCAGATATTTCCATTTTTATCTTCGGTGATGCTGAAAACAAAATTATGGGCCAGCCCTTGTGCGGTGGTGAAATGGGTAAAGGATTTACCATCGTAGCGCGACGCGCCTCCGCCTAATGTACCGAACCAGAGGTTTCCGCTTTTATCTTCGGTGATGCTATAAACAATATTATGAGCCAGCCCTTGTGCGGTGGTAAAATTGGTAAAGGATTTACCATCGTAGCGCGACGCGCCTCCGCCTGATGTACCGAACCAGAGGTTTCCACTTTTATCTTCGGTGATGCTATAAACAATATTATTGGGCAGCCCTTGTGCGGTGCTAAAATTAGTAAAGGATTTAATAAGATTTTTTTTGTTTTTTTTTAGGTCTTGTTGAGTGTGTTGATACAAGTTTGTTCCGTTTACGATGTCATCTACACCATTCCCATCGTAACGCGACACTCCTCCGCCTGATGTACCGAACCAGAGGTTTCCGGTTTTATCTTCGGTGATGCTATAAACAACATTATGGGCCAGCCCTTGTGCGGTGCTAAAATTAGTAAAGGATTTGCCGTCGTAACGGCTTACTCCTCCGCCTTGTGTACCGAACCAGATATTTCCGCTTTTATCTTCGGTAATGCTGCAAACAACATTATGGGCCAGCCCCTGTGCGGTAGTGAAATTGGTAAAGGACTTCCCATCGTAACGGCTCACTCCTCCGCCATAAGTACCGAACCAGAGGTTTCCGCTTTTATCTTCGGCGATGCTTCTAACATCGTTTGATGCCAGCCCCTGCGCGCTGGTAAAATTAGTAAAGGATTTCCCATCATAACGGCTCACCCCTCCGCCATAAGTACCGAACCAGGGGTTCCCGCTTTTATCTTCGGTGATGCTCAAAACAACATTATGGGCCAGTCCTTCTGCGGTGCTAAAATGAGTAAAGGATTTACCATCATAACGGCTCACGCCGCCATCGGTTCCGAACCAGATATTTCCGTTTTTATTTTCGGTGATGCTGTAAACAAAATTATCAGTTAGCCCCTGAGCGGTGCTAAAATTAGTAAAGGATTTCCCATCATAACGGCTCACGCCTCCGCCCTCGGTTCCGAACCAGATATTTCCGTTTTTATCTTCGGTGATGCTATGAATAACATTATGGGCCAGCCCTTGTGCGGTGCTAAAATGAGTAAAGGATTTGCCGTCGTAGCGGCTCGCTCCTCCGCCATCGGTTCCGAACCAGATATTTCCGCTTTTATCTTCGGTAATGCTTAAAACAACATTATGGGGCAACCCCTGCGCGGTGCTAAAATGAGTAAAGGATTTGCCATCGTAGCGCGACGCGCCTCCGCCATTGGTACCAAACCAGATATTTCCGTTTCTATCGCACAAAGCGCTTTTGTGCCCTAAAGAAATGGCGTCTAAGGCCAAGCCGTTATCGGTCGTATAATTTTGCATCATGCTAAGGCCCCCGGCTTCCCCAAAGTTTGGTTCTATTTCTTTTACAATGGGCGCTCCGGCTTTAATTGTTTTTGGCGTGCCGGCAGCAAGTACTTTTGCGGGTTTTATAGTATCGGCATTCATCACAATACCAACGGCCTCTAATACGGTATCGCTGCCGCGGGCTTTTCCTTTTTCGTGTAAACTGTTTTGGGTGCAGGAATATGTGAAAACCAATAATATGCAAAGCAGTGAACGTTGTTTCATAAGCTAAAAATAAAAAAATATTCGTTTATATGGTAAGCCGCCCAAAGATAGGCTTTTGGGGTTGATAACACAAAAAATGCGGCTTAATGAAGGCGAAAAAAATATCCATTAAAAGGTTGTAATTCCATTTCAGAATGGCAGCCCATGGCTATAAAGTCAATTATCTATTTACGCATAAACCGTAACTTAGTTTTTTTACTTTTTCATTCTGTTGGAAAATAAAAAGAAAAGAATAGTTACGGCTCGTAATTTATTCACTTACACTTGCGGTACCCATTAATTCTTTAGTAAAGTTAAAAGGTGGTCTGCTATATACTGTAACGTTTCGTCATTTAGTTCGGTGTGCATGGGCAAAGATAAAACGCAAGCGGCTAATTTTTCGGTATTAGAAAAATTGGTATTTGCATTATTCTCATTTTGGTAGGCTTTTTGCTTGTGTACCGGAATGGGGTAATAAATCATACTGGGGATATCTTTTGCCGCCAAGCCTTCTCTTATTTTATTTCTATCTACTCCGTTAAGCTGCAAGGTATATTGATGGAATACGTGCGTGGAATTTGCACTGCGTACCGGAATTTTTATTTTGGGGTGGCTTGCAAAAGCCTTGTCGTAAAAGGCAGCAGCGTGGTTGCGCGCTGCGGCATATTCATCTAAGTGTTTTAATTTTACTTTTAGCACAGCCGCCTGTATGGTATCCAAACGAGAATTAACCCCTAATACATCGTGTACGTATTGCACACTTTGCCCATGGTGAGCAATCATGCGGCATTTTTTTGCCAATTCATCATCATTGGTGTACATGGCTCCACCATCTCCATAACAGCCTAAATTTTTGCTTGGAAAAAAAGAGGTGCAGCCTATTGTACCCATAGTACCGGCTTTGCACTTCCTCCCATCAGAGAATGTATAAACCGCGCCAATAGCTTGGGCTACATCTTCTATCACAAATAAATTATGTTTTTTAGCTACAGCCAAAATAGTTTCCATATCGGCGCACTGTCCATACAAATGTACGGGCACAATGGCTTTTGTTTTTGGTGTAATGGCCTTTTCTATCGCCGCTGCATCTATACAAAAGGTATCAGGGTTTACCTCTACCAATACCGGCGTAAGACCTAACAAACCGATTACTTCTGCGGTAGCAATGTAGGTAAAGCTAGCGGTAATTACTTCGTCGCCCGGGCGCAGGCCTAAAGCCATCATGGCTATTTGTAAGGCATCGGTGCCGTTGGCACAAGGCATTACGTGTTTTACCTCTAGGTATTTTTCCAAATCAGCTTGAAACTCTTTTACAGCTGGGCCATTTATAAAAGCCGTGTTATCCAACACTTCTTGTATGGCTTTATCTACTTCTGTTTTTATTTTTTGGTACTGACCTTTTAGGTCAACCATTTGTATTTTTTTTGCTACAGCGGTGCTCATGTCTTTATTTTTATAGCACAAAGGTATTATTTTACTTTATATGCAACGAGAAACTTCAAGCAAGACAAGCTACTTGCTTCTATCTATAAGCATCAAAAAAATCAAGTAATCGGCTTTTACTACCTTATCAACTCTAAAAATCCTTTTAGGCTATAATTTTTACCATTAACATCGGTAGCGGTAACGATATAAAAGTAGGTTCCATCTGTACAAGCTAAACCTGCCGAGGTATGTCCATCCCAGTATTGTTGATTGGTATTATCCAGTGTAGCCATTTTAGCGCCCCACCTGTCGTAAATAATACAAGTGAGCGTGCTCATACCATGTGCTTTAGGGGCAAAATAGTCGTTAATGCCATCTCCATTAGGTGTAAATACATTGGGCATAGAAAGTCCTACGGTATCTACAATCACAACCGTTTGTCTAAGGGTATCGTTACAGGCATTTGTACCAAAAGCAATAAGTGTAACCGTATAAGCACCGGCAGCATTATATACGTGGCTTGGGTTGGTTTGTACCACCGTGCCGCTGGCATCACCAAAGTTCCAGATATAGCCGGTAGCATTGCTTGTAGTATTGACAAAATTAACGGTTTGCGGCACTCCTTTTGAAACCGGAACAGCCGTAAATGAGATGGCAGGGCCTGGATTAACCACCACCATTTCGGTAGCCGATAAAGTGCAAGTACCGATCACTGATGTAACGGTATATGTAGTGGTTACGCTAGGCGATGCGTGGGGCGATGCGCAAGTATTGCAACTTAAACTAGAGGCGGGAGCCCACAACCAATTAGTACCTCCGGCTGACAGTACCGCCGTACCCGAAGAACAAATAGTTTGAGTGCCCGCTGTAGTTAAGGTGCCTGAACCCACATTTACCGTAATGGTATTAGAAACCGCCACGCTGGGGCTGGCGCAAGCTGCATTAGAAGTAAGCGTTACATACACTTGATTGCCATTAGTGGGAATAAGCGTGTAGGTAGGCGAGTTAGTACCGGCATTACTTCCGTTCAAATTCCATTGGTACGAAGGACTTGTTCCACCATTAGTTGCCATTGCTGAAAACGTTACTACCGTGCCCGGACACACCGTACCCGACGGACTAGCCGTAATGCTTACTGATGGTACTACATTCCCTACATTTATAGTAATGGTGTTGGAAACCGCCACGCTGGGGCTGGCGCAAGCTGCATTAGAAGTGAGCGTTACATACACTTGATTGCCGTTAGTGGGAATAAGCGTGTAGGTAGGCGAGTTAGTACCGGCATTGCTTCCGTTCAAACTCCATTGGTACGAAGGGGCTGTGCCGCCATTGCTAGCCATTGCTGAAAACGTTACTACCGTGCCCGGACAAACCGTACCCGTAGGACTAGCCGTAATGCTTACCGATGGTACTACTGCTCCTACATTTACCGTAATGGTATTAGAAACCGCCACGCTGGGGCTAGCGCAAGCTGCATTAGAAGTAAGCGTTACATACACTTGATTGCCGTTAGTGGGAATAAGCGTGTAGGTAGGCGAGTTAGTACCGGCATTACTTCCGTTTAAATTCCATTGGTACGAAGGGCTTGTCCCTCCATTAGTTGCCATAGCTGAAAACGTTACTACCGTGCCCGGACACACCGTACCCGTAGGACTAGCCGTAATGCTTACCGATGGTACTACATTCCCTACATTTATAGTAATGGTGTTGGAAACTGCTACGCTGGGGCTGGCGCAAGCTGCATTAGAAGTAAGCGTTACATACACTTGATTGCCGTTAGTGGGAATAAGCGTGTAGGTAGGCGAGTTAGTACCGGCATTGCTTCCGTTCAAATTCCATTGGTACGAAGGGCTTGTTCCGCCATTAGTTGCCATTGCTGAAAACGTTACTACCGTGCCCGGACACACCGTGCCTGAAGGGTTTGCGGTGATATTAACGGATGGCGTAACGGCAGAAAGCACCGTAACCGTTTGTGTAGATGTGCCCGTACCACTGGCGTTGGTAGCACTTAATGTAAAAGTATAAGTGCCAGTACTGGTAAAGGTTGCATTTACAGTGGGTGTAGTAGCATTGGGTATAAAAGTTACTCCGGCAGATGGGTTAGCCGTCCATGAATAACTAGTAGGACTATTCGTTGCCGAACCGTTAAGAGTGAGTGTCGTTGTTAGGCATATTGTAGTAGCTGAAGGCACTATAGTTACTACCGGCAAGGTAGAAGCATCAGAAAGCGTAACGCTATCTACCGCTATAGAAGGATCGGTGCCCACTCCATCATCATTATTTATCCATAAAAAACCAATTTTTACATTAGGGTTATTATTAGCCGAAGCCGGTAAGGCAGTGGAGAACGATTTCCAAAGCCCTTGCCCCCCCCCACAAAGCGATGATTTCAAGGAAGGGTTTATTTGTGTCCAAGTAGTACCGTCGTAATACCAAAGAGAGGCATTATCGCTTAGCGCATCTCCGTTTCCTATAAAACGAAACCCTAAGGTTATGCTGTTGTGCCCCGTGCAATTAATGGTGGGGGACTCGGCGCGCTTGTTGGTTCCCGTAGAGGTACCTCCAATAGAAGATGTTCCTCCCGCATCATAAGAAGCGCCGCAATCTCCCGTAGAGCAAGGTGAAAAACCAGAACTATTTGCGATACTGCCTACATGAAGGGTGCGGTTAGAGCCGCAGCCCGAGCCGCAGGCGCCGGTTGCATTTCCGTTTTCTTCGGCGCTAATATACCAGGTATTGGCCTGAGGGTCTTCTGCTCCCAGTATAGAAACCGTCCAGGCCCCATTACCACTGGCGTTTAGGCCGTTAGCCAATTGCAACTGATTACATCCGGTTCCAAAATTTTCAGTCCAAAAGGGAGTTTGCGCGCCGGCAAGCAAGGTTGTTATGGAAGCGCAAAAAAAATATATTTTTTTCATCATGTGTGATATTTTTAACAAGTAAAGTTACGTTAAAGAATTTAAAAAAGCAAGCGTATTTACATTATCTGCAAAATCATTTATTTTTGGGCTTTGAGATGCCCCAAAAAAACACGGCGAAAAGTCCGTATTTACAAGGGAAACCACACATTGAATTTCTTTTTCTTTTTTCTTCAGTTTCATTAACACTTCTTCTGTGTTTTCATATTCTTCGTAAAATAACACCGCAATAGGCGAATGCAGGCTTTCGCTTTTTTTTAGCAGGATAAAATTATTATCCAAAAATTTTTCATTATTTAATAAATAAATAGCCCGATTGTATTCGTAGTTATTTGCGTATTTTTTATTTTGTATGACTTCTGAAAACCCAAAAATAGATTTGAAAAACAAAGAGATGTCGTAATTTTTAGGCACCCACAATTTAGAAACGTTGCGACAACCCAACCCGTAATAATCAAAAATATCGTGCCCTAAAAGTCCTAGTTCTTCCGGGGTTTCATTTCCCGTAAGAAGGGCTGCTGAGGTTCTGTTTTTCCGGATAATATGCGGATACTTACCGAAATATTTTTCAAAATAAAGAGCGCTGTTGTTGCTTCCGGTGGCAATTACAGCATCAAAACAGCTTAGTTTGCTTTCAGATAAACTTATTTTTTCTTTAAAAGAAGGTTCTGTTTCTATAAGCCATTCGATAAGAAAAAGAAGAAGTATTGTATCGTTGCTTGAGGGCTTAACTAAAATTTTATTACCGGATAGCAATACGCATAAAAAATCATGAAAGCCTACCAAAGGTATGTTACCGGCCATAATAACAGCTACAACTTTAGCCTGTACCGGTTCTTTTATATTGACTGCAAAGGCTGTCATTTCTTTTTCATCTAGCATAAAAGCGATTCCTTGCAGAGCTTTTAATACGTTTTGGCGCGTAAACCAACCGTTATGCAAAAAACTTTCGTCTATGGCTTTTTCTAATTTTTTATGCCAAACAGAGCCATTGTTATGGGTTTTATGAGTTAAAAAGTCGTGTAAAAAACGACCTAGTTCTATAAAAGCAAGTAGCCTTTTTTCCATTTTAGATTGTATATTTGCAGCGCAAAACTAAACTAAAAATGGCTATAAAAATAACTGACGAATGTATTAACTGTGGTGCTTGCGAGCCGGAATGCCCTAACAACGCCATTTATGAAGGAGGGGCCGAGTGGCGTTTTGCTGACGGGAACACCGTAACCGGGCACTTTAAAGGATTAAGCACCGGATTGGAAGGTGATGCGAGCGATCCGCAAACACCGGTAAGCATGGATATTTATTTTATTGTTACCGACAAATGTACGGAGTGTAAAGGTTTTCATGATGAACCTCAATGCGCTGCCGTATGCCCCGTTGATTGCTGCGTACCCGACGACGACTATAAAGAAACTGATGAGCAGCTTTTAGCAAAAAAAGAAGCGATGCATTTGTAAGAATAAACCTATTTTTAAGCATGAAATATTGCTTTGATACACGTCAATTTATAGAAGAAAACAAAGCGCCCGAAAAAACTGCAATTGCCGGTAGCGATACAGACATCACATGGGGCGAACTACAAAAAAAAGTAACCTCTCTCAGCAAAAAAATACAAAGTTTACAAATCCCGAAAGAGCAACCTGTATTGATATACGGGCATAAAGAATCTTTTTTTTGCATAGCTATTTTGGCCTGCATACACAGCCAAACCACCTACGTGCCTATAGATGCAGTATATCCCTTAGAGCGGGTTAAAAACATAGTAGAGCAAACGGGTTCCCCCATTTTAATCAATTGCGATTCTGCCCCCTTAGATATTAAAATATACGAAACCATTTATCCTAATTTTGTTTTAAAAGAAGAGGAAGCACTTGTTGCTTCAAAAAAAACAGATAACAACGGCATTGATTTTATACAACACATACTGTTTACCTCCGGATCTACGGGCATGCCAAAAGGAGTACGAATATCAAAAAAAGCAATAACCGCATACAGACAACAAATAGCCAGTCCCTTAGGTTTTAATGAAAACGACGTTTTTTTAAATCAAGCCTTGTTTAGCTTTGATGTTTCTTTAGGTGATTTAATTCATGCTTTTTCAGTAGGAGGAACTTTAGTTTTAATTGACAACAAAACAGTTAAAAATGCGGGGCTTTTTTTACAGCGCATAAAACAGCATTCTTGCAGCGTGTGGTCGTCCACCCCTTCTTTTGTTTTTTTGTTTTTGCACCACCCTGATTTTAATGAAACGCAATTCCCTTCTTTGCATACCTTCCTTTTTGCCGGCGAAGAGTTACCCAAAGCAACCTGTGTAGTGTTGAAAGAGAAGTTTAAAAATGCGCGAATTATCAATGCCTATGGCGCCACTGAAGCCACCATACACAGCACCTTAATAGAACTAACAGACAGCATCATAAGTTCGCATGAAATAATGCCTATAGCCTTATGCAGCGCCGATGCACGATGGTATCTTGAAAAGGAAAAAGAAACCGATAAAACAGGAAAAATAGTACTTATAGGCGAACAAATAGCTACGGGTTACTTAAATAACAACAACCTTACTCAAGAAAAATTTTTTACCCATAACAATCAACCTGCTTTTAAAACCGGTGATAAGGCCTATATAGAAAACAACCTGCTTTTTTTTGCAGGACGAGCAGACGAGCAGATAAAACTAAATGGGTTTCGCATTGAACTACAAGAAATTACCAACACCATTAAAAAGCACCTACAAATAAAAGATGCCGTTACAATAGCTTTAAAAAAAGGACAAACCACAAAAAAAATTATTTGTTTCGTTATTTCAGAAGGCAACGAAGATGTACCTACACAAAAAAAACACTTACATTCTTTTTTGGAAAAAGAACTGCCTTTTTATATGATTCCTTCTGATTTTATTTTTTTACAAGAATTTCCTTACAACAACAATCATAAAATTGATAAACATATTTTAACAGAAAGTTATTTGCAAAATAATTAAACAAAGGAAATAATATAGTACCTTTGCTTTCTATGATTCTTTTAAAGAAAACATTTCTTTCTCTTTTTTTATTTTTTATTTTTTCTTTTGGAGCAGCACAGCACAAAGCCACTGACTGGGAATTAAAAAAATGCGAATCGGGTATTAGCGTTTATACGCGGTACGTATCCAATTCCTCTTTTAAAGAATTAAAATCAATAGCTATTGTAAAAACATCACTTAGCGGCATCATCGCTTTGCTTAATGATTTTGAAAGCTACCCACAATGGGTATATAAATGCGGCGAGGCCAGCGAATTAAAAAAAACCAACGATACCACCTGCTGGCATTATCAAACGGTAATAGCACCTTGGCCGGTTTCTAATCGAGATTTTATAGTAAAAGTGGTGCAATCTCAAAACCAAAAAACAAAAACCATCACCCTTGATTCAGATGGTACCCCTAAAGAAATGCCTATAAAAAAAAATCATGTACGCATTATGTACTTCAAAGCTACTTGGGTTTTAGTTCCTCTAAAAGATGGATATGTACAGGTAAATTACCAACTTTTAGTTGATCCGGGAGGGGCTGCCCCTGCTTGGATTGTAAATTTAGCCGTAGTAGATGGCCCTTTTGAAACCATGATCGGATTTAAAAAAATGCTCACCCAAGAAAAGTATCAAAAAGCAAAATATGCTTTTGTGAAAGAATTAAAGAATTAAATTTTATTTACCTTAGTTGTATGCCAGTAAAAAAAGATAAAAAACAACAAGCTATCGGAATTTTTGATTCCGGCATTGGAGGGCTTACTGTAGCCAGCGCCATTGCTAAGGCTTTACCCAAAGAACAAATCATCTATTTTGGCGATACCGCCCACTTACCTTACGGAGATAAATCGGCGGACAGCATTAAGTACTATGCTATTCGTATTGCACAATTTTTATTAGAACAAAATTGCAAACTTATTGTTATTGCGTGCAATACGGCATCGGCATTAGCCTATGATACGGTAAAAGATTTTGTAGGAAAAAAGGCCACTGTTATAGATGTGGTAAACCCCATTGTGCATGAAATAACACAAAATAAAAAGTTAAAACACATAGGGGTAATTGCTACCAAAGCCACCATAAAAAGCGATATCTACGCAAAAAAAATAAAGCACCTTAACCCCAAGTTGGAAGTGGCTTCGCAAGCTACACCGCTTCTGGCCTCTATGATAGAAGAGGGTTTTTTTAATAATAAAATTTCGCGAGCCATCATTCATGATTATTTATCTAAACCCAAACTAAAAAAAATAGATTCATTAATCTTAGCTTGTACACACTACCCGCTTATAAAAAAAGAAATTGAAGAGTTTTACAAAGGAAAAACTGTTATTTATGATAATGCACAAGCCGTAGCAAAAATGGTGGCTGAAACATTAAAAAAAGAAAAAATCCTATCCGACAAAAAAAACAAAGTGCATCAATTTTATGTGAGCGATTACACTAAAAGTTTTGAAGAAACAGCTCGTAACTTTTTTAGTAGCAAAGTAAAACTGACCAAAGCGTCTATTTGGAAATAACACCTCCTTTTGCCCTTGATACTTCGGCTACACCCAACATCTATTTCGCATCTATTAAAAAAAAAACAAAAACTGATAAAAGTAGCTTTTCGTTAGGCGCTTCTTCTTTCAAAAAAAATACTTATGTTTGCTTCTAAAATGTATAAAATTTTTAATTTCCTTTTTTTAAGCATTGTTTTGGGCGCGCAAGCTCAACAGCCTATTCCTGCCCCTAAGCAAAGCAAGTCTATATTGTTTACCGGTCTTACGCTGCATGTAGGCAACGGCACGGTAATAAATAACGCCTTATTAGGATTTAAAGATGGCAAAATAGATTTAGCTATAGATGGCAGCACGGCACGGTTTAAAGAAGGTGCCCTCAAATACGACACTACTATTAATCTAAACGGCGCTCAAGCATATCCTGCTTTTTTTGCTCCTAATTCTACACTTGGATTAAACGAGGTAGATGCCGTACGTGCCACTAACGATTTTAGCGATGTAGCCGGCTACAACCCTCATATACGCGCTTTGGTGGCGTATAATTTAGATGGAAAAATTATTCCTACTGTACGTACCAATGGGGTATTGTTCGCTCAGGCAACCCCTCGCGGGGGCGTCATAAGCGGCAGCTCCAGCATTATGGCTTTAGATGGCTGGAACTACGAAGATGCCGTTCTTTACAAAGACGATGGAGTGCATGTAAACTTCCCTAAAACCGTTCAGCAAAATGGCTGGTGGGCAGAACCTCAACCCACTTCGGAAAACAAAAAATACAGCGAACAAATTAAAGAATTAAAAAAGTTTTTTTCTGATGCCAAAGCTTATTGCACCAACACAGATGCAACAGAAAAAAACCTGCGCTATGAAGCCATGCGCGGCGTTTTTGAAGGAACAAAAAACCTATACCTACACGCTGATTTTGAAAAAGATATGATAGCTGCTATCACCTTTGCGCAAGAATTTTTTATTAAAAAGCCGGTGCTGGTGGGAGGAGCAGAAAGCGGGCGCATCACTCATTTTTTAAAACAAAACCACATACCGGTTATGATAGGTCGCGTTCATAGCTTACCCATGCGCGAGCAAGACGATGTAGATTTACCCTATAAACTGCCTTACTTGCTACAAAAAGACAGCGTTTTATTTTGTTTGCAAAACGAAGGTGATATGGAGGGAATGAACGCACGCAATATCCCGTTTTTGGCAGGAACAGCCCGCGCTTATGGTCTTAGCAACGAACAAGCGGTTGCCGCCCTTACAGAAAATACAGCTAAAATTTTAGGAGTAGATAAACAACTTGGCACCATCGAGGTTGGAAAAGATGCTTCGTTTTTTATCAGCACCGGCGATGCTTTGGATATGAGAACAAATAATGTTATCTTTGCTTTCATAAACGGTAAAAAGCTTATGCTTACCAACTTGCAACAAGAACTTTATAAAAAATATCAAACCAAATATCAATTAAAATGAAAAAACTACTTTCCCTTTTTTTAGTAGGCTCCGTAGCCTTTACCTCTTGTAAAAAAAACAACAACTCCAACAATAACAACAACAACACCCCTTCTGCGCCTCGCTTGCGTTTTGTTTTTAAGTTTGACAGCACACAAACGCGCTTGGGCGACTCAGGGCAGGTAGTTACATTGTCTTCCACACATCGCGCACAGTGCCCTAACTTTAACGGCATGTCGGTACACCATGTAGAAATGGCACAAACGCCCTTTACCGGTGTGGGACAAGGAGCCGTACTTTATACTACCCCTACGGTAAGTGTGCCCAGCGTTACGGTTTGGAACGCTTCGCATACACAATCACAAACATATAGCGATGCTATTGATTTCAATATGGAAACCGTTGTAGGTAACGGGCAAGAGTTTTTCTCATTGCCTTTATCGCAGGTAGCAGCAGGTACCTACCCCTATTTGCGGATATCGGTAGCATACCAAAATTATACCGTGCGATACGCTATACAACAAGGAACGGCGGTAGGCAGCTACACCCTCCCCAGCACCTATAAAACAACAGGAACTATTGCCTCTTTTATTGGGTACAACACCTACATTGGCAGCTATAACGTAAAAAACCAAAGTGTAACCGTTAATGGCGACAAGCAGCAAGGTTATTGGGCCTTTGAATCGGCACCATTTGTATATGGCGGCACTTCTTATACCAGTCCACCTACACAAGGGCAAGCTCCTCAAGGCGCTACCACGGTGGTAAACCCTTTATTTGCTTCTTCGGCAGTACCTCCGGGCTCTTGTTTGGTAACAGCTGCTTTTGTTTCTCAAGCGGGTGCAAGCACCCCTCTTGTTATCACCGGAAACGAAACCAGTGATGTAGTTATCACTGTTTCTATGTGTGTAAATAACAGTTTTGAATGGAAGTACAACCCCAGCAACCCTAATGATGGCAACATCTACCCCTTAAATGGAGATACGGTAGTAAACATGGGGGTGCGTGGCATGAAGCCTATCTTGCCTTAACAAAATATGCGAAACAAAAATGCTTTCCTTTTTATTGGAGCCTGTGCTTTTTTTTCACTTATACTTTGCTTAACGGTATTCTTCTTAGCATACACTCAAAAAACAGCCGTTTCTATTAGTCTATTAGTACTCCTTTTTTTTTCCAATTTTGCACTATCCTTTTTGTTTTTTAGTTTTTTCTACCAAAAATTTATTTTTTCTGAAATAAAAAAAGCACTAAAAAGCGTGCGCAGTTTGTACGCCCACGATGAAGACGAATTTGAAAAAAGTGTAGCGGCTATTTCAGACTCTATAGACCGCTTGCACGCCGAAGTATCTTATATATTAAGTCATAGAGAAAAAGAAATAGAGCAAGTTCAGAAATTAGAGAACTACAGAAAAGAATTTTTAGGGAATGTGTCGCACGAGCTAAAAACGCCCATTTTTAATATACAAGGCTACCTTGCTACTCTTATAGACGGCGGCATTAACGATACAAAAATAAACATAGAGTATCTGAAGCGCGCCGATAAGAGTGTGGATAGAATGATACACATAATAGATGATTTAGAAACTATCTCTCAATTAGAAACCGGCGCTTTATCCTTAGAAATAGAAAAAATAAATCTTATAGAAATAGCACAAGATAGTTGCAAACAAACTGAAATACAAGCTCAGAAAAAAAACATTAGTTTAAAAATTATTTCAAAAAAAGATACCCTAAAAGTATGGGCAGACAAACACCGGATAAAACAAGTGTTTTCAAACCTGCTTACCAATTCTATAAAATATGGTAAAGAAAACGGGGAAACCCTTATTGTTTTTACCTCTGAAGAAACGAAAATCAATATTAGTATATCCGATAACGGGATAGGTATTAGCCCCCAATACGTACCTCGTGTTTTTGAACGTTTTTTTAGGGTAGATAAAGGGCGTAGCCGCGAGCAAGGAGGCACCGGCCTTGGGCTCTCTATTGTGAAGCATATTATAGAGGCGCATCAGCAAAGCATTGAAGTTACGAGCACAGAAAACGAAGGCACCACTTTCACTTTTTCGTTACCCAAAGCCTAAACCACACTTTTAACTTGAATGCGCCACGTAAAAAAACGTATCTTTGCAAAAAAGTATTTTTTGAAAAAAAACACACTATACGTACTGCTATCGCTTGCCTCTATACTGTGTATCAGTATGTATTTTTTATCTGAAAAAAAAGCACAACCGCTCCGAAAACTACCTTATTTTAATCCCAAAAACTACGGCAATAAAAAAGCAAACACACCGCACAGCATTCCTCCCTTTAGCTTCATCAATCAATACAACCATACCGTTACCGAAAAAAATACGCAACAAAAAATTTATGTAGTTGATTTCTTTTTTACCACCTGCCAATCTATATGCCCCATTATGAGTACGCAAATGGAGCGTGTATATCAAGCCTATAAAAACAAACCCGATTTTCTTATCATTTCTCACACCGTTAATCCCGAAACCGACAGCGTGCCGCAACTGCTTAGCTACGCAAAAAAACACGGCGTTATAGATAGTACTTGGCTCTTTGTAACCGGTGATAAAAAACAACTGTATCGCATGGCGCGCGAAGGCTATTTGCTAAATGCAGAAGAAGGAGATGGCGGGAAAGACGATTTTATTCATACCCAAAACTTTGCGCTCATAGATAAAGAAAAACACATACGAGGTTTTTATGATGGTACCGATAGCACCGACGTTACCCGCTTACTGAAGGATATTGAAATTTTATTCAACGAACGCGCATCTACCAAATAAAATTTTTACCTTCGCTAAAAAATAATACACCCAAAAATATGGCCGTTTATAAATTTAGAATTTTCTTTGAAGAAGATGAAGAAGTAACACGCGATATAGAAATAAAATCTTCACAAACTTTTTTAGATTTTTTTCATATTATATTAGAAAGCATAGGCTTTGACACAAAACAAGCAGGATCTTTTTTTGTAAGTGATGAACAGTGGCGTAAACACGATGAAATTACTCTTTTGGAGGAAGACTTAGAAGCAGGAGTGAAGCTAATGAAAAACGCAAAAATAGCTACCTGCATAGAGCAACCCAACCAACGTTTTTTATTACTGTATGATAAGCAAGTACAATGGAGTTTTTTAATAGAACTTATAAAATTAGTACCCGAAGACGCGAAGGCAACCTACCCAAGATGCATAAAAAAAATGGGAACAGCCCCCAAGCAATACAAGCAAAAAATGTTTGATAAGCTGCGCGAAGAAGTGGAAAGGAAAGAAAAAGAAGGCGATACAGATGATGAATTGCTGGACGAACAGGCATACCGAGCTCTTTCAAATAAAGAAGATTTGCTTTTTGATGAACAAGAAGAACATGATTTAAAAGAAGACGAAAACAACATCGTAAACAAAGAAGACGATGATTTTGAAGATGACGAAGATCATGAGGAGTACGAAGATGATGAATACAGAGAAGATGGCGATTATTAAAAAAATATCCTAACAAAATGAAAAAACTGCTGTACCTCACCCCATTAGTCCTGCTTAGCGCATGCGGAGGCTCTAATCAAGAAAAAAAAGAAGCAAAGGCTATGCACGTAGAATATCCTAAAACAAAAATAGAAAAACACGCCGACACCATAAATGGGATTGTGGTAGAAGACGACTACCGTTGGTTAGAAAACGACACATCTGCCGAAACTACCGCTTGGGTTGACCAACAAATAAAAACAACCCAAAACTATTTGGAACAAATTCCGTTTAGAGAAAAACTAAAGCAACGTATTACCGAATTGGTAAACTATCAAAAGTACAGTTCCCCGTTTAAAGTAGGAGAATATTACATATATGCTAAAAATGAAGGGCTACAAAATCAATATGTATATTACATACAAAAAGGATTAGATGGCAAAGAAGAAGTGTTTTTAGACCCTAACGCAATGAGCAAAAATGGAACTGTAAACATCAATTTAGCAGGCTACTCAAAAGACCATAAATACATTGCCTATACCCTAAACCGCGCAGGAAGCGACTGGGAAGAAATATATGTAATGGAAATAGCTACCAAAAAACAATTAAGTGATAAATTAGAATGGGTAAAATTTTCGGGAGCATCTTGGTATAAAGATGGTTTTTTTTACAATCGATTTGATAAACCAAAAGGCAGCGCTTTAGCGGCTGCCAACGAATACCAAAAAGTATATTATCATAAAGTAGGTACGCCACAAGAAAAAGACGAATTGATATACGAAAACAAGCAGGTGAAACAAATGTATTACAATGTTTTTTCTTCGGAAGATGAGCGTTATTGGTTTATGAGTCAATCGCAGGGAACGGGAAATGAAAACCTATTTGTATGGGATAAAAAAGCAGCCAACCAAAAAACGTGGAAGCAACTCACATTCGATTACAGCAGTCAAACGAGTTTTGTAGATAATGAGGGCGACAACATCTTTTTAATGAGCAATGACAATGCGCCCAACAATAAACTAATATGCTTAGATATAAAACACCCAGAGAAAGAACAATGGAAAACAATAATTTCTGAAAAACCCGAATTTATTGAAAGCATTACCTCGGCAGGAAAAAACTTTTTTGTAACCTCTTTAAAAGATGTAGCCTCGCAAGTAGAACAATATGATTTTTCGGGTAAGTTAATCCGTAAAATAGAGCTGCCCGATATAGGAGCAGCAGGAGGTTTTGGCGGAGAAAAAGAGGCTACCGAAGTATTTTATTCTTTCACTTCTTTTTTGTACCCACCCACTATTTATCGTTTCAATATAGCGAGCGGAAAATCAGAGGTATTTAGAACAGCCGATGTAAAATTTAATAAAGCAGACTATGAAACCAAGCAAGTTTTTTTTACTAGTAAAGACGGCACCAAAGTTCCTATGTTTATTATTTGTAAAAAAGGAACCGAGTTAAACGGAAAAAACCCTACTCTTATGTATGGCTATGGTGGGTTTAGAATTGTGCTAAACCCTTCATTTAGCCCAAGCAGAATTGCTTTTTTAGAACAAGGAGGGATATACGTTTTGGTAAATTTACGAGGTGGGCAAGAATATGGCGAAAAGTGGCATCAACAAGGCATGCTTTTAAACAAGCAAAATGTATTTAATGATTTTATTGCCGCAGGTGAGTACCTGATAAAAGAAAAGTACACCTCTTCTGATTACTTAGCTATACAAGGAGGCTCTAACGGAGGCCTGCTTATAGGAGCCTGTATGACGCAGCGCCCCGATTTGTTTCGGGTAGCGATACCTATGGTAGGGGTTATGGATATGATGCGCTTTCATAAATTTACGGTTGGCTTTGGTTGGATTGATGACTATGGAAACCCCGATTCTGCCACATATACCAAATACATTCATGATTACTCGCCGTACCACAATATAAAAGAAGGTGTAACGTACCCCGCTACCCTTATTACCACCGGCGACCATGATGACAGAGTAGTGCCTGCGCATTCTTTTAAATTTGGAGCACGCTTACAAGCCGCAGCAAACACCTCCAACCCTGCCCTACTCTATATAGAAAGGCAAGCAGGACACGGAGCCGGTAAACCACTATCTAAAAGTATTGAAGAAACCGCTGATATATACTCCTTTATTTTGTATAATATGGGGCTGTCTGTAAAGTAAACGATACACATATTGTTTTTCATTCTAAAAAAAACACTCTGGAGCAATCCTTTTCGGAAAAGGTTACGACCTTACTTAAGCAGGTTAACTAAACTTATAGCTGCGGTAAAATCCTTTAGATCCTGTATATACAAGCAGGCCTTTTCCTTGATAGGCTGTTTCGTATAAATTGGGTACTAGAGCCAAATTGGGAGTATAGTCGCCTTGTTGTATGCGCTTATCGCGCTCAGCTTCCATTACTTCGTACTGCGGTACTTGAATTTTAAAACGGGCATCTAGTATGTTTTTGAGGTTTGCCTTTTGTGCTACTTCTTTTGATTTTGGTGTAACTAACATACTATAATACTCGGCACAGGAGCCCGAACCGTAAGAGAATACCCCTATTCTATCACCTACCTGCAAATCATCATTAAAACAAATGGTAGCCAACATGGCTATAAAAACACTTCCACCATAAGTGCCGCCTATACGTTGTGCATAGGTGATAGAGGGCATTACCTTTTTTGCAAAACTTGCGTTTATAGCATCCATATCAGCATCGGAGCTCATGCGCATCAATTGCTTATGGGCTCTAAAACTAATGCCGCTAAAAGGCACGTGATATACATTTTTTTTGAAATAAGTATCAAAATCAATATCCCCTACATTAGCCGTATAATCTTCGTAGGTAGCAGCTAGAGCTTCCATATATGAAAACAGACTATGCTCGCTGTTTCCGGTTTCAAGCCAAGGCAAAGGGCGAATAACATCGGCCACTTCGTGAGCATATATTCCATACTTTTCTACTTCTAATTCTAAAAAGTCGGGTTTATCCGAAATAAGCATAGCGGCAGAGCCTCCTCCGCACACATATTCCCAAGGTTTGTGTAAAGAATTTAAACTTTCGTCGGTAGTAATTATTAGGGCTTTTTGTCCTTTTTTTGCCAAACCCGAAGACAGCCAACCTATGGCCATTTTTAGGGCGGCTGTGCCCGAATAACAAGCAATTTTTACTTCAAAATGACGACAAGCACTGGGTAGCCCCAAGTACTCAAACACCCACGAGCTTAGTGCTTTTTCACCATCTAATCCGGTTTCGGTGGCCAAAATAAGCAAGCCTATAGAGGCTATATCTTCTTTACTGAGCATAGGCTTAGCGGCATTTACAGCCATAGTTACGGTATCTTCCCAAGGAGGGTTTACCCCGCGCTCTTTTACCATCAGTTCTTTGTGCATGTGTGCTACATCATAGCCACGTACACGTGCTAAATCTTCTAAATTTAAAGATAAGGCGGTGGGATATACATTTATTTTTTCTATTCCGAAGGTTCTTTTTTCTGACATATAATTACTTAAAAGGAGTGTAAAGATAGGGGTTTTAATTTTAAAGATGCATTTACAGAGAAGACCATTTTTCTAATACATCAGCTAAACGGTTGCTGTATCCATTTTCGTTATCGTACCAGCCGATAATTTTTACCATATTACCTACTACGGCTGTAAATTCTGAATCAAAAATGCAAGAATAAGGGCTGCCTACAATGTCGCTAGACACGATAGGATCTTCTGTGTATTCTAAGATACCTTTTAATTCTTGCTGGGAAGCGCGTTTAAATTCGGTATTTATTTCGTTTACGGTAGCCGGTTTTTTCAACACACAGGTAATATCGGTTAGCGAGCCATCGGGTACGGGCACTCGTATGCCACAGCCCCCTACTTTCCCTTCTAATTCCGGAAAAATTTTAGTAGTGGCTTTAGCGGCTCCGGTAGAGGTGGGCACTATGTTTAAAGCGGCGGCGCGCGCACGACGCAAATCCTTGTGCGGAGCATCATGCAGGCGTTGGTCGCCGGTGTAAGAGTGCACAGTTGATATATAAACATCTTCTATACCCCATTTTAACAATACTTTAACCATTGGAGCGGCGCAGTTGGTGGTGCAGGAAGCGTTTGATATAAGAATATCTTCTTTGGTAAGAATAGCATCATTAACTCCCAGCACAATGGTTTTAATGTCATTTTCTTTAGGGGGAGCTGATAACAGTACTTTTTTTGCGCCGGCGCTTAGGTGTTTTTGGGCTGATGCTTTATCCAAAAAATGACCGGTACTTTCAAGCACTACATCAATATCCATTGCTTTCCAAGGAAGCAGGGCGGGGTCGGCGGCGGCAGTAATTTTTATTTTTTTGCCATTAATAACCAGACTATCGCCCTCCACCACAACCGTACCCTGAAACCGGCCGTGCACCGAGTCGTACTGAAACAGATGAGCCAAAGTTTTGGTGTCGGTAAGGTCGTTAATGGCCACCACGTCTATATGAGGGCGGTTTATAGCAGCGCGTAAAAACATACGTCCAATACGTCCAAAACCATTTATAGCTACTTTCGTTTTTTGCATACAAGTATTTTGCTACAAAAGTATTTTTAAAAGAATATATTGTTTTGTTTTAATTGTGTTTTTTTTTCCTTACTTTCGTCGGTTACATAACAGAGCTAAGCCTAAACATTAGTTGTATATGAAACAAAAAATAAGTACTGTTTTTTTTCTTATCGGATTTTTTTTGTCTGCCGTTTCTTTTGCGCAAGAGTTTAATTTTTCGCAACTTACCTTGCACGATGGTTTGCCTAATTCGCAGGTAAACTGTTTGTATCAAGGAGAAGAAGGTTATATTTGGATTGGCACAAACGAGGGCATAAAAAAATATGCCGGAAAAAGTTTTATTGATGTATATGCCCGCAACCCGGTTTCGCTTACGCGCCCCATAAAATCAATTGCAGAAAGCGACGATTATACTTGGTTCGCTACAGACAGGTCGGTGTTTAAATGTATAGGCAATTATACCGAAGAGTATCCTCTTTATTCGCGAAACAACCCCATCAGCATCAACAAAATTATTCCGGTAAACGATTCGGATTTATATGTGCTTACCTCTTTGGGTGTATGGGAGTTAAAAGATAGAAAGTTTTCGCAGTTTTACACGAACTTAAAAGTAGATGTAGAAAACGTTACCTGCGGGTATTTGCATCAAGCAGAAAACGAGTTGTGGTTGGGTACGGCAAGCAGCGGCATATACGCTTTTAATACCTTAGATAAAACACTTATAGAGAAGTATCAATCCTTGTACGATACCTTACAAAACGAAAAAATACAAGATATAGAAACATATTTTGATGCTAAATTATTTATTAGCGTAGCCGACAAGGGAGTGATGCAATACAATTTTCATAGCACCACCTGGCTTGACGGGCCTAAGCCTATGTGGCTGGCCTCTACCTCCGATATTTATGTGGACAAAAAAGGAGGTATTTGGTTTGCTACTTTTGGTAACGGATTGGTAAAATACAACGAGAAAGAGTACCAATGTATTACAGAAGAAAATGGTTTGGCCGATAACAAATTACTAAGCGTAATAACAGATAGCTATGGAAACGCTTGGTGCGGTACGGCTTCGCAAGGGGTATCGGTGCTGCTCAATCAAAATTTTTTAATATATAATATGAAGCAAAATTTGCCGGCTAATAATTGCAGGCAAATTCTTCCTTATGAAGATAATCTGTTTATTCTTTGCACTTCGGCGGGCGCTTGCTTTTTTGATGAAAAAAACATCTCCCCTTTCTTTGACATCAAAACAGAAAACGTTACTTGTGCCGATTACAACAGTAAAAACAGGCAGGTAGCTATAGGAAAACTTTTTTCTAATATAGATATATACGATGGAGCCACCGGAAAAAGTACGCAAACCATAAGCACCAATGCCAATATCTTGTCGGTCAAATTTTTAAGCGATACCGCACTGCTGGTAGGTACCGATAAGCAAGGCTTACTCTTGTACTCGCTTAAAACAAAAGAACTGAGCAATTTTTCGGCTCGCTTTCACGGGCTTTCTATTTACTGCATAGCTACCGATGGCGATTTGATTTGGGTGGGAACCGATAGAGGTCTGTATTACATAAAAGATAAACAAATATCCAAGCTTATTGATAAAGACAACCAGCTTTCCGAATCAGCCATACATTCTATTGCCTGTACGCCCAGCTATATCAATGCCTCTACCGATGGTTTTGGTGTTTTTAGGTACAACAAAAACAACAAGATGTTTACGCAAATAGAACGCCGGCAGGGCTTAAAAAGCGTGTTTATAAAATCGGTTTATGCCACAACCGACGATGAATTATTTGTAACCTCTTCTAACAGTTTGTACAAAATAAGTTTTGCTCCCAATCAAACTAAAATAGATGAACTAATTGATAATTTTAGTAGAAATAACGCGGAATTTTTACCCAACTCTTTAGTGCGTGGCTTATCCGGCACTTTTTATATAGGTACCAGTCAGGGCTTGGTAAGCTACGCCCCTAATCGCGATCAAGACATTCTGCGCGGCTTAATAGTAAAGCTTACTTCTATACAATTGTTTAATGATACTACCAACTGGGTGCGTTTGGGTTATGCTTTTAATGCTAAAGCCAACTTACCTGAAAACTTAACTTTAGCTTACGACCAAAACAACCTTACCTTCGGGTTTGAAGTGTTTAACGCTTTAGGCAACAATAAATACATGCTTAAATACAAGCTAGAAGGCTTTGATAAAAAATGGATGTACGCCGAAAAAACCAACAAGGCTATTTATTCCAATTTAGATAACGGTAAGTATATTTTTTATGTAGCCGTTTCCTACGACGGCATTAACTGGAGTGCCCCTTCTGAATTTGCTTTTGAAATAAGCCCTCCGTTTTGGAAAACCAACAGTTTTTTTATCATTGCACTTACCCTGTTGTTCTCTGTTATGGTGCTCTTTATCAGAGTATTTAAAAGCTATAAAGAAGAATTAATTCGATCAACCGATACCGTGTTTAACTTGGCCAACGCCCGCATTATTTTAGCCGGAGGCTCTGTTCTTATTATAATAAGCGGTATTGTATATGCTATTGCTACCGGTATTTACGACAGTATTTTATATTTCCATATAGGAGCGGGCGTTCTATTGTTTACTACCATGCTTTTTTCATTTACTTCTACCTATGTAAAAAATCATGCAAAAGGGGTGCTTACTATTATGCTTTATGGCATATCTACTATGTATTTGTATTTGATATATGAAACAAGTTTAGCGCCTTACTTCCTAATATCCATAATATTAGTAATTAATATAGCCCATTTAATTTTAAATAAAGTAAAACCTTTTTTAATATATGGCTTTTTTGTATTAGCTATGGGCTTATGGGTTTTGCTGGCTACCAGCAGCCCAGGGTACAGCCCTCTTATGTATATCGTAACGCTTATTTCAGCCGTGGTTTTAACGCTTATAAGCATACAGGTACACCTTAACTTATCGGACAAATTGCTTTTTGCCAACTCCACTATAAACAACGGGAATGCCTTGGTATTGGCTGCTAATAAAGAAGGTGAAATTATTTTTGCTTCAAAAAACTTTGAACCCTTATTGGGCTATACTGAAAAAGAATTGCTTGGCAACGGTTGGTGGCAAATACGATCGGGTGATACCGGGCACAACCAAGAAGTAAAAGACACTATTGTAGCACATACTATAGAGCGGAATCAGTTAGAACGCATTACCGACAAAAGAGGCGTAGTACACTACATACAGTGGGAAAACAGCGTGATAAACGAGAACATAGTAGTGGGCATGGGTATTGATGTTACCGAACAAAAACGTTTGGAAGAAAAATACAAACACATAGTAGAGTCGGCCAGCGATGTAATTTATATAACCGATATAAACGGAGTATTTACATACGTAAACGACGTAGGCACACGCTTTACCGGGTACACACACGACGAGTTGCTGGCCATGAACATGAAGCAGTTGCTAAGCCCTTCGCACCAGCAAAAAGTATATGACTTTAATGTGAACTTACTAAAAAACAACATACAAGAAGATTATATAGAAATACCTACTTTAGTAAAAGGAGGGGCCGAACGCTGGTTGGGCTTATCTGTAAAATTATACAAAGACGATGAAAATACCGAAAAGGTAATAGGCTTTCAGGTGATAGGCCGCGATATTACCGACCGCATAGAAGCGCAGCGCATTATTGCTGAAAAAAACGAACACATACGCAAACACTCCGAACGACTAGAGATACTAAATGAAATAAAACAAGTAGTATTAGAAGCCTCCACCCGAACCGTTTTAGTAGAAAAAGTATTGAATCAACTAAAAACAAAAGTAGCCGATGCCGAGCGCATTACTCTTACTCTTTTTGATGAAGATATTAAAACCGCCCACCTTCATGAGTTTAACACTCAAACTAAAAAAATAGAAGCTACCATTATACCGGCCGTTGATTATAGAAGCCTGCCTACTTTGTTGCAAAACAAACACTACCAAATAAATGATTTACTTGATTCAGGATCTCTTTCAAATAGTGATATACAATTATTAAAGCCACTGGGCATCAACTCGTACGTCATCACGCCTATATTTTTTGAAAAGAAACTAGTAGGTGCTTTAAATTTAGCTTCTACTCAGTCATATATTTTTGATCATGATTACGTAAATTTTGCTCGCCAAGTAGCCGATGCCATTGCCGTTACTCTTGATAAAATTGATAAAAAAGAAACGATTGAACTGCAAAACACACGCATTCAAAGCTATTCCGAACGCTTAGAGGTTATCAATTCCATCAAAAAAGAATTTATAAATGCAAAAACGGTGAGCGAACTGATGGATTCCGTATTGCGCCGCCTGTGCACCAACATTGCTCAATACAAAAGCACTTTTGTTACTTTTCATAACGAACAACGCAAGCAATTAGAAACATTTCATTACGAAATGAGCTCGCATAGCGTAAAACGCAACCTACAAACCGAAGTAGCGCATTTTAATTTTGCCGCTTACAACAAAAAAGACTACTTATTATACAGCAGCGCTACCCCTGCAAAAATTGCTTCGGTAAATAGTTTTCCGGACGAGGTGATAAAAGCAAACACCCGCTCTTTTTTAAGCGTAGCCATTCGTCGTGAGCAACGAATTACCGGAACTATATCCGTTATTTCGTCTAAACCCGATACGTTTTCCGACCAAGATATTCAGCTATTAACCGATTTGGCGGAGTCTATCCAATTAGGTATAGAGCAAATTACGTATAGAAAAGAATTATCTGAAAAAAACAAAGACATATCGGATAATATAGAATACTCGCTTCGCATACAACAATCTATCATGCCCCCCGAATCGTTTATGCAAGCTATTATTCCTGCTTCTTTTGTGATTTTAAAACAGCGCGATGTAATTGGAGGCGATTTTTACTGGTGCCATAAAAAAGACGATAAAATTTTTATGGCTTTGGGCGATTGTACCGGACATGGGGTTTCGGGCGCCTTGCTTAGTATTTTGTGTGGCAACATTATTTCGCAAGCCGTAATAGAACGTAACTTTTCAGACCCCGGTGTTATTCTTGATTTTTTAAATAAACGAATAAAAGAATCACTGAATCAATACAAACGCAACGACGATATTTTAGATGGTTTAGATGTATCGCTTTGCGTAATGGATTTGAAGCGAAAAGTGCTGATGTTTGGCGGCGCTATGCACAGCCTTTATGTAGTGCAAGGCCATGAACTAACTGAAATAAAGGGAAATAGAATACCTATTGGAGGCATAGCCTCCGAGCTAAAAGCGCATTTTACTACCGAAATACGCATTTTGTCGCCCGACATGAAAATATATATGAGCAGCGATGGTTATTTTGACCAGTTTAATGGTACCAGTATTAAAAAATACAGCAAAGCACAATTTAAGCAAACTCTTATCGAAATGCAGTCTGTACCTATGGATAAGCGCAAAAACTTTTTATGGAAACGTCATATAGAGTGGAAGAAAAAAGGCAACCAAACAGATGATATATGCGTAATAGGGTTTTGCATAAAATCAGTTTTAGAGAAAAAAGAAGAATTAGAAATAAAAAAATAATTATATTTGTGATTGGCTTATGGAATTGCAATTAGAAGCAACAGAAAAAACACCTAAGGTGTTGTTTAATAAAAAAAGCGGAGAACTATCCATGGAAGGCATTTGCATTCCGGAACTTACACACGATTTTTTTAAACCCATCATTCACTTTGTACAAAAAGTAGAAGCGAGTGAGGTAAAAACATTTACCCTATCGGTAAACTTGCACTTTTTTAATACAGGAAGTGCGCGTTACATTTTAGAGTTGATGAAAACCGTACAACAGCTAAAAGAAAAAGGCGTTGCGATAAAATACAAGTGGCATTACAGTGAAGATGATGAAGACATTGAAGAGGCAGGGCGCAGCTACTCGTTCATTTTAAACGAACCTTTTGAAATGATTCCTTTTAGCTAAATTTTATTAGTATATAAAACGGTGCTTAGCTGGAGCGAAATAGTAATACGTTTATTTTTGGCCTCGCTGTTAGGAGCCCTTATAGGCTTAGAGCGCGAACGGAAACACTGGGCAGCAGGCTTGCGTACCCACATGATGGTATGTGTAGGCTCTTGCTTGGTGATGATGGTTTCTGCCTTTGGTTTTTCTGATATTTTAGGCACCAAAGATGTTACTTTAGACCCCTCTCGTATAGCCGCTCAAGTAGTTAGCGGTATTGGTTTTTTAGGCGCGGGTACTATTTTGTTTTCTAAACAAGGCACTATACGCGGGCTTACTACCGCTGCCGGTTTGTGGACGGTAGCCGGCATTGGCCTTGCTACCGGAGGAGGCATGTATTTTGCTGCCGGAATTGCCACCACCATTGCCCTCCTTATCTTGTGGGGTTTGCAACCCATAGAACGTATGTATGATAAAAAGTTTACACAAAAAACCTTACGCATTGTTACCAATTTGCAAGTAGATAATACCGAATTATTTAAAGGTATTTTGAGTAAAGAAGAATTTAAAATACAAATTCTTACCTGCGAAAGAAACGAAGATGAATTTATTTTTCAACTAAAAGGCGACAACCTAAACCTTTTAAAGATAGACTCTATCATCAACGATTTAAAGCAAAACGCTAACGTAAAAGAAATTTTTTGGGCATAGCTCGCATTTCCCTGAAAATACCAAAAAAAAGCTTCACGAACAATTTAAAAAAAAAGTCGGTTATTTTTGTACTTTTGCTTTTTGTTTTAACTATGAGCAGTATTAAAAACCTAAACGCTATTAGTCCTATTGATGGACGCTACAGAAACACCTGCGCGCCTTTTGCCGATTATTTTAGTGAATTCGCCTTAATAAAATACCGAATACTAGTAGAAGTAGAATATTTTATTGCCTTGGCAGAATTGCCTTTACCACAATTACAAAACTTTCCGAAAGAAAAAATTTCTTTGCTAAGAGGCATCGTATCGTATTTTAACCTTGATGATGCAGAGCACATCAAAGGCATAGAAAAAACGACCAACCACGATGTAAAAGCAGTAGAGTATTTTTTAAAAGAAAAATTTGCCTCTTTAGATATAAGCGAATTTTCGGAGTTTATTCACTTTGGACTAACCTCTCAAGACATTAACAACACCGCCATTCCGCTTAGCTTAAAAAAATGCTGCGACGAGCTTTTTTTGCCCGGCATACAAGTGCTAATATACAAACTAAAAGATGCGGCTGAGCAATGGAAAGAAATACCCATGCTGGCGCGTACACACGGGCAGCCCGCCTCGCCCACTAACTTAGGAAAAGAAATACAAGTGTTTGCCGAACGCTTACAAGCTCAACTCAATACACTTAAAAAAAATCCATACCCTGCTAAATTTGGAGGAGCCACCGGAAATTTTAACGCCCATCAGGTAGCGTACCCGCAAATAGATTGGCTTCGCTTTTCTGATACCTTTGTAAACAGCACCCTGCGCCTGCACCGAAGCAAGCCCACTACTCAAATAGAACATTACGATTTTTTAGCCGCTTGGTTTGATAATGTAAAACGCATTAATACCATATTGATTGATTTTTGCAGAGACGTGTGGACCTACATTTCAATGGAATACTTTAAGCAAAAAATAAAAGAAGGCGAAGTAGGCTCATCAGCCATGCCGCACAAGGTAAATCCTATTGATTTTGAAAACGCCGAAGGAAATTTAGGAATAGCCAACGCCCTGTTTGAACACCTTGCGACTAAGTTGCCTATATCGCGCTTGCAGCGCGACCTTACCGACAGCACAGTATTGCGCAATATAGGAGTACCCATTGCTCATAGTTATTTAGCTTATCAATCTATATTAAAAGGGCTGAATAAAATTATTTTGAACGAGCAAGCCTTGCACCAAGACTTAGAAAAAAATTGGGCCGTAGTGGCCGAGGCCATACAAACTATTTTGCGTCGTGAGGGATACCCCAAACCCTATGAAGCACTAAAAGGGCTTACCCGTACCAATAGTACGATTACCCAGAAAGTAATACATGACTTTATTGATACTTTAAATGTAAGCGAAAACGTAAAAGCAGAGCTTAAACAAATATCTCCTCATAACTATACCGGAGTTTACTAAAGAAACAATCGCTTTCTTTTTTTTAAAAAATTTGATCAAAAAAATGAAGAAGCAGCTTAGGCTTTAGCAAAACAGTAAACACAAAACCAAATACAGCTCCAAAAAAATGAGCGTTGTGCCCTATATTGTCCATTTGTTTTTTACCCATATACCAACTATATAACAGATACAGAGCTCCAAAAATCCAAGCGGGTATATATACCGGAATAAAAATAATACCCATGCCCATAGTAGGATTGATAACAATAGCGCTAAATACTACAGCGGTAACAGCCCCACTAGCCCCTACCGATGCGTAATGAGGGTTGTTTTTTTGCAAAACTAAATCATATAAAACAGAAAAAAAAATACCCCCTACGTAAAGAAGTGTGTAATAGTAGGCAGCCTTAATACCAAACAAAAAATCGTAGTACTGCTCTACGCTTTTACCGAATAAATACAGTGCGTACATATTAAATGCAAGATGCATGTAGTCGGCGTGCAAAAAAGCATGAGTAACTATGCGGTACCACTGTTGATAATGCGTTACGGCATAAGGACTAAATACGCATTTTTCAAAAAAAGACTTATTATTAAAGCCCCACAACGAGAAAGCAATGCAAGCTACTATAAGAAAGGTGCTGATCATATTTTTTTACAAAGATACAGATGTATTGAAAAAAAAGGGATACAATATGCTAGGCTAATAATGACACTATTTTTTTTGAGAGAACAACTTTTTGTTTATTTTTATGCGAATGAGTTTTTTGCATCAAATACCTTTTTTTAGAGTACTAACTCCTTTTATGTTGGGGATCAGTTTGAACCTAGCATTGCAAAATACCGGCTCAAATACTTACTTACTCGTTTTAATATATCTGCTGTGTCTGCTCATTTATGTTGTTTCAAAAGGAAAAACAAATACAAAAATCAATACGTTAATGGGTGTTTTTGTGCAACTTTTTTTATTCGCAAGCGGCTATACTCTTTGTGCCTATAATAACGATAAACAAAAACCGAATCATTATACACACTATATAAATGATAGCAGCTCTTTGTTTTATGGATATGTTCAGCAAATTCCGGTAGAAAAAAACAAAAGTATAAAAACAGAGATAGAACTGAAACAAATAAAAATAAATAACAAATGGCAACCTGCTTCCGGGACCGTAATAGCTTATTTTGAAAAAAAACCGAATGTGCAAATGCCCGAAACAGGGGAAAACCTTGTTTTTACAGGCCATTTGCAAGAGGTACAAGTGCCTCTTAATCCGCATGAATTTGACTATAAAAACTATTTGCGGTACCGAAATATATTCCATACCATTTATATTAAAGATAGCAGTTGGAGTTCAATTGCCTCTAATCAGGAAGCCTGGTTTTTTTCTTTTGCTCAAAAAATACGAAAAAAATTATTAGATGTATATCGAGGCAGCGGCTTGAGCAATAAGGAATTTGCACTTTTGGCAGCATTAGTATTGGGATATGACGACGAAATTGATGCTCCCACTATGAATGCGTACTCACACACCGGCACTTTGCACGTGCTATCGGTGTCGGGTCTGCACGTAGGGCTCATTTATTTATTGTTGGGCTACCTCTTAACTTTTTTAAATCAAAGGAAAACGGTATGGTTGCGCGTTTTTCTTATCATTTCTGTATTATGGTTTTTTGTGCTGTTGTCTGGTTTTTCAGCCCCTGCGGTACGCGCTGCATTTATGTTTAGTTTTATACTGATAGGAAAAACCCTTTTTCAACAAACTGAAACGGCAAACATTGTGTTAGCAACGGCCTTTTTTAGTTTATGTATAAATCCCTATTGGTTGATAGATGTGGGCTTTCAGCTTTCGTATGCAGCAGTGCTAGGCATTATTTACTTATATCCCTTTTTTAATAATATGATTTTATTTCCTTACGTGTGGGCAAATAAATTATGGGCTTTATGTGCCGTAAGCATAGCTGCGCAGGTAGCTACACTGCCTCTTACTTTGTATTATTTTCATCAATTTCCCCTTTTATTTTTAGTTACCAACCTAGTGGTTATCCCTCTTTCTACCATTATTATGTATGGTGGTATTTTGCTTTTGTTATTTTTTAAAATAAAAGTGATATCCGGTTTTTTGGTTTCGGCAACAGCTCTTCTTATTAAGATAATGAATGCTTCTGCCCTATACTTTGATAGCCTCCCCTTTTGTATGGTAGATGGAATTAATGTGTCGCTTTTTACCATGGTAGGCTTGTATGTTTTATTAGTAGGTATTTTCCTATGTATAGAACAAAGGTCGTTTGTGTTGCTAATGACATGCACTCTTGGAAGCATTTTATTAGTAAGTATTTCTATTTTTGATGATATAAAAACTAAATTTCAGCATCAATGTATTGTTTATCATAGTAACGAACAAGCCGTGCTTTCTGTTTTTTCGGGAACCAATATGGTGTTGCTAACCGATACCTGCAACGATAAACGCTTGCAAAGTACTTTGCGAGAAAACAAAATTAAAAACAATGGAGTCAAGGAACACCTTAAAACAATGCCGGCAATGTCCCTTATTGGTATAGGTTCAAAAAAAATACTTTTTGCAAAAAACACATCATTATTAAACGAAACGCTTATACAAGCTTTATGCCCCGATTATATATGGATTCCGGCTTACGCCCTAAAAAACAAAAAAACGCCTGCCTTTTTGATAGGCAAAAACAACATAATATTAAGCGGTAAAATACCCGACAGAAAAAGTATCAATACATTTTACCTTACTCAAAAAAAAGGTGCTTTTGTAACAGAAGATTTTTAAGAACCCGCTAAAAACAATACCTTTACCGCGATGAAAATAAATTTTATTGAAGAATTAAAATGGCGCGGGTTGCTGCACGATGCCATGCCCGGCACAGAAGAACAATTAGCCAAAGAAAGTACTTCGGCCTATATTGGTTTTGACCCTACTTCTGACTCGCTTCATATAGGAAGCCTATCTCAAATTATGACTTTGGTGCGCTTTCAACAAGCTGGACATAAACCTATTGCCCTAGTGGGAGGGGCTACCGGTATGGTGGGAGACCCGTCCGGAAAATCTACAGAACGCAATCTATTAGATGAAAAAACCTTGTTGCACAACCTTTCTTGTATTCAAAAACAATTAGAAAAATTTTTGAATTTTAATTGCGGAACTAATAGCGCAGAGATTGTAAATAATTTTGACTGGTTTAAAAATGTTTCATTTTTAGACTTTATACGTGAAGCCGGAAAGCACATTACCGTAAACTATATGATGGCAAAAGACTCTGTAAAAAAACGCTTAGATGGAATAGGCGAAGGCATGTCTTTTACTGAATTTAGTTATCAATTAATACAAGGCTACGATTTTTATCATTTATATAAAGAAAAAAAATGTGTACTGCAAATGGGCGGCAGCGACCAATGGGGGAATATTACTACAGGAACTGAATTTATAAGACGTAAAGCCGGGGGGCGCGCTTTTGCCCTTACTACCAAACTGATAACGAAAGCCGATGGGGGCAAATTTGGTAAAACCGAAACGGGTAACATTTGGCTTGATGCGAATAAAACATCTCCATATAAGTTTTATCAATTTTGGCTTAACTCCAGCGATGAAGATGCAAAAAATTACCTTCGCTTTTTTACATTCTTAGATAAACCTGCAATAGAGGATATAGAAAGTAGGCACAGCCAAGCCCCGCACGAACGCCTGCTTCAAAAAACACTAGCTAAAGAGATTACGATATTGGTGCACTCAGATTTTGATTATAAATTGGCCGTAGAAGCCAGCGATATTTTATTTAAAGGAACCATAGATGATTTAAAAAAACTAAGCAAAAAAATATTTCTAGAAATTTTTGAAGGCGTGCCTACTTTTGATGTTCCAAAGTCTGATTTACAAAAAGGTCTTTCTGTTTTAGATTTGTTAGCCGATAAAACCCGCATATTTCCTAGTAAAAGCGAAGCTAGAAAAATGTTGCAAGCAGGGGGCGTATCTATTAATAAAGAAAAAATACAAAACATAGATGCTCTTATAAATGAAGAACAGCTCATAAACCATCATTACCTCTTAGTCCAAAAAGGAAAGAAAAATTATTTTTTAGTACAGGTAATTTCTTAACATCGTTTTACAAAACCGGGCATTAAAAAAAATGACTTTACTCAAATCGTTTTTTTTAGTTATTCAGAAATAGGCTTATTTCAACTTAGCTATAAGTTCGGAAGAAATAGAGTCTGAGTACACCCCATAGGCATTTAGCAACACGCCTTTTATTTCATGCACCGGCGACTCTATAACATATATTACTGCATTTTCAGAGGGGTCGCTCATGGCTTCAAAACGATGCGTTTCTACAATATGAAACTCGTTAGGGCGTAAGCTTATTTTTTTATCGTGGCAATATACACAGTCCTGCTGCAAATTAAAATCATAGGTATAGCCTCTTTTATTTAAGTCGGTCAAGGCTTCTAATACGGTAGCATATATTTTAGGTTCGTTTGTCTCTTTCCAAAAGGCGTCTTCCCAAGCGTTTTCAGCTTCGTGCCCGCGTTCTTTTATTTGAGATGCTATGCTGCTTAATTCGGCTTCGGTTATTTGTTTTTGTATATGATTAAATAAGTTTCGTTCTTCAAAACGAATGTGTTTTTCTAATAGGTCGGCTAAATTTGTAAGTGCGCTTATATCAGCGGCATGATGCGCTAAGCTATCCATTATTTTTTTTATATGCAGGTGGTCGCTTTCGGCTTCTATACGCAAAGCATCATTAGCTGGTAGTTTGCTAAACAAAAAAAGTTCTTCTTCCTTAAAATGGCTCTGCAACTCGTTTTCAAAATAATGAAGAGCGTATTTGCTTATGCGCTCTGGGCTTATCTGTTTTTTTAACCCTGTTCGTATTTTCCATACGGCTAATAGCGCAAAGTGATGATCTCTAGAAAAAGCAATAATAGAAGGGCTGCGTTTAAGAGGCTTTGTTGTTTCCATTTTTTTATTTTTTTAATGGGTATAGCACAACTACGAAATAAAGCACGCCACAAAGATACAGAAAAAGCAAGTCTTATTTATGCTTTAAGCAAATAAAACTTTTTTAGTTTCTTCTAAAATATCAAAAGCTTCATTTTTATCGGCTCCTTCAGCATAGATGCGCAGCACAGGCTCTGTACCACTTGCACGTAACATAACCCAACGATTATCATCAAAGAAGAATTTGTATCCATCTAAATCATCTATACGGTGCACCTTGTATTTGCCAAATTGCTGGTACAATTTAGAATGACAATTATGCATGATTTGTTTTTTCAGGGTTTCATCTATATGCATATCGTTGCGTTCAAACCAAAAAGTGCCGGTGATATCATATACTTCTTGTATCAGTTGGTTGAGTGATTTTTTTGTTTTAGCCATAAATTCCCATATTGTAAGCCCCATCCATATTCCGTCTCGCTCAGGTATATGGCCTTTTATAGCAATGCCACCGCTTTCTTCACCTCCTACCAACACATCTTCATTTACCATAATGCCGCATATATATTTAAAGCCAATTTTAACTACATCTAAAGGCAAGCCATAATGGGCGCACATATTTTTTATTTTTACGGTAGTGCTAAAAGCTGTACATACTTTACCTTTCATGCCTTTGTATTTTACTAGGTAATGTATAAGTAATAAGATAATATGGTGTGAATCTACAAAATTACCTTTCCCATCATACAAGCCTATTCTGTCGGCATCACCGTCGGTGCATAAACCGCAATCGATATTTCCACTGCTTTTTATAAGGTTTGAAAATTCTTGTAAATTTTTATGTATAGGCTCCGGGGCCTGCCCATGAAAACCGGGATTGTCATCGTCATGCAAATGAATAATTTCAGGAAATAAGCGTTTCATCACTCGTTTCCCAGCACCATACATACTATCATAGGCCAAACGCATGCCGCTGTTTTTTATAGCTTGTAGGTCAAAGTTTTTTTGAACGCGCTCTATGTATAAGTCTTCTAAATTTTTGTATTCCAACAGCCCTTTGTCTCTGGCTTCTTTTAGTGAAATAGATTCAAAATTAGTATTGCTTGCATCAGGTATCAGGTCTTCTACCTCTTGTACTTTTTCAGGCGTTAGTGGGCCTCCATAGCTGGCTTTTAGTTTATAGCCGTTGTACGAAGGCGGGTTGTGGCTTGCCGTAATAATAATGCCTAAGTTAGCGTTGTATGATACAGTACCTAAAGACACCATGGGAGTAGATACATAATCTTTGGCTAAATATACTTTTATGTGATGTGCTATTAAAACTTTTGCTACGGTTTCAGCAAAAAGTTCGCCAGCAAAACGACAATCATGCCCCAATACCACGCTTGGGTTTTTGTAATTTTTATTGAGCCATTGAGCAGTAGCTTCGGTAACGCGAGCTACGTTTTCTACTGTAAAATCTTGTGCTATAATAGCACGCCAGCCATCGGTTCCAAATTTTATTTTTGTCATATATTAGATGTTTGTTTACAAGGTATCAAAGATAGTTTTTTAGCGAAAATATTGTTTTTAAAAACCTAAGACCTCACGCACTTGTTTTAGCTTTTCATCGGCTATTTTACTTGCCTTTGCTTCTCCGGTTTGCAATTCTTTTTCTAGCAAGCTGGTATTTTTCATAAGCCTATCAAATTCATTGCGAGGCTCTTTATAAGTATCTAAAATAAGTTCGTATAAGGCTGTTTTGGCATGACCGTAACCATAGCCTCCTTTTAAATAATTTTGACGCATTGTTTCGCTTTGCTCTTTTGAGGCTATCACCTTGTATAAGGCAAAGGTATTGTCTGTATCGGGGTTTTTAGGCGCTTCTAAGGGGGTGCTGTCGCTTACAATACTCATCACTACCTTTTTTAATTCTTTTTCGGGAAGGAAAATATTAATAAAATTATTGTACGACTTGCTCATTTTTTGCCCATCAATACCGGGTATGGTCATTACTTGTTCGTCTATTTTTGCTTTTGGCAACACAAAAATTTCTTTCCCATATTGGTGGTTAAAGGCAGCAGCTATATCGCAGGTTATTTCCAAATGCTGTATTTGATCTTTCCCTACCGGAACAAAGTGGGCGTCGTACAGCAAAATATCGGCTGCCATGAGCACGGGGTAAGTAAACAAACCGCTATTTACGTCGCTTAATTTTCCTGACTTATCTTTGAAAGAGTGTGCGTTAGCAAGCATAGGATAAGGCGTAAAGCAGTTAAGATACCAGGTAAGCTCGCAAACTTGAGGCACACGGCTTTGTCTGTAAAAAACATTTTTTTGAGTATCAAAACCAAAAGCCAGCCAGGTAGCGGCAATGGCATTAACGCTATCTACCCTAAGGGCGGCGTTTTTTTGAGAAATAAGCGAGTGCAAATCGGCAATAAAAAAAAACGATTCGCTGTTGGGTTGTTTGCTTAGCTCTATAGCCGGAGCAATGGCTCCTAATATGTTGCCTAAGTGCGGGGTGTTGTTACTGGTAATGCCGGTTAGTATCCGTGTCATGTTTGTTTAAAAAAATAGATTGTAAAATTATTTATTTAGCTTTTCTAAATTGCGATGTTCGGTTTTAAAAAGCTCTTCGTGCGGTAATGTTTTAAAGTATTCGTATGTAATTTTCAAGCCTTCGGCTCGGTTTACCTTCGGTTCCCAATTTAATAGGGTTTTAGCTTTGCTTATATCGGGGCGGCGTTGTTTGGGATCATCTTTGGGTAGAGGTAAGGATATGAGTTTTTGTTTTGCTCCGGTAAGTTTTAAAATCTCGTCTCCAAACTCTTTTATTGTTATCTCACTGGGGTTTCCGATGTTTACAGGCAGGTGATAGTTGCTTAAAAGCAATTTATAAATACCGGCCACCAAATCACTTACGTAGCAAAAGGAACGCGTTTGACTTCCATCGCCAAACATAGTAAGGTCTTCGCCACGCAGAGCTTGCCCAATAAAAGCAGGCAACACGCGCCCATCGTTTAGGCGCATACGCGGCCCATAGGTATTAAAAATGCGCACAATACGTGTTTCTACCTGATGGGTGTTGTGGTAGGCCATAGTAAGAGCCTCCATAAAGCGTTTGGCTTCGTCGTAACAGCCGCGTGGGCCTACCGGGTTTACATTACCCCAGTATTCTTCGGGTTGCGGGTGCACGTTAGGATCTCCATACACCTCGCTGGTAGAGGCTACCAAAACACGCGCTTTTTTTACACGTGCCAAGCCCAATACGTTGTGAGTTCCTAAAGAGGATACTTTAAGTGTTTGTATGGGTATTTTTAAATAATCTATAGGACTAGCCGGGGAGGCAAAGTGCATAATATAATGCAAATCGCCCTCTATTTCTATGTGCTTGGTAACATCGTGGTTCCGGAACTCAAAATCAGGCAACTTAGTTAGGTGCTCTATGTTGCGCACATCACCGGTAATGAGGTTATCCATAGCCAACACACTATACCCTTCTTTTATAAATAAATCGCAGAGGTGAGAGCCTAAAAATCCTGCTGCACCTGTAATTAAAACTCGTTTTTGCATAAGGGCAAAAATAATAAAAGAATGATATGGGTTGTCATTTATTTGTAAAAAGAATACAGATACTCCAACTAGTTTCCTTTTTGTTATATTTGCCCTGTGGTGATACCCTTCTGCCAAAAGCAAAAACAAAAAAGACGCAAGCAGCCTCAACAAGTTTTGTATAATAACTATACCTACACTTTTTATGAGGGCATGCAAGAGGTAAACCAAGCTGATTGGAATGAAGTTGTAAAAAAATCTAATTTCTTTCTACAGCCTGATTATTTACAAACACTAGAAATTTTGCAACAACCTACTTTACTACATCGTTTTGTTATAGTGTATCTAAATAAAAAACCGGTGTGGGTGGCTTGTTTTCAAATTACAGATTTTACGGCACATGTTTTTGGCGATTTGGTAGAAAACCAAATACAAGAACTACAAAGTAAACGATTAAAGTTGTTTGACCGCTACCTAAACAAATACAAAAACAACGTGTTGATGCGCTTAATTACATGCGGAAATAATTTTGTAAGCGGCGAGCATGGCTTTGCTCATAGCAAAAAAATAAACAAGGTTGAGGCTCTTATCTTGTTAGAAAAAGTTTGCTCGCTTGTTTCGCAAGAAGAAAAACTGAGAGGTACTATTTCAGCTACTTTAGTAAAAGATTTTTACAGTAAAGAATTACCCAAAGAGCAAGTACTTCAAAAACACAAATTTATTGAATTTTTAGCGGAGCCTAATATGCTCATAACAATACCCGAAGGCGTAAAATCAATAGAGGACTACATACAACTTTTTTCAAAAAAATATAGAAATAGAGTTAAAAACATCTTAAAGGCTAAGGAACCAGTTGAAATAAAAAACCTTTCGTGGCAGGAGATACAGAAATATGAGGTACCGCTATATGCCTTATACGAAAACGTGTTTAATCGCGCCAAGTTCAAGTTGGCAAAATTAGCTCCTTCTTATTTTTATGAGATGAAAAAAAAGTTTGATACTCTGTTTTATGTTCAAGGGTATTTTTTAGAATCTCATTTGGTTGCGTTTTCTTCCGGATTTTTTTTACCTAACAATGTCTTAGAAGCGCATTATATTGGCATTGATTACAAGGTTAATAAAGAGTATGAACTGTATCAAAATATGTTGCTTGATTTTGTTGAGGCAGCCATTACTCATAAAAAAAGCACGCTCAATTTAGGAAGAACGGCAGCCGAGATAAAAAGTACGATAGGCGCTCAAGCTCACAATTTAGTGTGTTACATACGCCCTCAAAATACAGTAAGTAAAGCTATTCTAACTCCTTTCATCAACTATTTACAGCCAACAAGCTGGGTGCCACGCAATCCTTTTAAGGAGGTCTAAAAAGACACGATGCAATAAAAAACCCCACTCGTTTTAAGTGGGGCTTTCTTTTTGATAAGAGATGCTATTTATTGCATCACTATTTTTTTAGAGATGAGCTGACCATTCACACTAATGTTTACAAAATAAACGCCGGCTTGATAGGTTTGTTGCCCAATAGTAAGGGTATTATTGCCGGCAGCGTATTGTTGTGCAGGTATTGTTTCTACCACGCGCCCCAGCACATCCATAACGTTTACTGATATATTTTGCTTATCGCTTAGATTAAAGGCAATATTCACAACACCTGATGAAGGGTTGGGATATACATTTAGATTCATCTCGTTTTCTATTTTAGAAAGCCCGGTAGTAGCCGCTGCATCAAAAAGATTGATATCATCAATGTATATATTGTTTCCAACAGAAGAACCAGCCGTAAATACCCATTTAAACATTACTTGAGTGCTGCTTGCAACCGAAGCAATGGGTACGGTGTAAGTGGTAAATTGAGAGGGGCTAGGCACGTAAGCAGAAGAGCTGGGCGAACCCGATAGGGAAGCTAAGGTAGTACTTGAGAGATATTGCTTAGCGCTCCACGTAGCTCCACAATCGGTAGAGGCAAATACTTGCAAGCCATCGTTGTTGCTTGTGTTTGTTTGCTGATAAGCTGCTTTGTAGGTTAATTCGGGTGAGGACAAAGTAGTTAAATTATATACTGAAATAGACTGAATTGTGCTTGCTACCCCCGATGTGTTGCCTAAATTGTTTAGTAAGATAGAATGAGAACCATCGGCCGCTGCGGCAGTAGTTACGCCCCAGTTTTGCCCTGAGGTGCCTCCGGTATTGTAAACGTCCCAATTGGTATAAGTGCTTGGGTTTTCAAAACCTTCCGAAACGGGTAAACTGCCTGCAACACTTGCGCTGTACATGGTTTTTGAGGTATCGTTAGATGGGTTTTGGTCGGTTCCTCCATTAGGGTTGCTTGAGTAGCAAACCAAGGTGTGCGAGCCTGCAGCAGATGCATAAGAGGGCAAAGATACGGTAACGCTTTGCGAGCCCGCTAAGTTACCTGTCCAATTCATCGTTTGCAAAGTACCTGCATCTACTTGATAATTGATGTTGCACGAGGTCATAGCGGTAGTACCTGCGTTTAACAAAACTACCGAAGGAGTGATGTTGCTGCTGCCGGGGCAATAGGCACCGGAAGGGCTGGTAATAGCCGCAATGCTGGCATCTAATGAGTAGGTGTGCATCGGCACAATACCGGTTAGTATTTCATGTTGGGTAGAGGGGTTAAAAGTGCCATTGGTAGTTTGCAGGTTGTTGATGCTAAAAAAGCCATCGTCGTAGCCGCCCCAACCCCAGTTCATGTGTACGTAGTTGTTGGCATCATATCCATCGCAAACCCAAGTGTGCCCGCCCTCGCTGGGATCGGCACCGGCATATTGCACCGGGCGACCAAGGTTTAAATCTGTTTTTATGTATTGCATCCAAAGAGAGTCATTGCTTACAGTGGTTCTTACATAACCTGCTATGATGCTGGGATCGTATCCAAAATAATTGATATATGAATATTGAGCGCAAGGCCCTCCGGGTCCGGCATCTACTTGCAATACCAAAGCACCGCTTCCGCTTGGGGAGTAATCCATGTCCACACTTACGCCTGCTTGATAACATAGTTGAGCTACATCGCTGTTGGGGGCATTAACTACCAAGGGCATGTTGCCCCAGTTGTAGGTAGTAGCGCCGTAATTAGCCGAAAGGGTTCCGTAATTTTGAGAGTATCCGCTAGAGGTACAATCGCAATAAGAGCTAGAACCGGTACCTTTTACCGGCCATTGCCAATAACGCATAATTTGCGACATAGTAGTTGCTACGCAGCCCGTTACCGAGCCTCCGGGGCACGAATCATTATAGTAGGGCGATTGATTCCACTGGGTTTGTACTAAAGGGGCTACCGTTCCGCTCATAACCGTACCTGCGCCGCCTGTCATACGTTGGTTATTATTGCTTGTATATTTATTCCACTCTGCGGTTACTTCAGGGGTGGCTACCAGGTTATGTTCACGAATAGATTGTATCTCTTTTACCCGTAAGCCCATCCAATATTCTATTTGCGAGTGCGGTTTAGGGGTTACAAAACTATTTTTGGTAGAATACCCTATAATAGGTTTACCGGCATCTTCGGCCGAAATAATAACGAAGCCATCATGATTGTTTATGTTGTAGGCGTAATACACAGGCTGTCCGGTAGCATCTGTATAGGTGTAAGCCAAACTGCTTGAAATTATAGGTACAACCGCGTTTTTCTTGTAAAAGTTTTCGGCTATAGTTTTGGCTGCCAGCGGTGCTATAGGCCTGGCTGTAGCAGTACCTACAAACAGGGCAAAGGCTAAAGAGGAGTACGCTATTTTTTTCATGCTTTTTTGTTTTAAGGGGTTTGTATTTCGCAATACTACAACATTCAAGCCGTGGGCTGCAAATTTTTACAGTTAAAAAGTCTTCAGAATTAAATTATTGTGTTAAATTTAAGCTAAATGCGCACTCCTATTACTAGAATATCATCTACCTGCTCTAAGGTACCGCGCCAGCTTTCAATGGTGTTGTTTAAAAATTTCTTTTGTTCTTCTACCGGTAAAGAACTGGCTTGTAACAACGCATCTTTAAATTTGCCGGTCATCAATTTTTTTCCTTTCGGTCCGCCAAATTGGTCGGCGTATCCATCACTAAAAATATAAAAAGTATCGCCTTTTTCTAGCTTAATGAGGTTGTTGGTAAAATGTTGTATGGTTTCATCAAATCTAAATCCAATAGGGAATTTATCGGCTTTGTAGGTAATAAGCTCTCCATTTCTGATTAAATATAAAGGGTTAAAAGCGCCCGAGTATTGAAGCTCCATCGCGTTATAATCTACGCAACAAAGACTCATGTCCATACCATCTTTGGTTTGATGTGCATTTTCCGCAGATCCTGATTTTGGGTTTAGTGTTTTTACTACTTCTTTGCTCATTTTATCCATGATGGAAGCAGGAGGAAGCACCTCTTTATTTAGAGCTATTTCTTTTAAAATGTTGTGCCCCACTAAACTCATAAAAGCGCCCGGTACGCCGTGTCCGGTGCAATCTATAGCGGCTATGTACGATTTGCCGCCTGTCTGGTTGGCCCAGTAAAAATCGCCGCTTACAATATCTTTGGGTTTAAATAGCACAAAAGATTTTGGCAGTATTTCTTTTATAGCGGCATCGGAGGGTAGTATAGCATCTTGTAATCGTTTGGCATAACGTATGCTATCGGTTACTTGTTTGTATAAAATTTCCAGTTCGTTGCTTTTTTGTTGTATTTCTTCTTTTTGTTTTACTACCTCTTCGGTGCGCTCTATTACTTTTTGTTCGAGTACGCGCTCGTTTTCGGCTAAGTCGGTACGCATTTTTAGCAGAGCGTGCCCCAGCTTATGGTGTTCGCTTAGGGGTTTGTAAAAGGAGTTGAAATTTCCGTTCCCTACTTCGCGGGCAAAATGGGTAGTAAGCTCGGTTGATGATACTAAGTCGTTTAAGGCTACGTTCATGTCGCCTATTTCATCGTTTCGTGGTGGCAGCCTGTCGTTAGGCAGCATGCCATAACTCATGCCTTGTATAATGTTTTTTAATTTTTGAATGGGGTTTACAATGGTTCTTACTGTAAAAAAGGCAATTAAAACACCCCCTATCACCAAAAAAACACCTAAGTATTTAACGAAGTTTAGCAGGTGCTTAAACGATAAAAACATTCTTTGGGTAACGGTTTCGGCGTTGTTTTTTTGAGAATCTATGAGGGAGTTTAGTTGCTCGTATATTATTTTGGTGGTTTCATCTACCGATTCCATACTTAGTTGTATAGGCAGTGTTATAGAGGCATCGTTGTATGCGGTAAATGAATTGAGCGGCGACATAATTTCGTTTTGATAAAGTGTAAAAATTTTATCGGTTAATGAAAAAATGGTTTTGATTTGATCTTTTTCGTCATCGGTCCAATGAGTAGAAAGGCTGTCCAAGGCTTTTTTTACATTGGGATATTTGTATCGTATTAAGTCGCGTAATTCTTTTTTAGAAGGATCTTGGTCTGTGCTTTGTTGGCTTACCCATCGGGTTATCAGTATTTGCGAGCGCTGCATAAGCAGGTGCAACGACTCTAAGGTAGCCACGCTGGGAGTTACGTGCTGTACCACTTCTTCCGTTTCTCTTTTACTGTTATTAATTACAGTATTGGTAAATATAAAAGCGATAAGGGTAAGTAAAATAACTAAAGCAAAGCCGGCACCTATTTTTTTTCCTATAGTAAATTTAAAACGGCTCATGGTTATTTTATCTCGTCCGATTTTCGTTTGTATTCGTTGTATTTTTCGGTTTCGTTAAGCAGATAATATACGCCGGCCAAACCTTCTAATACCGCTTTATCCGAAGTATTTGCTTTTATGGCTTTTAGCAAATAAGGCAGTGCTTGCTTACCCAATTTTATAGAGTTATCTTGATAAATAGGCAATTGATCCAGCGGAATATCGTAATCCATTTTTTTGATGATATCCACAGCTTGGTTGTAGTACAATACTCCTAAATTTTTATTTACTAAGTCGGAGTTGTTATCAATATCATACGCTTTTAGCAAATAGGCTTTAGCTAAATCCAATAGTTTTTTGCTGGAATTTTTATTGTAACACTCCTCAAACATAGAACCTATGCTGGAGTATATTTTGTAGTCGTACTCTTTTTCATTAAAAGTGGGCTCTACTACTTTTTTTATAGCTTTATATTTTTTTGCATTTACAAGGGCTTGTTCGTAGTGTAGGGTATCGGTAATTTTTAAAATATCGTTGTGGTATTGAGCGGCTAACCAACTCAGCGATTTTATAATGTTTTGTTTTTGTGGGTTTTCATTTTTAGCATCTATCTCTATGCATTGAATAAGAGACACTACGGCGCTATCTCTGCTGGGTGAAGCAACGTTGTCGGTTTCTTTTAGCTTGTATAGTTCTTTGTAAATAACGCCGCGCAGCATCCAGGTTTGGTAGTTTTTTGCTGTTTCAGGGTTTTTTAGAGTTCGGTTGATGACGATGCGCGCTGAATCTAATTTTTTCTGTACGTATAGGTTTTGGGCTTTGTTCAACAAGTCTAACTGGGCAAAGCCGGTAGCGCTTACTATAAGTAAGAGACAGCTAAGTAGTATGTGTTTTGCCCTTTTCATTTAGTAAATGTTGTTGGCTTGTTTTTCAATCATAGAGCCTACGTTTAGGCCTTCTTGTTTGGCGGCTACTTTATTTAATTCGTATTGTAGTTTATTATCTTTTACAATAAAGTTTAGCACGGCGCCTACTTTTGCCAACCCAGGTTTGTCGGTAATAATCAGTACGCCTTTCCCTTTAAATTTACTAAGTACTTCGGCTAAAAGGTTGGATTTTTCGGAGGTGATATACAAAACGTTGCATTTTTCTAAATCGGGTACGCTTCCGTTGCTTCGCACTTCTATTTTTCTTCCGTTTATAGTACGTCCGTTGGCAATGTTGTTGAGGTGTGTCATTAAGCCGGCATCTTTTCCTAACACGGTGATAGAGAAGTTTCCTTCTTTGTTGGTCGTCCACTCAAAACCTTTTGATAAGCTATAAATATAGGTAGCTTTCATTTTGGCTTGTGTATCTTCCATTTGTTGTAGCACAGGGCGCTCTACTATATCCATTGCGGATAGTGTAAAAAAAACAAATATCAATATAGCCAGCTTGCGCATAAATTAAGTAGCCTGTTTTTTTAGAAAACAAACAAAACAAGGTTCAAATATAATAAAATTACTTGATTCTAAAAGAAGCCCCTAAATAGGGGAAACCAATAACTTTAGCTAGGCCGCTTGTGGGGCTTATGGTTAAAATACCCTCTATACCAAACACAAAAGATAAGTTGGGCTTTCGGGTGGTGCGCAGGGCGGGGGCTAGCGTGTAAATACCGCTTAGGGGGGCGGCAAAAGCCTCGGCAGTAAAGGCAAAGCGGGTAGATATGGGGCAGGTAAAGGCAGCGGCTACTAAAAAAGAATTGTAATCTCGGTGCTTGGAGGGGCGGTACGAGCCAAAGCCGCCGCCTCTTCTCCTTGAGGCGCGCGAGTAATATTCTATATTTCCATAACCCGCCGAAATGGTAAAATTAGTATGTATAGTGCCGTAGGTTAGTTTAGCCAAACCTAAGCCTCCGTAGCTTTTAGGGTTAAGCCACGAACCGCTGCCGCCCATACCGTCTAAACCCAAGTACATATTATTTCCTATTTTAAAATTGCTTTTTATGTGAAGCATTACCGGCACAGCGTAAAAGGAAGTGGAAATACCAACAGAAACGTGTTTATCAATAGCATAGTTTAGGTTGTAAAACACAAAATAGCTGGAACTTCCATAAAACTCTCCTCGTTTTTGCAAAAAGGCATTGCTGCTTACTATGTAATAGTTATTAGAAATTTGTGGTATTTGAAGCAGCGTAGTACCTAAAGTATCTTTTACGCTCCCATGCACAAAATCAATGCGTAACACTTGTTTTTTTGGTATTTGCAACGTTACCCCGAGGCTGCTTTTTAAAAACAACAGACTATCCTCCTGCTTTTCTATAAAGCCCCTGTAGCTGGACCCGTCTTGTAATTTTATCTCGCACAAAACAGGTATCCTTTTTTTGGTTGTATTTTTTTTAAAAAAAAGACTATCGCCTTCCTGTCCTTTTAAAAGAAAAGAAAAACACAATAATACAAGCAAACTTACTTTTTGCACAAAGGCAAATGTAGTAGAAATTTCAAACGCTATTTCTTAAAAAATCAAAAAACGAGTATTTTAAACCGTATAAAAAGATTAAAAAAGAGTATTACTCGTTTATTAACGTAATTTAATTATTTTCGCACACACCAAAATATGCACTTTTTATACCACATAGGCAAGTATTTTTTATTGATGAGGCGTACTTTTTCTAAACCCGAGAAGTGGAAAGTATATATCAATCAGTTTTTTTTTGAAGTAGATAATATAGGTGTTCGTTCTTTAGGGCTTATTACTATCATCAGTTTTTTTATGGGAGGGGTTATCACCATACAGGCAGCATATAGCTTTACCAGCCCGCTTATACCTTTGTATGCCGTAGGCTACACGGCTCGCGAGTCGATGATATTAGAGTTTTCGCCTACTATCATCAGTCTTATTTTAGCAGGCAAGGTGGGTGGTAATATCGCATCAGAAATTGGTTCTATGCGCATTAGCGAACAGATAGATGCCTTAGAAATTATGGGTGTAAACTCCGCTTCTTTTTTAATTTTACCCAAGGTGTTGGCCGGTATTTTTATCAATCCTTTTTTAATTGCTATCAGTATTTTTTTAGGTCTTTTTGGCGGGTACGTTATGGGTGTGCTTACCGGCGCTTGCACTCCTTACGAATATATTTTTGGTATTCAAGCTTTTTTTATGCCTTGGAAACTTACTTACGCTTTTGTAAAAACAGCTGTTTTTGGCGGTATCATCACTTCCGTATCGGCTTATCAGGGTTATTATGTAGAAGGAGGCGCCTTAGAAGTAGGGCGAGGCAGCACTCGCGCCGTGGTGTATGGAAGCATTCTTATTTTAGTAGCTAATTTTATCATCACTCAAATTTTCTTTGTTCAGTGATAGAGATACAGCATATATCCAAATCGTTTAATGGCTTAAAGGTTATTGATGATGTTTCTTTTAAATTTTCTCAAGGAAAAACCAACCTTATTATCGGCGAAAGCGGCTCAGGCAAAACCACTATACTAAAAATGATGGTAGGCTTGCATACCGTTGATAGCGGAAAAATAATTTACAACGACGTGGTGTTTTCTGAATTGAGCGATAAAAAAAGGCAAGAATTTAGGAAAGATATTGGCATGCTTTTTCAAGGAGGTGCTTTGTTTGATAGCATGACTGTGGAGGAAAACGTGGCTTTTCCGTTACGCATGTTTAGCTCGTTCACCGAAAATGAAATAAAAGACCGAGTTGATTTTTGTTTATCAAAAGTGCGCCTAAACGACCGCAACCATCTATACCCGGCCGAGTTGAGCGGCGGTATGAAAAAGCGGGCGGCCTTGGCACGCGCCATCTCTACCAACCCAAAATATCTTTTTTGCGACGAGCCCAACTCGGGCTTAGATCCCATAACCTCTATCGTAATTGATGAGTTGATACACGAACTTACCGTATATTTTAATATGACCACCGTAGTCATTACCCATGATATGAACTCGGTAGTGCAAATTGGTGAGCACGTCATGTTTTTGTATCAAGGTAAAAAGTGGTGGGAGGGCGATAAAAACACCATTCTTACGGCGGATAATAAAGAATTACTGGATTTGGTATATGCAGCCGAGTTTTTCAAGAAAAAAAACCCGAATAAAAATGCCTAAGTAGGCACTATAGTGGGCTCATTTGCGCTGTTATTTTGGCAGTGCTTTTCGAATTGTATAAAGTAAAAAGATATTTTTTGTAACCTTTTTTAAAGCCCTATACTCTAATTGAATATAAACCCATAAAAACAAATATTATGATGTACTTTTCAATTATCGTTTTCGCCCTTTCGGCGGTGTTAGGCCTTACTATTTTAGTAAAATGGCTTACCAAAAAAGAAGCCTCAAAAGCGGTTATCTACTCGCATGGAGCTACGGCTGCGGCTGCACTTGTGGCGCTTATTGTTTACGCAGCAAAAAACCCCGAACATTTCCCAAAAGCCAGTATTATTTTATTTGTATTGGCGGCTTTAGGTGGTTTTTATATGTTTATTAACGATTTAAGAGGAAAGTTTAGCCCCATGGCGGTAGCCTTTGTACACGCTTTGCTGGCTGTTGCCGGTTTTGTAATGCTTTTAGGATTTGCTTTTCTTTAATAAAAACAATGAACCATGAAACTTCTAGGACACCCCATACATATTATTTTAATTCACTTCCCCTCGGCCTTGCTGCCTCTTGATGTACTTTTTTCTGTTTTAGCTCTTTATTTAAACAAAACAGAACTCTGTTACGTATCGGCTTGCATGACTTTGTCCGGTGCTGCTTTTGGTTGGTTGGCCATAACTACCGGCTTGTTTGACCTTACCCACATAGCCGATAAAAAACCCGATCATCTAAAAAAAGCATTAGTACATGGCGGCATCAATACGGTAGTATTAATTGGCTACTCGGTATTAGCCTTTATGGTGTACAAAAAAATGCCGCTTGTTACCTACGATAGCATGGCTATTTTAGTAACAAAAATAGTACTAGTGCTAACACTTATTGTAGGGAATTTTATAGGGGCAGAGTTAATTCTAAAACACAAAGTGCTGGATTAAGATTTTGCCTTTTCAGCACTTTTAAGGCCGTAGTTTATTTTATTTTTTCTACATTCATTACCACAGCTTCGCCACTGGTACACACGTTTCCGGTTTCTTTATGTTTTATAAGTGTTTCTACTACAGCGCGGTTTTTATCTTTAATTACTTCCTTTACTATAAACTCAGCTACATAAACGGTATCTACATACATGGGCTTCAAAAAATTAAGGCTTTGTTTTAAATAAATGGTGCCCTCGCCCGGAAACAAGGTTCCAAATACTTTTGAAAACAAAGAAGCGCTAAGCATGCCGTGCATAATGGGGCGTTTAAACATCGTTTTAGCGGCATAGTCGGCATCTAAGTGCACCGGGTTTTTATCGCCGGTAGCATTGGCAAACGCTATTACATCTTGCTGCGAAAATGAAAACTCATGGGCGTAGGTTTGGTCTTTTTCAATCATAATATTTTTTTTGTTTAGTGCAAAGTTACACAAAAAGTTGCTTATTATCCATAAGCCATTTTGCTTTTAGTATGGCAGCTACACTAATGGCATCGGTTATTTTGCCTTGCATTACCCAATCAAAAGCATCGTTTAAATGTATTTTTTTCACTTGCAACACTTCGCTTTCTTCAGGTTCTGCCTCAGCAAATTGCAAATGAGTAGCCAAATAAACAAGAGCTAACTCATCGGTAGCACTGTTGCTTAGATGCAAGCGCAACAATTCGTTGTAATTTTGGGCTATAATGCCGGCTTCTTCTTTTAGTTCGCGTGCAGCTGATTCTTGCGGGTTTACATCGTGCTTGCCGCCACCCTCTGGTATTTCCCAACTGTACTCGTTGGTAGGGTATCTAAATTGTCCTACCAACCAGGTATTGCACTCTTCGTCTATCGGTAAAATGCCAATAGCTATATTTTTAAAATGCACCACGCTATATACAGCAGGGTTGCCCGCAGGATTATTTACATCGTGCTTAGTTACTCGTATCCAGGCCGACTCGTAAGCCAGTTCGGTAGTTTTGGTTACCCATGGGTTTTTCTCTAACTCATTCATTGGGTATTCCGTTTAAAGCACGTTTAAACTTTGTTCTTTTATTTTTTCCAACTCGTCTTTCATCAACACTACCATTTTTTGAATGGCAGCATCGTTTGCTTTAGAACCTATGGTGTTTATCTCGCGCCCCATTTCTTGAGATATAAAATTAAGCTTGCGACCTGATGCCGTTTCTTTTGTAGTATCTAAAAAATGAGTAAGGTGCGTACGTAGTCGCGTTTTTTCCTCTGTAATATCTATTTTTTCAATATAATAAATAAGCTCTTGTTCCAAGCGGTTTTTATCTATGTTTTCTAAAGTAATGAGCTCGGATAAATTTTTATGAATGCGTGTTTTTATTCTTTCTATCCTAAGGGGGTCTATAGTTTCAATGGCTTCTACATAACCCAAAATCAAGGCAATTCTTTTTTCAAATTCGGATAGTAGCGCCTGGCCTTCTGTTCGTCTAAAAGTGATGGTGTTTTTTATAGCTTCTTTTAGTGTTTCAAAAATATGTTTATACTCTTCCTCGGTTAAAGTACGATTAGCTGTTTTCATAACATCGGGCATGCGCATTATTTGCTCCAGTAAATAGGTGTCGGGCTGTTTAATGCTGTTGGCCAATTCTTTTAGCTGTGCGTAGTAGGATTGAGCCAAGGCCGTATTTATCTGAGTGGCGGGTTGTTCGCTGTGGTATTCTACCTGCACCAGCACATCTATTTTTCCGCGGTCAAGCGATTTAGTAAGCTCGTTTCTAAGTTCTATTTCCTTTTCTCGGTACAGATTAGGCATACGCAAAGAAGCGTCTATGCCTTTGCTGTTTAGGGTACGAATTTCTACCGTGATGGTTTTATCGTTAAAATGATTTTTGGCTTTCCCAAAGCCCGTCATTGATTGAAGCATGATGAAAAAAAATTACTTCATATCTTGAATATCCAGCATGCCAACCGGTTTTCCGTTTTCGGTAACCAGCAAGGTATCTACATTTGTTTTTTTAAATAGAACCGAAGCATCATTTAGCAAAGCGCTTGTTTCAATACTAAAAGGCGCGCTAAAACTAAGGTCGCTTAATTTTTTTGACAGGATGTCTCTGCCTTTTTCTGCTATCAATCGGCGTAAAGTGCCGTCGGTAAACACGCCTATTGCCTGGTTGTTTTTATCTACTACGGTAATGGCTCCAAAGCCGTACTCAGTAAGTTTAATTGTAGCGTCAGCAATGTTGGTATCAGCCGTTACTAAGGGGTTTATACCATTTATAGCTTCTTTTACGCGCACCGTCATAAGGCGGGTATCGGCTATAAACTGCTCGGTACCTACGGTGGTAAAATTATTTTCAGTTAGTTGTTTCATTATTTTAAGCGGCACTGTGATAGTATGCACTCCTATGTTGATAGCATTGCGTACATGCTCTACGTTTCTTACAGAAGAGAACATTATTTTGGTATCGTATCCGTAATATTCTACCGCATCTACACACTGCTCTACCAAAGCAAGCGCATCATGCCCTTGGTCTTGCAGGCGCCCTACTAAAGGGCACACATAGGTAGCACCTGCTTGCATCGCCATATATGCCTGTTGCAGGGTATATACCAGGTGTACGTTTACCAGTAAGCCTTTGTTGCGAAGCATTTTGCAGGCGCGCACCCCCTCTAAAGACACCGGAATTTTAAATACGGTTTTATTTTTATCTAAGCCTAAAGCCAGTTGTCTTTCTGCTTCTTTTAAAATTTCCTCGGCTGTATTGCCTAACGCTTCTATTTGCAATACGGGTACTATTTTGCTAAGTTTCACAATGGTACCGTCAATATCGGTAATGCCTTCGCGTTGCATAAAAGTAGGAGTGGTGGTAAGTCCATCTAAAAAGCCTAGTTTAAAACCTTCTTCTATTTCTTTCAGGTTGGCTGAGTCTAAGTATAATTCCATAAAGGTATGTGTTTTATTTTTTTTGTATGGTGATGATTATTTTTTTCTTACAGTACGTTGTTCTATGCGTTTTTCGTACTTTTCTCCTTGAAAAATACGGTTCACGTATATTCCGGGTGTGTGAATTTGGTCGGGTTGCAGCTCGCCGGCCGGCACTAATTCTTCTACTTCGGCAATGGTAATTTTGGCGCCCATAGCCATAGCAAAGTTGAAATTACGTGCGGTGCTTCGGTATATCAAGTTTCCGGCGGTATCGCCTTTCCATGCTTTTACAATAGCAAAATCGGCTTCAAAGGCATGCTCTATTAAATAATCTTTCGTTTCGCCTCTAAAGGTGAGGGAGCGTACTTCTTTTCCTGCGGCTACCTCGGTACCTACGCCTGCAGGAGTAGGGAAAAAGGGAATACCATAACCTGCCATCATGCAGCGTGTAACTAAGGTGCCTTGCGGCACTAACTCTACCTCCAACTCGCCGTGCAGCAGCTGACGCTCAAATTCCGCATTTTCGCCTACGTATGAAGAAATCATTTTTTTTATTTGTTTGGTTTGCAACAGCAAGCCCAAGCCAAAATCATCAACCCCGGCATTATTGCTAATGCAGGTAAGTTTTTTCACTCCTTTTTTTATTAAGGCCGTAATGCAATTTTCAGGAATGCCACACAAGCCAAAACCACCCACCATCAGCACGGCTCCGTCATTTATATCGGCTACGGCAGTGGCGGCATCTTTTACTACTCTGTTTATCATTTTTATTAAGATAAAATTTGGGGTTAAAAGTAGCAATTTTATCTATCTACATGATAAAGATTGTAAACAAAGGCAAAACATCGTTTCATAACTCTGTTCATATCATTTTTACTTTATGTTTGGCTATGCAAACAGGCTGCTTACTTTTGTATAAACTTTTAAACCAAAAATTATGTTCGATAACAATGAATTTAGAAAATATGCCACTAAGCATCAAGGCATCAATAGCTTAACTTACGATTCGTACACCTCTCGAATTAACGCTTCTATGACTCCCTATATTATTGAGGAGCGTTCGCTAAACGTGGCTCAAATGGACGTTTTTTCACGCTTAATGATGGATCGAATTATTTTTTTAGGCACCGGCATTAACGATCAAGTAGCCAATATTGTGCAAGCGCAGCTTCTTTTTTTAGAAAGCACCGACGCTAAAAAAGACATACAAATTTATTTGAACTCGCCGGGCGGCAGCGTATATGCCGGCTTAGGAATATACGATACCATGCAAATTATTCAGCCTGATGTAGCGACTATTTGTACCGGCATGGCAGCCTCTATGGGGGCTGTGCTTATGTGTGCCGGCCAAAAAGGAAAACGCACCGCTTTAAAACACGCTCGCGTAATGATACACCAACCTTTGGGCGGAGCCGAAGGGCAAGCCTCGGACATTGAAATTACCGCTCGTGAAATCATGAAACTAAAAAAAGAACTGTACGAGATTATTGCCACACACAGCGGCCAAACCTACGAAAAAGTATGGGCAGACAGCGACCGCGACTATTGGATGACCGCCGAAGAAGCCAAAGCTTATGGCATGGTGGACGAGGTTTTGATAAAAAAATAGTGCGCATAACAGATAACAAAAAAACACTCTTACAAGTAAATGAAGAGTGTTTTTTTTTGCGCCTCTATATTCAATATATTTTCACTTCATAAACGTGGTCTGTACTTGGCTATATACCGGAAAGTTGTTGTAATGCCAACTCGTTACCACGCGGCAGTTGTGCATAAGCATCAGTCCGGGGTTGCTGCGTATCATGGTTTTTAGCACAATGCCGTCCATATTGTAAAAGTCGTATAGGGCGTTGTACTTATGCTTAAAGTTACTTATTTGTTCGGCGCTTGACGCGCTAAGGGCAATAAAATGGAGGTTATTTTTTTGACAAAGGGTATAAAAATCGTTTATCTTAGCTATCAACTCCGGGTTTTGTTCGGTTTTATTAAGGTCGTAGCACACCAAATAAAAATTGTACTCTTTTATATTTAAAATGCTGTCGGTTATATCGTTTCCATCTAAATCGTTAATGGTAAAATCCGGTATTTTAGGCGCATCTACTTCGGGGCTTATCACCACCGAAGGCAAGGAGCGGTGAAACTTCCAATGCAGCGTATCTTGCCAAGGGTAGTTTTTATCCGTAAACTCGGTGGTATCGCCGCTTTGTATGTTTTTATATACAAAGTGCGATTCATACACGGCAGCCTTGTAGTTAGGCCCCGGTTTTTTTCCTTCGCAAATGCTTAAACCCGGTGCGTAGGCTCTAAAATCAAGCAAGGGCAGGTTGCGGTAGCAATGCACCGGAAACCATATAGAGACGGCAATGCCCACCACTGTAAGCAGGTTGCTTATCATGGGGTTGAATAAAGGGCTGATGTTATCTTTGCCCGAAAATAGCAGCGTGATGAGTACCAGTAAAGTAATGTCTTTCCAAAAACTTTCCCAAGGGGTAAGTTTTATAGCATCGCCAAAGCAACCGCAGTGTGTCACTTTGTTGTAGCAAGCCGAGTAAAAAGTAAGGAAGGTAAAAAATACTATTTGGGCTAAGAGCAGCCATAGGGTAAGTTCTTTTTTAAACCCAATAAGCAATAAGATGCCCAAAGCTACCTCGCTTACGCATACCGTTACAGCTAAGGGTAAGGATATATGAGCCAACCAATCGAAAAGAGATAAGCCGGTATCGGCTTTAAACACTTCAAAATACTCTTCTAATTTGTAGGAAAAACCAAGTGGGTCGTTGCTTTTTATGAACCCCGAAAAAATAAACAGCCCCCCTACCAATACGCGTGCTACATGAGTAATAACCGCGTACTTTCCTATAAGTTTAGACCCATTTATTAGCACAAGTAAGGTAAGCAAGATGCCGCCTATCGTTGTTTTACTCAGGCAATGTGGCGTTGTAAAATAAAAAATCGAAGCAAGAGCTACCGATGCTACCAGCTTAAAAAAAGGGCTTTTCAAAAATTTTTGCATACGCTGTTTTTTTTTTACAAATGTAAAAATATGTAGCACATCACGCAAATACCACGCCAATAATTGCCATAAAAAGTAAAGATGCGTTTGCTTATAATTTCAAGCTGGCATCAAGGGCTTTGCTAAGAGTAGAAAAACCTTCTACCCCTACCGATAGGCGTACCAACGAGTTGGTGATGCCGCGCAGGCAACGGTCTTCTTCGGGCACGGCCGAGTGCGTCATGCTGGCGGGGTGCTCTATATAACTGATAACAGAGCCTAAGCTCACAGCCAGCTCCATAGGTGTATCGGGGCGGGCAAAATAATTCATCATGTTTACACCGGCATCATAGCCTCCTTTCAGGTCAAACGAAATGATGGTGCCGCCGTAACGCATTTGTTTTTTTGCCACTTCGTAATGCGGGTGGCTTTTTAAGCCCGGAAACCATACCCTATTTACCTTGGGGTGGTTTTCTAAAAACTCGGCTAACTTTTGTGCTGTGGCGCATTGATGCTCTATGCGCACTCCCATATCTTGTATAGAAAGGCTGTTGAGCCAACTGTCAAAAGGAGAAGGAGTAGGTCCAAAATCTTTATATACCGGATATACGTCTTTGCTAAAAAACTCATAAGGGCCTAAAGCCGCACCGGCAATAGAAGCAGAATGTCCATTTACATATTTGGTAAGCGAGTGTATTACAACATCAGCACCCAAGCGGAAAGGCTGTTGCAAATAGGGCGAACAAAAGGTATTATCTACAATAAGCATGGCTTCATGAGCCTCTGTAATTTTAGAAATAGCTTCAATATCGCAAACGGCTAAAGTAGGATTATCGGGGGTTTCGATAAAAACAGCTGCTACGTTGGGGTGTTTGGCTATAAGTTGTTTGATGTTGTCTGTATTGGTAGCATCGGTAAAAAGAATTTCAATACCAAAACGATTTTGCAAAAAGCGCATAAACGAATCGGTGCAACCATATACATTACCCACAATAAGCGCATCTCCGGGTTTTACAAAACCCATAATAATGGTGGTAATGGCCGCCATACCCGATGCAAACACCAAAGAGGCTATGGTAGGACTTTTTTCGTCTTTAGCTAGGGCATTATCAATAATATGCTCGCACTCTAGTTGAAATAAAATTTTTTCTAAATACTCAGTATTGGGGTTTCCTAAGCGGGTGTAAATGCGGGCATAAGGCTTTTCTCCACTGGGTGCGTGCCCTAAAAAACGGGCGGCTCCATCGGCTACATCTTTAAACTTAAAAGTAGATTTTTGATGTATGTTAGGCAAACCGGTTCCGGCACAGATGCTATTAAACCTATCGGTATCCATTTGTTTTTGAGTGGCCTGTGCGTAGGCGTGTTTGCGTTTTACCCACTCGTTCCACCAGCTAAATCTTCCTTTCATTTTTTATAGTTGTTATTTGGTTGCAAAGGTATATTTTTGCTTTGTTTTACACTACTAAATGAACGTTAAAATTACAGCTACCCTAAAAAAATTTAAAGAACAAGGGGAGAAAACCGGCTGGACTTATGTAGAGGTACCTCAAAAAGCGGCACAAAAAATCAATCCGGATGTTAAAAAATCATTTCGGGTAAAAGGCACTATTGATGCTTATGCTATAAAACTGGTAAGTTTAATACCTATGGGCGGCGGCGATTTTATTATGCCCATCAACGCGGTGATGCGGAAAAACATCAAGAAACATTTAGTAGGCGAAAAAGTGATTCTACTTTTAGAGAAAGATGCAGATGAAGTGCTTCTTTCTGAAGATTTGTTGCTTTGTTTAGCAGAAGATAAAAAAGCCCTTGCGTATTTTAAATCCATTCCCCAATCGCACCAAAAGTATTACAGCAGGTGGATAGAAAGCGCTAAGACTACTCAAACCAAAGCCAAACGCATTGCGCAAGCCTTACACGCTTTTTCTTTAAAATTAAGCTATAGCGAAATGATGCGAATGAATAAGCAAGGCTAAGCGACCAACTGCCTACTACTTCCCGGCTACGCGTTCATACACGTATATGCGGTTGTTTGCTACGGGTTTATAGTTCATCAGTTCTTCGTTCCATACGTACACCGTTTGTCCTCCATCAATCATATCGGCTAAACCCACAAGTTTATAGTGTTCGGTAAGGTATTTGTTGGCCCACTCAAAAACGTAGCGGTCGGTATTGGCTTGCACCAACAACGAAATAGGGTGGTTGAAGAAAATGAAATAGCGGGGTTTTTGTTTTTCTATACCGGCTACGTATTCGCGCTGCCATTGTCGGTGTTCGGGCAAATTATCTACCACTGCTGAAAAATAAGCATGCTTAGAGGCTGCTTCGGTATGGGTATAAAAATATAGCTGCGGTTCCGAGCCCATAAGGGCTACCCCTTCTTCGGGCTTAGCATGACTGTTGATATATTTACCTATTTCCATACACTCCGGAAAAGGATTGTTGCCATACACGGTGCGTAAAATTTTGTAATAATTAGGTTTGAAATAGTACGAACGATTGATGGCTATATTGCTTAAAAAAAACAGCGTAAAAACCGACAAATAAACATACTTGGTTTTATTTTCATGAATAGTAAAGCGTGTTTTTAAAACTTGGGTTAGCCCATAAAAAGCAAAACCCGACAAAATGGCTAAGCCGGGCAAAAGTTGTATCCAATAGTGGCCATAAAAATAAAAACCCGGCACAATGGTAAGCGATGAAAAAGCCGCTATGGACACCGCAAAGGCTTTTGTTTTTAAAGGAATTGCTTTAAACAAACATACGGCGCCTGCCAAAAAAAGCTGATACCAAAAAAATTTATAGTCGTGCAGAATGGCTTCTTTGCTATAACCAAAATACTTAATGCCTTCTTCAAACGGCACTTTGTTTACATAGTGCTTGGGAATATCGTAAGTCCAAAAAACCATATCAGCAAAAGCACCTTTCAGGTATATTAAAAGAAACAACCAAAGAATAACAACAGATGCTCCTCCTCCGTATAAAAAAAGGTTTCTAAAAAAAAGCTTGTAGTTTTTTTCTTTCTCAAAAAAGAAATCAATGATTAAAATAACGCCTCCCCAAGCCATAAAAAACAAGCCGGTGGTTTTAGTCATAAAGGCGGTACCCATAGTAAGCCCCATAAGCAAGTAGTAGTACCACTTTTGTTTTTGTATAGCCAGCACATAAAACAAAATACCGATAGTGGCTATAAGCACTACCCCATGCTCTGACTGCACGGTAAATCCGCTTAAAAAAGGAGTAAGTGAAGTAATAGCAAAAGTAGCCGCCGATATAATGCCCGCCACAGGGGTAAACAGCTTTTTTACTATAAAATACAGGAGTGTAATGGTGCTTAGGTTAATAAAAATAAAGCCGGTGTGCATACCTTTTACGGTATCGCCAAAGAGGGCAACCACCAAAGCATAGAAATAAAAGATACCCGGGAATTTTTGCTCGTAAAAATCGCGATAGGGTGTTTTGCCTTCTAATAGCATTTTTCCGTACAAACTGTAAGCCCCTTCATCTCGCTCAAAAGGCATTTGTACAAACTTAGAGCGAATATAAGCCACAAGCAGCAATAGCAACACTAATAAACCTAAGCATAATTTTTCGTCTGAAATAAACGAGTTGTTGTTGTTTTCAAGAGTAGCCGTTGCTTGTTTGGTCTTTGCCTGGTTTTTATGTTTGCTCATAGCCTGATTTTGCGTTCTATTTTTTTAAGTTGGTGTTTTGAATTAAATACAGCGGACGGTTTATTACATTTTTATTGATACGACTTACATACAAGCCAATAATGCCGATGGATATAAGTTGAATACCGCCTATAAACATGGTGCTAACTAATATGGACGTCCAGCCCGGCATGGTTTTTTCATAAATAAAATAGGCATACATAGCATATAGAATGATAATAAAAGCAATCAGCGACACGGCAATTCCCATCTGAGTTACAAGGGTAAGGGGGCGGTCTGAAAAAGCGGTGATGCCATCTAAGGCAAAGCGAATCATTTTTTTTAGTGGGTAGCCGGTGGCTCCGTATTTGCGCTCCTCTCGCACAAACTCTACCGATGTTTGTTTAAAACCGGCCCAGGCAATTTGCCCACGCAAAAACTTGTTTTGCTCCGGCATTTGTTTTAAGCAATCTACTATTTTTCTATCTATAAGTCTAAAATCGCCGGTATCAATAGGAATGTTGATAGAGGTAATTTTTACCATAAGGCGGTAAAAAAGGCTAGCTGTTACTTTCTTGAAAAAATTTTCGCCTTTGCGCTTGGCACGCCGGGCATACACCACATCAAAGCCTTCTTGGTGTTTTTTATACATTTCCAAAATAAGTTCGGGTGGGTCTTGCAAATCGGCATCTATAATAGCCACTACCTCGCCCCCGCAATGGTCTAAACCGGCTGTTACCGCTATTTGGTGCCCAAAGTTGCGACTAAAATTGATATAAAAAACACGCGCATCGCTTTGCGCTAAAAGAATTAAACGCTCTAAAGAGGCATCTTTGCTGCCATCGTTTATAAAAACAAGTTCATAATCAGCGCTAATAGCAGCGGCTACCTTACTAAGGCGTTGGTGCAACTCGGGTATGGAGTCGTACTCGTTGTAAACCGGTATAATGATAGATAGGCGCACGGGCTTATACTCTTTTATTATTTGCACAAAGATTAAAAAATATTTTAGTTATACCAATGTTTTTTGCGAATGCCCTTTTTATTATAAAAGGCACCTTATTTTTTTCAAAAAACTTAATTTTGGCTGATTAAAAATAAAAACCTATATTTGCACCCCTAATTTAATAAAAAAATAAATCATGTACGCAATTGTAAAAATAGCCGGGCAACAATTTAAAGTGGAACGAGGCTCTAAGCTTTACGTTCACCGCCTAAAGGCTAACGAAGGCGCCGATGTGGAATTTAACGAGGTATTGTTGATTGACAATGCCGGTAAAATAACCGTAGGCAGCCCCACCGTAGATGGCGCTAAAATAGCAGCCACTGTGGTACAACACTTACGCGGAGAAAAAGTGTTGGTATTTAAAAAGAAACGCCGCAAAACCTATCAAAAAATGAACGGGCACCGTCAAGATTTCACTCAAATTTTGGTGCAAGGCATCTTAGGTAAAGGCGAATCGTTAAAAGAAAAACTAGAAGTAAAAAAACAGCAATTTACACCCAGAATTGGCAAAGAAGCTGCTGAACCAAAAGCGGAAGTAAAGGCACCAGTAAAAAAAGCAGCCGCAAAAAAAGCTCCGGCCAAGAAAGCAGCCGTAAAAAAGGTAGCTAAAAAGAAAGAAGACTAAAATTATTGTAAACCTCTAAAATTTAAAAAAAATGGCACACAAGAAAGGTGAAGGTAAGGTAAAAAACGGTCGCGAATCGCACAGTAAACGTTTAGGCATCAAAATATATGGTGGCTCTGAGTGCGTAAGCGGCAACATTATTGTTCGTCAGCGTGGCACCAAACACCACCCCGGCGAAAACGTAGGTATAGGCAAAGACCATACTATTTTTGCGTTGGTTGATGGAACCGTAGTGTTTCGCAAAAAACGCGATAACCGTTCGTACGTATCGGTGGTTCCTGCTACGCAAGCATAAGCAAACTACCTCTTAAAAAAAAACGAAACCCTTTACAACAACGTAAAGGGTTTTTTATTTTCAAGCTCAGCAAAGCACTCCCTGATTGGGAGCTAATACTACTAGGACGGTCAATCTTTGATACAATCTAAGAAAATAAAGTTATATTTGCCATAAGAGGATTTTTTTGTTTGCAGCCTCTAATATAATTAGAGTTACTTAATTATTCCTCTCTTTTTTTAACGTTTAGGGCGCTATTGACAACAAACTCATTATTCAACGATAAATCGTATTGCTTAAAATGAAAAAAATAATCGTCTTTTTTTGTGCACTACATTCTCTATATATGTTTAGTCAAAAAGATACCGTTTTGTACACAAAAAAGTTTAATATAACGGGTGGTTGTTATTTGTCTATTCCTCAAAATAGAAATCTTTATGGCTGGGCAGAGCATTCAGGAAATATACCGAACACATCATCCAGTAGCCCGTATGCGGTGCATCATGTAACTAAATCTATTTATCAGTCTTCCTCACTTGGCAATGGGCTTATGTTTTATGTTCATGCTAATTTTAAAATAACAAAGAGATTTTATTTTGAAACGGGAGTTGATGCTACTTTAAGTTTTCAAAAAAATATTGCGTTAAGTGATTCCTTATACTTAATAAATGGGTTATGGGGTTTAGAAGCCAGCTCAACTCTTACGGTTGGTAATTTTTCTGTTCCTTTAGGTTTGCAGTACCGATTAAAAAAAAGAATACTGGTATCGGCAGGTTTTGCAGCTAATTTTTATACCTTTACAAGAGAAAATATTACGAGCTATCAAGAATATGCTATGTATCAATCTCATCAAACATCTTCTAAAGGAGAATTTTTTCCTGTGTTTTACGTATCCTCTGATATTCGTGTTTTTCCAAGGACTTTTTTGAGTTTAAAAATATCTAATACTTCACTTCCCTATTACAATAGTGTTGCCACGTGGCTTGATTTTCATTCTACCTTATACTATTCCGCTGGGATTAAATTTTTTGTATATTAGCAGCTAAATAAATTACTCCAAGCGGGAGCTAATAAATTTCAAGTACTCATTTTAAAATAAAAGCGCAACCGACACCGCACCTTGATAATACAAAAATGGCATGTGTTTTTACATAAAAAATCAATACCAGAGTCTTTAAAAAATGTACTCTTGATGCGTGCTTAGTTTAGCTTGCTGTTTTTCTTTCCGTATAGGAAATATACGGCAAAACCAATAATCATCCACAAAATAGCTGCTTTTAGCGTAGTAATATCTAAAGCTACAATCATACCGCCGCACACTAAAACACCTAAAATAGGCACTAAAGGAACTAAAGGAGCTCTGAAAGGGCGCTCTATATCCGGGTTTGAGCGGCGCATAATCCACACACCGGCACTCACAATAACAAAAGCCAACAAAGTTCCGAATGATGTTAAATCTCCGGCTACGCTACCCGGTACAAATCCGGCAAACAAACCCACAAATACAAAAAGAATGATGTTTGATTTGTATGGCGTACCAAATTTAGGGTGTAAATCAGAAAAAATTTTGGGCAGCAAGCCGTCGTGCGCCATCGAGTAAAACACCCTTGACTGCCCCATAAGCATTACCAAAATAACGGAAGAAAATCCGGCTAAAATAGCAACGGTAACGGCTGTTCCCAACCAAGCATAACCCATCATATACGTATGAATGGCATAAGCTACGGAGGCTTCTTTGCCCGCTTTTTCAAACTCGTGCCAGTTGGCTACACCGGTAAGCACATGCGAAAACAAAATATACAAAATGGTACACACCAACAGCGAGCCTAATATACCAATAGGCATGTCTTTCTTAGGGTTTTTGGCTTCTTGTGCCGCCGTAGAAACAGCATCAAAACCAATAAACGCAAAAAACACAATAGCTGCCCCACCCAACACGCCACCCCAGCCGTGCTTAAACACGCCTTCGTGCCCCTCTACCCCTTCGGGAATAAGATAGGGAGTGTGGTTAGCCGGGTTAATAAAGCCCCAGCCTATAAAAATAAATACCAACACAATGGCTACTTTAATAAATACGATAATAGCATTTACCATAGCCGACTCTTGCGTACCCTTAATAAGCAATAGCGACAACAGAAGCAATACAAACAAAGCCGGTATGTTCATAATACCGTGCACCCCTGCGGCTGATGTTTCAAAAGGAGAGTGGCACCACTGATAGGGTATGGAGCCTCCTAACAAATGATTCAAGTATTCGCTCCAAGCAATAGAAACGGTGGCCGCCCCTAAAGCGTATTCCATAATAAGAGCCCAACCAATAATCCAGGCTACTAACTCGCCCATAGTAGCATAGGCATAAGTGTAGGCGCTACCTGCAATGGGTATCATAGAGGCAAACTCGGCATAACACAGTCCGGCAAAAAGGCATCCCACGGCTGCTACTACAAACGATAAGGTAACAGCTGAGCCTGCCGCTTCGGCCGAGGCGGCAGCCGTGCGCACAAACAAACCCGCGCCTATAATGGCGCCTATACCCAAAGCTACCAAAGAGCCGGCTCCTAATGTTTTTTTAAGTCCTTTTTCGTTGGCCGCATTTAATAACTGCTCCAATGATTTTTTTCTGAATAATACTGACATAATGTGTTTGTTTTTTTTCTGCTAAAGAGTTACTCTAATGAAACGGTAGAGGTAAGTAAAAACAACGAAGCGCCATCGTTTATTTTATCAAATTCGTAGCTTAATTTATTACCCGACTTCATGGCAATGGTAATAAATCCTAAGCCGGCGCCCTCTTTAGCCGATATTTCATTTTTTTCGAGATGGTCCATATAGTATTGTTTTAAGGCAGCAGGCTCATCAAAAGCGTTAATGGTTTTCATTTGATTTTCTACTCCTACAATATTTTTTGCTTCAATTAAATTGGCCGAGGTAATGGTTGTTTTTACTCCGTTTTTTCTAAGAATAAAAAAGTTATGTTGTTTGCCTTCCACGTCTTTATTCCCATGAATAAGCATGTTTTGCAAGGTTTCTACACTAATAAAAAATATCTTTTTTAGGGGGGCTTTTGCCACACCGGCTTCTACAATAGATGATTCTACTTGAGTTTCTAATTTAGAAACTTGTTCTTGCGATAAAAGGCCGTTAAAAGAAACCAATACAGTTTCGTTGGCCGGCACCTGGCTTAGCAAAACGTTAAATTTTTCTGCAAAAAAAACGTCTATGGCAGCGCTTTCTCTCATCTTATTTTATTTAAACAATCCGTGCAGTTGGGCATCTATTTGTCGTACCACTTTACCTAAATCTTCTTTGTTTTCACTGATGTTCAAGTCATCCACATCTACAATAATTATTTTTCCTGCTTCGTAAGAGGATACCCAAGCCTCATAGCGCTCGTTCAGCCGTTTTAAATAATCTAAACGAATGGCGGCTTCGTACTCTCGTCCTCTTTTTTGTATGTTTTTTACTAAGGTAGGCACCGAGGCGCGCAAATAAATCAGCAAATCCGGTGGTTTTACCAGGCTTTCCATCAGTTTAAAAAGAGTAAAATAACTTTCAAAATCGCGAGTGGTCATTAAGCCCATAGCATGTAAGTTGGGAGCAAAAATATACGCGTCTTCGTAGATGGTTCTATCTTGAACTACCGTTTTTTTCCCTTTGTGTATTTCTAATACTTGATTAAAACGATTGTTCAGGAAATATACTTGCAGGTTAAAAGACCAGCGTTGCATATCTTCATAAAAGTCGTTCAAATAAGGGTTATCATCAGCATCTTCGTAATGAGGAACCCACTTATAATGTTTGGCTAACATAGAGGTGAGGGTTGTTTTTCCTGAACCAATGTTGCCTGCAATTGCTATGTGCATAAAATTACGTACCTAAAGTTTTCAAATAATACGCTAAGGTATGGATATTTTTTTACAAACCAAATTTTTAATCCACTTTTTTTATACGGCCATTTCTTACTTACTGCGTGCCGGTGTTTGGCGCATCTGTTTATTTGTTTATTACGGTTTTTTAACAAAGTCTTCCCACTTCATTTTTTTATATTCATTACTACCAAAGTAATGCGCTATTTTGCTGGTCCATTCAGGTGTTTGATAAAAGTTTACCACATCTAAAGTGTTTAGTTCTTCGTCTAAAAAAACCATGCTGGGCAGCACAAAGTTGCGGCGCGTAAGCTCCAAGGCCAGCTCATGAAAGGGGAAATTATGGGCGCCGTTGTTGGTATATTTTATTCCTTTAAACTCAATTTCAGATTTGTCTTGTTGGGCATTAAATTCTACCAAATAATAATTTTTATTCAGGTAATTAGCCAGAGCCGTATCCGTAAAAGTGGTTTTATTCATCACCTTACAGGTGTTGCAAAAATCGGTATAGATGCTTATCAGTATTTTTTTAGGTTTCTTTTTTTGCAGAGCTAAAGCTTCGTTTAGGGTATGTATTTTTGCTTGCTTTTTTACAAAAACGGTGTCGTAAAAAGTGTGCGTAAAGTGCTTATTAAAATCATCAAAAACACTGCTTTTAAAAGCATTTTCAACCATAAACACTAAAAGAGGCTCTATCTTTTTTGTTTCCAAAAAACCTTGGGTTAGCAAACTAAATTTATAGTCGCCGCTTACAAAAATAGTAGATGGATAGCTTAGGTTTTGGCCTAAAAGTTTCATAGCCAAATCGTGTGGTGATTTTTTTTCTTTGCTTCTGTTTACATACTTTTCTCCGTTATACTCAATCGTATCCTGTGTTTCGGCGTTAAACTGTACCGGATAAAAATAAGTATTGATATAGCTTGCCAAATTAGGATCTGAATAGGTTGTTTTTATCATGTGTTTGCACCAACCGCACCAATCGGTATAAACATCAATAAGCAAGGGCTTGGGTTGTTGCTTCCCCTTTTCTTTAGCTTCTTTAAAACTAAGCCATTGCACCAAACCGTGTTGTGGCTCTTGAGAAAAACAAAAGAGCGAACAAAAAATAAATACAATAAGAATAAATACGGGTTTCATAGTGGGTATAAAAATAAAAAAAGATACGTGAATAAAACAAAAAATATTTTTACGGCTTTTAGCAAAACTTCCTACCTTTACCACATGCGTAAAGACTTTTCAAAGGTTATGTATTCACCTGCTTTTTCTGAAACTGAAAAACAGAAAACAGTAAAACATCAACCTTTTCTCACAGCCGAAAATATAGAAGTAAAATCTTCATACTCATTAAACGATATAAAAGAAGCCGAGCATTTGCATTATGCCGCCGGAATCCCTCCTTTTTTAAGAGGCCCCTACTCCAGCATGTATATACAAAACCCTTGGACCATACGCCAATACGCTGGTTTTAGCACCGCTGAAGAAAGCAATGCTTTTTATAGAAAAAATTTAGCTGCCGGGCAAAAAGGCTTATCCGTTGCTTTTGATTTAGCCACGCACCGCGGCTATGATAGCGACCATAACCGCGTAGTGGGCGACGTAGGAAAAGCAGGGGTAGCCATAGACAGCGTGCTGGATATGAAAATACTTTTTGACGCAATACCCCTTGACCAAATGAGTGTAAGCATGACCATGAACGGAGCCGTATTGCCCATCTTGGCTTTTTATATTGTAGCTGCCGAAGAGCAAGGCGTAAGTATGGACAAACTAAGCGGCACCATTCAAAACGATATTTTAAAAGAATTTATGGTGCGCAACACGTACATTTATCCTCCGGCTCCTTCTATGAAAATTATTGCCGATATTTTTGCCTTTACCTCTAAAAACATGCCTAAGTTCAACTCTATTTCTATTAGTGGATACCACATGCAAGAAGCCGGTGCTACTGCCGATATTGAATTGGCTTACACGCTGGCTGATGGCTTAGAGTATGTGCGCACAGGCATTAAAGCCGGTTTATCTATTGATGATTTTGCACCCCGTCTTTCCTTTTTTTGGGCCATCGGTATGAACCATTTTATGGAAGTGGCTAAGATGCGTGCAGCCCGTATGATATGGGCTAAACTCATCAAACAGTTTCAACCCAAAAACAACAAATCAATGGCGCTGCGCACACACTGCCAAACCAGCGGTTGGAGCTTAACCGAGCAAGATCCTTTTAATAACGTTACCCGCACCTGCGTAGAAGCTTTAGCTGCTGCCATGGGGCATACACAAAGTTTACACACCAACGCTTTGGACGAAGCTATAGCCTTACCTACCGACTTTTCGGCACGCATTGCCCGCAACACACAGATATACTTGCAACAAGAAACCAATGTGTGCAAAGTAGTGGACCCATGGGGCGGATCGTATTATGTAGAATACCTAACACAACAGCTAAGCCAAAAAGCATGGGAGCTAATAGAAGAAGTAGAAAAATTAGGCGGCATGGCAAAAGCCATCGAAACAGGCATTCCTAAAATGCGCATAGAAGAAGCCGCCGCCCGCAAGCAAGCCCGCATTGATAGCGGAAAAGATATTATTGTGGGAGTAAACGCGTTTCAAACCGACGAAAAAACAGATATCGAAATTTTAGAAGTAGATAACACCAAAGTACGCACACAGCAAATAAACCGACTACAAACACTAAAAGCCCAGCGCAATACAAAAAAAGTAGAAGAAGCCTTATTGGCACTAACCGAAGCTGCCAAAAGTGGAGCGAAAAATTTACTGGAATTAAGCATTGAAGCGGCGCGCGTACGCGCTACTTTAGGCGAAATTTCTGATGCTTTAGAAAAAGTATTTGGACGCTATCAAGCTACCAACCGAGTGATTGCAGGCGTTTACTCAAAAGAAATAGCTATGAATCAAGATTTTATAGAAGCTAAAAAGTTAGCCGACCAGTTTGCGGAATTAGATGGACGCCGCCCCCGCATCGTGATTGCAAAAATGGGACAAGATGGGCACGACAGAGGGGCTAAAGTAATTGCCACCAGCTTTGCCGATTTGGGTTTTGATGTAGATATTGGTTCTTTATTTCAAACACCCGAAGAGGTAGCTAAACAAGCCGTAGAAAACGACGTTCATATTATTGGGGTAAGCAGCTTGGCAGCAGGACACAAAACGTTGGTGCCACAATTGATAGAGGAATTAAAAAAATACCAACGTCAAGACATTATGGTAGTGGTAGGCGGTGTCATACCTCAGCAAGATTATGATTATTTATTTAAAGCCGGAGCAGCAGCCGTATTTGGCCCCGGAACGGTTATAGCCAAATCGGCGCAAGAGATATTAAAAAAACTAATTGCTAATTACTAATACACTTTTATTACTGCAACGCGCTTTTTATTTTTTTTGCAATAGCCTTAGCGTCTATTTCCAAACCCTCATAACGGTAAAGAATCACTCCTTTTTTATCTAAAATAGTAATGATATTCGTATGATTAAACGAGCCGTCTGGTTGCTTCTCGTAGTTTACATCTAAAAGCATAGAAAGGGTGCGTACTTGCTCTTCAGTCCCTCGCAAAAGAGTCCAACGACTCCCTAATTTCTTATCAAAGGCAAATTTCTTTAATTTACTTACGCTATCTCGCTCCACGTCAAAGGATATTAAAGTAAAACCTACCTTATCGGTATCGGAAGGCATGATGTTTTTTTCAATAGCTAAAATATCGTCCGTTATTTTTGGACAAGCATATTGGCAACTTGTAAAAATCATGGCAACTACCTGAATCTTCCCTTTCAAATCAGGCAGAGTCGTTTTTTTATTGTTTTGAGTAAGCCAATCGCCTTCTATTTGATAAACAGACAGGCTGTTACTGTCTTGTTCCGAAATGTTTTTTGTATTGTCTCTATTTTGTGCCTCTATAGCAGTAGAAGTTTGATTACTGCAAGCCACCAAAAAAACAAATAAAAAAGAAATATAAAGGTACTTCATAAAATACATCATTTACAATTTTGTGCACACCTAAAACCTAAATTAGCAACGGTATAATTGGCTTTTAAACTTTGCCGAAATCCATAACGCATATAAGACGCATAATCTTTTGGATTAGCCGCTGACACCGCCCCCGATACACACGATAGATTTTTATTAACAGGCGCGTTTCTAGAATCGCTATTGGCTACCGACATGTTAAAATCATACACCCACTCCCATATAAGCCCGTGCATATCCCACAGGCCATACGTGTTTTTAAAAGTAGATTTTGTGGGAGGTAACATGCGCGGAGCCGGTTTTTCATACCATTTTAATATAAAAGCAGTTAATGAATTGGTATCGCTAAGTGCTTTGCCGGCTCGCTCTGCTGCGGCTGCAAACTCCCACTCTACCAAGGTCGGCAAGCGTTTTCCTTTCCATTTGCAATAGGCGGTGGCAGCAAACCAAGACACGTTGGTAACGGGTGCATCTTCCAATAAAGAAGAATCTTTTCCTAAAGAAAAATCAGATGCCCAGTGTTTTAAATAGGCTGCATCAGCAAACAAGCGCGATGCTTTTGAGCGAGCCCACCTGGGATTTTCTTTCACAAACCGTAAAAAGTCGGCATTCGTAACAGCGTGCACATCTATATAAAAAGGTTTCACAAAAATAGTTTTAGAGTTGGCGTTTTTGTAAAAAGGAGTAAAATTCCCCCCTTTTACTAATACCATTTCTTTTTGGGCAACGGTCGGATCTTGTGCCTTTTCACGAAATACACTTTCTTTAGTAAACCCTAATTTTATGCTTATTAAAGCAAAACAAGCAATTTTTAGAACGTGCATTATTTTTTACTCTTCTTTCCTTGTTCTAATAGCTTGCCGCCTTTACGTATAGCCTGCACTTCTTTTAAAGTAACCAACCCACCTTTGTTGCCAAAGCTATTCCTTACGTAGGTCAGTACGTTAGCAATCTCATCGTCATTTAATTGCAGTTGAGGCATTACTCCGTCGTACTCTTTTCCGTTTACTGTTATTTTTCCATTCAAACCATGCATAACAATACTAATGCCTTTATCACTACGATTCATCAAAAAATCTGATTTAGCTAAAGGAGGGAAAGAGCCGGGTATGCCTTCTGCATTCGCCATGTGGCAGGCAGCACAAGTGTTTTTAAATCGGGCGCCCCCTAAAGAAAGCCGTGCATCCATAGTGCGTTCTTCAAGCATTTCTGCAACAGGAGCGCTTGGCACATCTTGTACAATACCGCTTTCGGGTAAATATACCGCGTCCGCTTGTTTATGAGAAAATATGGTGCTGTCTTCGGGGCCGGTAATTTCTATTTGAGCTAAAGCTCCTTTGTTAAAAGCACGAAAAATAGAGTGATCGACCAATGTATATACGCCCGGAACCTTACAACTAAACTCCACAATACAGGCACCGCTAGCGGGTATCAACGTAGTTTGAATGTTGTGATTGGTTTGTGTTCCTCCTTCTATGCGGATGGTGTCAAAAATGGTTCCAATAATATGAAAAGAGGAAACCATATTGGGGCCTGCATTTCCCACAAAAATACGAATCATCTCGCCTACTTTGGCGTGCATGGCGTTATCTCCTGAGGCAGCGCCCACCGAACCATTAAAGACTACATAATCGGGTTGCTCGCGCAAAGCTTTTTCCATATCAAAAGCTTGCAAACCACTTTCGCCATACTTACCTTTGGTATAAAAATCACTTTGCATAATGTAGAACTCTTTATCTACCGGCTCTAACCCGCCCTTAGGTTCTACATAAATAAGTCCATACATTCCATTGCCAATGTGCATACCCACGGGGGCTGTGGCGCAGTGATATACGTACAAACCTGAGTTTAACGCCTTAAACGAAAACTTACTGGTATGCCCCGGTGCGGTCATAGAGGCTTCGGCTCCCCCGCCCGGCCCGCTTACGGCATGCAAATCTATGTTGTGCGGCATTTTATTATTGGGATTGTTGCTAAGGTAAAACTCCACCTCATCGCCCTCTCTTATTCTGATAAACTTGCCCGGAACATGCCCACCGAAAGTCCAAAAATTATACGTAACTCCATCGGCCAAGCGCATTTCTTTTTCTACCACCTCAAGGTGTACCGTTACTTTCATAGGGCGCTCGTAATTACGACTGGCCGGCACCTTGGGTGCGTCGGTAAGTTGGGCTTCATATTCGCCATCAATCGTGTCTTTCAAGTCTTTTGAATTGTTTTTTGCGGGTTGCCTGCAAGAAAAAAAAGCAAGTATTATAGCCAGCACAACACTGCTCTTAAAAATATCTTTTGTAATCATAGTGATTTGTTTGCAGGCAAAGATAAAGCACAATACCTTCTTCAAGAATGATTAAGCTTGTTAATTTTACTTAAAAAAATCAAGCCGCTTTTTTCTCTTTTATTTTACGTGGCAAAATAAGGGTGTAACGAATCCTGCGGAGCTGTTTATTGCTATCTTCGTATTCGTATCTATTCAAGGTATATTTAAAATCCAACTGCTTGTCAAACTCCATTGCAATTTCCACAAAAAGGGTAATGCGCTCTTCTAATGTTACACTACCCAAGGCTTTTGGAAATTTATACTCCATCAAAAATTCAAATAAGTTTTTTTGTTGCTTAATAAATTTTTCAAGTAGGGTTTGTGTATCCAGTTTTACAAAGGCTTCTACGCGGCTGTCTTTAAAATTAGAGGGTAGTTTATCGGCCAAACGACGCGCCATAAGGCGGGTAATTTTGTATTTTTCGGCTATTTTACCGCACAAAATATGTCCATCGTCGGTGTATAAAAAGTCCACCGATATTTTAGTACGTGGTGAGCGAATGCTGTTAAACCCGATAGGGTTAAGACTTTCTACTACTTGTTTAAAATTAGTTTTGTAGTGCAACTGCCCATGATCTTTTATTTCTTTGATGCGTTGTGCCTTTTTATATACATCTAATTGAAATTGTATTTTATTGATATAGTCTGTAATATCGGTTTGAATTTCGATAAGGTAATCTAAATTTTCTATAAGCGTATTGCGCAATGAAACTACGATGCCGTGCAGTTCTAAATCGTTGGTGATGTCAAATAGTTTTCGTGTTTCGTCAATTACTTCATTAGCCCGGTTGATAAACTCAATGATAGTATCACGCTTTAATCGGTAGTCTTCTAATTTTTGTAATTTAATGCGGTAATTCCCTTCGTTTTTATAGGTATCATCTACATTTTTTTGCAACTTAATAATTTCTTTGCTGATGGCCCCCTCTATACGTTTTAGGTATTTTTTTATGCTTCGTAAAAAGCGGTATTCTTTTCCTTCTTCGTAGTAACGTATGTTGCGTTTTAGTTCATTGATATAGTCGTTAATAAAGCTGGGGGTTACCTCACCTATTTCCATGAAATCTTCGAACATAGAAATAACGGCATCGTTTAAGCCTACTACTTGTTGATATTCATATAAAATATCGGTAGCGATTAGTTTCTGATATTGCTCGGGGCTTAGGTTTTGACTGCTTAGTAGTTCGTTTACAGTAACCATATCGCGGTTACCAAATAAAAAATCTACTACCTCACGGTTGTGATACAACAACGATAAAATTTCTTTTGCATTTACTTGCAAACCCATAATAGTTTTTTGTTAGGTAGCTAAGGTACGGCTTTGTAAGGCCTTTCTATATTTTGATTTTGAACAAAAAACTAACACTTGACCTTAAGTCATCTAATTCTTTTTACTAAAAGATGCCCTCTTTGTGTTAATTTCCTCCGGCTATTTTTACCCCCGTCACATAGCTTAATACAGCATCTCTTTCAGCATCTGAAATTTTTGCTTTTTGAGCCATGTCAGCTATCACACCGGGTATTTCGCCTTCGCTTAAGTGTGATATTTTTTTAGGGTTGTGGCATTTAGTGCATGCAGCACCATAATATACGTCGTGTCCTTGCTTAAAAGAGGCTAAGGTAGCATTGGGATATTTGGTTTTAGCGGCGGTTACCATTTGCTCTTCGGTAGGGCTGGCCGAGTTGGCGCTTGTTGTCGCAGCATTTTTTGTTTTGGGGCTGCAAGCTATAACGGCAAGAGCAGCGCAGGCAGATATAAAAATGATTTTTTTCATTTGTTTTTATTTTTTAGTTAGTCTTTAAAATCCCAGGTTTCTAAAAATTTAGTGGTGTAATTTCCTTTTTTAAAATCGTCGTTTTGCATTAGTTTTAAATGAAAAGGAATGGTTGTTTTTACGCCTTCAATCACATATTCACTTAAAGCACGGTGCATTTTAGAAATAGCTTCTTCGCGAGTCTGCGCTACGGTAATTAGCTTACCTACCATACTATCGTAATTAGGCGGAATGGTATAACCGCTATATACATGGCTATCTACTCGTACTCCATGCCCACCGGGAGTATGTAAGGTTGTAATTCTTCCGGGCGATGGGGTAAAGTTTTTAAAAGGATCTTCGGCATTGATGCGGCACTCTATAGCATGCAACTGCGGATAATAATTCTTTCCGGAAATAGGTACTCCTGCTGCTACTAAAATTTGCTCGCGTATTAAATCATAATCAATTACTTCTTCGGTTATGGGGTGTTCTACCTGAATGCGGGTATTCATTTCCATGAAATAGAAATTGCGGTGTTTATCCACCAAAAACTCTACCGTACCCACTCCTTCGTAATTGATAGCAAGGGCTGCTTTTACGGCGGCTTCGCCCATGGCATCACGTAGTTCGGGAGTCATAAAGGGTGAAGGCGTTTCTTCTACTAATTTTTGATGGCGGCGTTGAATAGAGCAATCGCGCTCGCTCAGGTGACAGGCTTTTCCGTATTGGTCGCCTACAATTTGTATCTCTATGTGGCGGGGCTCTTCAATATATTTCTCCATATACATAGCTCCGTTACCAAAAGCGGCTTCAGCCTCTTGGCTTGCCGATTCGTAATGAGCCTGTAAGTCTTCTTCTTTCCATATAATACGCATACCGCGTCCACCGCCTCCGGCAGTAGCTTTTATAATAACGGGATAGCCTATTTTTTTAGCTATTTTTTTTCCCTCTTCTATATCTGAAAGCAAGCCATCAGAACCCGGCACGCAAGGTACGCCTACCCGTTTCATCGTATCTTTAGCATTGCTTTTATCGCCCATAGAGTTAATCATTTCGGGCGATGCGCCTATAAATTTTATTTTATTTTGCCTGCATATTTCCGAAAATTTAGCATTCTCGCTTAAAAAACCATAACCCGGATGTATGGCATCGGCATTCGTAATTTCGGCAGCGGCAATGATATTAGCCATATTCAAATAACTTTCTTTGCTGGGCGCCGGACCAATACACACGGCTTCGTCAGCAAATTTTACGTGCAACGAATCTTTATCCGCGGTGGAATAAACAGCTACCGTTTTTATTCCCATTTCGCGGCAGGTACGAAGCACGCGCAGAGCAATCTCTCCGCGGTTGGCTATTAATATCTTTTTAAACATACTACTCTTTTTTTATTTTTTTGTGCCCGAACATAAAACAATTTGTTTTTGCCGTTTTTTAGCGGCGGCTAAGAAACTAATTTTTTTGAAAATAGGCAATTTTTAGCACGCTGTTAGGCATTTATTCGGTAAAATGACTTAAAAAATCGTTAAAAAAAGATTTTTGACTACGAAAAAAATATTTGCCTCCCTCTTGCCTTAAAAAAACGTAAATTTGCAGCCACATTAAAAACAAAAAGTATGCCTAAAGGAGTTTATAAAATTGTATCGCCACCAAACGAACCCGTAAAAAATTACGCACCGAAAAGCCCTGAACGCATCGAATTGCAGGCTATGCTGAAACACTTACGTGCGCAAGAAACAGACGTGCCTATGTACATAGGCGGTAAAGAAGTTCGAAGCAATGAAAAAATGCGTATGGCACCTCCACACGACCATAAGCACACCTTAGGTTATTTTCACAAAAGCACTAAAGAGCACGTAAAACAAGCCATAGAAGCGGCTTTGGCGGCACGCCAAAAATGGGCTGATATGAGCTGGGAACACCGCGCTGCTATTTTTATGAAAGCCGCCGACTTAATAGCCGGCCCCTACCGCGCTAAAATAAATGCAGCCACCATGCTGGGGCAAAGCAAAAGTGTGTATCAAGCAGAAATTGACAGCGCCTGCGAGATGACTGATTTTTTACGTTTTAATGTGCATTACATGACTGAGATATACAACGAGCAACCGGTATCAAGTGCCGGCGTTTGGAATCGATTGGAATGGCGCCCCTTAGAAGGTTTTATATACGCCCTTACTCCTTTTAATTTTACTGCTATTGCAGGAAATTTACCTACATCATGTGCTATGATGGGCAACGTAGTGGTATGGAAACCCAGTAATACCCAAGTGTACGCTGCTAATGTATTGATGGAAATTTTTACTAAAGCCGGAGTACCAGATGGAGTCATCAATTTAATTTACCCGAGCGGCCCCGATGCTGCAGAAGTGGTGTTCTCGCATAAAGATTTTGCCGGCATACACTTTACAGGAAGTACCGAAGTGTTTCAAAACATTTGGCAAACTATTGGAAACAATATCCATAAATACAAATCTTACCCTCGCATAGTAGGAGAAACAGGAGGCAAAGATTTTATTTTAGTACACCCATCGGCCGACGTGAAAATAGCTGCTACGGCCATAGCTCGCGGTGCATTTGAATATCAAGGACAAAAATGCTCGGCTGCTTCGCGTGTGTATATCGCCTCTAACTTATGGGACGAATTAAAAAAACAATTAGTAAACGATGTGCAGTCGATGAAGATGGGGCCTACCGAAGATTTTACTAATTTCTTTAATGCCGTTATTGATGAAAAAAGCTTTGATAAATTAGCTAAGTACATTGATCAAGCGAAAAAAGATAACAACGTAGAAATAATAAGCGGAGGAAAATACGACAAAAGCAAAGGATATTTTATTGAGCCTACTATTTTAGTTACAAAAGACCCGAAGTACGTTACTATGTGCGAAGAACTGTTTGGCCCGGTGCTAACAGTATATGTATATGATGAAAATAAATTTGAAGAAACCTGCGAGCTGATAGATAGCACTTCGGTGTACGCGCTTACGGGTGCCGTTATAGCACAAGATAGATATGCCATAGAGATGGCTACTAAAAAGTTAGTAAACAGCGCCGGAAATTTCTACATAAATGACAAGTGTACCGGAGCCGTAGTGGGGCAGCAGCCTTTTGGTGGCGGGCGCGGCAGCGGCACCAACGATAAAGCAGGATCAAAAATAAACCTACTGCGTTGGGTAACACCTCGTACTATTAAAGAAGTATTGGTTCCTCCAACTGATTACCGCTATCCTTTTTTGCAAGCGGACTAGCTCTTGTGAAAAACCGTTTATTACAACCGCAAACCAATTACCAATACATCATCTACTTGCTCGTGTGTGCCACGCCAATTTAGATATGTTTCTTTCAGTTTAAGGTACTGCTCACTCATAGGAAGTTGTGTTATTTCAGAAAAGGTTCGTTGTAAATTAGCCACCATAAATTTTTTTCCTTTTACACCTCCAAACTGATCGGCGTAGCCATCGCTAAATAAATAGACGCAGTCGCCTTTTTGCATTTTTATTTCATGATGTCTAAATTTTCTAACGGTTTCAAAATCATATTCTATACCTCCAATAGGAAATTTATCGGGCTTAATAATTTCTACTACCGTTGGGTTTTCTTTTCTATATATCCACAGGGCTCTATTAGCCCCTGCATACTCTAATGTAGAGGTTTCTTTATTAAACGAACAAAGTGCCACATCCATACCATCTCTTCGCTCAAATTCATTTTTATTTTGATTTAAAGCCGTTTTTACTCCTACATGCAGGTGATTTAGAATTTGAGCAGGTTGGTAAATATGCTGCTCTACAATAATTTCATTAAGCAATGAATTGCCCACAATACTCATAAAAGCACCTGGAACCCCATGCCCTGTACAGTCGGCAGCAGCAAATAAATTTTTTCCTTCGCGCGTAGCAAACCAATAAAAATCGCCACTAACAATATCTTTTGGCATATACAGCACAAAGGATTCAGGGAAATCTTTTTTTAAGCTGGTAATAGGGGGCAACAAAGCTTCCTGTATGTTTTTTGCATAATTAATGCTATCGGTGATTTCTTGGTTTTTATGTTCAATAGTTGTTTTTTGAGCTAATACCTCTTTATTTATAATTTCTACTTTCTCTTTTTCTTCGCGCAATTCATGAGTTCTTACAGCCACCTGCTCCTCTAATTTTAGTTTATCTGCATATAACTTTTTTGTTTTATATTGACTATAAGCCGATATAATTACGAGTACTAAAACCACGCAAATAGTGTAAAACCACCAAGTTTTGTACCAAGGAGGTAGTATCACAAAGCTATATTGAAGCGGGGTTTTATTCCATACGCCATCGTTATTCATCGCTTTTAGGTAAAAAGTGTATTTGCCGGGCTGTAATGAGGAGTATGTTACCTCATTTTTTGCGGTAACCGGGGTCCAATCGGCATCTACGCCTTCCATTTTTATTTGATACAATACTTTATCGGGGTTTGTTTGAGAAATGCCAATATAGTTAATAGTAATGTGGTTTTTATTGTACGGCAACTCTAACTGAATAGGCAAACCGCTTAATGAATCGACTCCTTTTGAGAAAGGAGACAAGTCGGTTTTTTCAAAGAACAGTTTCATGTCGGTAATAAGGCAAGAAGGTTCTTGCATATTTACTTTTTCAAACTGAGGGTTGAAAACGGCGGCCCCTTTTATAGTCCCAAACCAAAGATTATTTTCTTTATCCTTAACAGCTGCGTTCATATTACATTCCACTCCTTTTATTCCTTCTTCTTTTCCGTAATACTTGAGGTGTATTTCTTTTTTTGATACAAACAAATCGGTTTGTAATACGTTTACCCCTTTATTGGTTCCTATCCATAATTTATTTTCTTTATCAAAAAGAAGTAAGCAGGCTTGATTAGAGACTAAACCATCTTTATCACTTATTAAAGTAAAAGTTTTATTATCGTAATAAAAAACGCCGTCTTCGGTACCAAACCAAAAGTTTCCATCTTTGTCTTCTACTATGTTATAAACTGTTTTATCTGTAAATTTATTTCTGGAATTAAACATCTCTACCGATTTCCCGTCGTATTTAATAACGCCATAACTAGCTGTTGCCAACCACAAATTATGTTTTTTATCTTCAACAATATCGTAAATAGACATGTTAGCGGAGCCCTTTAGTTTATTTACAGCGTCTATGGGTTCTTTTTTTCCGCCCTCGGCAAATAACACCAACCCTTTTTCAGTTCCGATATAATGTTTTCCATCATGAGTGTGGCAGATAGAATAAACCAACTCGTAATCGCTGTTAATCCAATAGTTTACTATTTTTTCTGTTTTTATATTTAATTGACTTACCCCTTTTTCAGAACCAATCCACAACACATCTCCCGAGTCTTGGGCCATACAATTGATGCTATTAGAAATAAGTGTTTCTTTTATTTTTTTTAGATTTTGACTGTATTTTTTTTGCTCTGACTTGGTAATGCGCAACAACCCATACCCTCGCATGGCAAGCCACACACTGTTATCACGAGTTTGGCACACCGCATTGATATAATCGCCTGTTAAGCCGCTATTTTCATCGTAATTCACAAACGCTTCTGAGCTTAATTTACTGATACCTGCACCATTAGAGCCTACCCATAAATTATTTTCTCTATCCATATATGAGCTCATCAATATATTGCTGCATAAACCGTTTTTATCTAAAAACTTTTTATAATTTCCGTTTTTATATTTAATAACCCCCTCATTAGTAGAGAACCATAAATTGCCTTTATTGTCCGCCAATATGTTAGTAAAAGCAATATTTTCAGTGGATAAGCCCTTAATGAAAAAAGGTTCTAACTTTTGGTTTTTTTTCACAGTGTAAAGCCCTCCTTCTGTTCCAACATATACTGTTCCGTTGGCATCTTCATTCAAGGAGTACACAAGCCCTTGCACTTGATACCAGATAAATTTTTTAATATTAGGCACATAGCAGCACACGCCGTCTTTCATAGTGCCAAACCAAAAATTGCCTATATGGTCTTGAAACATCGTGAATACGGATGTGTTCTCTAAGGTTTTGTCGCCTGTTAGTTTTACAGGCTGTCTTTTTTCATTTAGGTAACATACGCCTTGCTGAGTTGCAACCCATACTTTTTCTGCTCTATCAATCAATACCTTATAGACAACATTATTAGGAAGCCCTTTTGAGGTGTCTATCCTAATATCTTCGTATTTAGTTTTTATCTGAAGTGCGCTAAAAGTAGCAAAGTACATAGCTCCTTTTTTATCCCCGGTAATAGAAAAAACAGTAACATTTGGTATATCTTTCTGAGATGAGTAATTCGTAAAAGTTTTTCCGTCAAATTTTGAAACACCGCCTCCCGCAGTGCCAAACCACATATACCCATCATAATCTTGATAAATACACAACACCTGAGATTGAGCTAAGCCATTTTCTACGTTGTAATTTGTAAAATCGTAGGTCTGCCCTACACACAAGAAACTTGTTAGTAGGCTAATGCAAATAAAAAAATTACGCATGTACTTTTTCATCATTAAGTTGTAGTGAGTATTTTTTTATGCAATCTACAAAAAATTTTACTTTTTCTTTTTCTGTATCCGGGTATAAACCATGCCCTAAATTAGCAATATACTTTTCGTTTCCAAATACAGACAGCATTTTTTTCGTTTGCTGCTCTATCACTTCTAAATTGGCGTACAGCAAGCAAGGATCGGCATTGCCTTGTAGTACCTTACTGGCGCCCAGTATTTTTCTAGCCTCTACAGGGTTTATGCTCCAATCTAGCCCTACCACACTACACGAGGTATTTTTTATATTTGGTAGCGCAAAGTGGGCATCTTTTGCAAAAATAGTTACGGGTACTTTTTTTCCTAACTCATCGCTGATCCAACTCATGTAACGCAACGAAAACTCTTGATGCATTTCAGGAGATAAAACACCCGCCCACGAATCGAATATCTGTATTAAATTGGCTCCCGCCTCTACTTGTAGTTTTAAATAATTAATACTGCTTTGCGTAATTTTTTCTAACACCTGGTGTGCTAATTTGGGCTGGGTGTACAGCATTTTTTTTGCTTTGCTAAAGGTTTTGCTCCCACTTCCTTCTACCATGTAAGCCAGCAATGTCCAAGGGGCACCACAAAAACCAATTAAGGGTACGCTGTTCTGTAATTCTTTTTTTGCAAGATTGATGGCGTTATATACGTACTTTAGATTGCTACCATCGGTAATCCGCAAGGCATCCGCATCAGCTTGCGAAACAATCGTTTTTTCAAACCAAGGCCCCTTACTTTCTATCATTTGATAAGGTAACCCCATAGCCTCCGGTATCACTAAAATATCTGAAAAAATAATGGCGGCATCAACTCCTAAAATGGTTACCGGTTGTACGGTAACTTCAGCAGCCATCTCCGAATTTTTTACAAAGTCAATAAAATTTTTGGCACGAGAGCGTACGGCTCTGTACTCCGGCAGCACACGACCTGCCTGGCGCATTAGCCAAACCGGAACGCGCTCTACTTTTTCGCCTTGGGCAGCACGTAGTAATAAATCGTTTTGTAGCATTGCTCCAAAAATACATATTTTACCTGAGTATTTAGGGTAATTTTTAATCTTTGTTTTTTACAGCTGCTGATCGGTTTTTTCGGTGAGCAAAAATACTTGTATATTTGCCGCGCTATAAAAACAACGTGAAGCAGATTTTATTTTTTCTTTTTTTTGCACTGGGGCTGTATTCATACTCTCAAAAAAAAGACAGTCTGCTGGATAAAGCCGCTAAAAATCTAGAAAAAAATGTAGTTTCTTCTTTCCGCAAAAACATGAAGTTGCAAGCACTTCCGGTAGTTTACTATACCCCCGAAACGCAGTGGGGGTTTGGTGTAGCCGGCTTTTTTCGGTTTAAAAGGAAACACGAGCCCGATAGCGCCCGCTATTCTAACGTGCTTTTTTCTCTTTCGGTTACTACCATAAAACAGATTGTATTTGGTATGCCTTTTCAGTTTTGGTTTAAAAACGAAAAATACAACATCTACGGCGAGCCTTCGTATCAGGATATAAACCTATACTATTATGGTATAGGAAACAACAACCCAAGGAGCTATGATGAAAAATATTTTATGCGTTTTTTTAGAGCCACCCCCACCTTTTTATATAAAATGTATGAGCACCTATATGGAGGTTTCCGTTACAATGTATATTGTGCCGATGTGTACCGGTTTGATAAAAATGGTAATATGGCCAATGGAAATACTCCGGGCTTAGGCAGGGGCTTTACTTCCGGACTTGGGCTTACCTTTAAATTTGATAACCGCGATAACCAATTTTACCCTATGAAAGGTTTTTACGCAGAGTTTTCTGCACTTACCAACAATCAGTATTTAGGAAGTCAATTTAATTTTAATAAATACACGCTGAACGCTACTTACAACGTACCTATACCCTACTTAAAAGGCACTTTAGGAGTCAATGCGTATGGCGTTATCACTACGGGTAACGTGCCTTTTTATCAAATGGCTATGCTGGGCGGCGAAGAAAAATTACGCGGTATTTATGAAGGAAAATATAGAGATAAAACCTGTTGGGTGTTGCAAACCGAATACCGCCGCGATTTGTTTTGGCGCATCGGCTTTGCTGCTTTTTGTGGTGTTGGAGATGTGGCTCCGCGTCTGCAAGATTATCATTACCAAAACGTGCGCTTTGCCTGGGGTGGAGGCTTACGGGGTAACATCGATAAAAAACAACACTTAAACCTGCGCTTAGATGTGGGCACCTGCGAGGGAATTATCAATTATTATTTTACAATAGGAGAAGCGTTTTAGAAGCAAGGCTATGCGGTATAGCTTATACCTGTATGCCCAGAAACGTTACATCATCGGTTTGTTCTATGTTGTTGCGCCAGCTTAAAAAAGCTTGGGTAAAAATAAGGCACTGCTCTTCTATGGTTTTGTGAGCGTTTTCGGTCATGAGTTTTTTTAGGGCTTTGCTGCTAAACTTTTTGTTGTTGTCGCCGCCAAACTGGTCGGCATAGCCATCGGTAAGCAAGTACAAGGTATCGTTTTCATTTAAAACAAGTTCTTGCTGACTAAAAGGCTTTTCGTTTTCGTACTGACCAATGGGTTGTTTGTCCGGTTTGAGTTCTTGCAGTTCGCCTTGCGCCTTGCTTATGTATAGCGGTCTGTTGGCTCCGCTGTATTGTATGTGCTTGCGGTTGTTTTTATTGATGCGTATCAGGCAAATATCCATACCGTCGCGTATTTTTTCTTCGCTTTTGCCTAATTGTTCTAATACCAAACGGCGGGTAGCATCTAATATGGCATGGGTTTCGGTTTGTTTTTCTTCTAACACGGCTTTGCTAAGGGCGCTGCTGCACACCACGCTTACCATAGCGCCCGGCACGCCGTGGCCGGTACAGTCGGCAGCGGCAAGGTATATGTAGTTATGGGTTTCTTCCAGCCAATAAAAATCGCCGGCTACAATATCTTTGGGTTGATACAATACAAAACTATGAGGTAACAAAGTTTGCCATTTTTTGGGGTTGGGCAGTATGGCGTTTTGTATGCGTTTGGCGTAGGTAATGCTATCCGTTATTTCTTTGTTTTTTTCTTCTACTAAGTGTTTTTGTTTTTCTACTTCTTGTTTTTGTTTAGATATGATTCGATTGGCTTTTCGTTGAGCTTTTAACCCTCTGAAAATAAAAAAAGAAAACAGTAAAGCTAAAACCAAACCACCCACAATAAAATAAGATACTAGCTTTTGCTGCTTAATGGTTTCACTTGATAATTTATTTTGAGTTTGTAACAATTTATTTTCTTGCTCTTTTTTTTCGAAGCCATACTTAGTTTGCATATCATTAATTTGCTTTTGACTTTCTTCATTATACACAGTGTCTTTTAAATTGCTAAATAAAACATGAGTTTGATACGCTAAAATAGGGTTATTGGTTTCAGCGTAGCAGTTAGACAAACTTTTATATGTTTCTAAAAGCAACTCGTTTGTTTTAAGTTTTTGCGCTATCTCAGCACATTCTTGTAAGTATGGAATAGCCTTTATATAGTTTTGGGTTCGTTCATATACTTGTCCGATGTTAATAAGGCTTATAGCTGTGCCGCGCTGCTCCTTAATTTTTCGTTTTATAGATAATGCTTCTTCTAAACAAAGCAAGGCCTCTTTTGGTTTATCCCATTCCATATAAGTTGCACCTAGTATATTTAAAGTATTTGAAACACCCCGCTGATTATCTTGCTTGCGTTTTAATGATAATGCTTTTTTTAAATAAAAAATGGATGAGTCACGCTGTTTTAAATCGTTATAAACAAGCCCAATATTACTTAGTGTAACGGGTAGATTCTCCTCATCATGCAATAAAGTATCATAATGATACGATTTTAAGTAAAAATCTTTCGCTAAAGAATAATTATGTTGCTTAAGGTATATATTGGCAATTTGCCCATAACATGACGACATATTAGATGTGTCGCGAATGATTTCTGACATTTTTAAAGCTTTTAAAGCATAACTTAAAGACGTAGAATAGTTGTCAATCCACTTATAGAAAACTGAATATTGATGATATACTTGAACTATATATGATTTATTATTTGACTTAGCGGCCATATCCTCAGCCAAACCAAGTATCTTCAAAGCACTGTCTTTTTTCAATAAATAGGTATAATAGGTAGCTAAATTAATCTGCAAAATTATTTTTCCATGCAAAAAATTATTTTTTTCAGCTAATTGGTATGCCTTAGTGTATATCGTAAAAAAAAGAGTACTATCGTTTGATGATATACATAAGCGGAGTAAATCAGATTGTTTTAGTATTTTTTCAGTATCAACCTTACATTTATCTATAATCCTACTCAGTGAATCTATTTTTTTGTTTTGTGCGTGGGAGCTTAGCGCTAAAAATAAAGCACTAAAAAGCAAGGCTATTGTTGTTTTTTTCATCTTTACGAAAGTACTGTTTTTTTTAAAAAAGAAAACACAAACCTGCTAGTCCCTAAAAAAATTATTTAGGTGCATATACCGGTTTTTCTTTTGGGGTTTTGTTGCGCCGGTAGTTATCCATTTTATTACGTGGGTTTTTAGCATCCACTTCCTCTTCAAAATTCCATTTTCCGTGCTTATACACAAAAGCATCGTAACTGAAATCAGGGCCATAAAACTGGTACTGTCCCTCTAAATAGCCATCTTTTGGGGCAAGGTGGTCAAAAATAAGGGCTTGGGCATCGGCATTGTAGCGCAATGACATAGTAAGCTGGGCATTATACTCAAACACAATACGTTTTGGAAATTTTTTAGGCATTTTAAAAACCTCTTTTCCAAAAATAGGCGTCCCTTCTTTTTTAAACCAAAGCACATCAATATATTTTCTGGTAGTTATTTTATTGTTACCGTCCCAACCCAGCAAAGTATAATAGTCCGCACACGGAATGATGCCATAATAAAGCATGCCCAACCATTTATTATGGCCGCTTTGATAAGTTTCAGGGTTTTTTACCTTATCTGATTGGTCGGTTAATTCATATACCTCATACTTTTTTGTTTTGCTGTGATAGGCTTGTACAAAACCAAAGTAGATAAAAGTTCCATTTTTTAAAGAGATACTCCATGTAATAAGGCGTACTTTTTTATCAGAGGATACCAATCGGTTCGTTTCCTTCAATGAATCAAAAGGGTATGAAAAAGAGAGCGTGTTTAAAAGCGTTTCTTCTAACAACTTGGTAAAAACAGCATTTGCTTTTAATTTTATACTATCTTCTTTTGCAAAAAAAACAGTTTTTTGCATAACTTTTAAGCTGTCTTCGTACTTTTTAAAATACGTTTTATCCCTATCTGAAAGGCTTTGCGCAGAGGCTATACAGGTACAAAACAAAAGAAAAAACAAAAATTTAAGTAATGCCATAGCACAAAGTTAGTCAATAAAATTTACCTACTTTAGCGGCAGCAAATTTTATGTGCAAAAAAATGCTACGTGCATCATGAAAATGAAACATAAGCCATTAACGATATTTTTTTTTGTACTCTTTTTATGTTTATTTTTTTCTTCCTGCGAAGTAAAAAAAGTAAACCTTCGTATGTCGCAAACCAGCTATTGCGCACCTCCCAGTCCATACACGTACGACTCTACCATCATACCTTTAACGGATATAAAACCTATTTTGGAGTTTGACACGCTTCTATCTAAAAAATATGCTTATGAAGATTTGCTTATAGCTAATGCCACAGGAACCCTGCTGCTTTTGCAAGACATAGTGCATTTAGAAAATAACCCTTCGTCTGAAAACATGATGTATATTCTTGCAAAAAAACAACAGATATTCAACCGATTGCTGCTTGCCTCTACTGAGGTGGCCAGTTTGGCAGCTGAGTTAGACTGCGAAAGCGAACGTTCCAAGCAAGTAGAAAGTTATTTAGAGCATCTAAACGATACGCGCGTGCAACGCTACACCATTTTGTCGGTAGTAACGGGTGCCATTACAGGCATCGCCACCTTGGGCAACCATAAAGGGCAAGTAGTTATTGGCGTGTTGGGAAGTATCGTAAGCGCTGCCTTTGGCGGTTTGGCCGCCATATCATCTAAGCAGGCTATTATGTTTTATCACGAACGTAATTTGCTGGCCGATATTTGGAATGAAAAAAAAGTATCAGCCTATTACCCACCTTTTGTGTGGTTTATTTTACGAAAAAAAGAATTTACCAACGAAAAAGAATTTTCATTAATGCACAACATTAAACAACGGTGGATAGATGAAGGGCTGGTGGATATGGATAAAAAAAATCAGGGAGAATTGTATTTCGGAGCAGGTGGTAAATACCACGCAGACGATTTGCAAAACCGTACCAACATGATAAACCAACTAAAAGCCGAAATACGTTCGGTTAATCAGCATTTACAAAGTTTGCTATTAAAACTATCGGTATAAAAACATGAGTATTCTTATTATAGACAACTACGATAGTTTCACCTACAACCTGCTTCACCTAGTAGAAAAAGTGTGCGATGAAGAAATATCGGTATATCAAAACAACAAAATATCCTTATCACAAATAGGTGAATATGATAAAATTATTTTTTCCCCGGGTTGCGGCATACCAAAAGAAGCCGGTATTTTGTTAGAATGTATTAAAATATATGCGAAGAAAAAAAAAATGTTGGGTGTGTGTTTAGGTATGCAAGCTATTGGCGAGGCTTTTGGCGCATCTTTAAAAAATTTACCAACTGTTTTCCACGGGGTGCAAAGTCCCATTTTTATAAAAAAAGAAGATACCCTATTTGCTGATATTCCCAAAACATATAAAGTGGGGCGCTATCACTCTTGGGTGGTAGATGAATACACACTACCCTCTTGCTTAGAAGTATTAGCCGTTGATGAGCAAGAAAACACGATGGCTTTAAGGCACCGAACATTACCCATAAAAGGTGTGCAATTTCACCCCGAATCTGTCCTATCAGAATACGGCGAACAATTGATAAAAAACTGGATACATAACGAGTAGCGTAAAAGAAATACCGGTAAGTACTAAAAAACACTTGTTTTGTTTGTGTTCTGCCTGTATATTTGTATAATTTGTAAAAATGAACAACCCTAAAAAAAACATACTTATTTTTTCTGATTGGTATTTGCCTTCCTATAAAGCCGGAGGACCGATAAAATCTATAGCTTCTTTGGTTTTTTATTTAAAAAATGATTTTAATTTTTATATCCTTACAGGGAATACAGATTTAAACAATAAGCAGCCGCACAGCAATATAAAAAGCAACACGTGGCACACGCTAGAACATGGTGAGCGTGTATTTTATTTCTCGGACGATTTTTTTTCTTGGAATACACTAAAAGAAACACTACGTACCATACCTTACGATGTCGTTTATTTGAATAGTTTTTTCTCAAAAAAATACACCCTATACCCCTTGTTACTTCGTAAAACAGGATTTATAAAAAAAAACATACTCTTAGCTCCCAGAGGCATGCTGGGGGGTGGCGCCTTAGAATTAAAGCACAAAAAAAAACACGCATTTATACTTTTGTCTAAGTTAGTGGCCCTATATAACGCTGTGTGCTGGCACGCTACCTCTACCCAAGAAGAAAACGAGATAAACAATGTATTTAAAAAAGTCAAAACATATACCATACCCAATCTCACTACACTTCCCCTAGAGGAAAGGAAAAACTACAACAAACGCCCGCAACAACTTTCTATGTGTTGCGTAGCCCGTATTTCGAGAAAAAAAAACATTTTGTTTGCTATATCGTGTCTAAAGCATGTAAATCAAGGAACTGTCGTGTTTGATATTTATGGCGCGTTAGAAGATAAAGAATACGTACAACAATGCGAAGAATTAATTAAAACACTTCCAAAAAACATATTGGTTTCTTTTAAAGGCGAAATACGTGCAGATAAAGTAGAGACTGTGTTGCAAAGCTACCATGCTTTTTTTCTCCCTACTTTAAACGAAAATTTTGGACATGCCATTGTAGAAGCCATGTTGAATGGCTGTATTCCTATTATAAGCGACACTACTCCTTGGCGCCATTTACAAAAGAAAAATATAGGATGGGATATTCCATTGAATAAAGCAACTATTTTTGTTGAAGCTATAGAAGAGTTGGTGCAGATGCCTCAAACTTCTTTCGAAGAAAAATCAAAAAAAGTGCAGCAATATATACGGCAAGAATGCGCAAACAATCAGCATGTAGAGGCGTACAAAACCGCTTTCATGGCTTTAATTTCGCAATAATTTTTTCAGCTAAAAAAACAGAAAGTTTTATATTCGACTCGTGTGTCCATCCGGCAACATGCGGCGTTAAAATTACTTTATTTGATTGCATCAAATACTGCAAGGGTTCTGGCACTTGGGTACCGTGTATTTGTTCAAACGAAGATGCTTCGTATTCCAACACATCTAAACAGGCACCTAATACTTTCCCGCTTTTTATACCTTCTACCAAGTCGTATGTGTTGAGGCACTTGCCTCGCGCGGTGTTTACGAGGTATATATTCTTTTTGAAAGATTGGATAAAAGACTGGTTGATTATATATTGTGTTTCTTCTGTAAGCGGGGTATGCAGACTTAAAACATCTGCTTCATCAAAAATATCTTGTAGAGTCGCTTCTTTTACAAAAGAGTTTCCAAAATTTTGCTTGTATTTATCATGAGCTAAAACTTGTACACCAAAGCCTTGCAGACGTTGAGCAAAGGCACTCCCCATAGTACCATATCCAATAATTCCTATTGTTTTCCCGCACAACTCCACCCCTCTGTTTTCTTCTCTAAGCCATGTCCCTTGCCGTACCTCAGCATCTGCTTTAATAATATTATTAAATAAAGTGAGCAGCATGGCTAAAGCGTGTTCAGCTACGGCATCTCGGTTTCCTTCGGGTGAGTTGAGACATACAATGCCTTTTTTTTCGGCGTATAGTACGTCAATATTTTCCATTCCGGCACCCACGCGGGCTATGCATTTTAATTTTGAAGCCGCATCTATAATTTCTTTTGTTATTTTAAATTTGCTGCGCAGCACTATGACTTCGTACTGAGGTATCCTTTTTTTCAATGCTTCTTCCGATTCATCATACAGCAAATCGCACTGAAAGCCTTTCTCTTCAAGCATTTTATGCAATAGAGGGTGCGTAGAATCAATAAAAAGAATTTTTTGCTTCATTTGTTTGTTGAGCAAAATAGCGCGATACTTAATCTTAAAACGCTACCACACTTCCGCGCGTTTATCCGCAGGGGTAAACATTTTATTATTGGATTTTACACCAAAGGCTTCGTAAAACTCAGTTAGATTTGTAAGGGGAGCCCAAGCTCTAAACTCACCCGGACTGTGCGGATTGGTTGCAATAAGTTGTTTTAAGGCTTCAGGGCGGGTAAGGCTTTTCCAGCCTTGTGCCCAAGCAATAAAAAAACGCTGTTCTCCGGTAAAACCATCTATCACCGGCGATTTTTTTCCTTTCAAGGATAACTTATAAGCATAATAGCTCATGGTTAATCCACCTAAGTCGGCAATATTTTCTCCTAGGGTAAGTTGCCCGTTTACGTGCAGGGTATCAATGGCCACATAGGCATTGAATTGATTGCGAACTAAGGCTGTTCTTGCTTCAAAATTTTTCATATCTTCAGGTGTCCACCAATCTTTTAAGTTTCCTTCGGCATCGTATTTTGCACCTTGGTCGTCAAAACCATGAGTAAGTTCATGTCCTATTACAGCCCCCATTACCCCATAGTTAGCAGCATCATCGGCATGGGCATCAAAAAAGGGAGGTTGCATAATACCGGCAGGAAACACAATTTCGTTATAACTTGGGTTATAATATGCGTTTACAGTAGGCGGTGTCATACCCCATTCGGTTTTATCTACGGGTTTGCCAATTTTATGTATCATTTCATTAAATGAAAAGGTACCCGAGCGCAACACGTTTGCCAAATACGAATCGTTTTTAATAGAAAGCGTGGAGTAGTCTTTCCATTTATCGGGGTATCCCAATTTACGCATAATGGTATTTAGCTTTTCTAATGCTTTAGTTTTAGTAGCATCGCTCATCCAGGTGCGGGTTTTAATACGCTCTCTGAAAGCTTGAGTAAGATTATCCACCATAGTGTTCACTTTTTGTTTGGCTTCGGCGGTAAAGTATTTTTCAGCAAATATCTGCCCCAAAGCCTCTCCAATAGAGCCATCTACTACTCGCATCACACGTTTCCAACGGGGTTGTTGTTCTTTTGCTCCTTGCAAAATAGTTCCATAAAAAGAAAAATTTTCTTTTGCAAAGCGGTCGCTAAGGAAAGGGGCGGTTTGATGTATGCTAAGCCAACGGAAAAAAGTTTTCCAATCAGCCATAGGCACCGTGCTCATAAGCTGGTTTAGTTTATCAAAGTACAAAGGCTGTGTTACAATTACGTGCGTAAAAGGACTAGTAACACCCGCCGCAGCAAGAAAAGCATTAAACTCTATATTGCTTTCTTTCTTAAAGAATTCTTCTTTTGTAAATTTGTTATATTGCTTGTCGGGATCGCGCAATTCAATCCGCCCCATAGAAGCTTCTGCCATTTGTGCTTCTACGGCAAAAACAGTTTCCGCATTTTTTTTAGCTATTTCGGCTTTGTCTCCCAATAGAGAAAACATATTTTCTACATGTTTTTTGTAGGCTTCTCTAATTTTTTCAAATTTAGCATCGGTGTAATACATCTTATCGGGCAAACCCAAGCGAGCTTGCGAAAAATAAACAGCATTATCGTTGCTGCTTTTTTGATCGGCCTCTACTATAAACCCAAAAATACCATGCAAACCTTGCTTATTTAGTTCTGCTTCAAATTTCATTAAATCAACTTTAGCAGCTATTTTATTAATGGCTACCATAAGGGGTGCTATGGGGGTAAAACCTTCTTTTTCTAATTTAACCGTATCCATGCCGGCGTGATAGAAGCTGCCTATTTTTTGGCGATTGCTACCGGGCTGAGCCGCTTTATCAGAGGCACATTCTTCTAAAATTTTCTTTAAGTGCTCATAATTGCGATCGGCCAGTTCGTTAAAACTTCCCCAGCGCGACTCATTAGATGGTATTTGTGTGTTTTTTAACCAAGTGCCATTAGCATAATGGTAAAAATCATCGGCAGGATTTACCGTTTTATCCATATTGGATACGTTAATACCCGACGTTTGCGCAGAGGCTTGTAATGAAGCTATGGTTATAGCAGCTCCGGCTAGTAAAGTTGATTTTTTTAATTTCATCTTTTTAAATTTTAGATGGACAAATGTATCATTTGTTTTTAGATATTAAAACCCATTTATATTTTATTTTACACCCCTCCATTTTGTTTCAAATAAGATTTGCCTCTTATAGATGAGCGCTACTTAAATTATAAGTACTTTTGTGTATCGTTATGGAAGATAAAAAATTGACCGAAATCAAACATGTTTTTTTTGATTTAGACCGCACGCTTTGGGATTTTGAAAAAAACTCAGAAACGGTTATTAAGCAATTGCTGGTAAAGTACGATATAGAGCGCCAATACAACATCCGTTTTGAATCTTTCTTAAAAAAATACAAAAAAGTAAACCAAAAATTATGGCATCTATACACTCACAAAAAAATCACTAAAGAAGAATTACGTAGTACCCGTTTTGTAAAAACGTTTAGACTGTTTAACATTAAAGAAGAAACGTTAGGCTTACTTTTTGAAGAAGAGTATATAAAAGAAAGTCCTTATCAAACAAACCTACTGGAAGGAAGCGAAGAGATATTAAAATATCTTAAACGCAACTATACCTTGCATGTTTTAACTAACGGATTTAAAGAAGTGCAACATATAAAATTAGAAAAAAGCGGTATAAAAAAATACTTTTCTCACGTTTTTATTTCGGAAGAAATGGAAGCACAAAAACCTCATAAAATGATTTTTGATAAAGCCCGAAATGCAGTACATGCCCTCGAAAAAGAATGTCTAATGATAGGCGATGATTACACCAACGATATACAAGGAGCTTTAAAAGCCGGTTGGAAAGCCGCACATCTTTCTGCCCGAAAAAAAAGAGTAAAAAAGCCGCGCTTCATACAGATAAAAAAATTGTTAGAGTTAAAAGATTGGCTGTAAGCAAAAAAAAAACAATACTATGTTTACGCAAAAAATTACACCCAACAACACCTACCTCATTCCTTTTGAAAGCGAGGACATCATAGAAGCAGAACCTATTTTTCTAAAAGAGAGCGAAACTGTTTCGACTTTAAAAAAAATACATTGCCGAACAAATAAAGATACCTATCTAAAACAAGTACATCATTTGTTGAAACACATACAAAAAGGCGATATATACGAAATAAATTATTGCGTAGAATTTTATGCAGAAAACGTAGATATAAATCCTTATACTGTTTTCAAACATCTAAAGAAATATACAGAAGCTCCTTTTGCGCAAACGGTGCGAGTTGGCAACACACTCGTTATGTGCGCCAGTCCCGAACGTTTTATACAAAAAAAAGGGAACAAGCTTTTTACCCAACCCATGAAAGGAACCGCACGAAGAAGTGCGAATGAGGACGAAGACCAACAAATAAAACAAACATTAAAAAACAACAAAAAAGAACAAAGCGAAAATGTAATGGCCGTTGATGTAGCACGAAACGACCTATCGCATATAGCCGCAAAAGGCAGTGTACGCGTTGAAGAACTATTTGGGGTATATACCTTTAAAAACGTACACCAAATGATTAGTACAGTAAGCTGTATCTTAAAAAAAGACACCAATATCTCCTCTATTTTGCAAGCTACCTTCCCTCCAGCCTCAATGACCGGAGCACCCAAAACAAAAGCACTAGAACTCATAAAAAAACACGAAACCACCGCAAGAGGCATGTACTCCGGCATTTTAGGAACCATTCAAGAAAATGGCGACTTTGATTTTTGTGTGCTCATTAGGACTATTTTATACAACGGGAAAAAAAAACAGCTTTCATTTCATGTGGGAGGGGCTATTACTGCCCAATGCAAACCGGAAGATGAATGGGATGAGTGTTTACTAAAGGCCGAAACATTGCTAAAAGCACTTGGACTTACCCAACAAGACATTATCTTTGCACCTTAATTGATGAAACCTATTTTTAACTCTATATATACCCGCTATTTCGTAGGTGGGCTAATACTTATTTTGGTCGCCTCTTGGTGCAGCATTGGCTTTCATCATCCCGACGAGCATTATCAAATACTGGAATTTGCCAATTACAAACTAAACCATACCCCTGAGAGAGATTTACCTTGGGAATTTGCTAAAAAAATGCGCCCTGCCTTACAACCCTTTATAGCTTATTGTTGCATGTGGCTGTTTCAGCAGGTTGGCATTCAAAACCCCTTTACGGTTACCTTCTTATTTCGGTTATTAGTAGGCTTATTGTACTGGTTTATAAGCTGCAAATTAGTATTGCTTCTTATATCTGATTTTAAAACACAAAAAGGAAAAATTATTTTTATTTTATTAAGCTTTTTTCTTTGGTTTGTACCTTACATAAGCGTTCGTTTTTCTTCCGAAAACACAGCGGCCTTATGCTTCCTGTTCTCGGTTTATCTTTTATTAAAGCCATACACTAATCCTCAGCAAAAAAATCGTTCTTTTTTACTTATAGGCGGTTTGTTGGCGCTCTCTTTTTTCTTTCGTTTTCAAATGGCTTTTGCTTTTGCGGGCATTGGTTTGTGGCTGTTACTCATTCAAAAATCAAAATTGCAGCACTACCTCTATGCTCTTTTTTCTTTCCTTTTTTTTAGTGCTATATGCCTGTGCATAGATAGATGGTTTTATCACTCCTGGGAGTTTACACCTTACAATTATTTTAAAAGCAATATCTTAGACCACGCGGCTGACAAGTTTGGGATTTTCCCTTGGTGGTACTATTTCGTTTTTATTTTTAATTTCGTGGTTCCTCCTATAAGCATAGTGCTTCTTTATTTTTTGGGTATAGGTATTTTAAAGAAGAAAACGCACCTTTTTTCCTTGGTAATACTCTTTTTTTTTATAGGGCATGCCGCCGTGGGGCATAAAGAGTTGCGATTCTTGTTTCCCGTGCTGTTTGGGTTTACTTATTTAATAGCCATTGGCATAGATAACTACATACAAAAGTATAAAGGAAATAAAATAACAAAAGTGGCATATGTGCTGCTGTTAGTTATGAACATGGGGCTTTTATTATACAGAAGTTGCGTGCCACCATTAGAATCTATATTGTGTTTGCGACATATCAGCTACACCTACACGCAGCCCCTTACACTCCTTTCCCTTAAAAGCTCTATTTACACTCAGATATTAGAAATGAATTTTTATCGTCAAAAAAATATAACCGAGTTGGTTGTAAAAGATGAACACGATTTAGACCATTACTTACAAGCCAAACGCCCCTCCTCTACCCTGCTGTACGTGCCGCAACCTAAATTAGGATACTGCCCTATTGGCTACGAAGCCCACCAGCTGTACTGCATCTACCCGCAATGGATTATTACCTATTTTAACTTTAACGATTGGGCGTCAAGAGCCAACGTGTACAGTTTATACGAGTTGCAAAAAAAATAAACCATCATTTTGACAGCAATTCTATAAAGCCGCTCATATTTTTTGTTTCATTGGTATTGGCATCAAGATACGATATCACATAAAAATACGCACCGTCGCTGCACAAAGTACCCTCATACTGACAGTAGCCGTTCCATACTTGTTTTATATTCGTACTTTCAAAAACGCGCTTGCCATAGCGGTTGTATATCGTGGTTTGCAAATTAAAAACCTGCTTGGCATCTACTATAATCGTGCTCCAGGTATCGTTAATCCCGTCTCCATTAGGCGTAATTACGTTTGGTGCAATCACTTTTATGCTATCTATTTTCTCGTTGTGTAAGGAAAATAATTTTCCACATATAAAAAACAAACATAAAAAAAATGCTTTTTTCAATTTGTATGGTTTTATTTTTTGGTTCTTAGTGCAACTTAGCCGCAATAAGATTTATAAATTCTTTACGCGTAGTATCCTTCAAAAATTCGCCCGTAAAAGCCGACGTAGTAGTTACTGAATTTTGTTTTTGTACCCCTCGCATCTGCATACATAGGTGGCTGCATTCTATCACAACAGCTACCCCTTTGGGCTGCAAGGTGTTTTGTATGCAATCGCGTATTTCGTTTGTTAGTCGCTCTTGCACTTGCAAACGGCGGGCAAAAGCATCTACTACACGAGGCAATTTGCTTAACCCTACAATATGCCCGTTAGGAATGTATGCTATATGTGCCTTGCCAAAAAAAGGCAATATATGATGCTCGCATAGGCTGTACACTTCAATATCCTTTACTACTACCATTTGGCTATAATCTTCTTTAAACATAGCCGACGATAAAATATCAGCAGGAGATTCGTTATAGCCTTTGGTAAGAAAAGCCATTGCTTTGGCTGCACGATGTGGTGTTTTCAATAAACCTTCTCTATTCGTATTCTCTCCTACTTCAGAAAGAATTTTTTCGTAGTGCAACTGCAAGCCCTGTATGTCTTTAAAGTTTTGAATATCCACAAAGCAATCGTTTTATAGTTTAGCTTTTACTTCTACTAAATCATATCCCTCAATAATATCGCCCACCTTGATATCGTTAAAGCCATCAATATTCAATCCACACTCGTAACCTGCTGCTACTTCTTTTACATCGTCTTTAAAGCGTTTTAGTGATCCTAAACCACCGCTATGAACTACAATGCCATCTCTAATAATGCGCACTTTGGTATGGCGCGATACTTTTCCATCCAGCACATAACAGCCTGCGATGGTGCCCACTTTACTAATGTTAAACACTTCTCTAATTTCGATATTGCACACCACTTTTTCTTCAAATTCAGGTGCTAACATACCCTCCATTGCGGCCTTAATCTCATCAATAGCCTGATAAATGATAGAGTATAAACGTATATCAATCTCTTCTGTTTCAGCTAATTTGCGCGCATTGGTAGTGGGGCGTACTTGAAATCCAATTACAATAGCGTTAGAGGCCGAGGCAAGCATTACATCGTTTTCGCTAATAGCCCCTACCGATTTATGAATGATGTTAACTGCTATTTTTTCGGTAGAAAGTTTTAATAAAGAATCGGATAAGGCTTCTATTGAGCCGTCCACATCTCCTTTTACAATCACATTTAGTTCTTTAAAATCTCCTATAGCTAAGCGGCGTCCAATTTCATCTAAGGTAATGTGTTTTTGCGTTCTGATTCCTTGTTCACGCTGTAGCTGTAAACGTTTATTAGCCAATTCACGCGCTTCGCGCTCATCAGCCATCACATTAAATTTATCGCCGGCAGTAGGCGAACCACTCAAGCCCAGTAATTGCACCGGCATAGAAGGGCCTGCTTCTTTCACAGAAAGACCCCGCTCATTGGTCATTGCTTTTACACGCCCGCTATAACTTCCTGCTATTACTACATCGCCAATACGTAGTGTTCCTTTTTGCACAATAATATCGGCTACGTGGCCGCGCCCTTTATCTAATTTAGCTTCTATGATAGAGCCTACTGCACGCCCCGCCGGGTTGGCTTTTAGGTTTAGCATATCGGCTTCTAACAATACTTTTTCAAGTAATAAATTTACATTTAATCCACTTTTTGCCGATATTTCTTGCGATTGATATTTCCCCCCCCATTCTTCTACTAAGATGTTTAAGTGTGCTAAATCTTCACGTATTTTATTGGGGTTAGCGCCAGGCTTATCAATTTTGTTGATTGCAATAATCATCGGTACGCCTGCGGCTTGCGCATGGTTTATGGCTTCTTTGGTTTGAGGCATCACGCTATCATCGGCCGCTACTACAATCACTACAATATCGGTTATTTGAGCTCCACGAGCACGCATAGCGGTAAAAGCTTCGTGGCCGGGTGTATCTAAAAACGTAATGGATTTTCCTCCCTCTACGGTTACGTTGTAACTGCCTATATGCTGGGTAATGCCACCTGCCTCTCCGGCTACTACATTAGCTTTTCGGATATAGTCAAGCAACGATGTTTTTCCATGATCTACGTGTCCCATAATCGTTACGATAGGAGGGCGCAGTTCTAAATCAGCTGTATTTTCTTCGTCTTTTTCGTTAATGGTTTCTACTACCTCAGCCGAAACAAATTCGGTTTTAAAACCAAACTCCTCGGCTACAATAGCTATAGTTTCAGCATCAATACGTTGATTGATTGATACAAACAAGCCTAAACTCATACAGGTTGATATTACCTGATTGACTGGTACCGACATCATTTGCGATAATTGATTAGCTGACACAAACTCTGTTACCTTTAGTATTTTTTTCTCCGCTTCTATCTGCTCTTGCTCACCGGCAATGCGTCCACGAATTTCTTCTCGCTTTTCTTTTTTATGTTTTGACCTATCTGTTTTTTTAGACTTAGTTAAATTTTCTAAGGTTTCTTTTATTTTCGCGCTAATTTCTTCTTCGGTAAGAGCTGTTTTTACGCCTCGCTTGTTTCTGTCTTCATTTCCTCTAAATTTTTCACGGGCTTTGTCGCGCTCTTCTTTACCTACTTTACTAATTTCGGCTGCACTTAAGCTGCCGCCTTTGCTGATGCGTTTTCTTTTTCCTTTTTTGTCAAATGAGTTTGCATTGCCTGGGGTTGGTTTTTTCTCAACAGGTAATTCAATTTTAGAAAGAATTTTAGGGCCTTCTAGTTTTTCGTATTTTGTTTCAATAAAATCTTCTTTAGGCGCTTCGGGCTGCGCAGGGGGATTTTTTTCCTCGGTAGGGGGCTCAATAGCTGCCTGCTTTTTTTCTTCTATTTCTTTTACCGGTGTTTTGCGTGCTGTTTTTTTAGGTTCTTCTTTTGCTTTAGCAAGCTCGGCATCTTTATCTTTTTTTGTTTTTTTGTCGGGCTTCGTTTTTGTGTTGATAGCCGATAAATCTATTTTGGAAACTATTTTCACACCGGTTCCAACAACCTTTTCTGGTGCTTCATTTTTATCTTCTTTCTTAGGTTTTTCAACCTTTTTTTTATCGTCTTCGACTTTTTTCTTTATTTGGTCTTTCTCAGTTTCTTTTGCAATACGTTGCTTTGTTTCGCTTCTAAGAGATTCTAGTACTTGCTGGGTAGATGAAGTAGCCGACAAATCTTTAATTACAATTTCTTCGCTTTCTTTTTCTGTTTTCTTTTTTTGCAAAAACTGCACCCCTTCAAGGGTAACGCTTTCTTTTTTTTGTTTAATAATCTGTCCTACTTGCTGCGCCTCTTTTTTTGCATTTTTATCTCCTTGAAATTCTTGTACTACTAAATTATATTCTGTTTCCCCTATTTTTACATTAGGATTTTTAGCATCTATTTCAAAGCCTTTGCTTAATAAAAACTCCGCAATGCTGCTAGCAGAAACGCTCATTTCGCCCGCAAGTTTACCTAACCGTACTGTTTTTGTTTCTGCCATATTTTTATCCTTGCTTGCTTTTTTTATTTGTTTATTTTTCCCTTAGTGCGTTGTTCTGTTACTCCTCTTCAAATTCGGCAGCTAATACAGCACGCGCCTCTTCTATTACTTTTGCATCTAGCTGGGTACGGCGCGCCAACTCCTCAGAGGTTAGCCTCAACACATCTTTTGCGGTATCGCAGCCTATTAGTTTTAACTCGTTGATTACGTTCTCGGCTATTTCATCTACAAATTCTTCTAAGTCCACATCTTCTTCGCCTGCTATATTTTCCTCAGCTTCGCGATACACATCTAATTCGTAACCGGTTAATTTTCCGGCCAGCTTAATATTATACCCGCCCTTTCCAATAGCTAAGGAAATCTGGTCGGGTTTTAAATATACCTGCGCTTTGCTTTTTTCATCATCTAAAATGATGTTGGTAATTTTAGCAGGGCTCAGCGCACGCTGAATAAGCAGTTGCGGGTTGCTTGTAAAATTAATCACATCTATATTTTCGTTTTTCAATTCGCGCACAATACCGTGTATGCGAGAGCCTTTCATACCCACACAAGCGCCTACGGGATCTATACGTTCGTCGTAGCTTTCTACAGCTATTTTAGCACGCTCGCCGGGCTCGCGTACAATTTTTTTGATGGTGATTAAACCATCGGCTATCTCAGGCACTTCGTTTTCAAACAGTCGCTCTAAAAACACAGGCGAGGTGCGCGACAGAACAATAACAGGAGTTGTATTTTTCATATCTACTTTTAGCACCACTGCTTTTACGGTGTCTCCTTTTTTGAAAAAATCGGTAGGTATTTGCTCGGTGCGCGGCAAAATAAGTTCGTTGCCTTCGTCATCAATCATCATAATTTCTTTCTTCCACACTTGATATACTTCGGCTGTTACTACTTCGCCTACACGCTCTTTGTATTTGTTGTAAATTTCATTTTTTTCTAATTCCAATACTTTTTGCACCAAATTTTGACGCATGGAAAGTACGGCGCGGCGGCCAAATTCATCTATGCTAACAGGCTCGGTAACGTCTTCGCCTATTTCAAAGCTATCGTCAATTTTATGTGCTTCGCTTACGCTTATGTGTTTGTTGGCATCGTACTCAAAGCTATCTTCGGCATACTCATCATCTACTACTTTCCTGTTTTTGTATATTTCCACATCGCCTTTATCAGGGTTTATGATAATTTCAAAGTTTTTATCGGTGCCGTACTTTCTTATAATCATACCGCGAAACACATCGTCGATGATGCTCATAAGCGTTGCTTTGTCAATGTTTTTGATTTCCTTAAAGTCCGAAAAGGATTCGATTAAATTAACTGAGTGCATGGTTTTTGTTTTTAAAAAGGTAAAATTAGTTTTGTTTCTTTTATTTGTTCTGTATTTATTAAAATATTTTCTATCACCGTTTGTTTGCCCTTGCCTAGCTTTTTTCTTTCTGTTTTTTTGGTTTGCAAGATAATTATTTCGCCGCTAGATTCTAACAAGGCGCCAAACAATTTTTCTCCGTCTTTTTTAAGAACCGATACTTGCTTGCCTTGGTACTTAAGGTATTGGTTTAATACGGTAAAAGGCTCATCAATGCCCGGTGAAGATACGGTAAGTTCAAAATCTTCTTCATCGCGATTTAAGTTAGCCTCTATATGCTTGCTTATTTCGCGGCAGGTATCGATGGTAATATGCTTGGGCTCGTCTATAAAAACTTCTATTTTGTTTCCGTGTTTCACCTTTACATCTACCAAAAAAACCGAAGTATCTGCTATTTTTTGCAGTACAATATCGTGTATGGTTGCGGCACTTATCATGCTTTAAATAAAGAGGGGACTTAGTAGCCCCCTCTTTCTTTCTATATTTTCAGGGCACAAATATACGACTTTTTTATTAAAAAACAACAGTTCGTTATTTTCGACAAAAAATTTGTTTTATACGATAAAAAGACTTAATTTTACGATAAGTTTAATCATAAAACAAACTATTATGAAAGCACTCCAAAATTTAAAAAACAACAAAGCCGCGTTGTATATAGCGATTTTGTTGGTAGCCCCGTTTGCGTCGTTTGCAGCAGGTGCCCCAAGTGCAGATGAAGAGGCCGCTAATGCAGCCCGTTGGGCTTTAATTGGCCAGGTAGGCAGCGGTATTGCCCTAGTGGTGGCTGTAGCCTGGTTTTTAATTGCCAAAGCAAAGCAAGATAAGCGCGAGCGAGAAAGGGATAAAAAGGCACGCAGTCAGCCGCCCCCTCATCACCCCCACCACCCACACGGCAGAAGACGCGCGGCTTAAAGCCTTTGCTTTACAGCTTCATACAGCACCACGCCGGTAGCTACCGATACGTTTAGCGAGGATATGTTGCCTTGCATGGGTATTTTTACGGCTTTATCGCACAGTTTTAAATACTCGGGCGAAATGCCGGTATCTTCGGCTCCCATAACAAGAGCTGTCGGCAGTTTAAAATCGGCTTGGTATATTAGACTTTGTGTTTTTTCATGGCAGGCAACCAGTTGTAAGCCGCTTTCTTTAAGATATAAAAGCGTTTCTTTTAGATTATATTCGCGGCAAACCGGGAGCTGGTGCAAGGCGCCTGCCGACGTTTTTATAGCATCGGCATTTATTTGAGCGGAGCCCCGCTGTGGCACTATTATCATATTCACCCCGGTGCAAGCGGCCGTACGTGCTATGGCTCCAAAGTTGCGCACATCGGTTATTTTATCCAGCACCAACACCAGTGGTGTTTTTCCTTCCAAAAAAACTTGGGGTAGCAATTCCTCTACTTTAAAGTATTCAATCTCGCACAAAAAAGCTACAATGCCTTGGTGGTTTTTTGAAGTAATGCGGTTTATTTTTTCGGGCGGCACTAATTGATAGGGTATGCTGGTTCCTTGCAAAACCTTACGCAATTCATTAAACAATGCCCCTGAAAGCCCTCGCTGAATCAGTATTTTATCTATTTCTTTCCCTGCTTTTATAGCTTCTATTACCGCATGCAGCCCATATATGTGATGTTCTTCTTTCAAAAAAATGATTTTAAAAATACAAGGTCAATACTCTTGCTGGCAAAAGTATCAATTGCTTTGACAACTGCAAAAAATGAGCCTTTGACTAAAAACAGAGCGGAAGCAAAATACCTTCCGCTACGAATTATTCTATAACTACTTTTATGTTGGTGTTTTTATCGCCCGATATCACGTTGATGTAATACACCCCTTTAGGCAGCGTACTCATCTCGTTCAAATTGCAGTAGCCTATTGCTGCGCTTGGTGTAATGTTCTTGCTCAACAACTCTACACCCAAACCGCTATACACTTTAATAGAGGTATTAACATCTTTATAGCCTTGCAGCTCTACCATTACATTGCTATTGTTGCTTGATGGGTTGGGATATACCAATATCTGTTGTGTTTTTACCGGCATGGTTACGCTTACAATAGGAAATGTTTTAAAATCTCCATTGTAATCGGTTTGTGTAAGGCGGTAGTACGAGGTGCCTTGATAAGGGTTGGTATCCACCGTATTGTAACTTTTAGTGGTGGTGCTGTTTCCGGCCCCTTTTACCTGGGCTACAAACTCAAAATGAACGCCATCGGCCGAGTGTTCTACCGTAAAATAGTTGTTGTTTACTTCAGTAGCCGTGCTCCAAGTTACATTTACATTATTTCCAGCAGGGGTAGCGGTAAAGGTAAGCAGTTCTATGGGCAAGGGGTTCCAGCCGGCGTATTTGCTGCCTAAGGTAAAGAGCGAAAACGAGTTGAAAGTCGAAGGGGACGAAGTAGAAGTTACATTTCCTGATTGAGGGGTGCTAAAGTTTCCTAAGGCGCAAGTTCCGCCTATGTCAATCCATTTAGCGGCTACGGTAGTTGTTTTTACTACGGTTAGGTTAGCTCCTTGATACACATAATCATTAGGGCCAAAAAACAGTTGTATTTGTTGGCTTCCATTTAAGCCTAATGTAGGTTGGTTTACAGCGCTGGCATCGGTTCTATCAATTTTCCAATAATGTACTTTTGAGATGGTATCTACCGTGGGCGGCATTTGTGAGGCCATGGTGCTGCCGGCAGCAGTCCAAGCATCGGCATTAAATACCTCAGCAATATAATTATATAAAGTACCATTGGTATGATTTACAGTTAGTACGGCAGGGCGGCTATCGGCGCCTTTACCTACTGGCAGGTTTAGCGTCGTAATGCCTGCTATGCTTTTTTGATAACGCATGGGGCCGTTTATGTAACTGGTAGAAGCATCGCTGAAAACAGCAGAAGATGCGGTACAGCCATTAAACAAAGTAGGAATGTTAGTGGTCGTGGTATTAAGCAACCCGTCATTCATAGTAAGCGAAGTGGAGATGTTGATGGGGGTATTGAGGGTAACACCCGGGCCGGTATGGTTCATCACAAAACGAGTGAACTGAGGTATATTGCCCGATGTTAGGTTAATGGTTTGGGCTGCCGTTCCATTCATAGTAGCTACGCCTGCTGCTGCTCCTCCAAACAACATGGTGGTTCCGACGGGTGCAGAAACGGTAATGTTACCGGCGTAGGTGCAATTGCTGTTGTAGTTGGGATATAAAACACCCGCAGCGGCTGTTTGGGTAAAAGAACTATTACCTATGTAAGTATCGGGATTTGTACCGGCCAAAATAAATTGTGCTGTTGGAGCCGCATTAATAAAGGAGTTGGCCCCGGTAAAGGTATTTCCTCCTATAGAATTATCGTTAGTATTTCCGTTTTTGGTAAAACTGCCTGTGCCACTATACGTAGCGCCATTTAAAAACATGGTGGGCGAGGTAAAGGTTACGTTACCGCCAAAAGCCGAGTTAGGCCCTGATGTTAATTTTGCGGTGCCAGTAAGGGTAAGGCTTTGCGGGGTGCTGCCGTTTTGAGTAAAGTTAAGCAAGCGCAATTCTCCTTTAGAAAAGCCACTTGAACCTACGCTTATCGTTTTACCACTAGCAAGTGAGGCGATACCGGTGTAAGTTGGATAAGCCCAGCAAAAATAAATGCCGTTAAATCCGGAAGGGGTGTTAGCCGTGCTGTTTACTATAACATTACCGTTAAAGGTAAGGGTGCCTCTTACGTTTCTAATGTAAACATCGCCCGACGTTACGGTAGCTATGTTCGAAAAAGTAGCATCCCCATTAAAGGTACTGGAAGGTATAGCACCCGAGTTTTCACCAATAAACACGCGCGAGTGCCCAGCACCGCTACCGTTGTTGGTAATATTGGTAGTTCCATTTACCGTAATAGTTCCATTATAGGCTATGTATAAATCGGAATAGGCTGCTGCTGCTGAAGCGATTCCTGTATTATTCATAATTAAATTACCCGACAAAGCCGCTGTTGCATTGGCTGTTTGGGCTATGCTTAAATAAGTGCCTACGGCAGAGCTGGCTGTATTGTTACAAGTTAAATTTCCAAAAGTATTTCCGGGAGAATTATAAGCCAAGACTAATAGCCCGGAACCACTATTTAATGCCGTGGCATCGCCTATAAAATTATCGGGAGTAGTAACCTGACTAGCCATATATATATTACCCGATCCGCTGTTGGTAATAGAACTTACCCCTGTAAAGATATTGCCTCCTAAAGATTGATCGCTGGTGCTGCCGTTTTTGGTAAAGTTTCCGGTACCACTATACGTAGCGCCATTCAAAAATAAGGTAGGTGAAGTAAAAGTTACATTACCGCCAAAGGCAGAAGTGGGCCCCACCGTTAGGTTGCCCGTACCGGTAAGGGTAAGGCTTTGGGCCGTGCCCCCTATCTGTGTAAAACGAATGAGAGAAAGAACTCCCATATTAAAGCCGCTTGCTCCAATGCTTATGGTTTGTCCGTTGGCAAGGGTGGAGGTAGCTGATGTAGTAGTGTTAAAATAAACACCGCCCGCAGCGCCAGAGCCTGTATTTGAAACTACAATGTTGCCGTTGTAAGTAGAGGTGCCAAACGTTCCCATTTGTATTTGAGAATTGCCTGTGTTGGGCATGTTAATAATTAAATTGCTGTTATACGTGGCGGTACAACCCGTACCTGCATTGAGTGTCCTGCAATAGCTTTGCACGGGACCTAATACGTTGTACACCACAGGCCCTCCATACAAAACACTACTATTATTAGCCCCATCGCACACAAAAAACGACCAGCCGTCGGCTCCTCCGCTTTTGTTGGAGTTCATAACCAAGCTATCTGCAAACCGGGTAGTTTGCCCGGCATGGCTGTATGCATAAAAAAATCTATAAGTACCGGTATTATTAAAGATGGTTGGCTTATTAAATACATCAGGGTTTCCAAAGCCTAACAGCAAATAACCCGATCCTGTATTGGTAACAACCGACCTTCCATTAAATGTATTGCCTCCTAAAGATTGATCGTTGGTACTACCCGTTTTGGTGGAGTTTACCGTACCATTAAAGGTAGCACCATTAAAATAAAGACCGGGAGTATTAGAAGTAATATTACCGCCAAAAGTGGAACTAGGGCCAAACTGTAAATAATTGGCGGTAGAAGCAAAATTTAAGGTACTCGCTACGTTGCCTAATTGAGTAAAGCTTTTTAAAAGCAAATATCCCCCATTGTAGCCCGTACCCCCTATGGATAAATTGTAGCCGGCCGCCTGGGTAGCGGTAGCTACTGGCTGAGAACCAAAATAAATACCTAAAGCCGTGCTACTGGAGTTAAAAATAATATTGCCGTTAAATTTATTACCCGCAGAATTGTAGGCCGGATAAATATAATTAGTTCCTGTATTGTTAAACGTTACATCGGCATTCCATGTATCGGGGTTAGTAGCTCCTAACAGTAAATAACCCGAACCATTATTGGTAAGGCTGCTAACGCCATTAAAAACATTATTACCGGTAGAAACATCGCTACTACTACCCGTTTTGGTGGAGTTTACCGTGCCGTTAAAAGTAGCTCCATTAAAATAAAGGCCGGGTGTGCTTGAAGTAATATTACCACCAAAAGTAGAACTAGGGCCAAACCGTAAATAATTTGCGGTAGAAGCAAAATTTAGGGTACTAGCAACATTACCCAACTGAGTAAATTGCTGCAAAATTAAATAACCGCCATTATAACCCGTACCGCCTATGGATAAATTGTAACCGGCTGCCTGGGTAGCTGTAGCGACAGGATTAGCACCAAAAAAGATGCCACCGGCCGTACTGGACGAAGTAAAAATAATATTGCCGTTAAATTGATTTCCAACCGAATTGTCAGCAGGATAAATAATGCTAGAACCGGTATTATTAAAAGTAGCGTCGGCATTCCATACATCGGGCTTAGTAGCTCCTAAAGCGACGTAGTTTGTTCCACCATTAGTAAGGGAAAATACTCCTTGAAAGGTGTTGCCTCCATAAGATAAATCATTATTACTGCCTGTTTTAGTAGCGGTAAGCGTGCTTTTAAATAGCGATTTACCTAAAAATAACGAACCGCTGGTGCTGGTTACGGCGCCCCCTATGGTAGCGCTGTCAAACACAAGTGTAGCAGCTGTGCCTAAACTTAAATTGATAGCCGCACTGCCTAGTTGGGTAAAGCCATAACCCAAACGCAAGCTTCCGGTAGCAAAGCCGGCTCCGCCTACTAATATGGTTTTTCCGGCAGCCAAAGTGGGGTTTCCGGTTCCGTTTGACCAACTTAAATTAATACCTTGACTACTCGCATTCGTAACAACGATATTATCATTAAAAGCATCGGCTGAATTGTAACCCAACATAAAATACCCTGTTGAAGTACTTTGTTGGTTTATAGTGCAGGTTGAGTTAAACGTATTGAGGTTTCCTGCATTATGATTACTGGTACCCCCTGTTTTATTAAAAGTGGCAGGCGCATTAAAAGTACCACCTTGTATGTATATGTCCGGCGAAGTAATGTTTACGGCGCCATTAAATAAGCAAGGTCCTGTCAAATTTTTACTAGCCAAAAAACCGGCCGTACCGGTAAGTGTTAAATTTACCGGACTGGTACCTGCCTGAAAACCGCATAGCTGCAACATACCCGATGCAAAACCGGCTCCGCCTACCGTTAGCGTTTTTCCATTAGCTAAAGTGGGTTGCCCTGAGCCTGTTGGCCAACCTATATTAATGTTACTGGCGCCTGTATTGCTTACTATAATGTTATCATTAAAAGCGTCGTTTGAGTTGTAACCCAACATAAAGTACCCGCTACTGCTTTGTTGGTTTATGGTACAGGTTGAGTTAAACGTATTGAGGTTTCCTGCATTATGATTATAGGTACCCCCTGTTTTATTAAAAGTGGCAGGCGCGTTAAAAGTAGCCCCTTGTATGTATATGTCCGGGGCGGTAAACGTTACATTACCGGTAAAAACACAGCTTCCTGTAGTAATGATAGATGAGTTGGCGGTTGTAGTAAGGCTAATAGCCGAAGCATCTGACTGGGCAAAAGCATAAAACCGTAAATACCCTGTCGTAAAGCCCGCACCGCCTATAAATATATTTTTTCCTACAGCCACTTTTACCACCGGAAAGGTACCGCCCCAACCCAAGCCAATACCCATGGCCGAGCCGCTTTGGGTAACGGTAACATTGCCATTAAGTTGGTTGTTAGTGGAATTTAGGCCTATAATAATACGCTCGTTATTGCTGGTATTATTTAAAAAGACATCGCTATTAAAAATATCCGCTGTACCATTACCCATACCAAAATAGCCAGAGCCACTGTGATTCATCGTTAAGGTACCGTTAAACACATTACCACCAGAAGAAGGGTTATTGCTCCCTCCTTTTTTATTCAGTATGGTAGCGGCATTATAGGTGCTGGTTTGTACTAAAATATCCCCTGCGGTAATGGTTAAGGCTCCCGTAAACGTAGAATTAAATACCTTTACACCACCTGTGTTTCCTACATTGATATTCAGCGCAGTGGCATCGGCCTGAGACAGCTTATTAATGTTAAAATTTCCGCCGCTTGAAAAAGCCATGCAATTGATGCCCACGCCGGCTGCTAAGGATACCGTACCCGAGCCACCGCCAAAGCTAACCGTATTTACAGCCGAGGTATTGTTAACCGTAGGTGTGGTATTAAAAATAAGAGAGCCGTTGTAACCTACATACAAATTGGAGGAGCCGGTGGTATTAAAAGTAACCGCACCGTTAAAAATGTCTGTTTTAGCAGCAGTACTCGTGAGCAAAAGATAACCTGCCCCCGAGTTGGTAATGGAAGTAGTTCCGTTAAAAGTACAGCCACCCGAAGAAGCTGTATTGCTAGCACTATTTTGCACAACCGTTAGGGAACCATTAAAAATGCCTCCGTTAAAATAAACCATATTAGCTGCCGCAGGACTTACGTTTACATTAGCACCAAAGGTAGTACCGGCAAAGGTTTGTGTAGCACCTGTAGCGCTAAGCGTACCGTTATTGCATTGCCCACCGTTAGCGTTAACATTGCTATTTACAGTAAGGGTATTGCCTCCTAAATTAAGCACACCACTGGTAATAGTTAAATTATTTATAGCCTGAGAAGCCGGCAACAAACAGTTGTTTCCTCCGGTTACAATCGTTACATCATCAATAGCACCCGGCACCCCATTAGGGGTCCAGTTAGCGGCTGTAGCCCAGTCGGTAGAGGTAGAACCATTCCAGGTGTAAGCAGTTGCAAAAGCGTAGCTGCTCCATAAAATTACAGCCAAAAAAGAAAGTATTGTTTTTTTCATTTCAATCGTATTTAACCCGCAAATGTATAAAAATGATTCAAATCATAAAAAAATGTTGATTTTTTTTAAAAGTGTTAATTTTTTTAAAAAACATTTTTCAATAAGTGTAATTCCTAACAATAAAAGGCCGGAATTAGAGAAATGCGTATCTTTGTCCATTGTAATTTGATACCCCTATGGCAAAAACCGCAGAGAAAACAGAAAAAAACCTAAAGTTTACAAAAGAGCAATACCTACATTGGTATGAAAGCATGTTGCTGATGCGTCGCTTTGAAGAACGCACCGGGCAGCTTTACACCATGCAAAAAATAAAAGGCTTTTGCCACCTCTACAACGGGCAAGAAGCCATAGTGGCGGGCACCGTAAGTGCTACCAAAAAAACCGATAAACACATTACTGCCTACCGCGACCACGTACACCCCATAGCCTTAGGCTTGCACCCCAAATACGTGATGGCCGAGCTGTACGCCAAAATTACCGGCTGCTCTAAAGGAAAAGGGGGCTCTATGCACATTTTTAGCAAAGAACACAACTTTGTGGGCGGGCATGGTATTGTGGGCGGGCAAATACCCTTAGGCGCCGGCATTGCCTTTGCAGAGAAGTACTTAGGCACCAACAACCTTTGCGTATGCTCTATGGGTGATGGGGCGGTGCGCCAAGGCGCCCTGCACGAAGCCTTTAATATGGCTATGAATTGGAAACTACCCGTAATTTTCATCATAGAAAACAACCATTACGCCATGGGCACCTCGGTAGAGCGTACCAGCAACGTACACGACCTTTGGAAAATAGGCTTGGCTTACGATATGCCGGCCAAACCGGTTGACGGCATGACGGTAGAAGCCGTACACGAAGCCATAGAAGAAGCCGCAGCACGCGCCCGCCGAGGCGATGGGCCCACCCTGTTAGAAATGAAAACATACCGCTACCGCGGGCATAGCATGAGCGACCCCCAAACCTACCGAAGCAAAGACGAAGTAGAAGAATACAAACATCAAGACCCCATAGATAAGGTGCTGGATACCCTCAAAAAACACAAATGGATAACCGATGCCGAAATAGAAAAAATAGAAGCTAAAATAAAAACCATCGTAGAAGAATCGGTTCAGTTTGCGGAAGAATCGCCGTACCCTGCCCCCGAAGAATTGTATCACGACGTATATGTGCAGCAAGACTATCCATTTATTAAAGAATAATGTGTTTTTAATATCAAATGAATATACTTTTCAATAGCCTTTAAAAATAGAAAAAAACGAAACCCTATTAAAAATTCAATCCTTAAAAGAATAAAATTTCTAACACATGGCCGAAACAATAAAAATGCCCAAACTAAGCGATACTATGACCGAAGGTGTAGTAGCTAAATGGCACAAAAAAGTAGGTGATAAAATAAAAAACGGAGAAATTATTGCCGACATAGAAACCGATAAAGCCACGATGGAGTTTGAGTCGTTTTTTGACGGAACCCTGCTATACATAGGAGCCGAAGCCGGAAAACCTGTTGCCATAGATGCGCTTATTGCCGTTATAGGAAAAGAAGGCGAAGACATATCAAGCCTTATTTCAAATACCAAACCTCTTGCTACCCAAACTACTATAGAAAAAAAAGCAGCACCCGCTTCTACAGAAGCACCCATCACAAAAAAAACAAGCCTACCCCCTACCGTGCACGTTGTAAAAATGCCTAAACTAAGCGACACCATGACGCAAGGTGTAGTAGCCAAGTGGCACAAAAAAGTAGGCGATAAAGTAAAAAACGGAGAAATACTAGCCGACATAGAAACCGATAAAGCCACGATGGAGTTTGAATCATTTTTTGATGGCGTGCTTTTATATCAAGGCACCGAAGCCGGGAAAGCCGTTGAAATAAATTCGCTGTTAGCCCTTATAGGACAAGGAAAGGAAAATGTAAACGAAATAATAAACAGCCTGCAAGCAGAACCTCATATTACCGAAACCCCTGCAAAACAAGAACCTAAAGTACTGGCTGCAACAGCTTCTCCAGCGCAAGCTATGCCTGCAACACAACACCACGCCAATGGCAATGGGCGCATCATCGCATCTCCTTTAGCAAAAAAAATAGCTAAAGATAAGGGCATTGATATAGCCTCTGTTTTAGGCAGTGGCGATGGCGGCCGTATTGTAAAAAAAGATATTGAAACCTTTAATCCTGCAACAGCCCAAAAAACTCCTGCAACAACCTCATCATATACGTTGGGACAAGAATCTTTTACGGAAGAGCCTGTTTCGCAAATGCGTAAAACCATTGCGCGCCGCTTAGTAGAAAGTAAAAACAACGCTCCTCATTTTTATCTTACCGTAGAAATAGATATGGACAACGCTATGAGTGCGCGCGAAGCCATGAATAAATTAAGCGACATAAAAATTTCGTTCAACGATATTGTAATAAAATCGTGCGCCGCTGCATTAAGAAGGCATCCAAAGGTAAACAGCAGTTGGTTGGGCGATAAAATCAGAAGAAACAACCACATACATATTGGTATGGCCGTAGCCGTAGAAGATGGTTTGCTGGTACCTGTTATTCGCTTTGCCGATAATAAATCATTATCTCAAATATCCACAGAGGCTAAAGATTTTGGTAAGCGCGCCAAAGAAAAAAAGCTGCAACCCGCTGATTGGGAAGGCAACACCTTTACCGTGTCTAATTTAGGTATGTTTGGCATAGATGAATTTACCTCTATCATTAACAGCCCTGAAGCTTGTATTTTGGCAGTAGGGGGTATTAAGCAAGTGCCGGTAGTAAAAAACAACCAGATAGTGCCGGGTCATGTGATGAAAATAACCCTTAGTTGTGACCATCGTGTGGTGGACGGAGCTACCGGAGCCGCTTTCTTACAGACATTAAAAGCCTTTTTAGAAAACCCCGTTACCATATTGGTGTAACCCGCATTGCATTTTTTATAAAGAACTAACGACTTTTTCTGCGTGAAGGTCGTTCTTTTTTAGTTTCATGCCATAAAAAAGCCCCAGTTTAGCAATAGCAAAAAAGGGGCTTTTTCGTATGAAAGAAAAAAAACTAAGCGCTTACTTTAGCCGCTAATTTCTTTTTAAGGTTGGTATCTAAAGCACTTAAAAAATCTTCGGTATTTAGATAATGTTCGCCTAACTTTACGTTGTTGCCATGTATGCAAACGGCCAAATCTTTTGTCATTTTACCGCTTTCAACGGTTTCAACGCAAACGTGCTCTAAGGCTTGGCAAAAATTAATCAACTCTTTATTACCATCTAATTTGCCACGAAACTCTAAACCACGAGTCCATGCAAAAATACTGGCAATGGGGTTGGTTGAAGTTGCTTTACCGGCTTGGTAATCGCGGTAATGGCGCGTTACGGTACCGTGTGCCGCTTCTGCTTCCATCGTTTTTCCATCGGGGGTAACTAGGGTAGAAGTCATTAAACCTAATGAGCCGAAACCCTGCGCTACGGTATCTGATTGCACGTCGCCATCGTAGTTTTTACAAGCCCATACAAAGTTGCCGTTCCATTTAAGTGCAGAGGCAACCATATCATCAATTAAACGGTGCTCATATACAATGCCTGCTGCGTCAAACTTGGTTTTAAATTCGGCTTGAAAAATTTCCTCAAAAATATCTTTAAAACGACCGTCGTATTTTTTTAGAATGGTATTTTTTGTAGATAGATATAAGGGCCATTTTTTCTGTAAAGCCGTGTTAAAGCAAGAGTGCGCAAAGCCGCGAATGGATTCATCGGTGTTATACATCGTTAAGGCAACGCCGTCGCCTTTAAAGTTAAACACTTCGTGAGAGGTGGGTGCTGAACCATCTTCTGGAGTAAAGGTTACCGTTAATTTGCCTTTTCCTTTAGTAAGAAAATCGGTAGCGCGGTATTGATCTCCAAAAGCATGGCGACCGATGCAAATGGGGGCAGTCCAGTTGGGAACTAAACGGGGTACATTTTTGCAAACAATAGGTTCGCGAAAAACGGTTCCATCTAATATATTACGAATGGTTCCGTTAGGCGATTTCCACATTTGTTTTAAGTTAAATTCTTTCACACGAGCTTCATCGGGGGTGATGGTAGCGCATTTAATGCCTACGTTGTATTTTTTAATGGCTTCGGCAGAATCAACCGTAACTTGGTCGTTAGTGGCATCACGATGCTCCATACCAAGGTCGTAGTATTTAATATCTACATCTAAGTAAGGAAGGATTAGTTTATCTTTTATAAACTTCCAAATGATGCGAGTCATTTCGTCGCCATCTAGTTCTACTACGGGGTTTGCTACTTTTATTTTACTCATGATTTTATATTTTTAATTTTTGTTTACTTATTTAATTCCGTTCATTAGCTTCAAAATAGGCTTATTTAATAGGATAACGATAAGGCCTAATATCATTACAAAAACAGTGATGCTTAAAAAAATGAGGTGTGCCCCCATACTCTCTACAAAAGAGGCTAAAAAGCCGCCAATGATATTAGCCACAAAAGAGGACAGCAACCATACTCCCATCATAAGCGAGGCAAATTTTACCGGCGCTAATTTAGTTACCATCGATAAGCCCACGGGAGATAAGCACAGCTCGCCTACCGTGTGAAAGAAATAAGTAAATACCAACCACATCAAGCCGGCTTTTATGTTTGTATCTTGCACATCGCCACCACGCTGTGCTACGGCGCCCAACATAAACAAAAAGCCTACCCCCAGTAAAATCATGCCTAAGCCCATTTTTACGGGTGTGGATAATTTTTTGCCCAAAGAAGTGCCCCAAAAAAAGGCAAACAAAGGAGCCAAGGCTACAATAAATAAAGGGTTTACCGATTGGAACCACGAAGTAGGTATTTCAAAACCAAATAAATGGCGGTTGATGTACTTATCGGCATACAAACTTAGAGAAGATCCTGCTTGTTCAAAGCCTGCCCAGAAAAAAACCACAAATGAGGTAAGAATAAAAATAGCGGTCATGCGTTGTTTTTCTTCTTTGGTAAGAGGGCGCGTAATATCGTTGGAAGCATCGCTTTGTTGCACATTTTTAGCAGGGGCTAAGCCGATGTTGCCTAAGTATTTTTGCGACAACAGATTAAACAGTATTTGTCCTAACAACATACCAATACCTGCAATTAAAAAGCCGTATTTATATCCATAGGTTAAAATGGCGCCCGAAGCATCTTTTACCGCAAACAGGTTTTCGGCAAAAATGCCTATTACCAAGGGAGCAAAAAAAGCACCTAAGTTAATGCCCATATAAAAGATAGAAAAAGCCGAATCGCGGCGGCTATCACCATCTTTGTATAAACGCCCTACCAAGGTAGAGATATTTGGTTTAAAAAAACCATTACCGATGATAAGCAACAACAAACCGGCCAACAAGCCTGCTTTCGTATTGATGGCAAACAAGGTAAACTGCCCCAACATCATGGTAATGCCTCCTATGGTAATGGATTTGCGCTGCCCTAAAAATTTATCGGCCAGCCAACCGCCGATAAGAGGGGTAAAATATACAAAACCGGTAAAAAAACCGTAAATAAGCGAAGCATCTTGAGCGCTTATAGCCAAGCCGCCCGCCATCAATGATTTGGTTAAATACAAAATAAGAATACCACGCATGCCATAATAGCTAAAGCGTTCCCACATTTCAGTAAAAAAGAGCAGATATAGAGCGGGAGGGTGTTTGGTTTTATTCAGTTGGTTATTTTCTACGATCACTTCTTCTTCAGGTATCACTTGTTGCATAATTTAAGATTGTATATTTCTATTAAAGGCCTCAAACTTACAAAATACTTTTGAATTAACTTTATTACAGCCGCATACTTTTGTAGGCCGTTATTTTATCTTATTTTTGAGCAAAAAACATGCAACTATTTCCGGAAACAGAACTTATTATTACCGACCAAAACCGCGTATATCATTTAGATATAAACGAAGAGCACATAGCCGATGATGTTATTTTAGTAGGCGACCAAGGGCGTGTGGAGCAAATTTCCAAACTGTTTTCTAAGGTGGAATGCAAAATACAACACCGAGAATTTGTTACCCATACCGGCACTTTTAATGGCAAACGCATCAGCGTGGTATCTACCGGTATTGGTACCGACAACATTGATATTGTGGTAAATGAGCTAGATGCCGCCGTAAACATAGACCTAAAAACCCGCAGCCTGAAGCCCACCTTGCGTCAGCTAAACCTTATTCGTTTAGGTACTTCAGGGGCATTGCAAGCCGATATTCCGGTTAATGCCTTGGTGGTTTCTCAATACGGTTTAGGCCTAGACGGCTTGCTTAATTATTACGCCGATTACACCGCTATAAACGAAAACCACATCAGCCAAGCTTTTATGAAACACAGCCAGTGGACTGCCAACCTACCATTCCCCTATTGTATAAAAGCCAATGATACCCTGTTCAAAAAATTTGCAGACGGAAACCCAAGCGGTATTACCGCCACCGCACCGGGTTTTTATGGGCCGCAAGGCAGGCAATTGCGACTAAAAGCAGCTAAACCCCAGCTCAACGAACTACTCAGCAGCTTTTGTATAGATGGTTTACGCATCGCTAATTTTGAGATGGAAACCTCTGCCCTGTACGGTTTAGGGAAAATGCTCAACCATAACTGCCTCACCGTATGTGTAATTATTGCCAATAGGGTATTAAAAGAATTCACACCCGATTATCAAAAAAGCGTTAATAAGCTGATTACAAACAGCTTAGAGAGATTAACAAGCTAATTGTTAATATATATTTAACGAGCCTTAATTATACGCTGTACCCTGCCGTACCTTTGTGTGGTGAGCAAACGAATAAATAAGAAAGAATTCACTGCTTTAGTGCATCTGTTGGACGACCCCGACGAGTATGTATATACCGAGATAAAAAACAAATTTTTATCATTAGGGCCTCCGGCCATTCCGCACTTAGAAAACGTATGGGAAAACACCTACGATATTATTTTACAAAAGCGCATTGAACAAATTATTCATAACATACAACTTCAAAACCTTAAAAACGAGCTAAAAAAATGGGTTTTTACCGAAAGCGACGATTTATTAAAAGGTTTACTGCTGATTGCCCATTATCAATACCCCGATTTGGACGAAGAAAAAATACGCAAACAACTAAAACAAATAATACAAGATGTGTGGCTTGATTTGCGCGAAGACCTTACCGCCCTTGAGAAAGTACAAGTGCTAAACCATATTTTGTACGAAGTGCATGGCTTCTCCGGTAGCAGCATTGCCAGCTACTACTCTCCACAAAATTCTTTTTTTAATTGTTTATTAGAAGCTAAACGCGGCAACCCGGTCATGCTAAGTTGCTTATACATACTCGTAGCACAGGAATTAAAAATACCCATTTACGGCGTTAATTTGCCCGAGCATTTTATTTGTGCTTTTTTAGATGAAGACAAAAACCTCATCAACCTTTCTGATGAAAATGGTATAAAAGAGCATATTTTATTCTATATCAACCCGTACCGCAAAGGAGTTGTTTTTCACCACAGCGATATTGATTTATTTTTAAAACAATTAAAATTAGAAAGCAGCGCTGCTTTTTATACCCCTTGCTCTCATATCGATATTATTGTTCGGGTATTGCGCAATTTAATTTTTTCATACGAAAAATTGGGACACACCGATAAAATAGAAGAATTAAAATCGTTATTGGATATTGCTACAAACCATTAATTTACTACATCGCCTCGTAGTTTTCTGTATCGCTTGCGGGCTTCTACACTATACACGCTTCCGGGATACTTGGTTAAAAAATCTTGATACAGCTGCTTCGCTTTTTCTACATCGTTTAAGTGGTATTGGTATATTTCGGCTATCCTAAACAAAGCATCGTCTCCGTATATTTTGTCGCCGTAATTATCTACCACTCGTTGGTAGGCTTCTATGGCTTCTTTATATTTGCCTTGCTGTGTAAATACTTCTGCTTTTTTAAAATAAATATCGTCAGCCAGAGAGTGGTTTTCAAACAACAAGTTTATCGAATCTAAGCGCTGCAAAGCCTCTTGTGTTTTATGCTGCAACAAAAGCAAATCAGCCGCGGCAAACATTTGTAAAGGCACTTCATTCGTATCTACCCCAATAGCATCTGAAATAACTAAAGATAGCTCCATCGCATCATTAGCTATCAGCTTGGAAGTAGCTCCCTTTAGCACATCTAATTGCGCTTTTGCCCACTTAAAATCGCCGGTATAAAAAGCTATTTTAGCGTTTCTATACTTAGCTTCTTCTCCTATTGCTTCGTATTTAAAGGCCTTTTCTACCTGAGAGTAGTACAAAGAGGCGTCCCACACATTACCGGAAATCAAAAGCAAATCGCCCAAATCTAACTTCAAGCCTGCTACAGAGCCTTTGTCTATGTTAGAAGAATTTATAATGTTTTGGAGCATTTCAATAGCCTCTTGAGGTTTGTTCATATAAAAACCTTGCAGCACAGCCAATTTATGTATCGTGCTTACGTTGGGCTGTATAGAGCCAAACTCGGCAATCGTGTTTTTTAGTTTCTGCTCCAAATCAACCAAATCGGCAGGAGTATATTTTTTTTGTTTGGTGATTTTATCAAACTGAACATTTACAGCCTCAATACGAGCCTGTCCATAATTAAAATTATTTTTCCCTAACGATATGATATAATCAAAACATTTTTGTGCTGTTTGATAATCTTCATTTACCGCACATATCTTCCCTAAATCCATCACCCGAACTCCTTCTTCTTTTTTCCTTTTATCTAAGGCCTTGCACTGATTAAACGCACTTTCAAAATCTTTTTGTTGGATAAGAATATAAATCAAAAAGTCCGAGAAAACCGTTTTATCGGGATTTTGCTGAATGCGTTTTTGCAATTCTTGTCGTAATACCGGATTGTTAAAACCTCCGGTAGCATCGTCGTAGCCCAAACTGCTTTGTAGATGCATTTGCACCGTTTGATACTCACTTTCATTAAAAGAAACTGCATCTAAGTACTCGTTAATCATAGCACGCAGGTCGCCCTTGGCTTTATATACATCGGCCAACTCATAAAAAAACGGGTAGATACGCCCATTAAAACGCCTCCCTTTTTTATATACCTCAAGAGCGTAATCAAATTCTTTTATGGCTACAAACGATTTTCCCAACTGCAAAGTTTGCGATACATCAGAGCTTAATTCTTTTATTGCTTTTTGATACTGTTCTTTTTCTTTTACAGTATTGCTATCGGCCTTATAAACCTGCCCCAAATCTACATAGTAAAACAAATCATCTGGCGCGTTTTTTAGTTGCTTTTTAATTACTTTTTCTGCTCTTTTAAATTCTTTAGTAGCCAATAAACACTTGATGTAAGGAGCATAGTATTGTAAAAAATTTTTACTGTACAGTTTTTCGTAATATACGGATGCTTTATCATATTCTTTATTCAAAAAAAACTGCTCGGCCAATTGCTCGTCTGTACTTTTTTGAGCAACTGCTAACAACTGATTAAACAGAAAAAAAATAAAAATAATTTTTTTCAAGCGTATTTTTTATTTGGTTTCAGTTTCCCACTGAAACTGGGTTATTACCACTCCATCTTTTTCGTAGGACACTTGTCCAAAGGTAAATCTACGTTTAGTATAAGTCCACGCATCTTCCCCCTTCACTAAGATAATGGTTGTAAGCGTTCCCATTTTATCTGAAAAAGTAGTTTCTGTTTTACCTTGCGGGTATTTTAGCGTTAAGGGGTTCGCTTGTTTTTTTATGGAAGTAGTATCTTTTTTAGGCAAGTTTTTTTGAGCTTCGGCTAAGCGGGCCTGAGCGTACGCATCGTTTGGTTTGTAAGACAATGCTTCTGAAAAAGCAGTTGCCGCATTTTGATACTGCTTGTATTTCATGTTATTATTTCCTTTATCAATGGCAGCTTTGTATTGCACATCGTTGCCGCCTAAAGCTTGGCGGACTGTATTTTTAGCTTTGCCTCTTTCCTCATCTGCTTTTCTTTTTGCTTCAGCAGCAGCTTCTGCATCGGCTTTCGCTTTGGCATCGGCATCGGCTTTTGCTTTCGCAGCAGTTTCCGCATCGGCTTTCGTTTTGGCATCGGCATCGGCTTTCGCTTTGGCATCGGCTTTGGCCTTGGCTTCTTCTTCGGCTTTTTTCTTGGCAGCAACTTCTGCATCAGCCCTCGTTTTGGCATCGGCCTCAGCTTTCGCTTTGGCAGCAGCATCGGCAGCGGCTTTTGCTTTCGCATCGGCATCAGCTTTCGCTTTCGCATCGGCCTCAGCTTTCGCTTTGGCATCGGCCTCAGCTTTTGCTTTGGCAGCAGCATCGGCTTTCGTTTTGGCATCGGCATCAGCTTTTGCTTTGGCGGCAGCATCGGCAGCGGCTTTGGCCTTGGCTTCTTCTTCGACTTTTTTCTTGGCGGCAGCTTCTGCATCGGCTTTTGCTTTCGCATCGGCCTCGGCTTTTGCTTTAGCGACAGCATCGGCTTTGGCCTTAGCTTCTTCTTCGGCTTTTTTCTTGGCGGCAGCTTCTGCATCGGCCTTCATTTTGGCATCGGCATCGGCTTTCGCTTTGGCATCGGCATCAGCTTTTGCTTTGGCGGCAGCATCGGCAGCGGCTTTAGCCTTGGCTTCTTCTTCCTCTTTTTTCTTGGCAGCAGCTTC
>JAFDYI010000005.1 GCA_018267475.1 Bacteroidota bacterium | reverse complement strand
GCATAATTCTTCTAAAGAAAGTATAAAAAAAAAGAAACTAGGCGCTTTGGTAAGTTCAGCAACACTATCCCACAAAGTGTGTAACTTAAAAAGTGTAATTGCAACCTTTTAATGTGCATTTTTTATTGACTTCATTAAGCTGCATTTTTTGTGCTATTAATCCCTTCTTTTCTATATTCAATAATTTTTTTACAAATAAACCTTATTTTTGTTTTCATTTAAAATTCATTAACGTTCATTAAAAGCGTAAAAAAATAAAATGATACTTTTGCATGGAACACTATGGCAAGAACACCTAACACCGTACCTGCTAATAAAGCACAAGCGCTAAAAGAAAAAGTAAAGTATGTTTACGCCCTTGGTATAGAAAACCCCGTTGATTGCCACGGCTTAAGCGATGCTATTATTAGAAAAACAAAACACTACCTCAGTCCGGCAACCTTAAAACGATTTATGGGTTTTTATGCCAGCGGTTTTCAGGATTCGTATCAAACATTAAATGTGCTGGCTGTTTATTGCGGTTATGATAGTTGGAATCATTTTGTAAACCAAGAAACGAATAAAGGGAGTGTAACGAAAGAAGAGTTGGCTTTATTTAAAAACATTTTTAACATTAAAGATTATTACAACATTGCTGATAATGATGAAACGATGCAGCTTGTATCTAGAAGAATTGCCGAGCGCCTACGCGTCGATCCTTTTGCTTTTGAGAGTGTAATACCCGATTTGGCAAAAAACAAATTAGCGCAGGTTTTTTACTTTGAACATTTCCCTGATTATGACAATTTAGTTTCGTTTCAATATAAGGGGTATATCGAATACTTAAAATGTAAAAAAACACCCGAAGCACAGATATTTGGTCATTGCCTGCTTTTTTTAGAGCTTTTTTGTTGCAAGACCTTGCCTTGATGCAACGCTACTACGATATTTTAATGGCGCTTGAAATACCCGAAGCCATACACCCCATGCCTATGGGCAGGTATTATCAATGCATGTTATTATACACCCATTTTGTAGCAAAAAAACCGTTAAACAAACTATTGCAACAAATTTTTAGTATCGAAAAAAGGATGCCTCGTGTTGGTTTGCATTTTAAAAATTTTCCGGGCTTTCATTATTTTGTGGTGGACGGCTTGGTGCTAACTCATCATTTTAAAGAAGCTATTAAGCTGATGGGGCTTGCCGTAAAAGATTACAAAATGCATCGCGAGTTTGTTTGGAAAGGATATTACAGGCAGTTTCAACTGCTGGCGGCCGAGTGCTATTTATATACAGGAAAACGCGAGCAAGCCTAAAAAATGATGAAAAAAATAAAGCCGGATGCGTTCTATTTTATTTCAAAAAACTATTTTACCGTGCGTTATAATTTGCTTACCCTTAGATTAGATAAAAAAAACAATACCACTCTGCACAAAGAAACCAAGCAACTGATTGCGCGTTCTAAATTTAATGTTTTTCTATCGCATTAGAACGGTAGAGAGGGGCTTCTTGTTTTTGAACCGCTTGAATGTTTCGTGTTTTACAGCAACAATGTTTTTTAATACCTCACGCGGCACGCTACCGGTAAAAAAAAGAAACGTAAAATTCATAAAGCAGGTATCTCTGTTTTTTAAGCAAAGGATACGCATACAAGGGGATTTAAAAGAAAAATACCCACTTAGTGAGGATTTTGTAAAAAAAAATACGTTGTTGCAAACTGGCAACAGCAGTTAGAAGCTAAAAACAGTATTTGTTTTCAGTAATTAGTTTTTCGGCTACTTGTTGGCGGGCTGCCTTCGGGTTAAAGGGTTCTTGTTTAGTAAAGCGTTTTAGTCCCATTAACATCATACGCAGTTCATCGCCTTCAGCAAAACTGTTCAGCGCTTCTTTTCCATATAGGTAAATTTTATCGCAAGCATCATTTACATATACGCGCATCATAGCCAGCTGCTCTTGACATTCGCTTTCGTTGCGCATACTCACTAGTTTTTCGGTGCGTAATAAAACAGATTCCGATACATAAGTTTCTATGGCCATATCGGCTATATTCATTAAAATTTCTTGTTCTTTACCTAAGGTGGTCATTAGTTTTTGAACGGCTGCGCCGGCTACCATAAGTACGGCTTTTTTATAGTTTTTTATTGCATTTTTTTCGTAGGCAAACAGCGTATCATCGGGTTCGGCCATTTCCGGAATGCCAACTAATTCGGCTGCTACGGCTTGTGCAGGTCCCATCAAATCAAGTTCGCCTTTCATGGCACGTTTCAAAATCATATCTACAATAAGCATGCGGTTTATCTCGTTTGTGCCTTCAAATATGCGGTTGATGCGTGCATCGCGATAGGCTCTATCCATAGGGGCTTCGGCGCTGTACCCCATTCCACCATATACTTGCACCCCTTCGTCGGCTACGTAATCCAATACTTCCGAGCCGTGTACTTTTAAGATGGCGCACTCAACGGCAAACTGCTCAATGCCTTTTAGCTTGGCTTTAGCCTCGTCCATACCGCCTTGTATTAGCTCATGTATGGCATCTTCTATGTTTTGTGCCGCGCGGTAGGTAGCGCTTTCCGAAGCGTATGTGCGTATGGCCTGCTCGGCTAATTTGTATCGAATGGCTCCGTATTTTGAGATAGGGCGGCCAAACTGGTTGCGTTCGTTGGCATATTGTATGGCTTTAGTGGCTACTTGTTTAGAGGCACCTATGGCTGCTCCGGCTAATTTGGCACGACCAATGTTTAATATATTGACAGCAATTTTAAAACCATTTTCGCGTGTTGATAACAGGTTTTCTACCGGTACTTTGCAATCATTAAAAAATACTTGTCGTGTAGAGCTTCCTTTAATGCCCATCTTATGCTCTTCCGGGTTTAGAGAAATACCGCCAAACGATTTTTCTACAATAAAAGCAGACAGGTTTTTGTCATCGTCTATTTTAGCAAATACGGTAAACACATCGGCAAAACCGCCGTTGGTAATCCACATTTTTTGTCCGTTAAGGATATAATGTTTTCCATTGGCAGAGAGTTTAGCATGGGTTTTTCCGCTGTTGGCATCAGAGCCGCTGCCCGGTTCGGTTAAGCAATAGCAAGCTTTCCATTCGCCGGTGGCTAACTTTGGAATGTATTTTTTCTTTTGTTCCTCATTGCCATAGTACAAAATAGGAAGTGTGCCAATGCCGGTATGAGCAGATAGCGACACCGCTACGGAGTGGGCTCCGCCAATCACTTCGGTAGTAAGCATAGAGGTAACAAAATCAAAACCCAAGCCGCCTAGATTTTCAGGAATGGAAATACCTAAAATACCCAGACCTCCTGCTTTTTCTAAGATAGAGGGCACTAAACCCGCTTCTTGATTGTCAATCCTGTCTAAGTGAGGCCATACCTCTTGAGCTACAAAATCTTCGCAGGTTTTTTTCATCATCAATTGCTCTTCGCTCCATTGTTCCGGAATAAAAATGTCTTGTGCGTTGGTTTCTTTAATAATAAATTCTCCGCCTTTTGTTTTCATGATTTTTTATTGTTTAAAAGTTATTTTATGAGGGTGTGTTTATGTTTTTCTTAGTTTGGTTCATGTGATGCGTGGCATGGTCGGCCATTAAATAAAAAAACTCTCTGATTGTCATGTTGCCAAGCAAAGGGTGTGGCAGCACCAGGGTATCAAGGTCTTCTTCTGAAAACGTTTCCCAGTGATGCGAAATGGTTTTCAAAGTTTCGTTTAAAGCATCTGTTAGCTCCGCCTTTTTACCCAAGGCTACTGTTGAAGGAACAAAACGTTCCGGGGCTTTTCCTCCATTTTTTAAAGCGTTGGTGTAGCGAATTACTATTTCTTCATAACTCCAGATGGGGCGGTTTATTTTTCCAAATTTTTGTTCTATATACTCTTTAGATGCTAAGGCTTTTGTAAGAGGTACTACGCATAAATAGACGTGCTCTAATTGCTGCCCCGCCGACCACTTATCTTTAGCAGCAAATACAAAATCAGCATCACTCAACGAATTGATGTATGCTGAAAATTCTTTGTGCTTTTCACAAAAGGCCTCTATTAAAATGGATTTTGTCATATTTTATTTTCCAATTCCTTAATAAACGTGCTTGCTTTTTCTAAAATGAACTCTTCGGTTTCTTTGTGCGGTGTATGTTTGACATTAGGAATAGTTAAAGCGAAAGATTTTCCCCTGACTTGTTTTGTTATTTTTTCTACTTGATTTAACGTTCCATATTCGTCATCTTTACCTTGAATAATTAAAGAAGGACATTGGATGAATGGCAAGAAATTTTCTATGTTCCATGTTTTAAATTCATTTGTTGTCCAAGTATCAGTCCATGCAAAAAACAGATCTTCTGTTTTGCTCCCATGATATTTTTCTAACTTAGTTTTTAAATCAGTTGTTTTATACTGGGCTATGGCTTTTTTTATTCCTTGAATAGTTATGTCCTCCACAAAAACATGTGCCCCTTCAGTAATAATACCGGTAATTTTTTTGGGAAATTTTCCTGCAGCAATCAAAGCAATTGATCCGCCATCACTATGCCCAAAAAGTATGGCATTGTTTATGTTCCAATAATCTAACAATTCATTCAAGATGTCGGCTTCTTGTTCCATATAGTAGTTGTCTCGTTTGGAATAGGAAAATGGGCAGGACTTTCCATAGCCTTGTCGGTCGTAAACAAGCACATTGCATTTTGTTATATCACTCATTTTTTGAGGAAAATCTCGCCATAAATCAATACACCCCAACGAATCGTGTAAAAAAATGATGGTAGGTCTATTGGGATAGAACTCATTTTTTTTAACAGCTATTTCGTTAAGTTTTATTTTTGTTTCTACTTCCATTACTTTTCCAGCGTTTGCTATAACAACTCAAATACACCTGCAGCGCCATGACCGGTGCCAATACACATGGTTACTACACCGTATTTTTTGTTTTGTCTTCGTAATTCATTAAACATTTGTACTGATAGTTTTGCGCCGCTACAGCCAAGTGGGTGCCCAAGGGAAATAGCGCCCCCGTTTACGTTCACTTTATCGGGATTTATTTCTAATTTTCGTACAACGGCTAATGATTGAGAAGCAAATGCTTCGTTCAATTCAAATAAATCAATGTCGTTTATTTTCAGACCGGCTTTTTCCACAGCTTTAGGAATAGCGGCGATGGGCCCAATGCCCATAATGCGTGGAGGCACACCGGCTACCGCATGAGATACTAAACGTGCGATGGGTTTTAAGTTATGCTCTTTCATAAATTTTTCGCTGCATACCATCACAAAGGCGGCGCCATCGCTGGTTTGCGATGAATTTCCGGCGGTTACGCTTCCGCCATCGGCAAAAACGGGTTTTAGTTTTGCAAGCGCTTCAATAGAGGTGTCGGCGCGAGGGCCTTCATCTTCTGCTACTACAAAATCGCGTGTTTTTCGTTTTTGATTTTCATCTAAATAGGTTTCAGATATTTTTATAGGAACAATCTCTTCTTTAAACTTTCCTGCTTTCATGGCTGCAATAGCTTTTTGATGCGAGTGGTAGCTAAACGCATCTTGGTCTTCACGCGATACGTTAAACTCTTTGGCTACCGCTTCGGCTGTTAAGCCCATATTCCAATACCAATCGGCATGTTCCTTAGCTACTTTAGGGTTTGGTACTACGCGCCAGCCACCCATAGGGATCAGGCTCATGCTTTCAGTACCGCCTGCAATAATGCAATCGGCTATGCCCGCATGAATTTTTGCAGAGGCGATAGCAATGGTTTCTAAACCCGAAGCACAATAACGGTTTATGGTTGCCCCCGAAACTTTATCGGTACCCAAGGCCATAAGTGAAATTAAACGAGCTACGTTGAGTCCTTGCTCTGCCTCGGGCATGGCGTTACCTACCAGTAGATCGTCAATACGTTCTTTATCCACATTGGGAACGGAAGCCAACAGGTGTTGTATCACTTCCACCGCTAAATCGTCGGGGCGTGTAAAACGAAATCCACCTCGGTTCGCTTTTCCTACGGCGCTTCTAAAGCCGGCTACTATATATGCATTCATGTTTATTAGATTTGAGATGTTAGTATTGATATTTGAGATTGCTCATACTTCATCTGGTTAATTATTTAATGATTTTTAAAAACTATAATTCATTTTTTGAATCTCATCGATTTTAGTCGATAAAATTTCTGTTGTCTCGTCTGTTAATAAATTGAATCGGTTTGAGAGAACAAACTGAGATTGCAACTTATAAGAAGGTCCATTAGCAATAGATGAAAAGGGTCTGAATTCATTTTTAGAATTTCTTCCGGCTCTTTCAGAAATATTTGAAGGAATTGAAATAGCAGTTCTTCTTATTTGCAAAGTCAAACCATAGGTTTCTTCCTTCGGAAATTTCTCAGTAGCCTTATATATTTCAACTGCAAGTTCCATTGCTTTATTCCATATTTTAAGTTCTTTTATGTTGTGCATTTTGTGCCAATTTTCTCAATACTCAAATCTCACTACTCAATACTAATTGCGAAGAATTTTTCCTCCATTAATAATGCTGTGTATGCGCTCTAATGTTTTTCTTTCTGCACAAAGTTGCACAAAGGTTTCTCGCTCTAAATCCAACAGATATTGTTCGGATACGGTTGTGGGTTGCGATAAATTTCCTCCGGCTAAAACATATCCTAATTTTTGAGAAATTTTTTGGTCGTGCTCGCTGATGTAGTTTCCGCTTTTCATGGAGTCGGCCCCTACATACACCAAGCCAAGCGCTGTATTGCCCAGCACACGAATATCGTTTCGTGGGGTTGGTTTGGTGTAGCCGGCATGAGCCATTTGCAAACATTCTTCTTTGGCTTCGGCTAGTTGTCGTACACGAGATACCACCACCTTATCTCTGCCTTTTACTAAAATGCCCATGTCAAAGGCTTCATAGGCCGAAGTAGCTACTTTAGCTTGACCAATAGTTAAAAACTTATCGCGAAAGGCATTCATTTCAGTATCGCCTTCATGTAAGGAGTCGCTTAGGCGCAAAGCAAATTCTTTAGTGCCTCCTCCGCCGGGAATCAGGCCCACGCCAAACTCTACTAAGCCTATATAGGTTTCGGCATGAGCTACTACTTTATCAACGTGCAAACAAATTTCGCAACCACCGCCTAGTGTTAGGTTGTGGGGCGCTGCTACTACCGGAATGGAGGAATAACGCAAGCGCATAGTAGCGCTTTGAAATGCTTTAACTGCAAAGTTCAACTCGTCCCAATTTTGGTCAACGGCCATCATGTATATCATACCTACGTTTGCGCCTGCTGAAAAGTTAGCCCCTTCGTTGCTAATGACTAATCCTTTATAGTCTTTTTCTGCTATATCTACGGCTTTCATTAGGCCTTGCAGTACTTCGCCGCCAATGGTGTTCATTTTGGTATGAAACTCGGCGTTAATAATTCCATCGCCTAGGTCGGTAATCGTTACACCGCTGTTTTTCCAAATAGTTTTGGTGGAACGGATATTGTCAAGCGAAATAAACTCTTCGGTGCCCGGAATTATTTTGTATGATTTAGAAGGAATGTCGTAGTATTTTTTTACTCCATTTTCAATTTTGTAGAACGAAGTGTTATTTTGCAACATTTCAACAACCCAAGCTGCCGGTTTGGTGTTTTCTTTTTCCATGAGGGCTACCGCTTCTTTCGCTCCTATGGCGTCCCAATATTCAAAAGGCCCCAAATCCCATCCAAATCCTGCTTTCAGCGCATCATCAATACGATACAATTCGTCTGAAATTTCGGGAATACGGTTGGAAACATATTGAAACAGCGCAGCAAAGGTGGCGCGGTAAAAATCGCCGGCTTTGTCTTTTCCGGCAACCAAAACTTTAACGCGTTCTTTTAAGTTGTCGATGGGTTTGGTTAATTCAAGCGTTGCAAATTTTACTTTTTGTGATGGTTTGTATTCAAGTGTTTTTAGGTCCAGTGCTTGTATTTCTGATTTTCCTTCTTTGTTTTTTACTTTTTTGTAAAATCCTTGTCCGGTTTTATCTCCCAGCCATTTGTTTTCTACCATTTTTTTCAAATACTCCGGCAGCACAAACAAATCTTTTGCTTCATCTTGCGGGCAGTTTTGTTTCAACCCGTTAGCAACTAATACAAGCGTGTCGAGGCCTACCACATCGCCCGTGCGGAAGGTGGCTGATTTTGGGCGACCAAGAACAGGGCCTGTTAGTTTGTCAACCTCTTCAACGGTTAAACCCATTTTTTCTACGATGTGCAGCAGTGCCATAATACCAAATACGCCTACGCGGTTGGCAATAAAGGCAGGGGTATCTTTGCAGAGCACGGTAGTTTTGCCTAAATACTTTTCACCGTAATGGATTAAAAAATCAACTACTTCTTTGTTGGTGTGTGGCGTTGGAATAATTTCTAATAATTTTAAATAGCGCGGAGGGTTAAAAAAGTGCGTGCCGCAAAAATGGGCTTTAAAATCATCGCTACGCCCCTCGGTCATTAGATGAATAGGGATGCCGGAGGTGTTGGAGGTAATAAGTGTTCCGGGTTTGCGAAATTTTTCTACGTTTTCAAAAACTTTTTTCTTGATGTCTAAATTTTCAATAACTACTTCAATTACCCAATCGCAGTTGGTGATTTTTTTCATATCGTCATCAAAATTTCCGATGCTAATTCTTGACGCAAATGCTTTTTTATAGATAGGTGATGGGTTTGATTTCAGTGCAAACGCTAAGGCATCGGTAGCTATTCTGTTTCGTACCTGCTTGCTTTCAAGCGTAAGTTTTTTTGCTTTCTCGGAATCATTTGGTTCTTTAGGAACGATATCCAACAAAAGTACTTCGCAGCCTATATTGGCAAAATGACAGGCTATGCGACTGCCCATAACACCAGAGCCAAGTACGGCTACTTTTTGAATAATTATTTTTGCGCTCATTGTATTTATTTTTTTAATTGTTTGGTTCGTTCTTCGGCTATGGACACAATTTCGTCAATAGTGGAAAAAAAATCTTCTACTCGTTGCTTACCTAGCTTTATTTCGGCTAGCTGGTTGAAATTGCGCACAATGTTTTTAGCTAATTCTTTTTGTTCTTTTCCTTTTTTGGTAAGGGTAATTAAAATTTTTCGTTTATCTGTTTTGTCGTTTTTTCTGATAATTATTTTTTTCTCTTCTAAAGAAGATATAATGCGCGATAAGGAAGTGCTTTCCATACCCAAGGCCGGTGCAATGTCAGAAGCAAAAGAGCCTTCGTGGCTATCTACGTTCAATAAAAAGTGAGCGATGGCAATGGTGGCGTCGTGCAAAATAGCTTCGTTATTATACATACGACTAACTGTTTGCCAAGCTGTTTTTAATTTAGAATCTATTGTTTCGGTGTGTTTTTTTGTCATAAGCCAACACAAATGTATATAAAAATTATTATGCACGCATAATAATTTTGTTAAAAAACCTAAATAAGGCTAACATGCTGAAAAACAGCTATAAAATCATAAAAATAACGGTGCTATTGGTTGTAAAATTGCATAACCGCATTGAAAAAAGCCCGTGCGACCAGTTGCACGCGTTGATTTGTTTTAATGCCGTACGCGGTGTCGTTATTTTGACTAAGTGGGTAGCATTCGCTTTCATTGTCTTGATATAAGCACTCTGCATATACCAAGGGACTTTGCACCATTCGGCATAAGGCCAAGTTGCGGGCATATACGCCTTTATTGGGTGTGGGCACACAGTGCTCTGATAGGTAGGTAGCGTCTGTTTTTTTTGCAATAGGCAGGTTTAATTGTTTTGATAACTCTTGTACTACCAAATAGGATAGTCTTTGGCTTTCGTCTATATGATTGCTCAGCAGCAGGCGTATAAAATTGGTTCTGTCGGCCTCTGTAGCAAGGTTTTCGGGTGTAATGCAGCCGGGCACAAAGGTCATGCAAAAATTTTTATCGCTGGGTTTTTTCCAGTCTGTATTTTTTTCATCTACATTGTAGTGAATAATAATGGTTATATCCGGCTTGTAGTTGTTTATTATGAGCGCGCGTTGTTTTAGTTCGTACTCTTTAAAAAAATGGATAAAAAACTTTTGTTCATTTTCTTTCATCAGTATGTTGTGTTTTTGCAAACTTATTTGGTTGTTATTTAATAAACTATCCAGCACTTTCTTTTTGTATTTTTCTATCCATTCTTGATAGGTGCAGCCAAACGAGGTGCTGTTGCTTTGCCGAGTAAGGGCTACTTCAAAGCCTTTTGTTTCCAGCATTTTTTTTAGGATATAAGCTGTTTGAAAAGTTAGTATTCCTTCGGCTATATCCAAACTATCGCGCTTTAAATGAGGATATGCCTGTCGGGTAAAATGAAGAAATTTTTGTTCTATCCGTGCCATATCCATAGTGCCCGCTATATGCCCAGGGTCTATCATTATTTTTATGAGATTTCCTTTTTCATTGTTTTTTTTTGCAAGCAAAGACCACTCTTTTTTTAAAAACACAAACGGTTTTTTATCTTTATCGTATAAAGTGATTTTTTCTTGTGTTATTTCTACTCGGTTGTTTAAGCCTTGATGGTAATTGAGGTAGGCGTCAAATCTATTTTTTATTTGTTGGTACTCTTGCGAAAAAGCACGAACATAAAAAACAACAACATATAATAAAATAAAACGCATAGCCAAAGATACGCTATGATACTTAAAGAAGGAGCGATAGTTAAAAAGAGTTTCTAACAATGGTTTTAGTATTAAAAAAAAAGAACGGTTTTGTATAAATTTTGTACACCCGTATATATACAGTATCTTCGCGGGGCACTAAGCAACGATGCACACTACAATTAGTAAAAAAATTATAAATCCTAACTTTGATTTTAAGCAAAGCTCGCGTTTGCGCGCCTGCATAGAAATTGATCACGGGCTTATTCGTACTGCTTTGTTTACCGAGCAACACCAGCCCGTGTATTTGCAGCATCATAGCTGCTCGCTTGCCGAAAAAGAACACGATATGTGGGGGCGTTTAACTAAAACAGAGGCTTTTTTTTCGCAAACCTACGCACAGGTATATGTAGGCTTGTTGCAAAACACTTATACTTTGGTGCCCAAAGCCTTATACCAAGTGCAACACCGGCAAGAATGGCTTTCTTTTAATCACCCTATTGAAAAGGACACCTTGTGTTTTAGCGACTCTTTATATGCTAACGATAGTTGCTGTGTGTACGCTATAGACGAAAAACTAAAAGAAAAAATAGATAAATCATTTCCAAACAATCAAATAAAACACAAAACAAGCTACCTGTCGGAAAGCCTTTCGGCACTATCTTCCAAAAAAAATAAAACCTGCTTGGTGCACGTGCAACACAATTCTTTTGATGTGATTTTGTACGACAAAAAAATGATTTTTTTTAATTCTTTTTCTTATGAAACGCAAGAAGATTTTTTGTATTTTATCTTAGCTGCTTGGGAGCAAAACCATTTTTTGTTGCAAGAAACGGAGCTTGTTTTATCCGGTGCAATAGAAGCGCAATCAGACTTGCATCAGTTTTTAAAGTCGTACATTCCTAAAATAAAGTTTGCGGTAACCCACTCCTCTATTCTGCTTCAAGATGACTTTAAAGAACTGCCCAACCATTTTTATTATTCTTTATTCAATTTGTATTTATGCGCATTATAAGCGGTACATTGGGCGGGCGTTTTATTAACCCACCGCAGGGGTTGCCGGTGCGCCCTACTACTGATTTGGCCAAAACAGCTTTGTTTAATATGCTTGCCAGTCGTATGGATTTGATGGGAGCCCAAGTGCTTGACTTGTGTTGCGGTACCGGTAACATTAGTATAGAGTGTGCTTCGCGCGGTGCCGAAAAAGTAACGGCTGTTGATGCCCATTTTAATTGCGTAAAATTTGTAAACAGTACAGCGCAAAGCCTTAATATAAAAGGGGTGCAGGCTTTTAAATCGGATGTTTTTAAGTTTATAGAAACGCAAAATAGTTTTTACGATTTTATTTTTGCCGATCCTCCTTACGATGTTTCTTGGATAGCACAGATAAGCGAAGCCATTTTTAAGCAAAACATACTGGCACCCAAAGGCATTTTAATAATAGAGCACGGTAGCAAAACCCAACTTGCCGGTTTAAAAAACTTTGTGGAACAAAGAAGCTACGGTAACGTAAACTTTAGTATTTTTAGGCACCATGAGTAAAACAAAAAAGCGCATAGCCGTATTTCCGGGTTCATTCGATCCTTTTACTGTTGGGCACGAAGCCTTGGTAAAACGCACCATACATTTGTTTGATGAAATTATTATTGCACTGGGCACCAATAGCAATAAGCAATATATGTTTTCGGAAGCGCAACGAAAAAAATGGATTGAACATGTTTTTAAAAATACACCCGGTGTCAGCGTGCAGCGCTTTAGCGGCCTAACAATTGATTTTTGTAAAAAAAATAACGCACAATATATTATTCGTGGGGTGCGCACCAGTACCGATTTTGAATTTGAAAAAGCCATAGCCCAAATGAATAGAAGTCTCTCTAACATAGAAACTATTTTTATCATGCCACTGCCCGAACATTCCGCCATAAACTCTACCATCATTCGTGATATTGTGCGTAACAACGGAGACGCATCTATGTTTGTTCCCAAAGGAATACGTTTTAAATAACTATAAAATATGCGCATTATATTTATGGGTACTCCGCAGTTTGCGGTAGCCTCCTTACAAATTTTAATAGAAAATAACTATCAGGTAGTAGCAGTAGTAACCATGCCCGATAAGCCCGCCGGACGAGGCCAACAAGTACAAACCAGCGCGGTAAAACAGTTTGCTGTACAACACAGCATACCTGTATTGCAACCACAAAACCTAAAAGAAGAATCTTTTTTGCAAGAGTTGAAAAGATTAAAACCCGATTTGCAATTAGTTGTTGCCTTTAGAATGTTGCCCGAATTGGTATGGAATTTACCGCCCTTGGGCACGTACAATTTGCATGCCTCTTTACTGCCTCAATACAGAGGGGCCGCCCCTATAAATTGGGCACTCATAAACGGCGAACAAGAAACCGGTATTACCACCTTTAAACTTCAACATGAAATTGATACCGGCTCTATCTTGATGCAAGAAAAAGTAATGATTACACCCGATATGAATGCCGGACAACTGCACGATATATTGATGATGCAAGGAGCGCAACTGCTTTTGAAAAGCGTACAAAAAATACAAAACGGCAATTATACCTTGCAAGAACAAAACAATAACAACATAAAACACGCACCTAAAATTTTTAGAGAAACGTGTCAAATAGTTTGGGATCATACGGTAGAAAAAATACACAACCATATACGAGGTTTGTCGCCTTATCCCTGTGCGTGGACAACCTTAGAGCACAATCAAAAGCAAGTTGTATTTAAAATATATGAAACAGTACCGGATAAAACAGCACACAATAGCAGAATAGGCACGATACATAGCGATGGAAAAACGTATTTAAAAGTAGCCGTACTCAATGGGTTTGTATTTATTACAGAGCTGCAAATGGCAGGCAAGAAAAAACTTCGTATCTCTGAATTTTTAAAAGGATTTTCTTTTAAGCCGGACGATCGCTTTTTATAAACGTGTGGTAAGCCCTTGCTACAGCCGTTTCTTGCCGCGTGTTGTGCTAAAAAGCCTTGTTGGCAAATAAATTCAGCTTGTTAATATGTTGAAAACCCTATTTTTAAAGGGGTTTGAGCTCTATTTATCAACAAAAGGCTTGTTTATCAACAAAAATAACACTTTTTAGCATTATATCCCTTGACAAATGCCTTTTTCGTATATATATTTGCCTTGTTCAAAATAAAATAAAGTTTAACCCTTAAAAACAAAAAAAACATGAACAAAGGTGAATTAATTGATGCTATTGCATCGCACTCAAAACTAACCAAAGCCGATGCAGGCCGTGCGTTAGAAGCAACCATTGAAACAATCGAAAAACAACTAAAAAAAGGCGACCGCATCGCTTTAGTAGGTTTCGGTTCTTTCTCTATCTCTAAACGTTCTGCTCGTTTAGGACGTAACCCTCAAACAGGGAAAGAAATTAAAATTGCTGCTAAAAAAGTAGTTAAGTTTAAAGCAGGAGCTGACTTAGCTAAAAAAGTAAACAAGTAATTTTAATTACAAAAGTGAAAAGCCTCGCCTCAAGCGGGGCTTTTTGCTTTAATGGAAGGGCGTTTGTTTCAAAATTAGCGCTATTCCATAGCAGATACTGTTATATTCCATACCTTTGTAACACTTTTTTAATAAAAATATGAGCAAAAAAATAGTATCGGTAGGCAACATCAGTTGCGGTAGCAAAGAGTTATTTTTAATATCAGGCCCCTGCGTTATAGAAGAAGAAAGCATTATGCTAAAAACAGCCGAAAAGCTAAAAGAAGTTTCTGAACGCTTGGGTATTCAGGTTATTTATAAATCGTCTTTTCAAAAAGATAATAGAAGCAGCTTAAAGTATTACGATGGCCCCGGATTATCAAAAGGAGTAGCTTTATTAGCCAAGGTAAAAGAACAGTTTGGCTTCCCGGTGCTTACGGATATTCATTATCCGGATCAAGCCTCCGCTGCAGGCGAAGTGTGCGATGTGTTGCAAATTCCGGCTTACCTATGCATGCAATCCACTCTTTTGGTGGCTGCTGCAAAAACAGGGCGTGTGGTAAATATAAAACACGGACAATTTTTAGCTCCCGACAATATGAAGCACCCTTTGCAAAAATGTATTGATAGCGGTAATGACCATATTATTTTAACAGAGCGTGGTTACACCTTTGGCTATAATGATTTAATTGTGGATCCTCGTAGCTTTTATCACTTAAATAATTTAGGCTATCCGGTTGTGTTTGATGTTACCCATTGCGTGCGCAAATACGGCATACCCAGCTCTGATGCCAAAGGCGGGGCGCGCGAGTTTTTACCGGTACTTAGCAGGGCAGGGGTAGCCAGTGGGGTAGATGGTATTTTTATTGAAACACACCCCAACCCAGAAAAAGCCTTATGTGATGCAGCCTCGCAGCTTTGTGTGTATGATTTAGAAGCGTTTTTGAAACCTCTTATTGAAATTCACAACTTAGAGGTAAGCTATCGGGTGTAATACTTGTAAGCAGCAATTTTACAGTAGCATATCCTACACATTCACAGATAAGATAATTAGAAAAATGTTATTAAAAGACAAACATGTAGGAATAGTTGGGGGCGGCCCGGGAGGACTTACATTAGCCAAACTTTTACAACTAAAAGGCGCTCATGTAAAAGTTTACGAAAGAGACACCAATAGAAGCGCAAGAGTGCAAGGTTCGCCGCTTGACTTGCACGACAATTCGGGCTTAGCCGCACTAAGAAAAGCAAACCTAATGGCAGAGTTTAAAAAAAACTTCCTTGTTGGTGCAGATAAAATGAGTATTGTAAATGAACGAGCTGAAATCATTTACAGCAATCATGAAATGAAAAAGATGAAAACTTTGGTAGTGAGCATTTTAGACCGGAAATGGATAGAGGTGTATTACGCAGAATCTTAATCGATTCATTACAATCAGACACAATTTTGTGGGACAGCCATTTTATCTCCATGGAAAAACAAAATGAAGGCTGGCTGCTGTATTTTAAGAATAACACAACAGCTTATGCCGATATTGTAATAGCTGCTGATGGAGCAAATTCAAAAATCAGACACCACGTTACAGACATAAAACATTTTTATTCGGGTATTATAATGCTTGAAGGCAATGTGTATGACGCTGAAAAATACCTGCCAAAAATTTCGGCTATACTTCGTGGTGGAAAAATTATGGCTTTCGGTAATGAAAAAAATATTTTGATGGGGCAAAAAGCCCATGGAGAAGTTGGGTTTTATGCAAGTTTTAAAGCGGAAGAAAATTGGGCTTCCAAAATTGGCTTGGATTTTTCAAACAAAACACAAATGCTTGAATGGTTTAAGAAAAAATATTTTGAATGGGATAACATTTGGCAGGAATTATTTGAAAATGCAGAAACGCCATTTGTTCCAAGGCCGATAAACTGCATGCCGTTAAACCAAACTTGGGAAACTTTACCAAACTTAACCATGCTTGGTGATGCAGCACACCTAATGCCACCCTTTGCAGGCGAAGGCGTAAATATGGCCATGCTTGATGCGTTAGAATTAAGTGAATGCTTGACAACCGACCAACATAATTCAATAAAAGATGCGATTTCTGCCTACGAAAAAACAATGCAAAAAAGGGCTTCGGTAATTGCAAAAGACTCACTTGAAAACGGAGAGCGAATGCATCATAAAAACGCACTTGATACAATGACCAGTTTTTTTAGAGGGCATAAACACGACTAAAAAATGCTGCTAACAGTGGTTGAGAGCCAGTCTCTTGATAATTAATTGCCTCCGTTTCATTTCTGGTGAGAATCAAGGTAAGCAGGTAAAATACCAAGCTGAAAAATGTTTTAAGGCATATTAACTTCTACGATGTTGTTTTCTTGCAGTGTAAAAAAATGAGTTTGCAGCGTTTGGCGCTGCGCTATGTAAGATTGGTAGATAGTGCTATACTTCGTACGATGCTTGATCGCAGCATCAAAAACACCGGCAATTCCCATCAGCGTTTCGCAAGCTTCTCGCACGGCAAACTGCCCCGATTGAGCGGCGGTGATGCAATCAGCCAACTTATTTTTTTTTACATAGTGGGTAAATAAAACGCTGGCATCTCGGGGTATTAAAATGCGCAAGCCCACTTCTTCGGCTATATCCAAATCAAGTACATCGTCAAAGAAAAAACAAACTTGTTTGGGGCTTATATGATGCGTTTGGCAAAAATGATGCAGCGCCTTTTTTTTATGAAATACTTTAAAATAGGAAGCATCAAAATGTTCTCTTTGAGAAAAATAGAAAGCCGAAGTGTTTTTTTCTCCTGAAATAACAGCGCTTATAGGCATTTGTTGTTGTTGTATGTATTGAGAAAAACGCAATAAATTAGTACCCATAGAGTCTATTTCATTAAACGAGCTGGAAGTATCAGAGGCTTGCTTTTGCCCGGTATTAAAAACGCCATCCCAATCAAAAATAAAGGCACGAATATCTTTTAGTTTTTCGTTTATAGCGTCAATTGGAAGTATAAATTCGGCCCCCATAGCAGTATATATTGTGTTAGAAAAAGTCATTTTTTACTGTTTCAATCCTAAATAATTCACATTAAAAAAAGTTTTATAGGCATCAAAATTGCCCGAATCAAGCAATAAGCCAACATTGTGAGTAGTAATAACCATAACGTAGAAATTTCTTTTATCTACACTGGCAAAAATTTCAGGTTTGGATAAAATAAAATTATAGTAGCCCATGGCTTCGTCTTTATTTTTGAAGGTACGTATGGTTATTAGGGTGTTGTCGTTTTTTGGTATAGAAATGAGGTCGTAATGTTGTGGACTAAAATACTCTTTATTAAAATCAGAAAGTTTGTTTTTTAAAGGTTCTGCGTTTTTTACAGTATTATCCAGTACTATCATGCAATAATGTCCGTTGGCATCGTCCATTTTATATACAGTATCGGGTAAATTGGTGCTGCTGCTGGCGGTTGTATCAGCACTAACAGTTTGTTTTTGTGTTTTAATTACATCGAGGGTGGCTTTGGCCCGGTCTTTTATTTCACCCGATTTGCTGTGGTTTACGGTTACCATAGCCATATACTTTTCTAATGAATCGCGGCCATATAAATACCCGGCTGACATGGCTTTGATGTAGGCAAATTTAGGAGCTAGTTTGTTGCCGCCATAACGCAATTCATCTTTAGCGGCATTAGTGTAACTGTTTTGATAATTTTTTGCTATATAATCGTTATATACATTGGTGTACTCGGCATCTACTTCGCTTTGTTTCGCATTTACTGAATTGGCAAAATCGGGGTCGTTTATAATTTTAGCAAAGTCGCTGCCCGGGTAATTGGCAAGTAAAAAACGTTTAGCCTCATCGGCTTTAGCTTGGTTTTTTATTTGAATGTAGATGCGGTATAACTGGTAGTAAGAAGCCGCTTCAAATTGATTTTTTGGGAAACGCGAGTTCATTTGCTCAAAGGTTTGTGCTGCTTTTTTAGGATTGTAGAGCATCTCTCTATATACGGAGCCCATGCTGTAATAGGCGTACAGTATTTTTTTGTTTGAAGAGTCCATATCAGCGGGTGTGAGCGGTAAGTTTTTTAAATAAAATTCTATTTGATGTCGGTCTTTTGTTTTAGCCAGTACGGTATCTTTTTTTGCGGTATCGGGTTCGTTAGCCGCGTTCATCTCTTCTATGCTGTAGGTGGTTTTGTTGCTGCGCCTCCAGTTGTCTTCGTTTTTTCTATTTCCGCCCCATTTTTTTATAAAGTCGTTTAAGCCGCTTTGTTTTACCATGGTGTTGTAAAAATACCAAGCAGCAGGGCCTCCGTTTGTATTTTGAATGTTTTGCGGAGAAAACGTTTGGTTGGGCGAAGCGCTACCCCCTGCGGTAAGGGCGGCTTCTTTAGCTGCAATAGAGTCTTGTTCGTGTTTTATTATTTTATCAATTATTTTTTGAATGTATTTTTTTCTGGCAGTGCTGTCCATATTAGCCATGCGTTGCAGGCTGTCTTGATTTTTAATGATGTTGATGTTTTTCATCAACGAATCTAAACTTGTTTTTTTATTTTTAATATCAGAATATCCAGGGAAAGTTTCACTTAGTAAAGCAATGGTAGAATCGTAGTAACGAGAAGCCGGAATGTAGTTTTCTCTTTCAAAGCTAATGTCGGCTAATTTTAAATAAGAGCGTGCTTTTTGTTTTTGGTTTACGGTGCTGTTTTTGGCCGACAAGGAGTAGTTATCAAAGGCGTCGTCTGTCTTTTTTTGATTTTCGTCCAACTGTCCTAGTGTATAATAAATAACATCTAATAAATCGCTGTTTTTAAAGTCTTTTGCCATTTTACGCAGTTCTTCTCTAGCCTTTTCTACGCTTTCCGGGTCTTTGTGCATCAGATCTTCTTTTACCTTGGCATAAAAATACAAATCGTATGTTTTGGGTTTTAGGCGTACCACCATTCGGTAATTAAACAGAGCTTGCTCTGTTTTCTTTTTTTCTTCGTACAGTTGCCCTAAAATAAAATAGTAACGTGCTTTTAGGTTTTTGCTTTTGGTATATTTTATAGCATCGCCTAATTGCTTAATGGCATCGTTGTAAAAGCTGCGCCCTTGTTTAATATAAAATTCGGCACACAAAGCGTGAAAATGCCCTTTGTATTCTTTTGGAAATCGGTGGTCGTTTTTGATGAGCGAGGCGTAGTGGTCGGCTTCAGATAGGGCGTTTAGCTCGTTATAGGTTTTCATCAACCACAGGTTGGCTTCGTATTTTTGTTTTCCTTTATATACCGAGGCTACATATTGAAAGGCCTCCACCCCCGAAAAAAATTCGCGCTTATAAAAGTGAGCTTTTCCTATGGTATTCCAGCAATCATCTACCCATTTACCCGTGTTGGGTATCTCTACTTTGCTTTTTTTATCTTTTATGGCATGGCGCATAATGCCCAAACTTGCTTTTTGTATCGCCCTGTCCATTTGTGGAAAAATGCTTTTAGCGGTTTGATTGTCGGGATACTTAAACAAAGGAAGCAACTCGCTATAATCATCTTTGTAGGTATCTTCAAAGGTGGTAACGCCATCTTTTAAACTTTCTTTAGCATAAAAATAGATGTTGTAATGCAGGGTAAGGTTGTGGTATTGCCGGTTTACAAACTTATTTTTGTACTGGGTACAGGCCGCAAAAAGCAGCAATACAAACAAGCTGGTGCTAAGTATAATATATTTCTTTCGTGCCAACATACAATATGGGCAAGGCTATATAACGTAAAAGGTGCGAATTTAGTATTAAAAAATGGTTTTAAATTTAATTATTTTGAGGCACTATCATTTACTTGTTGCTTTTTTACCGACGGTTTGCATCAGGCATGCGCGGTTTTTTTGTACTTTTGCCTTTCAATTTTTAGAAATATGACTAAATTAAAGATAGGAGTGCTGCGCGAAGAAAAATCGCCCCCTGATATGCGCGTGCCGCTTACTCCACTTATTTGCGCCGAACTCACAAAAAAATACCCTCACCTGCAAATAGTAGTGCAGCCCAGTACTATCCGCTGTTACGCCGATAGCGAGTACACGGCCTTTGGAGTAACGCTGCAAGAAAACTTATCTGATTGCGATGTGCTAATGGGTGTAAAAGAAGTACCCTACGAGCAGCTAATCCCCAACAAAAAATATTTTTTCTTTTCGCATACCATAAAAAAACAACCTCATAATAAAAAATTGATGCAAGCGCTTATGCGTAAAAAAATAGAAATGGTTGATTATGAAACACTTACTGATAAAAACAACAATCGTATTATTGGTTTTGGGCGTTATGCAGGGGTGGTAGGCGCTTACAACGGTATTTTGGGGTATGGCTTAAAATACGATTTGTTTCGGTTGAAACCGGCCAACCAATGCCGCGACCGCGCCGAGATGGAAGAAGAATTAAAACGCGTAAAACTACCTAACATAAAAATAGCACTTACCGGCGGCGGGCGTGTAGCCAATGGCGCCATAGAAACCTTGTCGGCCTTGCGCATTCGCAAGGTTACACCCGAAGAGTATTTAATGAGTTCTTTTCGCGAACCCGTATATTGCCAATTAAACCCACGCGATTATGTAGAGCGAGAAGGCGACCATAACTTTGACTTGCACGATTTTTTTAAACACCCCGAACATTTTAACAGTCGTTTTGTGCCTTACACTAAAGAAACCGATTTGTATATATCCTCTCACTATTGGGATCCCCGCTCGCCCAAAATGTTTACTACCGCCGATATGAAGGCAAATGATTTTCACATCAGCGTTATAGCCGATATTACTTGCGATATAAACGGCTCGGTACCTACCACCATTCGCGCCAGCAGCATTGCAAGTCCCTTTTATGGCTACAATATAAAAAGCGATGCCGAAGATTTGCCCTTTAGTAAAGATACTATCTGTATTATGGCTGTGGATAACCTACCCTGCGAATTACCACGAGATAGCAGCGACGACTTTGGAAAAGACCTTACCGAACGGGTAATACCTTATTTGATGGGCGCTGATACAGATAAGATTATAGAACGAGCTACCATTTGCAAGCAAGGATTATTAACACCGCATTTTACTTATTTAAGCGATTATGCACAGATATAGTGCATAACTTGTAATGTAACAATAAATACTAATGTGTATTTTCGGGCTTTGAAAATTGCAAAAAATACGTGCCTGATATTATAAATCTTTTACCTGAAAACATTGCCAACCAGATTGCCGCAGGCGAAGTGGTGCAACGCCCTGCCTCGGTAGTAAAAGAACTGCTTGAAAACTCGGTAGATGCCGGCGCTACACACATCACTCTTATTGTAAAAGAAGGAGGCAAAAGCCTTATACAAATAACCGACAACGGTAAAGGAATGAGCGAGACCGATGCCCGTATGTGCTTTGAGCGGCACGCTACCTCAAAAATAAAAACAGCCGACGACCTTTTTACCATCAGCACTAAAGGATTTAGAGGAGAAGCCTTAGCGGCCATATCATCGGTAGCGCAGGTAGAGCTAAAAACCAAAACACCTGAAGCTACTGCCGGCACCTTGGTAGCTATTGAGGGCGGCACTTTTGTGTTGCAAGAACCCTGCTCTTGCGGCAACGGCACCTCTTTTAGTGTAAAAAATTTATTTTTTAATGTACCTGCCCGTCGCAATTTTTTGAAAGACGATGCGGTAGAATTGCGCCATATTATTGATGAATTTGAACGGGTGGCTATGGCACATTGCGATATTTCATTTAAGTTGATAAGCAATGGTAACGAAATATATAATGTATTATCAGGCAGTTTGTTGCAACGCATTTTGGGTTTGATGGGCAGCACGCTAAAAGATAAAGTAGTGGCTGTAAACGAAGACACGCCAAACATTAGTATAAACGGCTATGTAGGCACCCCGGCTTCAGCCAAAAAGAAACGAGGGCTGCAATACCTTTTTGTAAACAATCGTTTTATAAAAAACCCATACATAGAACACGCTATAAAAAATGCCTATTTTCAATTGATACCAGATGGCGATTATCCTGCCTATTTTTTATTTCTTACCGTACTTCCTAAAACAATAGATGTTAATATCCATCCTACCAAAACAGAAATTAAGTTTGAAGATGAAAAAACAGTTTATGCCATTGTAAAAACATCAGTAAAAAGAGCCTTAGGGAAAAATAATTTGGCACCCTCTATTGATTTTGAGCAGGATCCCTCTCTTGAGTTTGCATACTCCAAAACACAAACGGCTACACAAACCCCAAGAATAGAGTACAACCCCAGTTACAATCCCTTTAAAGAAGGGGCAGCATCAAACAAAAACTCGGATTGGAAAACCTTGTATGAGGGCTATATAAATAACGCACCGCAAACTCCAACCCAAGAGCCTTTGTTTGAACTCCCAAAAACAGAAGTGCTTTTTGATAAGATATTTCAATTACAAAATAAATACATAGTTACCCTTACCACCGATGGTCTTTTGTTGATAGACCAGCAGCGGGCGCACGAGCGTATTTTGTACGAATACTATAAAAAGTCAAAACAACAACCGGTGCACTCGCAGCAAGAACTTTTTCCGCAAACGGTAGAGCTTTCAAGCCATGATGCGATGTTAATACAAGAGCTCAGCGACGACCTGAAATTATTGGGTTTTGACATTGCCCCCTTTGGTAAAGATACTGTAGTAATACAAGGCACGCCGGTTGATTTAAGCTCTTTGAACAGCGTAGAGGTGTTAAACGGGTTGTTAGAAAATTATAAACTTAATAATTTAGACGTTAAATTAGACCGACACGAAAATATATGCCGCGCCTTGGCTCAAAATACCAGCATTAAGTATGGAAAAGAACTGCATACCGACGAAATGAAACTTTTGGTAGAACATTTATTTGCCTGCGAAGAATTTTCTTTTAGTCCGCATGGAAAAATTATTTATTCACAAATAAGTCAAAGTGATATTGACAAACTTTTTAAACGAAATTAGATGAATTTTCAATCGCTTCCGGTAGTAACAAAAAATATATTAATAATAAATATAGCGATGTATATAGCCACCTGGCTGATGGAGCATCAGGGCGTTGACCTAACCCATACTTTAGGTTTGCACTATATTTCTGCACCGGATTTTAGGCCTTATCAGTTTATTACCTATATGTTTATGCACGGCAGCCTCATGCATATTTTCTTTAACATGTATGCCGTATTTATGTTTGGCGCTTTACTAGAACAGGTGTTTGGCCCTAAGCGTTTTTTAATTTATTATTTATTTACCGGATTAGGCGCAGCAGCTATTCAGTTGCTGGTGTATTATTATCAATTGTCTCCTTTTATGGCACAAACGAACGAATTATTAGCACAAGCTTCTGATTATATGACACAAACTAGCATTGTAGAGCAGCGCGACGAGTACCTAAATCGCTTTGTGGTAGTAGGTGCCTCGGGGTCTTTGTTTGGTTTGCTTATTGCATTTGGTATTTTGTTTCCCAACTCCGAGTTGTATTTGTTTTTTGTGCCGGTGCCCATAAAGGCAAAGTACTTTGTAGCCGGCTATGGCGCTATAGAATTGTTTTCGGGGTTTACTAACAACCCGGGCGATAATGTGGCTCACTTTGCCCACATTGGTGGAATGATTTTTGGATTTATTTTATTGATGATTTGGCGCTATAAACGAATAGTATAATATGCACAAAACCCGATTAGAAGCCTTTAGCGATGGCGTGTTAGCCATTATTCTTACTATCATGGTGCTGGAGCTAAAAGTGCCGCACGATTTAAACGTAGAAACACTGTCTGAGTTGTTTCCGGTATTTGTTAGTTATGTGTTAAGCTTTGTATATATAGGTATTTACTGGAACAACCACCACCACATGATAAGCACCCTACGCGAGGTAAACGGAGCTATTTTATGGGCAAACCTGCATTTGCTTTTTTGGCTTTCGTTAGTACCCTTTACCACCGGTTTAATAGGCGAGCACCTGTTTGCTCCATTAGCTATGCGCTTGTATGGCATGGTTTTGCTTATGGCAGCCATAGCGTATTATATATTGCAACAAACGATCATAAAAAAAGAAGGAACCGATTCCGTTTTAGCTAAGGCTATAGTTGGAAACGATTTGAAAGGGAAAATATCGCCACTGTTGTATTTAACCGCTATAGGAGCTTCTTTTTTTAGTGTATGGGTTTCGGGGGGAGTGTACGTGCTGGTAGCCATTATGTGGATAGTACCCGATAGACGCATCGAAAAAAAGAAAACTTGATTACCAAAGATATTTAAACTATTTTTGCGATTATACTAAAAAATGAGAAAAAAACATTAAACCGTTTTATGATATTAGATCCACTAACCGGCAGTCCCAATACTCGTATTATATACGAACAAAAAGATATTCCACTTATTCAAAATTGTGTTTATCCTACAAAAAAGCTGGCTAAAGAAGCCCAAACCATTGATGTTACCTTAGCTCAATCTTTAGATAACGGTTTTGTTTTTAGTGCTAATTTTGACGATACGATTATTGATTACGACCAACATTATCAAAACGAACAGAGTAATTCTGTTTTTTTTCAACATCATTTAAAAAATGTAGTACAGATTTTAAAAGAAAACGAATTATTAAATAAAAAAATAGTAGAAATAGGTTGCGGTAAAGCTTATTTTATGAACATGCTTATAGAGTCGGGTGAAGATGTTACAGGGTTTGATCCAACTTATGAGGGAGATTCTAACAAGGTAATTAAAGATTTTTTTTCAGAGAAATACGCTAACATAGGAGCCGAAACTATTATTCTGCGCCACACACTAGAACATATATCAAAGCCTTTTCATTTTATTCAAACTATAGCAAAAGCAAATAAATATAAAGGGCATATTTATATTGAAGTTCCTACTTTTGAGTGGATTGTAAAACACAAAGCTAGTGAAGATGTTTTTTACGAACATTGTAATTATTTTACATTAGAAACATTGCAGCATCTCTTTACGGATAGTGTAGGGGGGCATTTTTTTAATGACCAATACATATATGTTATAGCTGACCTTAGTAAAGTAAAAAAAGAAGTAGAGCCGCATCCGATAAAAAACTATAATATTGGTTTTAACGAAAAAATAACCCAGTATCAAAATCTTATTTCAAAAAAACAGAATATAGCTATATGGGGTGCAGGAGCAAAAGGCTCTACTTTCTTAAATTTAGTGGACAAAGATGCCACTAAAATAGCTTGCGTAATAGACATTAACCCTAAAAAACAGGGGCAGTTTATTGGCGGAACAGGGCATTTAATTATTAAACCTCAAGACATTGCAGAACGCAATATAAAAGCTATAGTAGTAATGAATATTAATTACCTTAGCGAAATAAAAGCTATTACAGAGCCCTTAAACATAGAACTATTAACCTTATAAATATAAATTATGAACGAAGTAGAAAATTTTAAAAAAGAATGTGCGGAAAATATTGAAAAACAAGGAAAAAACGAGTCGCTAAAAAAAGCTACCCAGAGTTTCATTGAAGAGTCTATCAACTCTCGCTATTCGTACAATTTTAAATGGATGGGGCGCCCCATTATACAATATCCTCAAGATATGGTTGTAATGCAAGAATTAATTTGGGATATAAAACCCGATTTAATTATAGAAACCGGTATTGCCCATGGGGGCTCTCTTATTTTTTATGCATCTATTTTAGAGTTAATAGGCAAAGGAGAGATTTTAGGGATTGACATTGATATCCGCGAACACAATAAAAAAGAAATAGTAGCGCATCCTATGGCAAAACGAATCAAAATGCTGCAAGGCTCCGCTATAGATCCTTCTATTGTAAAACAAGTAAGGGAGGCCGCTAAAGGAAAAGAAACGGTTATGGTTCTATTTGATTCGAATCATACGCACGACCACGTATTAGAAGAGCTCCGCGCCTATTCCGACCTTACCACGGTAGGATCTTACTGCGTTGTTTTTGATACGGTTGTAGAAGATTTAAAAAAAGGAGTGTTTCACAACCGCCCTTGGGACGTAGGCAGCAACCCTAAAACAGCTGTATTTGAGTTTTTGAAAACGAACGATAATTTTGTAATAGATAAAAGCATAGACCATAAAATTTTAATTAGCGTAGCCCCCGATGGCTATTTAAAACGCATTAAATAACGATGGCCCCCACTCCTTTAGTTAGCATTTGCATACCTGTATATAACGGAGATAAATACATCAAAGAAACGCTTGATTGTGTGTTGAAACAAACATACAATAATATTGAAGTTATTATATCAGACAACTGTTCTACCGATAAAACAATAGAGTATATTAAAAGTTATGGCGACTCTCGTATTAAAATATTTTCAAATGAAAAAAATATGGGAATTAAATATAACTACCTAAAGGCATTTACTTATGCTACGGGCAAGTACATGATGTTTATGGGGGCAGACGATGGTATGGAATTACACACCATAGAAAAAGAGGTATCCATTATGGAAAACCCTGCGTTTCAAAATGTTTCTATAGTTAATGGATTTGTTACCATTATTAACGATGAAAGCAAACCCGTGTATGTAAAAAAATTTCTTTTTGGAACAGGGCGGTTCTCTTCTTATTGGGCTATTAGATCTAATTTTTTGCATGGAACCAACACGGTTGGAGAGCCTAACGGCGCTTTATTTAGGAGAGAACAATATGAAAAAATACCTAACCCGAAATTTGAAAATGGAAATAACTGGACTTTTGATTTGGATATGCTTTTAGAACTCTTGCTTCAAGGAAATCTATATGTAATAAAAGAGCCGCTGGGTAAGTTTCGTATCTCGGCACAATCTACCAGTAATAAAGAACTAAAGTTTCAACAGGCTCAACTGTTTAGAGAATACGCATATAAAATATACCAAGATAAACGGTATAAACTCTCTTTCTTTTGGGTGATAATAGCCGCCATCAGCTCTTTTTTAATGCAATGGGCAAGGCACACCTTCTACCTGTTATTTATTAAAAATAAAAAAGCGTAAAAAAACCAATTTGTTACCCGTTCTTTTTAGTAGCCCATTATTCTGTATATTTACCCACTTTTTATGAACTACAAACGCCACCTTATTACCGCTGCTTTGCCCTATGCCAATGGCCCCGTGCACATTGGCCACTTAGCCGGCTGTTATTTACCCGCCGATATATATGTGCGCTACTTACGCAGTAAAGGAAGTGATGTGAAATTTGTATGCGGCAGCGATGAGCACGGCGTACCCATCACCATCAAAGCAAAAAAAGAAGGCGTTACCCCCCAGCAAGTAGTAGATAAGTATCATAAAATAATGGGCGATGCTTTTAAAGAATTTGGTATATCCTTTGATATTTACTCGCGTACCTCCAGCAAAATACACCACCAAACAGCCTCCGATTTTTTTAAAGTATTGTACGAAAAAGGCTCTTTTACCGAACAAACTACCGAACAGTACTACGATGAAGAAGCCAAGCAGTTTTTGGCCGACCGCTATATTGTAGGCACCTGTCCTAAATGTGCCAATGAAAATGCCTATGGCGACCAATGCGAAAAATGCGGAACCTCGCTTTCGCCTACCGAGTTGATAAGTCCGCGATCCACCTTATCCGGAGCCAAGCCTGTATTGAAAAAAACAAAAAATTGGTTTTTACCTTTAGATAAATTATCGCCCGATATAAAAAAATACATTGAACAACACCCTGATTGGAAACCCAATGTATATGGGCAATGCAAAAGTTGGCTGGATAGCGGCGATGGCTTGCAACCCCGAGCCATGACACGCGACTTGGATTGGGGAGTACCTGTACCCGTGCCGGGCGCCGAAGGCAAAGTGCTGTACGTGTGGTTTGACGCACCCATAGGTTACATATCAGCTACTAAAGAGCTAACCTCCAACTGGGCATCGTATTGGAAAGATAAGGAAACACGTTTAATACACTTTATAGGAAAAGATAATATTGTATTTCATTGCATTATTTTTCCGGCTATGCTCATGCAGCACGGCGATTTTATTTTGCCAGACAACGTACCGGCCAATGAGTTTTTAAACTTAGAAGGCGATAAAATTTCAACATCAAGAAACTGGGCTGTATGGCTGCACGAATACTTGATTGATTTTAAAGACAAGCAAGATGTGCTGCGGTACACCCTTTGCGCCAACGCTCCCGAAACTAAAGATAATGATTTTACCTGGAAAGACTTTCAGGCAAAAAATAATAATGAGTTGGTAGCTATATTAGGCAATTTTGTAAATAGAACCCTGGTGCTTACACACAAGTATTACGAAGGCAAAGTGCCGGAGGCAGCACAATACATAAAAGAAGATTTGTTGATACTGGAAGAGGTAGCCCGCTTTCCTGATAAGATAGCACAAGCCTTAGAGGCCTTTAAATTTAGAGAAGCCCTTGCTGAGTATATGAATTTAGCACGGCTTGGTAATAAGTATTTAGCCGAAACCGAACCTTGGAAATTGATAAAAACAGATGCCGAGCGCGTAAAAACCATTATGAACATATCGTTGCAAATAACCTGCAACTTAGCCGTATTAGGAGAGGTGTTTCTGCCTTTTACTTCAGAAAAACTGTTTGCGCTGCTTAATGTAAATCCATTAAAATGGGGAGGGGCTAAACAAACAAATAACATGCCCGCGGGGCACTTGATACGCAAAGAAGAATTACTTTTCTCGAAAATAGAAGACACTGAAATAGATATTCAAATACAAAAACTACAAGCGGCTAAAAAGAAAAACGAAGAACAGGTATCGGCTATTGCCAGTGCAAAAACAGCTATTTCATTCGAAGAATTTGAAAAAATTGATATTCGCATAGGCACCGTATTAGAAGCTGAAAAAGTAAAAGGCGCTGATAAACTATTAAAATTACTTATAGATACCGGCCTGGATAAGCGTGTTATAGTAAGCGGGATTGCCCAATTTTATACACCCGAAGAAATAAAAGGGAAACAAGTAAGTGTTTTAGTAAACTTAGCCCCTCGTAAAATAAAAGGCATTGAAAGTCAGGGTATGATTTTAATGGCACAAAATCAACAAGGCGAGCTAAGCGTAGTGGCTCCGGTTAAAAATAATGTAAACAACGGCGCAGGTGTAAAATAAAACTCTGTTCGGCGTAGTTTTTATCGCATAATCTCAGCCTTGTATTCACTTGCTACTATAGGGCGTTGCAATAAAATAGGATTTTCAATAATAAGTTGAATCCACTCATCTTCTGTAAAATTTTTCCCTTGAAATTTCTCTTTAAAAAGAGGTTCGTTGGTGCGAATGACTTCTAATGCCTTTTTATTTAATTTTTGCAAAAGCATTTTTAGTGTTTTTTTTGTGAGAGGCGTTTTTAAGTATTCTACAACTTCTACCTCTTTCCCTTGTTCGCAAAGGGTTTCTAAGGCCTTACGGCTTTTTGAGCAACGCGGATTGTGATAAATGGTTATTTTCTCCATAAAAAAAGAGAACAAAGATACGATATTGCACTGCAATAAGGAGGTAAAAAAGGATGTTTTTTTAACCTTGTAATTCATTTATTATTGTTACTTTGCGCTTCGGTTTTTAAAAAAAATAAAACCGCATAATCATTTCGTTTTTATTAAAAAATAATAAAACAAGTACGATGAAATTCTTATCAAGCCTGATACTGCGATACAAAATATGGTTCTTATTGTTTTCATTAGCCATTACGGCTTTTATGAGCTATAAGGCCAAAGAAGTAGAAATAACATATTACTTTGCCCGCCTGCTGCCTGATACCGATACGGCTAGCATTGACTACGAGTATTTTAAAAGTAAATTTGGGCAAGATGGCACCGTTTTGGTGCTGGGAGCGGATATAGCGCCGTTAAAAAAAATAGACAATTTTAATGCGTGGTGCGATTTATCGGACAGCCTGAAAAAAACGAAAGGTATTGAAAATGTACTATCGGTAGGGCGCTTGCAAGAGCTTGTGTTGAATGATAGTTTAGGCAAGTTTGAACCACGAAAAGTATTTAGTAAAAAACCAAAAACACAAAAAGAATTAGATTCTATTTGGAATAAGATAGAAACACTAAAATTTTACGATGGCATTATTTTTAATACCAAATCAAACTCAACCCTTATAGCTGTTACCTTTGGTAAAAAAGATTTAAACACCAAAAATCGCCTTTCTATAACAGATTCAATAAAGGCTAAAGGCGATGCTTTTTCTAAACAAACAGGCGTAGAGGTACATTATTCGGGCATGCCTTACATACGTACCAACGTAGCACGTAAAATACAACACGAAACCACCTTTTTTTTAGGTCTTACCATTTTGGTAACAGGCCTGGTACTTTTCTTTTTCTTTAGAAGCTTATACCCGGTTGTTTTTTCTTTAATAGTGGTATGCTGTGGGGTGGTATTTAGTGTGGGACTTATGGTTTTGTTTGGTTTTAAGCTTACCGCTATGAGCGCCATTATACCGCCCTTAATAATAGTGATAGGAGTGCCTAATTGTATTTTAATTTTAAATAAATACCATACCGAATTTTCTAAACACAATAATAAAATAAAAGCCCTGCACATAGCTATAGAGCGAAGTTCTGTTTCGTTGTTTTTTGCCAACACTACTACCGCTATAGGTTTTGCCGTTTTTTGTACCATTAAAAATTACATCTTTTTTGAGTTTGGCTTAGTATCCTCTATCAGCGTAATGGCAACCTATCTTTTTTCGCTAATGATAGTGCCTGCTGTATTTAGTTTTTTGCCCCCCCCTTCACCTAAACAAATTAAACATATAGATGAAAAACGACTAACCAAAATACTTCAAAAAATAGACATTATAACCACACATAAACGCTCGCTCATATACATTGTTACCCTGCTACTTGTGCTTGTAGCCGGTTATGGGCTCACCAAGATAAAAGCCATTGGTTATGTGGTAGATGATTTACCGAAAAAAGACGTGGTGCTAACCGATCTGCACTATTTTGAAGAAAAAAACGGAGGTGTGCTTCCTTTTGAAATTACGATTGATACTAAAAGAGAAAACGGCATTTTTTCTAATAATGCCAGAGCCTTGTACCGCATCAATAAAATGCAAAAAGTATTAGCACAATACCCTGAGTTTTCAAAACCATTATCCGTTACCGAAGGGGTAAAGTTTTTTTACCAAGCCTACAAAGGAGGCGATGAAAAATACTACCGCTTGCCCTCTGTTACGGAATTAAAAAAAATAGCCGAGTACGTGCAAGGACAAACTCAAAATGGAGCTGCCGCCAAGCAATTAGCCTCTTTTATAGATAGCACTAAAAAGGTTACTCGTGTAAGCATCAGTATAAAAGATGTCGGTTCGGTACGTATTAAAGAATTGATACGAGAACTAAAACCTCGTGTAGATAGCGCTTTTAACTACGATTATGAAGCCAACAAATGGATGCAGGAAAACGAACGTTATGATGTGCGCTTGACCGGAAACTGCGTTATGTTTTTGAAAGGAAATGAGTTTTTAATCGATAATCTTTTAGAAAGCGTTGTGCTGGCTATTATCCTAATTGCTATTTTAATGTTTTCTTTATTTACCTCGCCGCGCATGATTCTTATTTCCATTATCCCCAGCCTCATTGCCTTGCTTATTACCGCCGGTATCATGGGCTTTTTGCATGTGCCGCTAAAACCCAGCACCATATTGGTGTTCAGTATTGCTTTCGGCATTTCTAGCGATGGTACTTTGTATTTTCTTACCAAATACCGCCACGAAGTCCGAAAAAATAAAATGAGCATTTCAAAAGCCGTATCTTTAACCATTCAAGAAACCGGCATTAGCATGGTTTATACAGCTTTAATTTTAACAATGGGCTTTGGCGTATTTGGTTTTTCCGACTTTGGTGGAACGGCCGCCTTAGGTGTTTTACTCTCGCTTACCTTACTTATTGCTTATACCAGTAATTTAATTTTATTACCTTGCTTTTTACTGTCTTTAGAAAAGAGCATTTTAAAGAAAGAAATTTTAAATGTATCGGTTTTTGATATAGATGATGAACAAGACGATGAGCACGACGAGACTCATTACAACAAAGAGCATAATAAATAGCAAAAAATATACCAACAACCGTTTTTAAAAGAACCAAATGCCGCAAAAAAAAGATACCTTTGCTAGAAGACAAAAAAAACGTACCTTTATGCTGCGCTACACGATTTTATTTTTATAGAAAGGAATTTATTTAATGGAGAATAACGATTTTAACGACCAACCCTTTGATAATAATGCTACAAACCGATTAGCAGAACGCTTTGAGGAAATGCTAAAAAAACAAGAAGTATATTATTTTGAATCGGATGAATTGCTGGATTTGATAGAGTACTACTTCCATTTTGGAAATCCCGTGTACCTAAAAAAAGCCATTGAATTTTCATTAGACCGCTACCCTCATATCGCTGATTTTAAAATAGCCAAAGCCCAGTTTTTAGCTTACAATCAAAATACACAAGAAGCCTTAAAACTATTGAGCGAAGCAGAAGGCGTAGAACCATCAAACATAGATATTTATACTACCCGTGGCTACATATACAGCCAAATGGGCCTAAGCGAGCAAGCTATTGAAAATTATAAAATAGCACTTACCCACACCGAAGAACCCGATGATATACTAATGGCTTTAGCGGCCGAGTTTTTGGCGCAAGAAAAATTTTTAGACGCTATTTATTACATGAAACAAGTGATACAGCGCGATGAACAAAACGACTTTGCACTAAGCGAGTTGTTTCTTGCCCACGAAGCCTCTGGTCAATTAAAAGAAGGGCTTGCCTTTTTTAAAAACTTGATAGATAAAGATCCTTATAACTATTTTGCGTGGTTTAATGTGGGCTTGTGTTACAGCAAGCTAAGCCAACACGCAGAAGCCTTAGAAGCATACGATTATGCCCTTACCATTAACGAAAAATTTGCTTCGGCTTATTTTAATAAAGCCAACGCATTAGCCAGCTTAGACCGATTTCATGAAGCCATTGATGTATATAAAGAAACCTTTGATTACGAGGATCCGGATCCTATTGCCTACTACTACATTGGCGAGTGCTACGAGCAACTTAATGATCAAGACCAGGCCTTGTTGTATTACAACAAATGCATTGTAAAAAGTCCGGAATTTGCAGATGCTTGGTTGGCCATAGGCGCAGTGTTAGAAAGTCAAAACCGCCTTACCGAAGGCATTCACTACATAAAAAAAGCGATAGAATTAAACCCCAAAGATGCAGATACACAGTATGTACTTGGCGATGTACAACGCAAATTGGGTTTTCATGAAGAGGCCGCCGCCGCTTACTCAAAAGCCATTGAACTGCACTACGACGACTGGGATATTTGGATAGATTATGCCGATTTACTTTTAGAAGCCGATTATGCCGATCAAGCTTGCACTCTTTTGCAAGAAGCTTTAAAATCATTTCCTTTAGTTGCCGAGTTGCATTATCGTTTAAGCGCCCTGTTAAATGCCGTAGGAAAAAGACAAGAAGCCCTAAGTGTATTGCAAGATGCTTTAGCTATAGATTACGACAAGCATAATGAATTGTTTGAATATGCGCCGGCCCTAAAGCAAGACCAAATCATACAACAGGCTATAGCCACTTTTAGAAAAATATAAAACAACAACAACACGTATCCTTATGAACATAAACCTGCCTCATATACCCCAACGCACCGCCAAGCCCCGCAACAGCGGATTTACTATGGTGATGGATAAGGGCTTGTCGCTAAGGCAAGCAGAAGATTTAGTAAGCGCCGGAGGCCATTATATTGACGCTGTTAAATTAGGATTTGGTACCTCGGTTGTGTCGCAGCAGGTAAAAGAAAAAATTGCTTTGTACAAGAGTGCTCACATAAAAACCTATTTGGGTGGCACCCTTTTAGAAGCTTTTATTGTGCGAAATAAGTTTGACGACTATTTAAAACACATCAGCTCTTTAAATCTTGAAATGGCTGAGGTTTCCGACGGCTCTATCCATTTGCCCCACGAAAAAAAATGCGAGTATATTCATCAGTTATCAAAGCACGTAACCGTATTATCTGAGGTGGGCTCCAAGGAGGAGGGCATTATTATTCACCCTCAAAAATGGGTAAAAATGATGAAGGCCGAGCTGGAAGCCGGCTCATGGAAAGTAATTGCAGAGGCCCGTGAAAGCGGTACGGTAGGCATTTTTCATAAAAGCGGCAGCGCGCACGTAATGCTTATCAATCGCATTACATCTAAAATACCTGAGGAGTCTATTATTTGGGAAACCCCTCAAAAATCGCAACAAGTATATTTTATTAAGCAAATGGGAGCTAATGTAAACTTAGGAAACATTGCGCCAGATGATGTCATCTCTTTAGAAACCTTACGCTTAGGGCTTAGAGGCGATACTTTTTTTAATTACTTACCCGAAAACATAGTAAAAGCACATAAACAAAAAACCGAATCATAGCATGCAAGAAATTACGGTACAAGAGCTAAAATCAATGATGGATAAAAAAGAAAATTTCCAATTGATTGATATACGAGAAGAGCACGAATATGAAGTCGCCCAAATAGGAGGAGAGTTGATACCCATGGGTGAAGTGATGGACAATATAGATAAAATAAGCAGGGATAAAAAAGTAATTATCCATTGTCGTAGTGGAAAACGCTCGGCTGCAATAATACAAACCTTGGAACAACAAGGATTTAAAAATTTGTATAACCTAAAAGGAGGTATTTTGGCTTGGGCAGAAGAAATTGATACTAGCTTAGTGGTGGAGTAGCGTTACAAAATTTTACATTAAATTGATCCCGTCTGCGGCAATTAAGCCTTTTATGTTTTTTGCTTTTAGGGCGTGGTACAACTGATGGCTTAGGTATATAGAATGAATTCCACTTGCGCTTCTAGAATTTACTTGTAAAGTGTACTATTTCATTCCAAACAGAGTCATTAGGCTGTTCGAATTGTAATAAGATAACTTCAATCATGAAAAAATGAGCCGTGGGGCAGTTTACAATATAAGCATGGCATCGCCATACGAGTAAAATTGATATTTCTCTTTTATGGCTTCTTTGTAGGCTTTCATTATAAGGTCGTAGCCACCAAAGGCACAGGTCATCATCAACAAGGTAGATTCGGGCATGTGGAAGTTGGTAACCATGCAATTAGCTACGCTAAAATCGTAAGGGGGGAAGATAAATTTATTAGTCCAACCTTTATATGGGTTTAAGTGTTTAGATACCGCTACTGAGGTCTCAATGCTTCGCATTACAGTAGTGCCTACGGCGCATACGCGTCTTTTTTCATCTTTTGCTTTATTCACTAATCGGGCGGTCTCCTCGGTAATGACTACCTCTTCGCTATCCATTTTATGTTTGGTAAGATCTTCTACTTCTACCATTCTAAAGGAGCCTAAACCTACATGCAGGGTCACATAACCAAAATTTACGCCTTTTATTTCTAGGCGCTTCATCAACTCGCGGCTAAAGTGCAGGCCGGCAGTGGGTGCGGCCACCGCCCCTTCGTTTTTTGCAAAAATAGTTTGGTAGCGGTCTTTGTCGCTTTCTTCTACTTTGCGTTTTATATATTTAGGTAAAGGGGTTTCGCCCAGGGTGTATAAGGTGTTTCTAAACTCTTCATAATCGCCATCGTACAAAAAACGCAGGGTACGCCCTCGTGAGGTGGTGTTGTCTATTACTTCGGCTACTAAGGCGTCATCTTTCCCAAAATAGAGCTTGTTGCCTATACGTATTTTACGAGCAGGATCCACCAATACGTCCCACAGTTTACTTTCTTGATTTAACTCGCGCAACAAAAAAACTTCTATTTTGGCACCTGTTTTTTCTTTATTTCCGTACATGCGTGCTGGAAATACTTTGGTGTCGTTCATTATCATAACATCGTTATCATCAAAGTAATTGATGATATCTTTAAATTTTTTATGAAAAATTTTTCCTGATTTTCTATCTACAACCATTAAACGGCACTCGTCGCGGTTTTTAGAAGGATATTCTGCTAATAATTCTTTTGGAAGATTAAATTTAAAGGCGGATAATTTCATATTGTTTTTTTTGTCTTGTTTTGATTGTAAGACAAATTTGCAGTTTTCTTTTAGAGAAGGAAGAAGCCGCAAAAATAATCTTACAGGATTAATTTTTTAAAAAGCGGGCAAATGTACAACAAAAAAAAGCATTTGTCAAGTACTATTTTGTATCTGCTTTTTTTATGATTTTTTTTCTTGACCGGTTCATAGTTTTTAGTATTTTTGGCAACCAAAAAATTTAAACCATAAGATATGATGAACATTTGTAAACCTGTTTTTTATGCAAGTGCTTTACTTTTAAGTACTGCTATGTGGGCTCAAAGCAACGACCCCGTATTGCTAAGCATTGACGGAAAACCAACTACCAAATCGGAGTTTGAGTCCGTATATCATAAAAACAACGGAAAAGATATGAGTGCCGAAAAAAAATCGGTACAAGATTATTTGAATTTGTTTATTAATTTTAAGTTAAAAGTAAAAGAAGCCGAACAGATGGGCTTAGATACCTTGCCTTCTTTTAAACAAGAACTAAACGGGTATCGCAAGCAACTAGCAGCTCCTTATCTTACCGATAAAGAAGCTACCGATAAGCTGATTCAAGAAGCGTATCAGCGCATGCAAACGGAAGTAAAAGCCAGTCATATTTTAGTAAAGTGCAATGAAGATGCCTTACCTAAAGATACGATGGAGGCTTGGCACCGTATGAACATTATTTTAGATGTAGCGCAAGGAAAATCGGTGCCTGCTTCGCAAATAAATGAGTACGAAACATTAGTAAGAAAAAATACGTTTGCCAATAAACGTTATACCAAACAAGATAGCCTTGATGCAAACAGCAAGATAGCCACTATAAAAAACTTAGTTAATGCAGCTACTAAAGGAGGCGATGCCTTTGCGAAAGCAGCTTCTCTTATTAGCGATGATGTAGCTCTGAAAGACGTAGGCGGAAGCTTAGGGTATTTTACCGCCCTTGAAATGGTGTATCCCTTTGAAAACGCCGCTTATAGCACTAAAGTAGGCGAAATAAGCAAAATAGTACGCACTCGTTTTGGCTATCACATCTTAAAAGTATATGACCAACGCCCCAATACAGGTGAGATTTTAGTGTCTCATATCATGATAAAAATGAATAAAGAAATGAAGCACGACGACTCTCTGAAAGCCAAACAAAAAATAGATGCTGTGTACGATAAATTAAAAGCCGGAGAAAAATTTGAAACCTTAGCCAAAAATTACTCGGAAGATAAACAAACCTCGGCTAATGGAGGCGAGCTAAACTGGTTTGCGGAACGCAAATTCCCTATCGAAGAGTTTGCTAAACAAGCTTTTGCCCTCCAAAAAAATGAGGAATACACCAAGCCCTTTACTACGCGCTTTGGTTGGCACATTGTAATACGTAAAGACCGCCGTACCTTACCCACCTACGAAGCTATGAAAAACGAGCTAAAAGGAAAAATTGCTAAAGATTCACGCTCGTACCAAAGCAAAGAATCGTTTGTGGCTAAGCTAAAAAAAGAATATAATTTTAAAGAATATCCCAAAGAAAAAGAGGCCATACACAAAGCCATTGACAGCACATATTTTCAAGGAACATGGAAAGCAAAAGATAAATTTAAAAAAGCTAAAATAGCGACTGACAAATACATCTTTACCTTAAAAAATAATAAAGAGGTCGTAAATTATGGGGTGCTTGACTTTGGCGATTATTTAGAAACCCACCAAACACGCCGTGCCAAAATAGATGTGGCTTCTGTTGTAAATGCGCAGTACCATGCCTATATAGACGACCGCCTGATTGCCTATGAAGAAACTCAATTAGAAAAAAAATACCCTGATTATCGCGCTTTGTTAGAAGAATACCGTGATGGTATCTTGTTGTTTGATTTAACCGATAAAAAAGTATGGAGCAAAGCCGTAAAAGACAGCGCAGGGCTTGAAAAATATTACGAAAACAATAAAACAAATTACATGTGGGGTGAGCGCGCCGAGGTAAGCACCTACAAATGTGCTAACGAAAAAGTGGCTAAAGAACTAAACAAAATGTTGGCTGCTAAAAAAACAGAAAAAGAAATTTTAGATAAACTAAACAAAAAAAATGCACTGGATATTAGTGTGGAAAATGTTACGTATTTAAAAGGAGAAAATAAAGAGGCCGATGCTAACTGGAAAGGCGGCTCTAAAACAGAGGCAAAACAAGCAGATGGGCGCGTATATGTAGTGTTAGTAAATAAAATACTGCCTCAAACACCTAAAAAATTAGCTGAATGCCGCGGTATGGTTACTTCAGATTATCAAAATTATTTGGAAAAAGAATGGATTTCTAATTTGCGTAGCAACCACAAGATAGATGTCAATCAAAACGTGTTGAGTACTGTTAAGTAAAGCATATCGTATTTACTTTTTTTAAAAGCGAAGAACTTAATTGTTCTTCGCTTTTTGTTGTATCCATTTTTGGATAAGCCCTATTTGATAATTACTAAGCATGGCGCCGTTTTTAGGCATAGACCCCGACTGCACCTCTATGTACAAAACACTATTGTTGGCGTTTATGGTGTCTATTTCGTGTTTTGAAAACAATTGAGTGTAGGCCATGCCTGATGTTAAGTTTAGGTTAGCTGCCGGGCTCCCCCCGGCATGGCAGCCGCTTGCAAGACAAGAAGCATTGAATATAGGAACAATGTCTTGACTAAAAGATACTACTCCGGGCAAAACTTGCGATGAAGTATTTTCTTTTTTCTGGCAAGAACATAAAAAGAACAACAAACTAGTTATACCTAAAATAGAGAGGCTCGCATGATGTTTCCTTTTCATTATTATTCAAATCTAAACATGGCAGGAATGTTGTTGGCTATTTGTTTTATTAAAACAGAATCGCTGTTAAAAGGAGTCGCTACGGCGTTTTGCGTTTTAAAAGAGCTGACATTTTTCAATAAGTAGCCGTAGTCGCATGTAACGTGTATAAGCGAAGTGCCTTGACTTGTTATTACAAGCGGAGAAGCCGTATTGTATGTAAGCGTAACATGTTGATATAAAACGTTAGTACCTATTTGATAGGCAAAAGAGCGGAAGTAGCTGCCGGTTCCGGTACTGTCGCTCGCGCCTTCTATATTCATAAAAATATAGCCTTGCAAAGCGCTACCAAACCACATAGGCGGGGTTTGCGCGGCCAATATACCCGTATGCGAAGCGGGGAGGGTAGCATTAGTAGCGGCGTCAATACCCACGTTAAAAGAAATCGAGCTGTAATTTCCGGTAGGTATTTGTCCCAACACATATTCCTCTTGTTGTATGTTTTTTAGTAGATACATTCCTGTAAGCGCCACGGTACTTCCATTACTTTGTTTTAGCGTTACGTTTGAAATATAAAACTGAGCTATGTTTAGTTTTATTTTTCTGCCTAAGTCGTCGGAGGCTATCATGCCGGAATCTACTTCGTTATTATTTATGTTGGTGTGTAAGTGCAAAGCTGCGGTGCCTAAGGGGGTGGGCGGCGTTTGTGTTTCTTCTTTCTTTTTGCAAGAAAAAAAGAGAAGACTTATTACCAGTTGTGTTAAAATTATTTTTTTCATGATATTCATAGTTTTTTTATTGGTGTTTAAAATGTGTTTTAGAGAGGGTTAAAAGTTATACTGAAGTCTTAGGTTTAGTATATTTTGAAAAGGCATTTGCAGGCCTTGCAGGTTTTGGTATAAGGGCTTTCCATATTCTATCAGCACGCATGCTGTTTGTGATGAAGCAACGGGTACATAAAAATTTAATCCTAAAAAAAGGTCAAGCCGTTGCTGCGAACCATAGTTTTTTACATCAGCCGACGGATCGTTACCGGCTAACTGATTGATGCTATTGTCCCAACCTTGTATAGCCCCTGCATAGTAAGCCTCTGCTCGGGCGGCAATTCCCATAAATTTTATAGGTTTGTATGCAAGCCAGGGGCTTACACTGCATTCATTACCCCAACGGTATCCCTGTTTATTACTGCCGGTGCTTATACTTCCTTGCAGGGCTGCACCAAAAGAAAAAAGCCTTCCTTCTTTTACATATACCAAGCTGGAGAGTATGTGGTAGCTGCCTGTACCTACCTGCATACAATAAGGAATGATGCTGCTAGAAGTATTTGCACTACGAATGTTGGCTGTAGGAAGGCTTACCCCTGCGCTTGCAACCAATCGGTGTGTACAAGAGCGCAAAAAGTTATACATTAGGTATAGTTTTACGTCTCCTAAGCCCGAGTTGCTGTTGGCAGAAGATGAACTGTTCATGTCGCACATATCCGGCATATTCTGGCTTTGGTTAGGCATTTCGTGCATACTCATACGGATTATGCTGTAAGGTATCATAGCCATAATGCTCAAGCGGTTATTTATCCCATACATAGGCATCAGCATGTGCATTTGCATATTCATTTTAGAGGGCGACATCATATAGTTGGTAAAAACCTGTTCGTCGCTAACCGCATTTGTACCTCTTTTGTTACCGCTCATATTCATAAACATATAACTATATGCAAAAGAAAAATGTTTGCGCTGGTGTACATGGTCGGTCATAATACCTGCCGGGGCTATGTTGTTTTTTGTACAATGAATAGCGCAAACAGCGGTGCTATCTTCCTTTTTGTTATGGGCTCCTAAAATTAGGTGCAACCACACAAAAGGAATAAAAAATATCCTTTTCATGTTTTTTTTGATTAAGTATTAAGACAACGTTTAGAGGAGCGCTTGGTGCGCCTTTTAAAAATAAAGCAAACGTTATGCTTGAGGCGGATGAAAAATAGTACCGCTAAAAGGAGAAGGCATTTTTTCTTTTAAAAAAGGAGTAAACCCGTGCTTTTTTACGAATGCGGGGCAAATGTAAAAGGCATCGTGCGAGCGCAAGTGACTTGTGTTTTCTTCTTGATGTGTTGTTTTTTTTGTGTTGTTTTCTTCGGGTATGGCTTCGTGGTTTGCTTTTTTTAATTGTTTCATCAAATGGCATTTTCCATTGCAATGCATATTGGGTTTATTTCGGTTTTCGCATAGATTTTTAATGATGTATTCTTTATGAAGGAGATAATCTATAAAAGGGAATAAAGGCTTAAATAAAACGAGGCTGTACAAGCTAAGAAAAAATATAGCAAAAATTTTATGAGGCATCGCCGACAAAGGTATCAACTATTTTATGAATGTATTATGACGTAACTCATAAAAAATGTTTTTTGTGTTTCATAACCAATAGGCGTTGAAAATTACAAGGCCAGTATCTTTTTTATATCCGGACGGAAATAGCGGCTGCTTTTCATAACCTTGCCGTCTTCGCGGTATATGGGTTGCCCGTTTTCATCTAGTTTGCTCATATTGCTTCGGTGTATTTCGTCAAATACTTCTTCTATTTTGTTTTGTAGGCCGTGTTTTAAAATAGTACCGCACAAAATATATAATTGGTCGCCCAGGGCATCAGCAATTTCAACCATATCGCCGCGCTTACAAGCCTCTAAGTATTCTTCGTTTTCTTCTTTTAGCAGGTTGTAACGCAGGGTGTAGTTTTTTTCATCTAATAAGGTAAGCTCAGAGGCGTTTCCTATTTTAAAAACCTCATGAAACTCGGCTACGCTTTTTAGTTTTTTTTGCATGACGAATGTTTATTTTTTTGTACTGGTTTTATGAGCTTTGTATTCGGCATTTAAGCCATCTATAATTTCTTTGGTAATATCCAAATCGGGTTTGGCGTATAGAACCGAACTGATGTTGGCGGTAGTGTATGCCAGTATATAGTCGTAGCGCCCATTATTGTACGAGGCAATGTAATCAGATACTTTTTTGAGCATTTCGCCTCTTTTTTTTGCAATTTCTTCTCCTAAACCTTCTAATTGTTTTTGCTTGGCTGCGGCGTCGTATTGTTGTTGTTCTAATTGTGCTTTTTGTTTGGCTAGCTCGGCTTCGCCGCGTACTCCCGCTTGTACTGCTTGCTGAAAGTCGGTATAATCATTTTGAAATTTAGCGGCCATACTGTTTAGTTGGCTTTCAATAGCAGCTTGTTTGTTGGCATACTCTTTTGAGTTATCAATAATGTATTGATATCTGAAATCTAAGGAATCGATGTTGATGTATGCGATGCGTGCGTTTTTTAGTTCGGCGCTGTTTATAGGGGCTGCGGGTTGCAATACTACTTTGGGTGCATCGGCATCAGCGCCTCCGATTGCCAGCGCTTGCAACTCTTTTTTAAGAGATGCATTCATATAAAATAATATGGCTACCGCGGCAGCCAGCACGGCACTGATAATAAGAGATACGTTTTTCATAGATGATAGATGTGAGGTTAATTAATGTTTTCAAAGCCGGTGTAGGGCACCAGCGCTTTAGGTATTTTAATGCTGTTTTCTGTTTGATTGTTTTCTAATAAAGCGGCTACAATGCGAGGCAAAGCCAGTGCGCTGCCGTTTAAACTGTGGCATAAGTTTGTTTTTCCATCGTTTGTTTTGTAGCGGCATTTTAGGCGGTTCGTCTGGAAATTTTCAAAGTTAGATACCGAACTTACTTCTAACCAGCGTTGTTGTGCGGCGCTCCATACCTCCATATCGTAGGTAAGAGCAGAGGCAAAACTCATATCGCCTCCGCATAGTTTTAGGGTACGAAAGGGAAGCTCTAATTCTTTTAACAAAGAAGCTACGTATTCGCGCATGTCTTCTAAGGTTTGGTATGATTTTTCGGGGGTGGTTATTTGTACTATTTCTACTTTATCAAATTGATGCAAGCGGTTTAGCCCTCTTACATCTTTACCATAACTGCCGGCTTCTCTGCGAAAACAAGGGGTGTAGCCGCAATTTTTTATAGGCAGTTCATTTTCTTTCAGCATGACATCGCGGTATATGTTGGTTATGGGTACTTCGGCAGTGGGTATTAGGTATAGGCCGTCTTCGTTTACAAAATACATTTGTCCTTCTTTGTCGGGCAGTTGTCCGGTGCCGTATCCGCTATCTGCATTAACCAAAATAGGGGGTTGCACCTCGGCATATCCTGCAGCCAGGGCTTTATCTAAGAAAAAGTTGATAAGAGCACGTTGCAGGCGGGCTCCTTTGCCTTTATATACCGGGAAACCGGCGCCCGTTAGCTTTACTCCCAACTCAAAATCAATTAAATTGTATTTAGCGGCTAAGTCCCAATGGGCTTGCGCTTGGGCGGGCAAGGCAGGCTTGTTGCCATATTCAAAAATGGTTACATTGTCTTCGGGTGTTTTGCCCGGGGGGACTGAAGCGTGGGGGAGGTTGGGCACTTGCACCAAAAGGGTTTGTATTTCGTTTTCTTTTTGTTTTAGTTGCTCGTCTAATTGTTTTTCTTTTTGTTTTAGTGCAGCCGTGTTGGCTTTTATGGTTTCTGCTTCTTCTTTTTTTCCGTTTTTCATCAACTCGCCTATTTGTTTGGCAAGGGCGTTGGCTTCGGCTTTGGTATCGTCGCTTTCTTTTTGGGTTTGTCGGCGTTCAGCATCTAATTGCAGCGCTTTGCTAAGGATTGTTTCGGCATCTTTAAAATTTTTTATAGCAAGACGGCGGAGCGCTTCTTCTTTGTTTTCTTTGATATAACCTATTTGCAGCATATTTATTTAAAAGTGCCGCAAAGGTATAAAAAAGAAGTATTTTTTTGCTTTTTATGAAATAAAACAGGCTTTTTTAGACAAAAAGGACCATTCTGCGATTAAAAAAGGAGAAACTCGCTTTTCAAGATCAACGTTTTGAACATTTGTTAATAAAAAAAATCAAAAACCGAAGAAAATTTAACATTTACCTATTTTAACATTAAATATCTTTTTGTATCTTTGGTGCGGTTGGTAGGTGAAAATGAAATGTTTGTCTAAAAAAAACAAGTATTATGAAGAAAATTTTTACCCTTATCGCTTTTGTATCAAGCGTATTATGGATTAGAGCACAAGCTCAGGAAATTGTAAATCCCGCTACGTGGACCGATGCGGATATTGAGCAAATTTTGCAACGCTCTAAAAACAGCACGGTTTCTCAGTGGGAAACGGATTTTGCCCGTACCAGGCTAAAAGAACGCAGGACTTACTACCAACAAAACCCCAATAAATTTGGGCAACGTGGCGCCCCTCCGGTGGTAAACGCATCTTCTTGCGTAAACCCGGGTTTTGAAACCGGAGGCACTACCGGTTGGACTTTTTATTCTGCAAGTAATAGCGGGCAAAATTTGCCTTGTAATACCTGCGTAACCGGTGCTACTGATGGCAACTATTGGGTGGTAAACCGTACAGGTACATTCGGTTCTTGTGGAACACCGGGTCAAGATATTACGGGTACTGATGGGTATAGCGGCCAACCGGCTGTATCGGCAGGGGGAGGAAACTATGCTTTATTATTAAATAATGCTTGCGCAGGCTATAAAATGGAAAAAGCGGTTTATACTTTTGTAGTAGGCCCGTCTTCTAATATATTTACTTTTATGTATTCAGTAGCCTTGCAAAGTGGCTCGCATCCGGTAAATGAGCAGCCCTATTTTCATGTGGATTTTACAGACATGACTACCGGGTCGGTTATTAATTGTACCCAATACGATGCTACGGCTCCTACTTCAGGCGCTTTAAATGGTTGGTCGGTTTCTTCAGCAGATGCTACCGTTTATACCTACCCTTGGACCAGCGTAGGGGTAGATTTAACGGCTCCTGCTTATTCCGGGCACACCATGGCGGTTACTTTTATTGTGAGTGATTGTAATCAAGGGGGGCACTTTGGCTACGCTTATATAGATGCTATGTGTGGTTCTAATATCATTACCACGGCTCATGGCCTGTGTGTACCCAGCGGTGGGCCGGGGGTACTGCAAGGGCCGCCGGGATTTGCTACCTACAATTGGATAAACTCATCCGGAACAACGGTAGGTACTTCTCAAAATTTAACTACTACAGTGGCGGGTACTTATACTCTAAATACAACCTCGGTTTCCGGATGCCCGGCGCCGAGTATGTTTGCTACATTAACAACTTCACCCGACCCAGTGCCTAGTTTTTCTACTACACAAACGGCTTGCGGCACTACCCTTACAGCTACCGATGGTTCCACTGTTAGCAGCGGCAGCATCTTAAATTGGAGTTGGAACTGGGGCGACGGCTCAGCCGTTACCAATGCGGCCAGCGGTGCCAACCAGGTGCATAACTATGCTACGCCCGGCACCTACACCATAACCTTAAAAGATTCTACCAGCGGTTCTTGTACGGCTACACTTACCAAGGTCGTCACGGTGGTAAACGGGCCTAACGCGGTGTTTACCTCCAACTCGCCTACCAATACGCCGCAATGTTATTTGGGCAACAACGTGCAATTTACCAACACTTCTACCTCCACGGGTGGAGCTACCATAACGGGTTATAATTGGGACTTTGGTGACGGAACGGTGGGTACTTCCACGGCGGCATCTCCTAATACAACTCACGCTTACACCAGTTGCGGTAATTTTGTGGTAACGCTTACGGTTAATACTTCCGCTTGTAATGCTACTACTACGCAAACGGTGCAAATAAATCCAAGTCCTACAGAAGCCTTTAGTGTGCCCCCTGTTTGTGCGGGTGTAGCATCGGCGTTTACATCAACTACGGCGGCAACGCCCTGTACTTCTACCAGCTATACTTATGTGTGGAATTATGGCGACGGCACAGCTCCTGCGGCTGCTGCTGCCAACCCCACTCACACTTATGCCAGCGCGGCGGGTAGTCCTTACGCGGTAACGGTAACGGTAACGGCGGTAGGAGGTTGTTCGGTAACGGCTACCGCAAATGCTACAGTCAATGTGCAGCCTACGGCTTCTTTTTCAGTAGCGCAGGTTTGCCAAGGCAGTCCTTCTGTATTTGATGCAGGAGCCTCGGCTCCGGCAGCTAGCATCAATAACTATAATTGGAGCTTTGGCGGAGTTGCTCCGAATACCGACAATGTGAGTACTTCTACCGATAATCACACCTATTCTGCTTCGGGCACATTTCCTGTTTCGCTTACGGTAACAGCTGTAGGTGGTTGCACGGCTACCGCTACGGGCAATGCCGTAGTAAACCCCATGCCGGTATTAAGCATTAGCTCCAGTACGGTTTGTAACACTTTAGGAACAACTTTAACTAATAATACCCCCAGTCAAGCCAGCTTTTCTACATGGAACTGGAATATGGGCGATGGTTCGGGTACTAACGCTACTGCCGGCCCTGTAACTTACACGTATGCTACGGCAGGTGTTTATACGGTGGTATTAACGGCCACTACTACCAGTGGTTGTGCCGGTACGGCTTCTACTACGGCGGTTGTACATCCCAACCCTGTATTTAGTGGAGGCTATGACGCTGTTTGTGCAGGCAGTCAGTCGGGTATTTATGATTATTCTACGCTTCCTGCGGCACCGGGCATACACGATTCTCTTACCACTTGGACGTGGAGTTTTGGTGATGGTTTTGATACTACCACTAACGTTCCTGAGGCTTTTCATACTTATGCTTCTTGCAATACGTATAGCATTTCTTACACCGTTACTACTAATTTTGGTTGTGGTGTAAGCGCCGGAGGTACCTATACGGTGTTTTGTAACCCTACGGTTGCAGCCCCTGCTAGTTTTAGCCTTTGTCCGGGAACGCCTGTTACCACAGCGCAAACAACCTTTACTACCAGCAGCGCTTCGCCTGCTTTGCCTACCTTAGCTACTATATATTATGTGAATTATCCTAATCCTTCTACAGGTCAAACGGCCACTCATGGCGGTATTCCTTTGGCCGATACGGTAGGGCAAAATGCCATACCCAATTATACGGCTATTGCAAAAAACTTAACTTGTAATTTATTGGTAGATACAGTAGAGGGATACCCTGTTTCGGCGGGGGTGATAGGAACGAACACCTTATATTGTTATGGGCCTCCGGCCACGTTTACTATAAGCGTGTACCCAACACCTTATTTAAGCCACATGCCTAACGATAGCCTTTGTGCTAATCAAACACTTGCTGTAGCTAATTTTACGGCCTGTCCGGCAAACTCCACCGTAGCATGGACAAACAGCAATCCTGCCATAGGATTAGCGGCTACCGGAACGACCAATATAGGTTCTTTTGTAACAACGAATGCCACCAATGCTCTTATTAGTGGATTGATAACGGCCACCGCTACCGCAAATGGTTGTATAGGCCCGGACTCTACGTTTACTATTTTTGTAAAACCATTGCCTACTATGACGGCCACCTCGTTTAGTGCCTGTCCTACTTCAATAATCCCTGCACCTACCATAATAGTAACAAACCCGGCAGCTGGTGTACATTACAATTGGACTGTAACCAATAATGCCGCGGTGGGTATGCCGCCAAGCGGTACCGGTACACCTGCTTCTTATACCGCACCCGCTAATGGAACGATGATGAACCAAACGGGGCAAATAACCTATACGCCCACCTTAAATGGTTGTGTGGGAAAAACGGATACGGCTTACGTAACGGTTTATCCAACTCCGGTGGTGTCTTCTATGCCTAATCTGTCGTACTGCCCCAAAACGGTAGTTCCTCAAATTAATTTTAATAGCACCCCTACCAACACCTTAACTATATTTACTTATTCGGTATCGGGTTCTATTGTAGGCACCTATACGGCTCCTTCCATACCCTCTTTTACGGCACAAAACACCGGTTGCTCGCCTTTAAGTAATTTAGTTACAGTAGTATCTTCGTTAAATGGCTGCCCAAGTCCTCCTATTAGTTTTAGCATTGCCGTGCAACCCAACCCCGTGGCTAGCTTTAGTTACGCGCCTGCTTGCGATGGAAAACCAATACTGTTTACCGATTTATCTTCGGTATGTGGAGGCGTTCAGGTAAACTCTTGGCAATGGGATATGAGCAATAACGGAAGCGTAGAAAGCACTTCGCAAAATCCTTCTTACACGGTAACTCCTGCCGGCACCGATTCGGTAAAATTAACAGTAGCTACCAACTCTAACCCCTCTTGTTCGTCTTATACGGTACAACCGGTTATTGTGTATCCTAACCCTGTAGTAAGCTTTACGGGGGTAACAAAAGGATGCGCTCCTTTTTACACCACACTGATAGACAGTTCTAAAGTGGCTACCGGAAGTATTGTTTCTTGGAACTGGAATTTAGGAAATGGTTCATCAAGCGGCTCTAGCCAGCCCGCTGTTACATACAACAACACATCGCACACGCAGCCTCAGTATTATTCGGTATCGCTTACCGTAACAACGGATAAAGGTTGTACCGAATCGCTTTCTAAAAACAACTTTATAGAAGCATATCCGGTTCCGCAAGCAGGTTTCTCGTACAACCCGCCCGATGCCGATATTACAGAACCGGTTATCACCTTTTTTAACACCTCGCTGGGCGCTAGCACCTACACACCTACCCTGCAATACGGAGCTAATGGAGTTATGTACAACTTAGGAGATACCTATTTACCGGCCAACTCGTCAAACAATGTAAGTTACAGCAATGGTATTTTTAATCATACCTACAGCAACCCGGACGATGCCGATGTTACCGAAGTTTATACCGTTACCCAATGGGTTATCAATATGTATGGCTGCAAAGATTCTACCACCAATACGTTAGAGATTAAACCTATTGTAACTTTTTACATACCCAATTCTTTTACACCTAACGGCGATGGTTTGAACGATAATTTTAAAGGCACCGGTATGGGTATTAAAGACAGCACGTACAATCTTTGGATATACGACCGTTGGGGCTTGTTGTTGTATCATTCTACCGGTTTAGAACAATCGTGGAATGGAAGCATGAACGGCGATGCATCAAGACAAACCCTGCAAGAAGATGTGTATGTATGGAAAGTGTCTTTTAGTGATATTTTAAATAAAGGGCATAACTATCAAGGAATAGTAACTTTAATAAAATAATGTAGTGGATTCTCACGGAGAGAAGAAGCGCGTTATCTGAAAAGATGGCGCGCTTTTTGTTTGTATAAACACAATAAAATATGTGTAGTTTCGTTCCTGAAATAAAAAAGCTATGAGTACCGATAAAATAAACTTGTTGTGGGCAGATGATGAAATTGAACTACTAAAACCCCATATTCTTTTTTTGCAGCAAAAAGGCTATGAAGTAAGCACTGCCTGTAGTGGTGATGAAGCTTTGGATTTAGTAAAAGAAAAACCATTTGACGTGGTGTTGTTAGATGAAAACATGCCGGGGCTTACGGGCTTAGAAACATTGTCGCGCCTAAAAGCAACGCATAGCAGCGTGCCCGTAATAATGATTACCAAAAGTGAGGAGGAGTATATTATGGACGATGCTATTGGGTCTAAAATAGCCGATTATTTAATAAAACCGGTAAACCCCAATCAAATTTTGTTAGCGCTTAAAAAAACATTAGATAACAAGCGCTTAGTAGGCGAAAAAACCAATACCCAATACCGTCAGGCGTTTCAAGAAATAAGCACGATGTTGTATAACGATATGGGCTATAAAGAGTGGGTAGAGTTATATAAAAAAATTATTTATTGGGAATTAGAAATTGACAAATCATCAGATAAAAGTATGTTGGAAGTGCTGCGCATGCAAAAAACAGAAGCTAACAACAGCTTTAGTAAGTTTATAGAACGCAACTATTTGAAGTGGGTAAATGGCACGGCCGATGATGCCCCCACCATGTCGCACACACTACTAAAAAACAAGCTGATACCGGAATTGAAAAAAGACGAGTGTGTGTTTTTTTTGTTGATAGATAACTTGCGTTACGACCAGTGGAAAGTGATACAGCCTATTTTATCAGAGTACTACAAAGTAGAGAGCGATGAGGCTTATTACGCTATTTTACCTACGGCAACGCAGTATGCGCGCAACGCTATTTTCGCCGGCTTGCTGCCTACCGAAATACAAAAACGATTTCCGGATATGTGGCTTAATGACGAAGAGGAAGGGTTGAAAAACCAGTATGAAGAGCCATTTTTGCAAGCACAACTAAAACGCTTGGGCAAAGACCTAAAGATGAGTTACAACAAAATAACCAATCATGCCGCCGGTAAAAGATTAGCTGAAAACATCAATAACTTATTGCAAAACAATTTAAACGTAATTGTGTATAATTTTGTGGATATGCTCTCTCATGCGCGCACCGATATGGAAGTAATACGCGAGTTGACTGATGATGAACCGGCTTACCGTTCTATTACTAAATCGTGGTTAGAACATTCTCCTTTATTAGATATTATTCAACAGTTGGCACAAAAGAAAATAAAAATTGTAATCAGCACCGACCACGGTACCGTGCATGTAAAAGAACCTATAAAAGTGGTGGGAGATAAAAATGTAAACACCAATTTGCGATATAAAACAGGGCGTACTTTGGAGTACAACAAAAAAGAAGTATTTGAAGTAAAAAATCCGAGCGATGCTTTTTTACCTAAGCAAAACGTAAGCTCTGTGTACATTTTTGCAAAAGAAAACAAATTTTTTGCCTACCCCAATAATTATAATTATTACGTGAACTACTACCGAGATACCTTTCAGCATGGAGGCATTTCTTTAGAAGAGGTTATTATACCATACATCACACTTACGGCCAAGTAAAAAAATACACTATCAGTTAAAAAAATAAGATGGTTAAAAAACACCTTCAACTAAATTTTTGGGTCAGCACTGTATTTTTTTAGGCAACAATAAAAACAAAGCCGCTAAAATAGCGGCTTATTCCCGTAAGGGACCGAGATGGGGCTCGAACCCACGACCCTCAGAACCACAATCTGATGCTCTAACCAACTGAGCTACACGATCCATAAAATGGAGTGCAAATGTATAAAAAAAATGGTTCTAAAATAAATTATTAGAAAAATAATAAAGATTAGGCTGTTATGCAAGGCTTTCTAATACTTTTGCGTACGCATTGAAACAACAAAAAGCCATATTGTTTTTTTCGGCGGGATTAGGAGATGCCGTACTTCTCATTCCGCTAATTAAGCAGTTAAAAGCACAAAACTTTTGGCTCAGCGGCTTTTTTACATCGCCCCACGCTTGCGAGGATATTTTTTATCAAAACCCTCTATTAGATGAGGTATTGGTGAAAAAAGATAAAAGTCAGCAAATGGCCTTCTCTCTTACTCATATTCACTCGTTTGATATTGCTTTTGTAAATTATTTTGCTGCCACTAAAATAAACCTTTTTTGTGCGGCACTTATGGGGCATAAAATCAATACACATAAAGAGGCATTTCCTTTTTTTCGTAAGAAAATAAATTACATAGTACCGCAAGCGCACTTACACGATGCGCAACAAAATATGCGTTTATTGGTAGATAATTCATCTGTTTCTTTATCTGATTTTGAGATTCCTTTTGTGTCGAAACAAAAAAAGCATATACTTCATCCTTATGTTGTCGTACAAATAAGTGCCGGCAACGGCAAAGCGCCCTACAAAAATTGGCCTTCTCATCATTGGATTGAGTTTTTAAACTTGTTTGCAAAAAAATACCCAGAACAAAAGTTGATGCTGTTGGGCGATGAAAATGAAACCGCTCTTTCGGATAGTATTATTCAAAAAATGGGAAAACAAGTGCATTCTTTTGTAGGAAAAACCAATATATCGGAGGTTATGCAACTAATACATCAGTCTCTTTTTTTTATAGGTTTAGATGGTGGTTTAATGCACTTAGCGGTGGCTTTAGGCAAGCCTACTTTTACAATATGGGGTGGTTCATCAACCGTGCTGTATGGTTATGAACAGTTTAGCAGCAAACACAAATGCGTTAGTTTGCATTTGCCGTGTGGCCCTTGCAATGCGTGGATAGCTCCTAATGCGAGTAGGGTTGCAAACCCCAATCAATGCCCTGATTTTGCTTGCTTGCAGCAGCTTCATGCAGAAAAAGTGTTTGCGGCGTTGGTACCGTATATAGAAACACAAATAGGGGCTCTGTAAAACGGTTACAAACCGGTTTCTTTTAAAAAAGTGGGTTCATCAATTTCTCCTTCGTGTTTCCAAAGTAGTTTTCCGTTTTTATATAGTTCCAGGTATGGAATAGCTGAAATACCGCGCGTTTTCATCAATTCTTTATTTTCGTCGGCGTCAATTTTGAATAGAGATAGTTTGCTTGCTTTTTCTTTTTCTAATCGTTCAAACATAGGCATCATTTTTTTGCAAGGAGCGCACCATTTGGCATTAAAATCAACCAAGGTATATTGGCTGCTGGCTATTTTTTTGTTAAAATCATCTAAGGATAGTCCTTTTTTTAGTTCTGCAACAGCACCTTTTTCTGTTGGTAGGTTAGCAGCGTTCCACTTCATCATTCCGCCTTTCATATTATATACCTGAGCAAAACCTTTTTCAGCCATCATGCTGGCAGCTTGTGCGCTGCGCCCGCCGGATAGGCAATATACCAATACGGGTTTGTTTTTATCTAAGCTGTTTAACTTGCTTTCAAAATCACTTCCGTTTATATCGTAATTCAACGCATTTTTTAGATGCCCTTCTTGATATTCTTCGGGCGTACGCACATCTACTAATTGCACGTTTTTTAGTTCGGTAAGTTTGTTGTTAAACTCTTCTATCGGTATTACGGTGTTTATTTGATTGGCATGGGTAACGCCGGTTTGGCTTTGACACGAAACGGCAAAAAAACTGGTAGTTAATGCCGCAATGATAATTTGTTTTTTCATGTTTTGATGATTGTATGGTAAATTTGTTTTTTTTTACATAAAACCCAGTTCTAATTGAGCCACTTCGCTCATCATCTCTTTAGTCCATGGGGGCTCAAAAGTAAGGTCCAACTTCATGGATTTTATACCGCTTAATTCCTTTAGCTTTCCTTCTACTTCGGCGGGCAGACTTTCCGCAGCCGGGCAGTTGGGCGAGGTTAGTGTCATAATTACTTTTAAATCATTTTCTTCTGTTAGTTCTACTTCGTATATCAGCCCTAGTTCCCATATATCAACGGGTATTTCGGGGTCGTAGCAGGTTTTTATTTCATCTATTACTCGTTGCGCAAGGTCGGTACTGGTAATAGGGTTTTTTATAATGGCAGCCATGCCGCAAAATTACAAATTATGTTTCTCTTTTAGCGCTAAAGCATCTAATTTCATTTGTTTTATCATACTTAGCAATCCGTTGGCTCGGGTAGGGGATAGATGCTCCTTTAACCCTATTTGGTCGATAAATTGTACGTTGGCCTGCAAAACAGCTTCGGGGCTTTGCCCGGAAAAAACACGTATCAGCAAGGCAATCATTCCTTTAGTGATGATAGCATCGCTATCGGCTGTGAAAAACAGTTGTTGGTTTTTTATTTCGGCATGCAACCACACTTGGCTTTGACAGCCTTTTATGATGTGGTTATCGTTTTTGTATTTGGCATCTATCAAAGGCAACGATTTCCCTAATTCAATTAAATGCTCGTATCGTAGTTCCCAATCTTCTCCCAACAATTCAAACTCGTCTATAATCTCTTGCTCTATTTCTGTAATGGTCATTTAGCCCCTCCTTTTTTTCTTTTTTTTATTTTTCGTATTACTATAAATATAACGCATGTTATGATAGCAAAAGGCCATACAGAAACAACCCAAAGCAAAAAATCTATAATAGAAAACCAGCCGCTACCCAACGCCGTTTTGATACGCTCAAAAAAATTGACTTGTGTTTCGGGTTTGTATATAAACTCTTTTTCTTTATACAGGTTGATGTTTAAGGTGCTGTATGCTATTTGGTCGTTCAGGTAGTTAAGCCTTCCTTCTTGGCTTTCTATTTCTTCCTCTAAGATGCGTATGTTTTCCTCAATATCTAAAATATCTTTTACACTTACAGCTTTGCTTAGCAGTTCCTTATATCGTTTCAAGTACTCGCGCTTGTTGGCCAAGCGTGTTTCTACATCTGTATAATCTTCGGTTACATCTCTTGTTGAAATATTTTTGTTTTTTATCTCGTCGGTGCCATTTTCTAATTGACTTATGAGTTTTTCAAAATTTTCGGCGGGCACGCGCACGGTTAAATTATAAGAAACGGCTAACTCGTCATTTTGCAAGCTTTCGTTGTCGTAATAGGCGTTTAGTGTTTTTAAAACAACATCTATGTTTTTTTTGCTGGCGGCTATATCTTTGGTTTTTATAGAAATGTTGCCGTCTTTTATCAATTTCTTTTTTTCGTATTTGCTGTTTGTAGTTTGTTTTTTGTCTTCGGCAACAGGCGGTGTAAATAGCACGCGAGTTTCTGTTTTTTTAGAAGATTCGCTGGGCTCAGCAAGAGGTGGCGCCGGCACTGTAGCCGCTAAATCTACCTGTGTTGTAGATGCGGTGGCATCTTCTGCTTTTTTGTTAGAACTGCAAGAGGAGCTTACTATCAGTAAGGCCAAACCTGCAAAAAAAGAAAGTGATTTCATGATGTGTATTTTAAATGGTTTTTAATTAAGGGCCATAAGCACCCATGCTTGGGTTAGGACTTGCAAATAAATTACCTTTAATGTCGGTATTGTAGCCTCCGTTTACCGAGGTGTTGCCTCCGCTGATGGGAGCCGAGTTTGAAACAAGGCTAAAATCGTACGTAGTGGTGTTGTTGTAGTGTATGTTGCTTGAGTTGAGTACGATAGCGTGCGAGGTATGTGCGCCTGTGTAGGTAGTAAGGGGTGCCATGCCTGATTTTAGGGCGCAATAATTAAAGAAATAGGGGCTAGCAAACCCACCGGATAGCGTATCAAATAAAAATTCTTCAGCCAAAGTGCCGTCAAAAATGCAGTTTCCAAACGATAAGTTGGCAAAAGGAAGAAGGGTATTGCTGCCGCCGTTATTAAAATAGTTGTTGAAGCAAAAGGAAGGAGAAGTGCGCGCATTCGCGTTTTGGCTGTTGTTAGTTTGTGCCCAGTAGTTAGCAAAGGTACATTGATAAAAGCTATAGCTTCCGCCATAGTCAAGCTCTAATAGATTTTGTCCGCAGTTTACAATCACATTATCGCCCCCTGTTATATTGTAATAATGCCCTAATAGCCCCGTTCTGGAGCAGTTTTGTATAATAGTGTTGCTTAGCGTAAGTTGTTTGGGGTCTCCGGCATTTATCGTATTTCCATAACCATCAAGGGTAGAATAGCCGGCGTGTATGCCTATGTACGCATTTTTAATAACGGCATAGTTTATTTGATTTAAAGTGCTTCCTTCGTTTATCCAAATTCGGTCCCACTGTCCGGGCACGTCTTTGTATTCTTGTTCTAACCTATCGCCCTGAAAGGTAACCGGGTTTTGTAGTGTACCGTTTATTTGTATGGCTCCGTAACGATATACCCATAAGCCGCCGCTGTTATGCACGTATATTTTAGTGCCATTAGGTATAATTAAGGTGTGTAACGAGTCCACCACTAAATAGCCATATATAAGGTGTGGCTTGTCGTTCTTCCAAGTTACGGTAGCATGGCCTGTTATATTCGTGTCCAAGCTGTAATACAGGGCTTGCGTAGGACTTTGAATAATTTTTTGATTGGGCATGTGGTAGTAGGCGTTTTGCCCAAAGGCAATAAGGTTGGTATATTGTTGGTTGCCGTTTAGTTCGTATAATATAGAATCTCTGTATATAAAAGGGTTGTTGAGGTTGTTGGGATCAATGGTAACTTGTACAAAAATATAGATGCTGTCTTTAGCTGCAATTTCTATATTACTAAAAGAAGTGCCGGGCGCCCCGTCCACATTAAGTCTGTAGTACGAAGCACTTCCGCGGGCTAATTTTATGGAAGAGATAACCACGCTGCCGTTGTTAGGATTATGCACGCGCAGCAATTGCGTGGTGGATCCTATCTTGGTAAACACGGTATCAAACAGTACCGAATCTTGCGAGAAAGTAAGTTTAATACCCGAGGCTGTTATTTGCCGGTCTTTTTTGCAAGAGGCAAACAAGCAAGAGGTTAAAATAAGTATGAAAGAAATTTTATTCAACATAAAATCCCAACGAAGATACTGGTTTTTTATTTTATACAACGGCTATTTCTGTTGCAGGCAGCGTTTGTTTAATAAATAAAAAGCAGTTACCGCACTACCGATACAATGCCGTGATACTCGTGCTCTTGCCCAAAAACATCTTTTAAACTTACTTTCCATACGTACACATCTTCTTGCACAGAGCTGTTGTGGTAAGTTCCGTTCCAACCATCTTCCGGAATGGTAGATTGATAAAACATCAAGCCCCATCGGTCAAAAATCCATAAGTGATACGAGCTGTTGTCCCAACCGGTTCCTACCGGCATAAACGTTTCGTTTAGTCCGTCGCCATCAGGCGTAAAACAGTTGGGGGCATAAAATGTGTAAACGGGCTTTATGGTTACATCTTTTATTGTAGTGTCTTTGCAGCCGCTGCTGTTGGTTACAATGAGCTCTACTGGGTAGGTGCCCGGGTTGGTATAAGTATGTTCCGGGTTTTGAATAGAAGAAGAGCTATTGTCGCCAAATGCCCATTGCCAAGAAGTTATATTACTTTGCGATTGGTCGTAAAAACTAATAGCCGGAGAGAAAATATCGGTATTGTATGGCGTTGCATAAAAATTGGCTATGGGCTTGGGATACACGTTTATAACATTAAATTTAATAAGGGTATCCATACAGCCGTGTTGGTCGGTGGCTATTAAGCCTACACTGTAGGTGCCACTTATGGTATAGCAATGATTCGGGTTGTCGCCGTTGCCCATGCTGCCATCGCCAAACAACCAAGTCCACGAAACAATAGAGTCATTAGCTACCGGGGCAGCCACAGCAGAAAACAAGGCGCATACAGGCGAGCAGCCAAAGCCGGGGTTTTCGCTAAAGTTAATGGCAGGCGCGCCGTTGCTGGGTGCTACCGATACGGTTGTGGTATCCTTGCAATGGTCGGCATCGGTGGTAATTACGGTATAGGTCCCGCTTGCTAAATTGTCTTCAGAAGCACCAACCAGCCCTCCCGGCATCCAACTAAAGTTGTAGATGGGGGTGCCTCCACTAGCGCTGGCGCTGGCCGTTCCGTTAGATAAATGACAGGTAGTAGCTGCTGCCGTTAGGGTAGTGCTTAGCGGGGCAGGCTGTGTTATGGTAAGGCTTAGGCTGGCTACACACGAGTGGGTGTCTGTAACGTTTACGCTATAAGTTCCTGCCGGTAGGTTGTTTGCTGTATTGGTAGTGCTGCTGTTGGGCGCCCAGGTGTAGGTGTAAGTGGGGGTGCCGTTGTGAACACTGACGTTGGCCGAGCCGTCGCTCAAACCAAAACAACTTACGTTGGTTTGCGTTTCGCTTAAGCTAAGGCTGTTAGAAGGAGTTACCGGCACGGTGGCAGTTAGGGTGCAACTGTTGGCATCGCTTACTATTACGGTATAAGTGCCCCCCGTTATGTTATTTGCTAGAGCCGCATTTCCTCCGCTTGGAATCCAGTTGTAGGTATATCCGGGTGTTCCCCCTCCTGCTGTTACGCTGGCGCTTCCGTTAGCTAAGCCACAGGTGGTGGCGGTAGCCGTGGTGGCAGTAGTAAGGGCAGGCGGCTGTGCTATTTGGATAGTGTCGGCGGTAAGGCAAGAATGACTATCGCTTATCAATACGGTGTAAGTGCCTGCGGGTATGGTTGCTGATGGCCCGGAGCCTCCGCTGGGTGTCCAGGTATAACTGTAACCCGGTGTTCCGCCTGACGGGGTAATAGAAGCTGTGCCGGTCCCGCCATTACAGGTTACGCTGCTGGTGGTGGTAGTTAGGGTTATAGGTGGTGGTTGCCCAATAGTTACTGTGGTAATGGTTAAGCAACTGTTGGTGTCAAATATCAATAAGTTAAATACTCCGGCAGGCATGGTGGTATAAGCCGCATGGTGTGGCGGACTGGTTGTCCACGAATAATGATAACCCCCACTGCCTCCCGAAGCGGAGGCTAAGGCAGCTCCATTAGTGCCGCCATAGCAAGATACATTAGTAAAGGTTACCGTAACCGTAAGAGGAGGAGGCTGCGTAACACTTACCGTCATGGTGTTGGTGCAGCCATTAGCATCGCTGCTTTCCACCGTATAAGTGCCGGCGCTGAGGTTGTTGGCTACACTGCTATTGCCACCGCCAGGCGACCACGTGTAAGTATAAGGAGTGGTGCCACCGTTTATAGTTACAGTAGCACTTCCGTTGTTGCCCGCGTTGCAGGTAACGCTGCTGGAAGAAACCGTGGCAGTAATACCGCTTCCGCTACTGGTAATGCTTAAAGAAGTAGTTACGGAGCAACCCGTATTGTCCACTACAAGTACGCTGTAATTTCCTGCTGTAAGGTTAGAAGCGGTGTTTGCATTGCCTCCGCTGGGCGACCAGGTGTAAGTATAAGGAGTAGCGCCTCCGCTTGGAATGGCCGTAGCCGAGCCGGCTGAAGAGCAAGCTGCGGGTGTTGTGTTCACCGTTACCGAAAAAGAAGAAGATGCCGCTATGGCTACGGTTACTGTGGTAGGGCAACTGGCAGCATCGCTTATAGAGCAGGTGTAGTTTCCGGCTGCAAGGTTGGAGGCGGTGCTGGCATTACCACCGCTGGGCGACCAAGTGTAGTTAATGGGAGCTACCCCCGATGTTACGGAAACCGTAGCTGAACCTAAACCGGAACAACTTGTGTTGGAAAAGGAAGTGAGTGAAGCTGATAAGATGTTCACGGTTTGTTTAATCGTGTCGGGTGGATTGCAATTTCCGCCGGAGGCTATTAGCATAACGGTATAAGAACCCGGCGCAGAAAAGGTGTGCGAAGGGGTTTGAGAAGAAGATGCGTTGCTAGCTCCTGAGGCGGCATCACCAAAATCCCATAAGTAGGTGTTTGTTGGGCAGGCATTAGGCGTAGCCGAAAAGTTAATTGTATTAACCGAAGCGCAGCTATGTGTAAAAGTAGCGGAGTTATTCATGCCATTACCAATAGCCACAGAGTCTATGGCAAAACCATCAAAATCATTACAGGTATAGCCTGCCCCTAAGGTAAAACGAAACATCACACTGGGTTGCCCTGCTAAACCTGTTAAGCAGTGCTTTGCTGTAACCCATTGGCCTACTCCATTGCCTCCTACACAGGCAGTACCCGGATGCGTAGGATCCCAGCCAAGCCCTCCGGTTTCTACATTGCCGCACCAGCCCGCTTTAGAAGGAACAAAACCGGCAGGTTGATCTAAAAATTTAATGTTTCCATAGTTGTACCAGTTGGCGGTATTGCAATCAATAGGGTCGCCAAGGGCGCCTACGTCTTGCCAGCTAACACCTCCATTTATTGACGATTGAAGGTTTCCTCCATCAAACTTATATTCAATGTCATAAAATAATTTAAACTGTATGTAAGGATATTGAAGGGTAGAAAAGTTGTAACAAGGGCTGTATATATAAGACTGTTGGTTGTAGTTGTAAAAAGCGCCCGAAAGCCCTCCTGCCGACCAACACTTGTTGCCGCTGCCTGCACTGTGAATAACATAGGTGTGGTTGGGTGTTCCCCAAGCCCAGTCGCACGTGCCGGCTACCGAACTGGTGGGGGCTGTTACAGCTGTCCACGTAGGGATTACTTCAAAATCCTCTACATGAGGGTAGGCGGTGATACATTGTGCTTGAGTTGATTTTGCTTGTAAAAAAAGCATTCCGCAGCTCATTACTATCTTAAAACTACGTACCAACCTCTTAGTTTTAAGCCTAATAAAATTAAAATTCATCGTGTAAAAAATAAAGTTCGTCGCAAAATATGAGCAAAATTACAACACTATTCTTAAAAAAAACTGAATTTTACGTTAAAAGATGTGAAAATAAAAAGTCTAAACAAAGCTATTAGGGCTGCTTTTTGTTTAAGTTTTCTAAAACATGGGTGTAGATGGCCTTTAGTTTTCTTGGGTTTTTGGAATAGTACATAAAACTGCTGTCAAAACGGGCTGCCGAAATATGGTATTTGTCTAATACATTAAGCGTTTTTAACGTGTCGCCGGGTACGTTGCCTTGACTGGTTAAGATGGTTTCGCTTAAAGAAAGGTCGGATAGAATAAAACTCATGGTGTCGGTATTGATTAAATCCACCGGTGGTTTTATTTCTTTTCGGAAGGAGCAGGAAAACAGCAGCAAACAGCTAAGAGAGCCGATAGTATGTATGTATTTTAGTTTGGATTTAATTTCCATTAAAGCTGGGCTTTCTTTTTTCTAAGAAGGCGCGTACTCCTTCTTTAAAGTCGGAGGTGCCAAACATCTTTCCAAATTCTTCAATTTCTACATCGTATCCATTGAATTTGTTATTGAACCCGGCGTTAATTACTTTGATGGCTGTTTTTACGGCAATGGGTGAGCGCAAGCTTATTTTAGCTGCTATCTCGGCGCATTTTTGTAGCAATTCAGGTAGAGGTACTACGTAGTTTACCAAGCCCCATTTGCAGGCATCTGCTGCATTCATCATATCGGCGGTGGTAATCATTTCAAAGGCTTTTCCTTTACCTACTAATTGGGCTAAGCGTTGGGTTCCTCCATATCCGGGTATTACGCCTAAAGAGGTTTCGGGCAAGCCCATTTTTGCGTTTTCGCTGGCTACGCGTATGTGGCAAGCCATAGCCAATTCCAAGCCGCCTCCTAAGGCAAAGCCGTTAACGGCAGCTATGATGGGTTTTGAAAAATTTTCTATAAAATTAAAAAGTTTAAAATGCCCGGTAGCGCTTAGTAGTTTCCCTTGTTCAATATTATAGTTGGCAAATTCAGCAATATCGGCTCCTGCCACAAACGATTTTTCGCCTGCGCCGGTAATAATAACGCTGCGCACTTCTTTATCGTTTTCAGCTTCTATTAACGCTTCGTGAAGTTCTTCAATGGTTTTGGCATTAAGAGCGTTCAGTTTATCGGGGCGGTTAACAGTAATCGTTAAAACCTTTTGGTTCAATTCGGTTAAAACATTTTCGTAGGTCGTCATAGTTTGCATGTGGCTAAATTTTGTGCGAATATATACAGCAAATACGATTAGCCCTACTTTATTTATGCAAAAATTTTTAACATTAAAAAGGGCTTTTTTTTATGAAAAAATACAGTTTTGCGTTTGTGCTAAAAAAGAAGGTATTGGTGCGCGAAAAAGAGAGTTAGAACGATTTTTACATATAAACCGGGCAAGCGCGTTTTTTAGGAATAAATAGTGGTTTTTTCTTGAAAATGTATAGTATAGAAATTTCAAAGGCGCCTCTTTTGTTGGTGGCGGGGTTAAAGCGTGAGGTGTTTACATCGTATGCTATGCCGGCACGAAAACTTTTATAATCCATGCCTACAAGGGCAATGGCGGCATCGCCCAGGCGCCCCGCTACACCAAAATTAAAAGCGATATTGTCGCCTTGGTTTATGGTGTAAGATAAACGGGTGGCTATAATTGTTTCATGAAAGGGGCCTTGTTGTTGGTACATAACATCGGCCAACAAGAATAATAAATTTTTTATCCTGTATTTTAGGTTGAGGTAGCTGGTTGATTTTATATATAAGTTTACCCCTTCGCTTTTAAAAAAAGAAATGTTGGGGCGCGTAAGGTGCGACAAGCTGCTGCCTGCCGATATAAAGCCCCCTCTTTTAAAGTTGTATTGTGCGGCTATGCCGGCCGCCATATCAAAATAGGTTTTGGTTTGTGTGGGATAGCTTTCTCCGCTGGGTAGGGCAGGGTTGTAAGCATCGCCATCAAACTGATTGTCGTAGGTGAGTTTGCTGGTATTAAAGGCAATGTTGCTTATGCCGGGCGAAATACCTACTGATATATTCAAATTGGTATCGCTTTTGAAGCGTTGAATATACGAAAGGGGTACATACATTTGGTTGATGCTGTATCGGCTATCGCCCGATACATCGTTGTTAAAAACCAAACCTACTCCGGCATCGCTGTGCTGGGAAAAGGCGCGACTTATTTTGGCATCACCTAAAAAACTAAAGGTAGAGTAGGGTACGGGTATGGCTCTCCACTGGTTTCGATATACCATGCCTGCGCGGTAATCGCCATCAAAAACACCTGCCTGCGCCGGGTTTAGATACAAGGGGGTAGCCCAAAATTGCGACAAATGAATATCCTGCGCCCGAGTTTGCGTTAAAAAAAAGAGCGCACAAATTGTAAATATGCGTTTTTTCACTTAGGCTAAAGTAGTACTTTTTTTGCATTGCGCAAAAAAACTAAGATACTATTTGCAACTTAGCATATTTTAACACCAGTTGCTTGGTCCCTTCAGGAAAACTAACGAAGGCTTTTGTGTTTGGGAAATCGCCTTCTAATGCTTGCACGGTTCCTCGTCCAAACCGCTCGTGTGTTACTACCATGCCAACAACGATGCGTTTTATATCTTCCGAATAGGCCGAGGGAACTTGTTTGTTTAGCTGTTGTACGGGTATTAAATTCTTTTTTAAGGTAGGCGAGGCTTGTTGGGGGCGAACCAAATTTACATTGCTTTTGCGAGGCTCGTTTTTTTGATACGATGTATTTGCTTTTTGAGAAGAAGATGAAAAATCATTTCTGTCAAGGTTTATATCTTCAGGTATATTGACGTACTTTTCATCAATCTCATCAATAAAACGACTGGGCTCACACATTACGTGATTGCCAAAGCGGAAACGCCTTTGTGCATAACTTAGGGTGGCGCGTTTTTCGGCACGGGTAAGGGCTACATAAAATAAGCGACGCTCTTCTTCCAAGCTTTGTTTATCCATCAAAGTCATTTGCGAGGGGAATAAATTTTCTTCTAAACCTACTACATACACGTATGGAAATTCCAAGCCTTTAGAGGCGTGTACCGTCATTAGTGTTACTTTATCGGTGTTTCCGTCTTCTTTATCTTTATCGGCATCGGTAAGCAGGGCAATTTCTTGCATAAACTCATCAATGGTTTTTAGCTGGGCATTAGGTTCTTGTGCAAATAGGTTGTCAGCCGGATTTGTTTGGTGTTCTAGTATGTCTTTTTTTAGTTCTTCTTCTTGTTGGCTGCGCTCGGCTTCTACAAAACTTTGCATAGCGCTTAAAAGTTCTTCTACGTTTTCTACTCTAGAAATTTCTTCGGGTGTTTTTTCTTTATTGAGTTCGCGCAAAATGCCCGTAGCGTTTATAATATGTTTTCCTGTTTCATACGCGTTTTGTTGTGTGGCCATGTTGCCAAAATTTTTTATCAAGGCAGCAAAATCGCTTAGTTTATGAAGGGTGCCGGCATTTACGTCGGGGTTAAAATCGCGCAGGTTGTCTAATACGGTAAAGATGCTTACATCGTTATCGTTTGCCAGTATAGAAATTTTATCAATGGTAGCTTGCCCTATGCCGCGTGCGGGGTAGTTGATAATGCGGCGCATCGCTTCGCTATCATGTGGGTTGATGCTTAAACGAAAGTAGGCTAAAGCATCTTTTATTTCTTTGCGCTGATAAAAAGAGGTGCCGCCATAGATGCGGTAGGGAATGTTGCGCTTGCGAAAGCCTTCTTCAAAAGCTCGCGATTGGGCATTGGTGCGGTATAATATAGCAAAGGCTGTGTGGGGCAATTGCTTGTTCATTTTAATAGAAAAAATATCGTTGGCTATTTTATATCCTTCCTCCATATCGGTAGCCGAACAAAGCACTTGTATTTTTTCTCCTTCGGGGTTGCCTGTCCACACATTTTTTTCAAACTGTTCGGTATTGTTTTTTATGATGGAGTTGGCTGCCTGCACAATGTTATTGGTAGAGCGGTAGTTTTGTTCCAGAAACATTTTTTTTACGTCGGGATAATCTTTTTCAAAGTTTAAGATGTTTTGAATGTTGGCTCCGCGAAACGAATAAATACTTTGTGCATCATCGCCCACTACGCATATATTTTCGTAGCGAGCAGCTAGTTGTTTTACAATTACGTATTGAGAAAAGTTGGTATCCTGATACTCATCAACTAAGATGTATTTGAATTTTTCTTGATACTTTAGTAGTACGTCAGGAAAATCGCGCAGTAGGATGTTGGTATTAAAAAGCAGATCGTCAAAATCCATAGCTCCGGCACGAAACAAACGTTTTTGATAGGCTTCGTATATATCGCATATCATGGGTTTTTGCGAAGCCCTATCGTCGGCTAAGGTGCTTGGGTTGAGCTTGTATTGTTGTGCGGATATTAAGCTGTTTTTTGCGTTGGATATGCGGGCTAAAACGCTTGCGGGTTTATATACTTTTTCGTCTAGGTTTAGTGTTTTTAAAATTTCTTTTATCAGGCTTTTGCTGTCGTCGGTATCATATATGGTAAAATTTTGTGGAAAGCCCAGCTTTTCTGCTTCAAAGCGCAGTATGCGGGCAAATACGCTATGAAAGGTACCCATCCATAAGGCTTTGGCGCGTGCTTCGCCTATTATTTTTCCGATACGTTCTTTCATTTCCCGGGCAGCCTTGTTAGTAAAGGTAAGGGCTAAGATATGAAAGGGGGCTACGCCTTTTTCTATAATGTTGGCAATGCGATAGGTAAGAACACGGGTTTTGCCGGAACCGGCTCCGGCAATAATCATTAAAGGGCCTTGGGTGTGCTCGGCAGCTTGGCGTTGTACGGGGTTTAATTCTTCTAAAAAATGGCTCATGATGGGTTAAAAACGTACAAAGTTACCACTCTTCGTGCTTACTAAAAGAAAAATATACTACATTTTTATGAACTAATTTAGGCGGTTGTTTTATCGCCTTCTTTTTTTGTTGGGCGGAATAGGTGCTTTGCGACTTTTATTTTTTTCGTGATGCCCTTTTTTGTCTTTTTTGTTGCCCAATGCGCGTTCTCGGTTTTCTATTCGGTGGTGCTGTGTTTCGTTAGGCGTTATGGTATCTACCAATAAAAAGTCAAGCTGTTTTTTAAGCATATCGGCATTTTTTACTTCAATCAATACTTTATCGCCTAGTGCGAAAACTTTTTTGCTGCGTTTTCCTATGTAGCAATAATTATCCTCATCGTAGGTGTAATAGTCATCTTTCATTTCGCGCACCCGTATTAAGCCCTCGCATTTGTTTTCAATAATTTCGGCGTAGATGCCCCATTCGGTAACTCCAGAAATGATAGCCGGAAAAATATGCCCCACTTTATCTTTTAAAAATTCTACCTGTTTGTATTTTATGGAGGCGCGCTCGGCCTCGGCGGCTGTTTTTTCTTGTGCTGATGCGTGCTTGCAAAGGTTTTCTAATTCTTCTAAGTTGCTGTATTGTTGGTGTTTAATGTAGGCCTCTAACAAGCGGTGCACCATCATATCGGGGTAGCGGCGAATGGGCGAGGTAAAGTGTGTATAATAATCAAAGCCTAAGCCGTAGTGCCCTATGTTTTCGGTGCTGTAAACGGCTTTAGGCATAGAGCGTATAGCTAAAATTTCAATTGTTCCGGCTTCGGGTTTCCCTTTTACATCGCGCAACAATTTGTTTATAGAGGCGGTGGTGCTTTTTTTACCCTGCATGTTCAGCGAATAGCCAAACTTAGCGACAAAACTGTTGAGGTCGGTTAGTTTTTCGTTAGCCGGAGAATCGTGTATTCTATATACAGCTGCCGCCGATTTAGCGGTGGGTTTGCTGTTTTTAGGCAGGGCTTGGGTAAGGGCAGTAGCTACTTTTTTATTGGCCAGCAGCATAAAATCTTCAATCAGTTTATGCGCATCTTTTTGTACTTTAAAAAACACTTCTACCGGTACTCCTTTTTCGTCTAATCTAAATTTTACTTCTTCCTTATCAAAAAAGATAGAGCCATTTTTAGTGCGCTCGTCTCGAAGCTTTTTAGCTAAAGCATCTAAAATTAAAATTTCTTCTTTAAAATCGCCGGGTTTCCCTTCTATTATTTCTTGCACCTCTTCGTAGGTAAAACGCCTGTCGGAAAAAATAACGGTTTTACCAAACCATTCGTTTACAATTTGTGCTTGTTCGTTCATCTCAAATACAGCCGAGAAGCATAGTTTTTCTTCCTTAGGGCGCAGCGAGCATACAAAGTTGCTCAGTATTTCGGGCAGCATGGGTATTACCCTATCTACTAAATAAACGGAGGTAGCCCTTTGCACGCCTTCTTCGTCAATAATATCGTGGGGTTTTACATAGTGTGTAACATCGGCAATGTGTACTCCCACTTCGTAATGGCCGTTAGGTAGTTTTTTGAAAGAGAGGGCGTCGTCAAAGTCTTTAGCATCGTAGGGATCTATGGTAAAGGTGGTGGTGTTTCTAAAATCTTTTCTAAGGGCTATTTCTTCGTTGGTAATTTGTGTGTTGATGCCTTTGGCAGCTGCCTCTACCTCTTCCGGAAAATGGTCGGGCAGGTTGTATTCGGCCATGATGGCGTGCATCTCTGTGGTATGTGCGCCGGGGTAACCCAGTATTTCGCTGATTTCGGCCATAGGGCAATTTTCTCCGCTTTGCCAACCAACCAGTTTTATAAGCACTTTTTGTCCGTCTTTCACCTCTTTTGTTTTGCTAAGGGGGATAAAAAAATCTACATGCAGTTTGTTGTTATCGGGTACTACAAAGCAACTTTTGGCTGTTACTTGCGCCACCCCTACAAAGTCGGTACGGCGGCGTTGTATTACTTTTTGTATGATGCCTTCGCGCTTGTGGTTGTTGGCGTAGGTAACTTTTACCTGCACGGTATCGCCATGCAGCGCATCTTTTGTTTTTCCTTTGGGTATAAAAATATCTTTTTCGGTGGGAGAAGTAATGACATAAGCACCTCCGGAGGAAATAAAATCAATGGTTCCATTTTCAAAAAGTTCTTGCTCTTTGTATTGAAATTTGCCTAATTCTCTTTCAAGGATAAGACCTTCTTTTACCAGTAAGTCTAAAGATTCTATAATATCTACCCTATCCGACTCGCTATGAAGTTCCAACAGAGCCGAAATTTGCTTGTAATTGAGTATTTTGCCCGCATTGTGTTTTAGCACGTCTAATACTGGTTCTGTAAAGGGGTTGGGGCTTTGTTGGTTTTTGCGCGGCATAAATTACTTTTGATGCAAAGGTAAACAAATTATGGGCTATGCGATAAAAACATGGATTAGGAGCATAGATTTGAAATTATTTTGGTTAAGTATAGGGTGTTTTTGTTTAAAGTATTTTTAAAAAGAAATAATTAGCAAGACTTAAAACCGCGATATTTAGTATTTTTACGCTTTATTTTTTCTAAAAGATGAAACAAAGAAACCACTTGCACATAAAAAAAATAAATGGGCTCCTTATAGGCTTATGCCTGTTGTGGGCATCTGCTGCGCGTGCTCAAAAATTAGTAGCGCAGGTAAGTAAAAACAAAGTGGTAACGGGCGAGGTTTTTCAAATTACGTTTTCCGCTAATGGCAGCATGGGCAATTTTACCAAACCTTCGCTATCTGATTTTGATATTTACAGCGGGCCGAACCAGTCCACCAGCATGCAGTTTGCAAATGGTATTGTAAGCCAAAGCGTAAGCTATTCGTACATGATAGCGGCTCGTAAAGAGGGGCATTTTACTATAGGCGCGGCCTCGGCAGTAGTGAACGGCGCGGAGGCCAAATCAAACCCCATTGCAATAGAAGTAAGCAAGGGCGATCCCAACCAACAAAAGCAACAGCAAAGGCAGCAGCAACAAAGCAACCCCTTTGGCGGTTTTTTTGAGGAAGAAGACCAACAGCCCCAACAGCAGAAAAACATAGGAAATCAAGATTTGTTTGTGCGCACGTATGTAAATAAAAAGCAATGCTATATAGGCGAGCAAATAACCGTTTCGCAAAAAATTTATGCTAAAAACGGCATCACCCACCGAGGTATGCAGAACGGTAAATTTCCCAGTTACGAAGGTTTTTGGTCAAAAACAGAAGAACAAAAAGGGCCTTTGCCCATAAATACTGAAACCATAGATGGGGTGCCCTATGGCGTGGTAGAGTTGAACCATACTTATTTATTTCCGCAGCGCACCGGCAAACTAACCATAGACCCCATAGAGCTGGACTGGATTGTGCACACACAAAGCAGAAAACAGCAAAGTATTTTTGATCAATTTTTTGGCGGTGGCGGGCAAGATGTGGTGGTAAAACTAAAAAGCAAGCCCCTTATTATAGATGTACAAGCCTTACCTGAAAAAGGAAAACCGGAAAGCTTTACCGGAGCCGTAGGCGCCTTCTCTTTTAACGCTAAGGTAAGTAGAGACCGTGTAAAAGCCAACGAAAGCGTTAGTTTAAAACTAAGCCTTAGCGGTAAAGGAAACATCAGTTTAGCTTCTGCACCTAAAATAAATTTTCCGGAAGGCTTTGAAACCTATGAACCTAAGGTAAACGAAAGCATCTCTACCCAAGGCGGTGTAAGCGGCAGCAAAACATACGAATACCTCCTTATTCCGCGCAAAGAAGGAACCTACAATCTAAATAACATCAGTTTCAGCTATTTTGATGTAGAAAAAAAACAATATGTAACCCTGAGTGCACCCGAAATTAAAATAACAGTAGATGCCGCCGATCCAAACGCGGTTGCGCAAGCACAAGTATATAGCCCTAAAAACGAAATTCAAAGTGAGGAAAATGATATACGCTACATCAAAACCGGAAGTTTGAATTTGCAAAATGCAGATGAAACCTTTTTTTCTTCGTGGAAACATTACGGTATTCTAACGCTTATTATATTCAGTTTTATAACTTTCGTGATAGGGAGAAACCGGTACCTGAAAACCCAAGTAGATGTGGTGGGCATGAAACAAAAACGAGCACTCAAAAAAGCGAAAAAGCAATTAGCCTTAGCCGAGAAATTTAAAAATGAAAACAAGCAAGATGCTTTTTACAACGAAGTGCTGACGGCTTTAAATAAATACATTAGCGATAAATTAAACATACCGGTAGCCGATTTATCGAAAGAAAATATTAGTGAGCATTTAATGCAAAAACAAGTGCATGCCGATATGATAAAGCAATTGGTAAACGCCTTAAACGATTGCGAATACGCACGCTACGCACCGGCTGCCGCCGAAAAAGATTTGGGCTTGGTATATAACAACACGCTTGCACTCATTATTTCTATTGAGGCACAATTGACTCAAAAAAGCAAAACGCATCTTGCCGCATTTTTTGTTTGTTTGTTTTTTGCTTTTTCTGCTTTTTCCGCAAACGAGGTTGATAGCGCCGCCATGGCGTACCATAAAAAGGAATTTAAAAAAGCCATTTCCTATTATGAGACTGTAGTAAAAGAAGGGAAAGTATCAGCGGCTTTGCACTATAATTTAGGAAACGCTTATTACAAAAATAATCAATTAGGCGAAGCCATTTATCATTATGAATTAGCTCAAAAATTAAATCCTTCCGATAAAGACATAACCAACAATTTGATGCTGGCTAACACCAAAGTGATAGATAAAATAGAAAACAAAGAAAACTTTTTTGTAAACACCATAAAAAGTGAGTTGTACAGTATGGTTAGCATCACCGGCTGGGCTTATGCTACTATTCTTTGTTTGTTGTTTGCCGCTCTTCTTTTTGTACTTTTTATAGTAACAGAAAACAAAATGTTGAAACGTTTGGGTTTTTGGGGCGGACTTACTTTGCTGGTTGCTTTTGTGTGCTCCTTTGTTATAGGCACGGCGGCGTTACATCAATTAAATAAAAAAACGCAAGCCATTATTCTTACGGCTGATGCACCCGTGCTAAGCGAGCCTCATGCTGAATCAAAAATTAAATTTACCCTGCATGAAGGCACAAAAGTAAACGTATTAAATACAGAGGCCGACTATACCGCCATACAACTTGCTAATGGCAACGAAGGCTTTGTAGCTACTCGCGCTTTAGGACTTTTTTAAAGTATTTTACCTTGATTGAATACGTTAAAAGTGTTAAAAAATGAAATTTTTTAGGTATGTTTATTTTCGTAACTTCGCACCTTTATTAAGAAATGGTTGGAAGGCATTTAAAATATCTCATGTTGTTTTTTTTGTGCTATGGCTTTTCAGCCCATGCTCAATATTTTGCCTCTAGAAACGCTTGGAAAAAAGAGCGAAAGGAAGTGTATTTTGGGGTGGGCATTTCTAACTTTTTGGGCGACCTAGGAGGGTTAAATAAAGTAGGAACGCACTACAGCTACGCCGATATAGAATTTAAACTTACCAAGCCCTCTGTAACCTTGGGCTACCGCTACCGCTTTAGCAAAAATTGGGCAAGCTCTACCGACTTTACTTTTTTGCAAGTAGCAGGCGACGATAAGCTGACTCAAGAGCCCTTTAGGCACAATAGAAATTTGAATTTTAAATCCAATATCTTTGAACTGGTTACGCGCATAGAGTATGGCTTTTCATTCAGCAAACACGGCAACCGTTATCAAATAAAAAAAACAATGAGCAGGCGCTACCACGCTTTTAGTTCTTTTTACTATTTTACCGTAGGTATTGGTGCTTTTTATTACAACCCGCAAGAGTATTTAGGAGGTAATTGGTATTCTGTACGCCAATACAGTTTAGAAGGGCAAGGATTGCCCGGAGGCCCCAATCAATTTAGCTTGGTTTCTGTATGTATTCCTATGGGTTTGGGTGCTAAATTTACCATACAGAAAAAATGGACGGTGGGCATTGAATATATTTTCAGGAAAACATTTACCGATTATATTGATGGAGTAAGTCGCACATACTATGACAAAGCGCTTCTGCTGCAGTATAAAGGGCCTACCGCAGTTGCATTAGCCGACCCCAGTTTGGGGCTCATACCGGGTGCTACCTCGCCTAATGCCGATGGTACGGGAGCCCAGCGCGGAAACCCAAAAGATAAAGATTCCTATATGACACTGCAGGTAAAAATAGGCTATCTCATTCCATCTAAACGCAGAGGCAGAATTACAAAGGCCAAATTCTAAAGCGTAGTTTCTTTTTTTTGTACTTTATTGTGAACATTATTCTGTATTTTGTTCAAAAAATAAAACCAAGGCGTTGCATATTAACCTCTATCTTTAAGGCTCAAAAATTTTGTGAAGTATGATGGATATAACTTACTATGGGCATTCCAGTTTTGGAATAACTATAAATGAAAAAAAAATAGTATTTGACCCCTTTATTAGTCCCAACCCCTTAGCTAAAAATATAGATATAAACACCTTGCAGGCCGATTATATCTTAATCTCTCATGGGCACGGCGACCATATTGCCGATGCCGTAGCGCTTGCAAAGCGCACCAATGCCCTTGTAGTAAGCTCTTTTGAAATAGGCGAATGGTTAGCCAAACAAGGCGTAAAAAACATACGAGGCATGAACACCGGCGGTAAAGCTAAATTTGACTTTGGTTCCATTAAGTGTGTAAAAGCCGAACACTCCAGCTCCATGCCCGATGGCACTTACGGCGGTAATCCTATGGGCTTTGTAGTAGAAAGTAATCAAGGTAACTTTTACTACGCAGGCGATACAGCCCTTACTTATGATATGAAACTAATTGGCGATTACCGAAAAATTGACTTTGCTTTTTTGCCCATTGGCGATAATTATACCATGGGAGTAGATAATGCCATTATTGCAGCCGATTTCATTAAATGCAAGGATATTATCGGTATGCATTACGATACCTTTGAGGTAATAAAAATAAATCACGAAGAGGCCGTAAATAAATTTTCTGTAGCCGGAAAAAAACTAACCCTAATACCAATAAACGAAACTATAAATAAATAACAGCGCAATACGCAGCATAAAACAGCACACGCAGCGCATAAAAAAATATGGGAAAAATAATTTCAATAGCCAACCACAAAGGAGGCGTAGGAAAAACGACCACCGCCATTAACTTAGCCGCGAGCTTGGCGGTACTGGAGTATAAAACACTTTTAGTAGATGCCGACCCCCAAGCCAATTCCACTTCGGGAGTAGGAGTAGATCCGCGCTCTACAAAAATGGGTACCTACGAATGTTTAATGGGAGAAGGTAACATAAAAAAAGCCATCATAGAAACCGGTACACCCAACATGTATTTGCTACCATCAGAAATGGGACTAGTAGGAGCAGAGATAGAGTTAGTTGGGCAAGTGAATAGAAACCAAAAATTAAAAAGTGTTTTAGCGAAAGTAAAAGACGAATACGATTTTATAATCATTGATTGCGCACCCAGCTTGGGTTTAATAACCATCAATGCTTTAACGGCTTCCAATTCGGTAATAATACCCGTACAGTGCGAATATTACGCTTTAGAAGGTCTGGGTAAACTGCTTCACACTATAAAACTGGTACAAACCGAAATGAACGAAGATTTAGAAGTAGAGGGCATATTGCTTACTATGTACGATATTCGCTTGCGTTTATCCAATCAGGTGGTAGAAGAGGTAAAATCACATTTTCAAGATATGGCGTTTAACACCGTGATACACCGAAACACCAAACTAGGAGAAGCACCCAGTTATGGAAAAACCATCATTATGTACGATGCTACCGGAAAGGGCGCCGTGAATTACTTAAACCTGGCACGAGAAATTTTGCAAAAAAACGGTCTTACTAAAATAAGCGACGACGACCGTTTTATCGATACCGATGAGGATGATGACGACGATGACGATCAAGAAAAATTAGAATAATTTTTTAAACTTTAATTAAAAAAAACATGGCAAAACCAGCATTGGGGCGCGGATTGAGCGCCTTGTTAGAAAACGCTAAAACAGATATAACGACTAAAGAAGTTGGAAAAGCCGCGCCGGTGTCCGGCTCTGTAAATGCAATAAAAATTGTGGACATAGAAATAAATCCCTTTCAGCCACGAACCAATTTTGATAAAGATGCTCTGAAAGAATTATCCGAATCCATAAAACAGCACGGTATTATTCAACCCATTACCGTACGAAAAATGGGATACGATAAGTACCAACTTATTTCGGGCGAGCGCCGTTTTCGTGCCTCGCAACTGGCAGGGCTAAAAGAAGTGCCGGCTTATATTCGCATTGCCGACGACCAAGCTATGCTTGAAATGGCCTTGGTAGAAAATATTCAACGCGAAGATTTAGATGCTATTGAAGTAGCCATAAGCTACAAACGCCTTATTGATGAATGCAGTCTTACGCAAGAGCAATTAGCCGAAAAAGTAGCCAAACAACGAAGCACCATCACAAACTACCTGCGCTTATTAAAATTGCCCGTAGAAATACAAAAAGGAATTATTGAAAAAGAAATAAGCATGGGGCATGCTCGCGCTTTAGTTACCATTGATAATGAAGATTTGCAGTTGGCTTTGTTTGCAAAAATAATAGAAGAAAATTTATCAGTACGAGAAGTAGAGACACTCGCTCGCGGTGAAAAAATAAAAACACACGTTCCAAAAGCAAGACCAAACAACGTAACGCCACTTGAAGATAAAAAAGTAATGGAACAGCTAAGCAACGCATTTCATATACCAGTACTCATAAAAAGAAAAAAAGATGGAAGCGGGGTTCTTAGCCTGTCTTTTAAAAATAAAGAAGAATTTGAAGATATGATAGAGCGATTAAATACGCGCTAACAATTGAGAATACTAAATAAAAATAGCACCCCTTATATTTTTATAGCAGGACTTTTTTTGCTTTTAATAAGCCCTTCTTTTTTGTCGCAGGGCATGTTTATGGATGGGCTGTATTACGCCTGCGTATCAAATAATTTAGCACACGGCATTGGTTCTTTCTGGGATTTAAGTTTTACTAAAACTTCGCTGTATCATTTTCGCGAACACCCGCCTCTAGCTTTTGGCATACAAAGTGTATTCTATTTTGTTTTTGGTGATAGCTATTATATAGAAAAAATATACTCCGTAGCTACGTATGCCATAACAGCTTTTTTGATATGTAAAATATGGAATCAGCTAAGATTAAAATACGCTTGGTTTGCGCTGTTGTTATGGCTTATAAACCCATTAGTGCTATGGGCAAGCGTCAATAATTTATTAGAAAATACCGTTGCTGTTTTTGTTATGCTTTCCGTACTTTTTTATTTAAAAAGCCTAACCTCAAAAAAAAACTTTTTTATTTTTCTTTCAGGTTTTATGCTCTTTTTGGGCTTTCTTACAAAAGGCTTTACTGCCCTGTTTCCTTTAGCTTTCCCGTTTATTTATCAACTTATTTATAATAAAAAATCTTTTTTTGCTTCATTAAAAGAAAGCATATTGGTGTTGCCAAGCTGTATTATCCCTTTGCTGTTATTGCTGTTGTTTCCGGAGGCGAGAGAAAGTATTTCTCAGTATATGCAAGCTCAGGTAGTTACTAGTTTGCAAAAAATAAAAACAGTAAACACTCGTTTTTATATTGTAGGGAGCCTTTTGGTTGACCTGCTTATTGCGCTGCTCAGTACAGGTCTTTTGTTGCTTGTGTTTTGGATAAAAAAAAGAAAAACAGTAAGTTTTAAAAAAATAGATAAAGGGGCGTGGGTATTTTTTTGTGTTGGCCTGTGTGGCGTACTCCCTATTATGGTGAGTATGAAACAGCGAAGCTTTTATGTGCTGCCCGCCATGCCTTTTTTTGCTATGGGTTTAGCTATTGTAAGCGGCGATGCGCTTACTGCTTTATGGAACGATACGATGCAACAAAAAAAAAAACATGTTTTTTTAAAGATAGTTTCTTGTTCTGTTTTTTCTTTATCCTTAGTATCTGTTTTTTATTTCTCAAATAAAATTGGGCGAGAAAAGGAGATGATACAAGATGCACTTCTCATTACGCAGCAAATACCTAAAGGGGCTGTTATAAGTTTAGCGCCTGCCATGTGGGACGACTGGGTTTTGCATGCTTTTTATTACCGAACACAAAGAGTTTCTTTAGATGCAGACACAGCGCAACACAGAACCTATTATTTGACACCCAAAGATATTCCGATAAATAGGCACCTCCGCCATCAGTACGAAAAAGTAAACATCTCTACTCAAACGTTTTTTTTATATAAAAAAAAGAAAAAATAATATGCGTTTTATATATATCAAAATATACATCAGTATTTTTTCTTTGTTTTTGTGCACAAGGCTACAAGCCCAAGAGTTACAACAGATAAAAAATTTTGGAAAAAATAAAGGGCATTTAAAAATGTACGCCCATATACCTTTGGGTGTAGAGGGAAATAAGGCTATCGCATTGGTGGTAGTGTTGCACGGCTGTACACAGTGCGCAGAATCGGTAGCTTCTTTAACCGGTTGGAATAAATTGGCTGACGAGTATAATTTTTATGTGTTATATCCACAACAACGTGTCATCAATAACCTTGAACGTTGCTTTAAATGGTATAAGAAAAAACATATCAATAAAGAGAGTGGAGAGAATTCCTCTATCAAACAAATGATAGAATATATGAAAAAAAGATACATTATTGATACCAATAAAATATACATTACTGGCTTATCGGCAGGAGCTGCCATGAGCGTTGTAATGATGGCTGATTATCCCAGCCTATTCCATTCAGGAGCTATTTTTGCAGGGGTTCCTTATAAGGTGGCTACCAATTTGTTTACGTATCCTATGGTTTTTTTTGGAAAAAGAATAAAGTCGCCCGAAAAATGGGCAGAATATGTGCGTAAACAAAACCCTTCGTATTTAGGAAAATACCCTAACATAATTATTTATCAAGGCAATAATGACCGTATTGTGCACAAACAAAATGCTATAGAATTGATGAAACAATGGACTAATTTGCACGGGCTTAGCACTACTCCTAATGAAATTATACCATCTTATACAGGAATATCTGACATAGAAAGAAGTGCATATAAAACAAAATTAGGTGTAGAATCCGTTGTTTTTTACAAAATAAATAATTTAGGACACGCTTTGTTAATAGACACTGGTCATTGCTCTTGTCAAGGAGGAAAAAAAGGAGTGTTTTCCGAAAATAAAAAATATTTTTCCACACTGTTTACGGCCTATGATTTTAATTTGATAGAGGCTCCTAAAATAGAAGGAAAAAAAGAAGTAAACAGATGGGAAAAAAGCCTTAGTTATCAAGTAACTTGGCACGAAAAATCTACTTACGAGTGGGTGTTGCCAACAGATTGTAAAGAGGTAAAACACACACAATCAAACGTAGTGTACTTAAACTGGGGAAAGACAAGTGGTTGCATCAATGTAACAGAAACGGATAGTATAGGTTGTCAAAAAAAATACCCTACTCTTTTTGTTCGTGTATTGGACTAAATGATAGCTTTTTATCAAAATTTAGGCAATTAGATTCTAATTAAATTTAGTATCAAATTGTTACACAAAAAGATAAGAAATAGTACCTTTGAAACTTGAAACCAACCTTGTAAAAATATGATAACAGCCGAAACGCCCGTTCGCTACGAACGAAAAAAACATAAAGACGATACTCTTTTAACCTTGTATAAAAACATTTTAAAACCTCGCATGGTAGAAGAAAAAATGTTGATTTTGCTACGTCAAGGTAAAATAGCTAAATGGTTTAGTGGCATCGGGCAAGAAGCTATTTCGGTTGGCTTAGCCAGCGCTATGGATACAGAGGAATATATTTTACCTATGCACCGAAACTTAGGTGTGTTTACTACTAGAGGCATTCCGCTCAACCGCTTATTCTCTCAGTTTACGGGTAAGCTAGGAGGCTTTACCAGCGGGCGCGACCGAAGTTTTCATTTTGGTACACAAGAGTATAAAATTGTAGGTATGATTTCGCACTTAGGGCCTCAAATGGGGGTGGCTGACGGCATTGCTTTAGCTAATAAATTAAAAAATAATAAAAAAGCAGTGGCTGTGTTTTCGGGAGATGGCGGCACCTCAGAGGGTGATTTTCATGAAAGTATTAACGTGGCCGCTGTTTGGGATCTACCGGTAATTTTTGTGATAGAAAATAATGGCTATGGGCTTTCTACCCCCAGCAACGAACAATTTCGCTGCAAACAATTTATTGATAAAGCTTTGGGCTATGGTATAGAGGGAGTTCAGGTAGATGGGAACAATGTATTGAAAGTGTATGAGGCGGTAAAAAAAATAACAGAAGATATACGTCATAACCCGCGCCCCGTATTATTAGAGTGTATTACTTTTCGTATGCGCGGGCACGAAGAAGCATCAGGTACTAAGTATGTGCCTAAAGAGTTATTTGATGTATGGGCTAAAAAAGATCCGGTAAATAATTACGAGAAATTTTTATTAGATGAAGGAGTGCTTACTGAAGATTTAATAGAGCGCATTCGCGCGGATATAAAACAAGAAATTGAATCGGGATTAGAGCAAACATTTTCCGAGCCCATGCCTCCGGTACACACGGATAAAGAGCTGCAGGACAGATACGCTCCCTTTCAGCTACAAGAAGTAAAACCATCAACCAACACTGCTTCAAAACGTTTGATAGATGCCGTTTCTGATGGTATGCGTTTAGCTATGAGAAAACACAGCAACTTAGTACTTATGGGGCAAGATATTGCTGAATATGGAGGCGTGTTTAAAATAACGGAAGGTTTTGCAGAAGAGTTTGGAAAAGAACGCGTGCGCAATACACCGCTGTGCGAAAGTGCTATTTTGGGCAGCGGTTTTGGGCTTTCCATTAACGGTATGAAAGCAATGGTAGAAATGCAATTTGCCGATTTTGTAAGCGAAGGCATCACCCAAATAGTAAACAACTTAGCAAAAAGTCATTATCGTTGGAATCAAAACGCCGATGTGGTGGTGCGTATGCCTACGGGAGCCGGAGTAGCAGCAGGCCCCTTTCATAGCCAAAGCAACGAAGCTTGGTTTTTTCATACGCCGGGCTTAAAAATAGCATATCCTGCTTTTCCCAGCGACGCCAAAGGCTTGCTGTTAAGTGCTTTTGAAGATCCCAACCCTGTGCTGTTTTTTGAACACAAAGCATTGTACCGCAGCATTACCGAAGAAGTAGCCGACGATTATTACACCATCCCCTTCGGAAAAGCCCGATTGGTGCGAGAAGGAAAAGAGGTTACCATTATCAGTTATGGGTTAGGCGTGCATTGGGCTTTAGATATTTTAAACGAAGACAGCAGTTTGTCGGCCGATTTAATTGATTTAAGAACCTTAGCTCCTTTAGATGTAGAAACAATGTATGCTTCAGCAAAAAAAACCGGAAAGGTAATGGTGCTGCATGAAGACACATTAACGGGAGGTATTGGCGGCGAGATAGCTTCTCTTATTACCGAACACTGTTTTGAATATCTTGATGCGCCCGTAATGCGCGAGGGCAGCTTAGATACACCCGTGCCTATGAATGTAGATTTAGAACATAATTTTTTACCTAAAGAACGGTTTAAAGAAAAATTAAAAAAACTGATGCATTACTAAGAGAATATATTGTTTTTATGAATAACAAGTCTCAACCAAAAAAATACGAACAACGTGTTTTGTTTTCGTAACAGCACCTCGCATTTAAACGATGGCTCTACTAAACTCTATAGCAAGCTGGATCATGAAAAAACGCATGCATCAGATAGACTTGTTTATGAAATACCCGCACGATGTTCAAAATGAATGGCAACAAAAATTAGTACGCTCTGCTCGGCATACGGAGTTTGGTAAAAAACACCATTTCTCCTCTATTCAATCATACCAACAATTTAAAGAGCAAATTCCGCTGCAAGATTATGAAAGCTTAAAACCGCTGATAGAACGAGTGCGTAGCGGCGAACAAAATATCTTATGGAACACCGAAATAAAATGGTTTGCCAAAAGCAGCGGTACCACCGATAAAAGTAAGTTTCTACCGGTAAGCAAAGAAAGTTTGAACGAAAACCACTACAACGGTGGGCGTGATATGGTTACCTTGCATTGCGTAAACAACCCCGATACGCAACTTTTTACCGGAAAAAACGTGGCATTAGGAGGCAGCCACCAAACACATTTAACCGGAAATTACGAATCGTATTATGGAGATGTAAGCGCTATTGTAATGCAAAATTTGCCGGCCTGGGCAGAATATTTTAGAGTTCCCGATTTAGAAATAGCTCTGTTAGAAAATTGGGACGAAAAATTGGATAAAATGGCAGAGGCTATGTTGCAAGAAAATGTTACCAGCATAGCCGGAGTACCCTCTTGGATGTTGGTGTTGATGCGGCGTATTTTAGAACAAAAAAACACCCATCACATCAATGAAATTTGGCCTCATTTAGAAGTGTATTTTCATGGAGGCGTGAGCCTTACTCCTTACAAAAATCAGTTCAAAAAGATGTTTGCCGGAAGCCCAACAAAGTACATGCAAATATACAACGCATCGGAAGGCTTTTTTGGTTTACAAGATTTGCCGGAAAGCGACGAAATGTTGTTGATGCTTGACTATGGCATTTTTTATGAGTTTATTGCTCAAGAAGACATAGATAAGCCTAACCCAACGGCACTTCATATATCGCAAGTAGATACCCAAACGGTGTATGAACTGGTAATTACTACCAACGCTGGCTTGTGGCGCTATCGTTTGGGCGATACCATTCGTTTTACTTCCCTCAACCCATATCGCTTTATTATTACAGGGCGTACCAAACATTACATCAATGTGTTTGGTGAAGAACTGATGATACATAATGCCGAGCAAGCATTAAAAATAGCTTGCGAAAAAACGCACGCACAGATAAATGAATACACGGTTGCTCCTTTTTTTACACAAGAAAATAAAGGAAAACACCAATGGTTAATAGAGTTTGCGCAAGAGCCCAATAATATCGGTTTTTTTTCGGCCACCTTAGATAAATCATTAAAAAGTATAAATTCAGATTATGAAGCCAAGCGTTATCATAATTATGTGATAGAGCAGCCGGAAGTGCTAAGCCTCCCTAAAAATACTTTTTATAGGTGGCTAAGCGATAAAAATAAATTAGGTGGGCAATACAAGGTGCCTCGTTTACAAAACAATCGCACTATAGCCGAAGAAATTTTGCTGTTAATTCCTAAGAAATAACGGTAATTTATGCTTTAAACAGAGCGGCGTTAATAACTTGATTTTTGGTTAGGATATACGGCTTTTTTACTCGCTAATTTTGTTGCACGAATGTATTTGGTAAAAAAATTTTTTTTAACGGCTTTGTGCTTGTTTTATTTTTGTGCTTTTGCGCAGAAAACAACTATCTATACCGAGCCCGATAGGGAGTTTAAAATTGGCATTGACCTTTTTGATAAGAAAAAATTTGCGGCGGGTATGAAAAGCTTTCAAAACATTATTGAAAGTAAAACCAGTACAAAAGATTTAATAAGAATAGACGCTGAATATTACGCTGCTGCCTGCGCCATTGAATTGGTAAATAAAGACGGGGAATGGCGTATGCGTAAGTTTATAAGTCAGCACCCCGAAAGTAATAAAATAAAATGGGCTTATTTTTATTTAGGTAAATCAAACTTTAGGAAGAAAAAATATGCGGAAACCATTGAAAGTTTGGAACAAGTAGATATTTATGATTTGAGCAAAGAAGATTTAGCCGAATTGTATTTTAAACGAGGTTACAGCTATTTGCAAGTAGGAAAAACCGATAAAGCAAAAAACGATTTATATGAAATAAAAGATGTAGATAATAAATATGCCAAACCGGCCAACTATTATTACTCTCATATTATGTATAGCGAAAAAAACTATACAGAAGCTTTAACCGGATTTACACGCTTACTTAACGACGAAACTTTTGGAAGTGTGGTTCCCTATTATATAGCACAGATATATTACTTGCAGGGTAAGTACGATGAAGTAATAAAATCGGCACCGCAGTTGTTGAACGATAGCCAGTTTGTGCAGAAAAAAACAGAGATAAACCGCATTATAGGAGAGTCCTATTACCATAAAAAAAATTATGCAGAAGCTATTCCTTATCTATTGCAGGGTGTGAGCGGCACCGCTAACGATAATTATGAGCTGGGCTATGCTTATTACAAAATAAACGATACCCAGAAGGCTATTTCATATTTTGAAAAAACGACTGTAAAAGAAGATTCTTTAGCGCAAAATGCATATACTTATATAGCAGATTGTTATTTGAAACAAGGCGAAAAAAACAAAGCACGTAGCGCCTATTATTCCGCTTATATGATGCGTTACGATGCGTCTATTCGGGAAAATGCCTTGTTTAATTACGCTAAGCTTTGTTATGAAACAGGTTTTAGTCCATACAACGATGCAATAAAATACTTTAAGCAGTATATTATCGATTATCCTTACTCATCGCGCAAAAATGAAGCGTACACGTTTTTAATCAATTGTTTTCAATCTACTAAAAATTACGAAGGCGCAATGCAAACGATAGAGCAGATGAATAGTAATGATGTGCTATTGAAACAAGCATATCAAAAATTGGCTTATTTTAGGGCTATTACTTTTTATAACAATAACCGAAACGATTCAGCAAAAAAGTATTTTTTATTAACATCTAAATTAGGCGAAGATCCGGTTGTATCGGCGCAAAGTAAATATTGGCTGGGCGAAATATCCTATCAAAATAAAGAATACAATAATGCGTTAGAAATTTGGAAATCATTTCAGTTGATGCCGGGTTCTTTTCAATTGAAAGAATACGATGGGTGTAATTACAATATGGGATACGCCTATTTTATGAATAAAGATTATGACGACGCCGGCATTTCTTTTAGAAAATATCTGCTAAATAAAACCAATATAGATGCTACCAAAGCGGCTGACGCTACCTTGCGCACGGCCGATTGTTATTTTATGAAAGGCAGTTATAACTCGGCAGCCGAGCATTACGAAACAGCTATTGCCATAGGAAAAACCGATATAGATTACGCTATGTATCAAAAAGCATTATGCGATGGATTGCAAAAAAACTATAAAGAAAAAATAAATGGTTTGCATACCCTACAGCAAAAATATCCATCATCTATGTATATAACGCAATCTGTTTTTGAAACAGCTGAAAGCTATAAAGCCTTGAACGATAATGAGAATGCTATTACCTATTACAAAAAAATGATTAAAGATTATCCCGCATCTCCCTATACTCAACGTAGTATAAAAACAATTGGTTTTTTATATTACAACGAAAATAAAAATGATAGTGCTTTTAGATATATGGACAGAATTGTGAAGCAAGATCCTAAATCAGATGAGGCAAAAGACGCTGTAGATGTTATTAAAAAGATATATAAAGAACAAAATAAGCCCGAAGAAATGGAAATCTATATGAGTTCTATAGGCAGCTCGGTAAGTACAGATGAGTTAGATGAAAGCTATTGGCAAAAAGCATCTGATTTATATTACGATAAAAAAGACTGTGATTTATCGATGCCTGAAATGCAAAAGTATATCGGTAAATTTCCTAATGGAAAATATAGTACAGAAGCTCATTTTTGTTTTGCCGAGTGCGCCTACAGCAAAGAAAATTATAAAGATGCCCTTGTCGCGTATCAATATGTGCTCTCTAAGCCAAGGAATATACGCACCGAAGCATCGTTAGTAAAAACATCGTATCTGTTGTATAAAGATAAAAATTATGCCGAAGCGTTGCCTCTGTATGCGCGCTTGCAAGACGTTGCAGAAAGTCCGCAAAACAAACTTACAGCTAAGCTGGGTGCTATGCGTTGCGCTTTTTATACAAAAAATTACGAAATGTGTATAGACGAATGCAACAAGGTTCTGAATATCGAAAAAATTGCGCAGCAGCAAATAACGGAAGCACATCAATTGAAAGCGAAATCGTTATATGAGATGAATAGACGCGACGAAGCAGCGAATGATTTTTTGTACGTGATAAAAAATGCTAAAAATGAAGCAGGAGCAGAAGCCTACTATTATACCGCACTTACTTATTACCAGAAAAAAGAATATAAAGAAACTGAAAAAACAATAAATACACTAATGAACTACGACTATTCTACCAATGATTGGAACACAAAAGCCTTACTGCTGATGAGTGATGTTTATGTGCAAAAAAACGAGACAACCAATGCAGAAGTAGTATTAAAATCAATTATAGAAAATGCCGATAAACAGGAATATATTGACTTGGCCAACCAAAAATTACAAGAAATAAAAGACAAAAAACAAGCTGAACAAAATTTTAAAATGCAACAACAAGAACAAATGCAAGTAGAGTTTTTAAACAAAGGGAATGATGTGCTTATAGATAAAATGCCGAATAATATAAAAACAGACAGCTTAAATAAAAACTTAATACAACCTAAATAAACATGCGTTTGTCTGTGTATAAATACTTTTTTTGTATGGCTTTGATAAGCCTTGTATGGAAGGGGAATGCCCAAAACTCGTTAGGAGAACAAATCTTTGATCAAAAAAGTAATTTCACACCGGTAATAAAAGAAGCCGCCGTAAAACAAACCGACCAACCAGAAATTGTAGATACGGTAAAAAAAATAAAAAACATAAACTATTCTACCCCTGGGGCAGCTTACCAAACAAGTTACCAAACGTCAAAAATAGAGCCGGCTAAAATGCTGAACGAACCTTTGTCTAAAATATACCGATCGTTATTAAAAGTGGGCTTTGGTAACTACACCATGCCCTATGTAGATTTCTTCTTAAACAGCTTGCGCAGCAAGGATTTGTATTGGGGAGTACGCTACAGCCATTTATCATCAAATGCACAATATGCAGGACTTGGAAAAACAAATTTTTCTGATGATGGGGCAAGTCTTTATGCTAAAAAGTTCTATAAAAAACATACCCTTAGCGCCGACTTTAATTACAAACGGAACATGGTTCATTACTATGGTTTTAACGACACATTAAAAAATGATAATGCCAGTTTATACAAGCAATACTTTCAACTGTTTGAAGGCAAATTGCGATTGCAAAGCCATTATAATGATACATTAAAAAAAATAAATCACGACATACATTTGAATTACTATAACTATGGCGACCACTACAACACATACGAAAACAACGTGTTTGCCGATGCTTTACTTAATACCCGGATAAATAAAGAAAGTTTTAATGTGCTTGTTTCGGCAGATTATTACAACGTGATGAGCACACACGATACGGTAAACAATTTTATAGCCAAGTTAAATCCCTATTTTGCCGCGGGTGGAAAAAAATGGAAAGGCGATATAGGTATTACCGGTACTGTAGATTACTTTGATAACCCACAGCAAGGAACTAAATTTTACTTCTATCCCCGCCTTAATATCTATTATGATATATATCAAAATATTATCATTCCCTATGCAGGGCTTGATGGAGGGCTTACCAAAAATAGTTATAGAAGTCTATCACAAACAAATCCCTTTGTGCTAAGCGATTTGCCATACAAAAACACAGATAATAAGTACAATGTATATGGCGGTTTGCGAGGGGCTTTAAGCTCCAATACTTCGTATGATGCAAAAGTATTGTACGGTCGCTATAATAATATGGCTTACTTCTTGGCGGATTACAACGCCAGTTCAGAAAACTTGTTTGCCAACCGATACAAGGTAGTATATATGAATACTAATTTTTTGAATGTTAGCGCCCAAATAAAATACCAATTAAAAGAAAAAATTAGCTTTATAGCTAAAGGAAATTATTACCATTATAGCATAACCGATACCACTAATAATAAACCTTGGCACAAACCCAGTTTTGACATTACTTTTTCAGCACATTATAATTTAAAAAGTAAGTTGTTATTTAGAGCCGATATTTTTGTGATAGGAAAGCAATGGGCACGCCAAGAGGTTACAAACGGTGCTGTTACGGCAATACAAGATGTGCAATTGAAAGGGATTACCGATATAAATTTAGGAGTAGAATATCGTTACACTAAAATGCTTTCGTTTTTTGCTAACTTTAATAACATTGGTAGCTTTCGATACTACCGTTGGGATAAATATCCCACACAACGTTTTAATTTTATGATTGGCTTAACCTTCACTCCATTTTAGAATAAAATCCTAGCAACCCGTTTCTAGCTGGCCTTTTCATTTCTTTTGGTTGCGCCTTAGTTTTACGCATTCCCTACCAAAAAAGACTTACTGCAATGGGCACATTTATAGTGCCTAACCTCTTTTACGAAATCGCATTTTTGAACAAGTCCTTTTCCGCAACAAAATCACTTTTTAATTATAACCTTTCACTTGCATAGAGGTAATATGAATAAAATGGTAAGAGTTTGTACCATTATTTTTACTCATTAAGTCCAATATAGTGTAATAAAGTTATCGAATCAATTCCATAAAACCATTAAAGGCATGATCTTGTCCTTTAGCATCGGTGGCTTTTATTGTGTAAAAATACGTCCCATCAACCGATTTTCCGCCGTCCCAATAGCCGCTAGTACTATTAAAAGTAAACAAGCGTAAGCCCCAGCGGTCGTATATATCGCAGGTAAATAGATTGTAGCCCGTTGCTTTTACAGAAAATACATCGTTAATACCATCTCCATTAGGAGAAAATACATTGGGAATAATCATCGATATATTAGCCAATACATCTAAACAGTTCGTAGTAGAATCTTTACACCCAGAAACCGTATTGGTTATTACCATTTTAGGGCAATAGGTTCCGGCCGTGTTATAAATGTACGTAGGGTTTGAATTGGTAGAAACAGATGAGCTAACGTTTGGATCTTCAAAATTCCAAAAATAAGAATCCACACTATAAGTAGAAGAGGGGGCAAACGTAATGGGTTGTCCTATTGAAAGGTTGCTGTTGGGAGAAAAAGTAAAACTGGCAGTGGGCTTTGGTAATATGTAAACCGTAACAGTAGCAAAATTAGTACCCACACAAGCGCCTATAGCTTGATATACATAATAGGTTTGCACACCTAAACTACCGGTGGCGGGGGTAGGAGTACTTATTGTGTTATGATTCGCATCTTGCCATATAAGGGTAGCTCCTGTAGAAGCGGTAGCGCTTAGCGCCGTAGGCAGAGAACCTAAACAGTAGTTTGTAGGGCTAACAACTAGGGGGGCACCGGTAGGCGCGGGGTTGATAGAAACCGTAATGGTTTTTACGGCACTTATACAGCCTGTGCTTAAACTATCGTAAGCGGTATAAACTCCAGACACCGTAGGTGTAAACGGAATGGCTTGTATTTGATTAGAGGCATTGTGAATAATTAAAGTACCTGATGCGTGTCCAAAAATTAAGGTTTGTATTTGATTAGAACATTCGCTTATGATTGTATCATTTACTACCGGAGTAGGAGGGAGCGGGTTTACGGTTACCGTTACCACACTAGAATTGGCCGAGCAGCCGTTGCTTGAGGTAGCCGATACGGAATAGCTGCCTCCGCTTGATACTGTTATGCTGGCTGTGTTTGCCCCTGTACTCCAAGTATAAGTGCTTGCGCTGCTACAAGTAAGTATTACGCTGCCCCCTTGACAAAAAGTAGTGGAACCGCTTGCGGTAACGGTAGGGGTAATAGCTGTTCCTGTATTAGAAAGGCTTACGGTGGGCGCTGTATATAGGCAGCCATTCGCATCTTGTACGCTAAGAGTGTAAGTACCCCCGGCTAATCCATTAAACATATTAGCCGTTTGATACGCGCCGCCGTTAATAGAAAAACTATAAGAAGGGGTTCCACCGGTAGGGACGATATTTTGTATGGCTCCTACGTTTCTGCTGCATGTATCTGAATTAGCGGTGTAGCTTACAGCTGTAACACCTGTAGTGGTTTGCACGTTCACTATATAAGACAGCGGGCAGTTACTGGCATCTTTTACAGATACGGTATAAACGCCTGCCGTTAAGTTACTATAAGTATAAGGAAATGTGCTAATCGTGCTAAAGCTACCTCCGTTTATATTAGTTTGATAAGGAGCTACTCCCCCTGTAATAGAATTGATAGCAATAGCTCCGCTGGCAGCAGGGTTGCATTTTGCTTTAGTAATTACGGTATCCATAGCGCTTATGCCGGAGGTGTTTCCTATAATTACCGACGTGCTATACACACAGCCTAAACTGTCTTTTAGTGCAATAGGGTAGTTGTTTCCGTTTAAACTAGAAACTGTGTATGAAAAAGCAGAAATGGCGTTGAAACCGGTCCCGTTAAAGTTAATTTGATAAGGAGAAATACCCCCACTTATACTATTCAATATGTACGAGCCATTGGCTTGTCCACAGGTAGCATTAGTAACCGAGTAATTAGTGGTGCTAATACCGGCATCTACTTTCACTAAAACAGTTTGTGTGCCGGCACACGATGCGTTATATCCTGTTACCGTATATACGGTATTGCTTGCGGGAGAAACGGAAACGGTGCTGGTAGTAGCCCCGCTGTTCCAAGAGTAGGTGCTGGCTCCACTGGCTGTAAAACTTCCGCTGGCGCCGTTACAGATATACGCATTACCGGGCGAAATACTTACGGTAGGGGTAGGCGTTACGCTTATGCTTACTGTTTTAGAGCTGGTGCAAGTGCCGGTGCCTCCTGTTACCGTGTATGTAGTATTGCTTATTGGGCTAACCGCCACACTGCTACTAGTAGCGCTTGCTGCATTAGCGCTCCAGGTGTAAGAGCTGGATCCGCTTGCTGTTAAGGTGCTGCTATTCCCTGAACAAATACTGTAACTAGAGGCTGTAATAGTTAGGCTGGGCGCTGTAGTGGTGTTAATGGCAATGCTGGCTGTAGCTGTTCCTGCCCCACAACCGCTGCCTCCATTAGCAGCAATAGAGTAAGTGGTGTTTCCTAAAGGAGTAACGGTAGCAGTAGATGCGTTGCCGCCTCCTGCATTGCTGCTCCATGTATAGGTAACAGCGGTTCCGCTAACACTAAGAGTAACAGGGGTTCCTACACATACGTTGGTGCTGGTAGCTGTAATAGAAACGGTAGGTGTTGCGCCCGGACTTACCGTTAAGATAACGGGCACTCTATTAGTACCCGGACAAGCTCCTGCATAATAAGTATAAGTACCTGCAACAGAGGGGGCTGTAAAATTATAAGGGTTGCCTGTATATACAGGGCTGCCGCTGGTAGCTGCTGTGTACCACATAACAGACAGGCCGCTTGGTGGGTTGCCGCTAACAGTGGCTGAAAAAGTAGCTGAACTGGACGGGCAGGTAGTGTAATTACTTGCTGCTACGTTATATAATTTCGATATAAAAGTATTGTTTGAACCCGCTCCGCCTGCCGTAGCGCCATTAGGTGGAAATTTGCTTGTTATTTGTGTATTATTGCCTCCGCCGGCAACTGCAATTCCATTAGCACCCCCGTTTACATTAACGCCGCCGGTAATGCTGTTGCTTAGCGAAACATAGCCGCCACCGCCACCGCCGCCCGGCCCAAAATTATTATTAGTAAAAAATGTGTACGACACATAATTTCCTCCCTTTCCTCCTTGCGCTGATATGGCTGTAGCATTAGTAAGGTTAATGCTACCTAACGAGTTTATAATAACTGCGCCGCCGCCGCCGCCGCCGCCTGCCCCATCGGCACCTGCTCCGGCTCCACCGGTAGTGTTAGACGCGGCAAGGCCATCAGCTATAATTTGCCCTGCGCCTGATACCGTGCCATAGCTAATCAAATAAAAAATACCGCCGCCGTTAGCTCCTGATGTTCCGGAACCATCGTTGCTATCGCCGGCCCCACCGCCGCCTCCTAAAAATATTTTTCCGGTAGAATAATCTAAAGGAATACCCCCCCAACCACCGTCGTTATGACGGTAATCGCCTCCCCAAGGACCCGTGCCGGGGGCACTAGGACCGTTGGTAGTAGGGTTTACATTATTGGCTGAAAAAGCATAGCCTCCGCGCCCTCCGCCGGAAGAGGAAGTGGGGCGTGAGGTACCACCCACAGGCCCTACGGGTTCTTGGTTCCATGCGGCTATATTGTTGGCGCTACTCATATCAGGGTTGCCCATACCGTTCCATAAGCTGATTACCCCGCCGTTAGATCCGCCGCCGCCGCCGGCATTCATGGCATCTCCACCGCCGCCGCCGTTAGCTACATTGCCTTTACAAAGGGCAAGAGGCGTATTGAAAGAATAATTTGCGTACCAATTCTCTAACGTATATAAATTAGTATCTCCTACAATACTTTCGCCTTTGTGCGCGCCAAGGTTATTAGGAGAGCTAATAAAGCTACCTCCTGTGTTGGTAGCGCTATATCCTGCTGCATTTAAAACAGATCCACCTCTAAAACCCATACCTGACACATTAACCCCTGCGTTGTTAATAACTGTATTTCCTTGAACTTCTACTGCGGCTACTCCCCCGGTAGTTCCATTCCACGCGGGGCAAGTTATTTGTCCAGATCCCGAAAGGGTTAAAGCTACATAGCGAGGCACGCGAATAACCTGTGTTTTTCGCCAATATCCGTTTTCTAGGTTCTTTGAAAGATCTGTCCAGTAATTATTTTTTAGATTACAGGCTACCGTTATTGTATTTCCTGATATGGACACTACTTCAGCAAACTCATTGTTCCCTGTTCCTTGATAGTTTGTTACTTTCCCAAAGCTGGTGTCATTTGGTAAGGCATTCCCTCTATTACCCCATTGATATACGTTAGCCTTTACAACGGCTCCTTGCATTTGAAGGATAAGCAGCAAATCTCCGGTAGATAATCCGGTAGTGCTGGATACAGTAAGGGTGTTGGTTCCGGCTGTAATAGAATCTACAAGAGCTGTATATACGTTTACCACAGTACTGGAGGTAATGCTGGGCGTACCGTCTTTTCCTTGTTGTGCTCTTAAAGAAGGAGCAAAAAGCAAAAAAACGAATATGGAAAAAAATATTTTTTTCATAAAAAAGTTATTTATGGGGATAAATTTAGGTTTTTTTGTTTAAGTTTAAATAAGTAAATATGCTTGCTTATCGGTATATAGCTCCATTCTGGCGACGAAACTAAATTCTGTATGTTTTTTAACAAATCTTCATGGGATAGGGGGTAGCCGCCCTTATCGCATAATAAAATATACTCGGCATCTTTTACAATAGGATATTGATAGATGTTTTTTCTATCAATAAGGCGTGTAGTAAAGGCCGACTGCGCACTTACCGAGGCATTTTTTGGTATTTTAGCAATAGCTCTACACACGGCATCGTGATCAATATAAGGGGCATAGTGGCTTTTTTGATAAAATCTCTTAGATGTTTTGTCGATATAGGCAATCGTATTGTCGCACAGATGAATGGTTGCGGCCACACTCAGTAACGCTGTGAGGCTAATAAGAAAAAATTGTTTTTTAAAAGACATATCTTTTACTGCTTCTATTAAGCACCACGCTGCTAGTGGAATAATTTCTACGTTATACTGTCCACCGGCACTCCATTTAGAAAAATCGTCGTGATACATTTTTTGCATCATAATGGGTATAATCATCAATAAAAATGCAGGACGTAGAGTAAATAAAAAGCCTCCCGCAAAAAACCAAAAACACCAAGTTTCCATCTTTACAAAACGCAAACTTTCGTCGGATAGGTGGCTTTTAAATAAAAGGATAAACGCATCTATTGGGTGGGATAAAATAGAACGAAGTATTTCCGGGTAGGTAGCTCCTAACACACTGAATTTCGCGCTGTTGTATGTCTTTTCTATAGAAAGAGTCGGCATAAGGTATAAAATTAAAAAAAGGAAAAAAAGAATGGAAATACCGGCAAATAAGGCTGCCATTTTTCTTTGCTGCTTATTTTTTTCTATAAAAAACAACCCAAAGCACACGCAAAACATCCATATAGCCATGTTTTCTTTGGCTATTAAGATGAGCACAAAAAACAGGGCAGACCAGGCGAATTTGGCTTGCTTAAAGAAAAGAACAAACCAAGGAAGAAAACATACCGCCACTAAATTACTGTGATAATCAAACGAAACAGCTGCAAAAATCCCAAAACAAGAAAGAAAGACAAAGGAGATAAAGGCACTGGGTATTTTTTTTATGGAAGAATACAAGGCTAATCTATAAATGCCGTAAGCCCCAAAATGAATAGCCGCTATTTGAACTACTAATAAGGTTATGTTTCCAAATACCCAATATAAAGGCGAAAATAATATTAAAAATAAATCAAAATGATCGCACAGTAAGTTTTCTTGGGTGCCTAAAAACATTTCGCAGGTAGTCATACGAAAATGAGCGTAGTTGTGTAACGCCCTTGTATAAAGTCCTAAATCAAGTGCAAAGGTTTTAAAATTATAATGATTTACAAAAGAGATAAGGCAATAGATAACACAAAAAAAAAGATTAATGCCAATAAACAAGCCGTGTTTTTTTATGCTGCCTATAATACGTTGTATCATGGCGCGAATGTACAAAATGTTTAGTGCTTATTAAATAATGCGGTATAATAGCTGTTTTTTTGTCTCTTTCGTAAAACAAAAAGGCCATTCATCAGAATGGCCTTTTTGTTAGATTAAAAATAAAGCGGTAATTATTGCATTACTATTTTTTTAGATATGAGCTGGCCGTTTACGTTGATGTTTACAAAATAAATACCGGCTTGATAGGTTTGTTGGCCAATAGTAAGAGTGTTATTACCGGCAGCGTATTGCTGAGTAGGAATACTTTCTACTACTCGCCCTAACATATCTACTACATTAACGGATATATTTTCTTTACTGCTTAAGGTAAAGGCAATGTTCACAGCACCCGACGATGGGTTGGGGTATAAGTTTAATCCCATTGCATTTTCAATAGTAGCAATACCCAAAGGGGCAGCATCAAATATATTGATATCATCTATGAAAATGTTATTACCTACTGATGAACCGGCTGTAAATACCCATTTGAAAGATACCTGGCTGCCACTAGATACAGCTCCTATAGCGATGGTATAGGTAGTAAATTGAGTGGGTGCAGGCACGTAAGGGGAAGATCCTGTACCGCCCGCAAGCGCGCATAATTGGCCGCTTGACAAATACCTTCTAGATGTCCAAGTAGAGCCGCAATCGGTGGAAGTAAACACTTGCAGGCCGTCGTTGTTTGAAGTAGATGTTTCTTGGTAAGCCGCTTTAAAAGTTAGAGCAGGGGAATTTAAAGTGCTTAGGTTATAAGAAGAAACTGTTTGAAACAAACTTACGTTTCCTGAAGTATTGCCTAAATTGTTTAACATAATAGAATGTGTGCCATCAGCTGCAGCAGTAGTAGTTACGGCCCAGTTAGGAGCGCCACCGCTGTTGCTCATTGACCAAGAAGAGTAGGTGCTTGGGTTTTCAAAACCTTCTATTACCGGTAGTACTCCCAAAGAGCCAATGCTGTATGTAGTGTAAGAAGTATCGTTTGCGGGGTTGCCATCTGCGCTGCCATTAGGGCTGCTTGAGTAACAAGTTAGCGTGTGTGTACCGGCTGTAGATACGTAACTGGGAAGAGTAAGAACGGTGCTTTGATGATCTACCAAATTACCAGTCCAGTTTATAGTTTGTACAGCGCCCCCATCTATTTTATAATTGATGTTGCAAGAGGTCATAGTAGTGCTGCCTGCATTTAGCAAGGTTATAGAAGGCGTAAGGTTGTTGTTGCTAGGGCAATAAGCACCTGATGGCGAACTGATACTGGCCACGCTGGCATCTAAAGGAGCTACGGCTAAGGGTACAATACCGGTTAGTATTTGATGACCTTGAGATGGGTTAAAGCCACCGTTGGTGGTTTGCAAGTTGTTGATGCTAAAAAAACCATCGTCTGAACCAGCCCAACCCCAATTCATGTGTACGTAGTTGTTTACATCATATCCATCACAAACCCAGGTATGCCCGCCTTCGCTGGGGTCGGTACCTACGTATTGTACCGGGCGGCCAATATCCAAATCATTTTTTATATAAGACATCCAAAGGGTGTCATCACCTACGTTGTCTCTGTAATAACCGGCTATTGTGTTAGGATCGTAGCTAAAGTACGTTATGTATGAGTTTTGTGCGCAAGGGCTTCCCGGCGCATATTGCAATACTTGCGCACCGCTTCCGGTTGGAGCATAATTCATATTAACGCTTACGCCTGTTTGATAGTTTATAGTGGCTACATCTATATTAGAAGAGGTAACCGACAGGGGCATGTTGTTCCAATTGTAGGTAGTGGCTCCATAATTAGCCGACTGCATAGGATAGTTATTAGGGTTAGGGTTTTGTGTGTAAGAGCTAGAGCCCGTTCCTCTAGCAGGCCATTTCCAATAGCGCATAATCTGCGACATGGTGGTAGCCACACACCCTGTAACCGAGCCTCCGGGGCATAGGGCGTTATAATAAGGAGATTGATTCCAAGTAGTTTGCACCAAAGGAGCTACCGTAGTCGTCATAGCTACGCTAGCATTGCCTCCGTTTGCCAGACGTGCTGAGCTGGCTGTTGCATATTTATTCCACTCTGCAGCAGCTTTTGCATCAGCTACTACATTGCGCTCGCGCATTGATTGAACTTCTTTTACTCGAAGCCCTAACCAATAATTAGCTTGGTGTCCCACTTCCGGCGCGGTAAAACTGTTTTTGGTTGAATAACCAATAATAGGCCTACCGGCGTCTTCAGCTGATATAATTACAAACCCATCGCTGCTGTTTATGTTGTAAGCATAGTACACAGGCAACCCGGCGGCATCAGTATAAGTGTATGCCAAGGTTATAGAATTGATGGGGGTAGCCGAATTTTGTTTGTAAAAATTCTGTGCTACGGTTTTAGCCGCAAGTGGCGTAACGGGTTTAGCAAAAGCCGTACCCGATGCTATGGCAAAAACCAAGGCGGAGTATATTACTTTTTTCATTTTTTTGTTTTTTTTTGTTGATGGTGATGCTACAAAATTACGAAAATAAAAATGCTTTTGCAAAACATTAGAGGTAAATGCACGTTAAAACATCTTCAGAATGTAGGATTTTACTTGTTAAAAAGTATTAAAAAAAGAAAATAAACGAAGTAAGTAGCTTTGTGATGCCCACACAAAGGCTTTTTTTCTTTTTAGCTTTTTTAAAAAAAACGATCCCCTTTTTTTCAATAAAAAATGATATTTTTGTGAGGAAATCAGTCGTTAAACTAAGTAGCAACAAGCCCCCTTTTGGTTTCTGTAAAGAGTAATATGCAAAAAATTTTAATAAAAAACATCAAAAAGCTAGTTCAGGTACGAGAAGATGGAGCTTTTGTTGTAAAAGGAAAAGAGATGGACAGCCTCCCTTGCATTAGCGATGCCTGGCTGGCTATAGATAATGGAATTATTGCCGATTACGGCACTATGGCTGACTTTCCGGGCATTGCCGATTGGAAAGACCTGCAGGTAATAGATGCTGCCGAAAAAATGGTTTTTCCTTGCTGGGTAGATAGTCATACGCATATTGTATATGCGGGCAGCCGCGAACAGGAGTTTACCGACCGAATACGCGGCCTGTCATACGAAGAAATTGCGCAGCGTGGAGGTGGTATTTTAAATTCGGTAAAAAAACTACAAAACGCATCAGAAGAAGAATTGATACAGCAGGCGCTGCCTCGCTTGCAAGAAATGATACAACAAGGCACCGGTGCAGTAGAGATAAAAAGCGGCTACGGCTTATCGCTTGAAAGCGAGTTGAAAATGCTGCGTGTTATCAAAAAAATAAAAGAACACAGCCCTCTTACTATAAAAGCAACTTTTTTAGGTGCTCATGCCTTTCCGCAAGAGTATAAGCACAACAAACGCGCTTATATGGATATTATTATTAACGAAATGATACCGATGGTAGCTCAAGAAAAATTAGCTGAATTTATAGACGTTTTTTGCGAACAAAATTATTTTTCTTTTGATGAAACCATAACCATTTTAGAAGCCGGAAAAAAATACGGACTTATACCAAAAGTACATGCCCAGCAAATGAGCCACAGTGGCGGCGTAGAAGCCGGAACAAGATGCGGCGCTATTAGCGTAGATCATTTAGAGTATGTAAATGAGGCGGATATACAGCTTCTGCTGGCGTCGAAAACCATGCCGGTTATTTTACCGGGCGCGGCTTACTTTATCGGCTTACCCAATCCGCCCGCCCGCAACATGATAGATGCCGGTTTGCCTTTAGCTATATCCAGCGATTACAACCCGGGTACAAGCCCTACCGGTAATATGAATTTAATGCAAAGCATTGCTTGCATTCAATACAAAATAACACCTAACGAGGCCATTAACGCCGCTACCTTAAATAGTGCCTATGCCATGAATGTAGAAAAAGAGTTAGGCAGCATTAGTATAGGAAAAAAAGCAAATATATTGATTACAAAAAAAATTCCTTCCAGCGATTTTATAGCGTATGCTTTTGGAAGCAATATGATAGAATCTGTATTTTTAAACGGAACCCTTGTAAAATGATAATACCCATGATGCACGAAATAAACATACCGGCTTATTTGAACCCCAACTCTATCGAAGCATTACTAAATCAAGTAAACGAAATAGAAAAAAGTGAAATTCGTTTTGTGCTTTTAAAAGGGAGCTCCGGTATTTTTTGTAAAGGATTAGATTTAAAGTGGGTGGTGGCTCATGCGGATAAAAGTTTTACCAAAGAGATGCATACCTATGCTTCTTTTTTAAAAAAATTACAAACGGCCTCTTTTATTTCTATTGCTTTGGTAGATGGTGCTGCATCGGGTGGAGGCATGGGAATGGTTTGCGCAGCCGATTACGTAATTGCCACTCCGGCAGCTACTTTCTCATTGCCCGAAGGCTTGTTGGGCTTAGTGCCGGGTATGATTATGCCGGCTTTGCTTAACAAATTGGCTCCTTCGCATGTACGAAAAATGATGTTTACCGGGCAAAACTACGCTGCCGATACAGCAGAGAAATGGGCTTTAGTAGATGAAATATGCGGCCCCGACCAAGTAGAACAAACGCTTCTTAATGTGATGAATTCTATGAAGTCGTGCAAAAAAGAAGCTGTTGGCATTTTAAAAACGATGCTGTATCAAACGCATGCGCTTACTAAAGATGATGCTACAAAACAGGGAATCGATATATTGAGTGCCCGCTTGAAACACCCCGAAATTTTAGACCGCCTATCGGCCATAGCCGATTTTATGGATTGATTTTTTATTTATCCAAAATTAAAAACTCGGTTCGGCGGTTTTTAGCTTTGCCTTCTACGCTGCTGTTGCTGGCTATGGGTTTGCTAGATCCGTAACCTTTAGCGGTTACTCGTTTGGAATCAATGCCTTTTGTTTCCAAGTATTTTTTTACGTTAGCCGCGCGTTTTTCAGACAACAATTTGTTATCCGCTTCGTTGCCTACATTATCGGTGTGCCCTTGTATTTCTACTTTCATATTGGGGTTTATTTTTAGATAATCGGCAAACTCATCTAAGGTGTTGAATGACTGAGGGTATAAATCGGCTGCTCCGGTGGCATACAAGATATTGTCTATAACAAACGATTTTCCTTTTTCAGCTTTTTCTACACTGAGACTTGTTGGCGCCGGAGGTTTATCAAAGCTGGCCTCTTTTATATCTACTGTTTTTGATGCAAACGAGTAATCGGGGGCTTTCACAGAAACCAGTAAGGGATCTTTGTGTTTTTTTAAATTGACGGCTGCTACATAGCCCCCATCGGTGCTGTCATATACGGCTTTTATTATTTCTTTTGTTTTTGTATCTTTTAGTTCTACTTGGGCATTAACTATGGGGGCGCCATCGGGTTGTTTTACTTCGCCGCGTACAAAAGTTACCGCTTCAGGGCGTGCTTCTTTGTATAAATCAAAATAATACACATCGTATTTGCCTATCCCTTTTCCGCGCATAGAGCCTATGTTATCCGAACAAAAGTAGCCGTATTTGCCATCGGTGCTAGTAAAAAATCCGACATCATCGGCATCGGTATTTATAGGGTAGCCTATGTTTTCCGGATCTTTCCAATTCCCTTTATCATCTTTTCGTGCATAAAAAATATCGTAGCCGCCAAAACCAAAAAGACCATCGCTACTGTAGTATAAAGTTTCTGAATCCGAGTGCATGAATGGGTTTTTCTCGTTCCCTGAGGTGTTAATTTTCGGTCCCATGTTTACCGGTGCTTGCCACTGCTTGGTAAGCGGGTGGCGCTCGCTTTTCCAAACATCAATTTTGCCTAAACCACCCGGGCGGTCGCTAACAAAGTACAATACATTGCCATCGGCGGATATGGAGGGTTGCGAATCCCAATAAATAGGGTGATTGATGTTAGGTACTTTTTTTATTTCAGTCCACTCACCATCTACTAAATCGCTGTAATAAATATCGGCATTGGGCTGTGTGCCTCCTTCCATTTTATAGATGGTGTAAAAAAGGTGTTTGTTGTCAATGCTCAAACAGGCGCCCCCTTCATTATTGTTGGTATTAAAAGGATAGGGCATAGGACTGCCTATGTCAAAGGTGCCGTCTTTTTGTTTGTGTGATATGGTAAAAACTTCTTTTTCTTTATCGGTTTGGTATATGCGGTCTTTGCTTTGGTCTAGTTGGGTGCGGGTAAACAAAAACAAAGTTTCATCAGGCGATAAATAAGGCAGGTACTCGCTGTTGGCAGTAGAAATAGGAAGCAATACTTTCGGACTAAAAGGTACTACTTTCTTTTTTAGTTCGCTTTCTTTTTTAGCTGATTTTACCATTTCTTTGGCTTGATACTGTTCGAATTGATAATCTTTAGAAAACTTTTTTTCGTCGTCATCTACAAATTTCAAAAACAGATTTAAGTATTTCACAGCCGAATCGTTTTTAGCATCTTCGTAATAGCTGTAGCCAATGTAGTAATACGGCTCGGAGTGTATTTGCGGGCATACGGCTACGGCCGTTTTAAAATAAGGTAATGCGGTAGAAAAGGGCAGGTTATCCAGTTTGCATTTTACTACAATTTCGTTGCCCAAAGCCATAGCTGCTTCTGCGTAGGTAGGCTCTAACTTTAAAGCTTCTTGTAGGTATTTTAATCGTTCGGGTTTGGGATATTTTTTTTTATCGCTGCCTTTTTTATAAAGGTCTATGGCTTTTTTACTTTCCGGTTCGGGGCAGGCATTTTTTTTGTCTTCCTCTTGTGCGTTTAGATGCAGACCGGTAAAAAGCAAGGCGCACACATACAGTATGTTTTTTGTGAAATTCATAATAAATAGGTTTGCAAAATTAGTATAAAAATTTCTATTACCTTAGCCAAATTGTTTGATATATGGTTTTTAGCAGTATCGTATTTTTATTATATTTTTTACCTGCCTTTTTAATTATATACTTCCTTGCAGATAAAAAATACAAAAACCTAATAATACTATTGTTTAGTGTTTTGTTTTATAGTTGGGGCGCTCCAAAATTTGTGTTTGTATTATTAGCTACTACATTTCTTGATTTCCATTTGGTACAATGGATGGATAAGGTTCAAAAAAATGGAACAAGGAAGTGGATGTTGGCTTTATCCGTTTCGGTGAATGTAGGCTTGCTTTTTTACTTTAAATACTCCAATTTTTTTATCGAAAACGTTAATACCCTTTTGTTTGCTTTCGGCGCTAAAGATATTCAATGGACTAAATTGGTGCTACCTATTGGCATCTCGTTTTACACTTTTGAGTCTATAACCTATGTGGTAGATGTGTATAGGCGCGTACACAAGCCGCTAAGTAATTTTTGGGATTACCAGCTCTACATTATTCTTTTCCCTAAACTTATTGCAGGGCCTATTGTTCGTTATCACGACTTAGCGGACCAAATAACCAATCGCACTAAAAATGATACTATTGACGCTAAGCTCACCGGTTTTTATCGTTTTACATTAGGCCTATCAAAAAAAGTACTTCTTGCCAATCCTATGGGGCAGCAAGCAGATATGATTTTTTCTATGCCTGTTACAGATATAAGTTCGTACACAGCGTGGATAGGTATTTTGGCTTACACTTTTCAGATTTATTTTGATTTTTCAGGTTATTCGGATATGGCTATTGGTTTGGCTAAAATGATGGGTTTTGTGTTTCCTGAAAACTTTAATAATCCCTATATATCTAAAAGTATTACGGAATTTTGGCGTAGGTGGCATATTTCTTTGGGTGCCTGGATGAAGAATTATTTGTACATTCCATTAGGAGGAAACAGAGTTGCCTCAAAAGGGCGTTTATACCTTAATTTGTGGTTGGTGTTTTTAGCTTCTGGGCTTTGGCACGGGGCATCTTGGTGTTTTGTTTTTTGGGGAGCTTATCACGGATTTTTTTTGGTAATAGAGCGCTTTTTTTTAGCTAAGGTGTATGATAAAATACATAAATTATTTAGTACTTCTATTGCTTTTTTAATTGTGCTAATAGGCTGGGTTTTTTTTAGAGAAGAGAAACTAAGTAATGCTTTTTTGTATATCAAAAAAATGTTTTCTTTTAATGTATCTAGTATAGTAACGTTAGATAATGAGTTTTATTTTTTCTTAACATTGGCTTTTTTGTTTTCTTTTTTTGCTTACTTCAAGACCGGTCAAAAAATTCAAGACGCTCTTTATTTTCATTCCTATCCTATAAAAAAACACATAGTAGTGTTTACGGGCTCTATTTTATTGTTTGTACTCTGCGTAGCCTCTATCACTTCTTTTGGGTTTAATCCTTTTATTTATTTTAGATTTTAGCTATGCAAAAGAAAGAGTCTTACATAAAAAAGATGTTGTTGCTTTTGCTGCTACTACTACTATCGTTTCCATACATACAAAAAACAATTCATCTTTTCGATCTAAAACCATTAAAAGGAGCCATTATTATCCCGGAAGAATCTAAATGGAGCATTGAGAGCTGGTTTTTGGGTACTTATCAAGAGCAACAAGAAAAATATATCAACGAAACTTTTGGTGCAAGGAGCCTGTTTATACGCATCAACAACCAAATAGCTTTTAGTCTGTTTAAAAAAGCCAAAGCTAATGGCGTGTTAATAGGTAAAGAAAATTATTTGTATGAAGAAGCCTATATAAAAGCATATTACGGAACTGATTTTGTAGGCGAAGATAGCATCACGCATATTATGCAACGTTTAAAGTTTATTCAAGATACCTTACATAAACTCAATAAAAATTTGATACTAGCATTTGCCGCAGGAAAAGGTACTTTTTATCCGGAATATTTTCCTGAAAACCGCAAAACAAAAAAGGGAAAAACGAATCATCAAACGTATATAAAATTAGCGAAACAATTAGCGATAGACCACATAGACTTTAATACCTATTTTGCCCAACAAAAAAATAAATCAAAGTACCCTTTATACACTCAATACGGCATACACTGGAGTTATTACGGCTCTTGCATAGCTGCTGATTCGCTTATTCGTTTTATGGAAAAAAAACGCAACATAGACATGCCTAATCTGTTTTGGAATAAGGTAGAAATATGCCAGCCTAAAGACGGCGAATACGATGTGGCTGATGGAATGAACATCTTGTTTAAACTAAAATCTTTTGATATGGCTTGGCCTGAAGTGCAGTTCCAATCTGATTCGGGAAAGATAAAACCTTCTGTATTAGTCGTTTCAGATAGTTATTACTGGGGTATTTTCAATTTTGGCATATCTAAAGTGTTTGATAAAAGTCATTTTTGGTATTACAATCGACAAATATATCCTGATAGCTATATAAAACCATTAGATGCCAGCGAAGTAAATTTACAAGAAGAAATTAGCAAGCATGATGTGTTTATAATTATGGCAACTGAAGCCACCTTACCTACTTTTGGTTGGGGTTTTATAGAAAATATGTACTATACCCTGAAGGGAGAAAATACACAAAAAAAATTTAAGGAAGATATAGAAGCATTAAAAAAACGCATAAAAGCTGATGAAAAATGGATGCGTGTTATAGAAGAAAAAGCAAAGAAAAATAACATAAGTGTTGATTCGATGCTTGCCAGCGATGCCAAGTGGGTAATACAAAATATAAAAAAGTAGAAAAAATCACCCCTTTTTTGTGTCCCGGCACCTCACATTTTTTTTGTACTTTTGTCTAAAAATTTTTTATGGCTCAATTAGTTATTTTTAGGCATGGGCAGTCGGTTTGGAATTTAGAAAATAAATTTACCGGGTGGGTAGATGTAGCGCTAAGCGAAAAGGGCATAGAAGAAGCCAAAGCCGCCGGAGTAAAGTTAAAGAATTTTTGTTTTGATGAGGGGTACGCATCGGCCTTGCAGCGTGCGCAAAAAACCTTGCAATTAGCACTTGAAGTTTGTGGCCAAAACCACATTCCGCTTACCTACAACAAAGCACTGAACGAACGTATGTATGGCGATTTGCAAGGGTTGAACAAAGCAGATACAGCCGCTAAATACGGCGATGAGCAAGTAAAAATATGGCGCCGAAGTTACGATATAGCTCCGCCCCACGGCGAGAGCCTAAAAGATACCGCAGAACGTGTAATCCCGTATTTTGAAACGGAGATAGCCCCCAAGCTAAAAGCAGGAAAAAACATCGTAATTGCGGCCCACGGAAACAGCTTGCGCGCCCTTATTATGCACTTAGAAAAAATGACGCCTGCCCAAATTTTAGAATTTGAAATTGGAACCGCGCAGCCCCGCCTATATGAATTGGATACGACTCTTAATGTGTTAAAAACCCACAATCTATAATGATTAGCAACGAAGGAAAAATAATTGCCGTTGATTTTGACGGAACTATTGTAGAGCACAAATACCCTAAGATAGGAAAAGAAATGCTCTTTGCTTTTGACACCCTAAAAGCCCTGCAAGCCAAAGGACATAAGCTTATTTTATGGACTTTTCGCGCGGGAGATACCTTGCAAGAAGCGGTGGATTATTGCAAACAAAACGGCATTGAGTTTTATGCAATAAACAAAAGCTATCCCGAAGAGGATTACGCCTCAAATATAAGCCGAAAAATAAACGCCGATATTTTTATTGACGACCGTAATGTAGGCGGTTTTATAGGCTGGAGCGAAGTGTGGCAAAACCTACACCCCGAAGGAGGCGAGTTTAATCATCAAATAAAAAACAAAGAAGCACATTATAATTCTCAACCGAGAACAAGTTCTTTTTTTAAACGCATACTAGGAAAATGATTTATCTAAAAACAACGGAAGAGATAGAGCTGATGCGCATATCGGCACAAATGGTATCGCAAACCTTGGGCTTGGTGGCCTCCGAAATAAAAGAAGGAGTTACCCTAAAGCACTTAGATGTCCGCGCCGAACAGTTTATTAGAGATAACGGGGGAGTACCCGTTTTTAAAGGCTATGGGGGCTTTCCGGCTACACTTTGCCTTTCTGTAAACGAGCAAGTGGTGCACGGCATTCCCTCTGATAAAACAATACTGCAAAGCGGAGATATTATTTCGGTAGATTGTGGCGTAATAAAAAACCATTTTGTAGGCGACCACGCTTACACCTTTTGTTGCGGCGACATTGCACAAGAAGTACAACGCCTGGTGCGCGTTACGAAAGAGTGCTTGTACTTAGGTATTGAACAGGCAAAAACCGGAAACCGAATAGGCGATGTTAGTTACGCCATACAACAACATGCACAAAAAAACGGATACGGCGTGGTACGCGATTTGGTAGGACATGGCTTAGGAAAAAATTTGCACGAAAAACCAGAAGTACCCAATTATGGAAAACGAGGCAGCGGCCCCCTTATACAAAACGGGCTAACCATTGCCATAGAGCCTATGATAAACTTAGGAAAAAAAGAAGTTACCCAACTAAAAGATGGTTGGACTATTGTTACCGCCGACCGAAAACCATCTGCTCATTTTGAGCACGATATAGCTATTGTAAATGGAGTAGCCGATATTCTATCTACCTTTTCTTATGCCGAAGAGGCTATGAAAAAAAATGATTTTTTAATGGATATTTAAGCACTATTTTTTTATTTTGAAATGAGCGTTGCCCTGCAATTACAAAAAATAAGAAGCGAACTTCCGCCCTCTGTTACACTGGTGGCTGTTTCAAAAACCAAACCAATATCCTTGATACAAGAAGCCTATCAGGAAGGGCAGCGCCACTTTGGGGAAAATTATATACAAGAGTTAGTGGAAAAACAAGCACAATTGCCCCAAGATATATGCTGGCACGCCATTGGACATTTACAAAGCAATAAGGTAAAATACATAGCGCCTTTTGTATATCTAATTCATGGGGTGGATAGTCTTAGTCTTTTAAAAGAAATAAATAAGCAAGGACAAAAAAACAAACGCATGATCAAATGTTTATTGCAAATACACATAGCGCAAGAAGAAACCAAATTTGGTTTTAGCTTTAGCGAATGTGAAAACATATTAGCATCAGGTATGCTTAACTCATTGCCTCACGTGCAAATACAAGGGTTTATGGGTATGGCCAGCAATACGAATAATAAAGAGCAGATAAGAAACGAGTTTAAAAACTTACATGCTTTTTTTTGCAAACACCAGCAGCAGCAACCCTTGTTGCAAACCCTAAGTATGGGTATGAGCAGCGATTATAGTATAGCCGTAGAGCAGGGAAGTACCATGCTTCGCTTAGGCAGTTCTATTTTTGGAGAAAGAGTATATCATTAGAAGGATGTTGTTTTTTTAATGGAACGGAAAACATTTTTAAAATCATTAATAACCTTGCCATTAACTACAGCCGCAATGAAACTGAATGAATTAAATAAATTGACGCAATCTTTGGGCAAAACAACTACGATGCCGGTTTTGTTTATAGGGCATGGAAGCCCCATGAATGCGATTGAAGAAAACGAATTTGTAGCAGGCTTTAGAAATGTAGCAAAAGAAATCCCAAAGCCTAGCGCTATTTTGTGCGTGTCGGCACATTGGGAAACAAGAGGAACATTTGTAACCGCTATGAAAAACCCTCCTACTATTCATGATTTTGGGGGGTTCCCGAAAGATTTGTTTGAAGTGCAGTACCCTGCGCCGGGTAGTCCTGAATTGGCAAAAGAAACAAAATCACTAATCACAAAAACTCAAGTAGGATTAGATGAAAAATGGGGGCTTGACCACGGTGCATGGAGTGTTATTAAACATTTATATCCTCATGCCGATATTCCGGTTATTCAAATGAGCATTGATTATAGCCAAACACCGCAACATCATTATGAGTTGGCGCAAGAAATAAAATCACTTAGAGAAAAAGGGGTTCTCATTATCGGAAGCGGTAATATGGTGCATAACTTAGGCATGGTAGCATGGAAACGTTTAAACGAAAACTTTGGCTTTGATTGGGCCATTGAGGCCAACGAAAAAATGAAAAAATGCATTCTTGATGGCAACCATAAAGATCTTATTAATTTTCGTTCGCAGGGCAAAGCCTTTGATTTAGCCATACCAACCCCCGAACATTATTTGCCATTACTCTATTCGTTAGCCTTAAAAGGAGAAAAAGAACCGGTGAGCCTGTTTAACGATAAAATGGTAGCAGGTTCGCTTACCATGACCTCTGTAAAAATAGGATAAATGGAACTCAATCTACAATGTATGTCATAAATCACAAAAGAAATAGCGCTGCTTGCGACATGCTTTTATTTGAAATTACGTTTGCTTAAAACTTAGGCGTTCTCCAGGCTTAATCGTTTCTCGTATATAGCGATGCAGCACAAAGCCAATAACATTTGATATAAAAAAGTTTCTACCGGCAAGCTTAATATATGTACATCAAGGTGCTGCATCTTATTGTATATAAGGAGTGTTTTGTTCAAAAAGCTTCCGGATAAAAAGGCATTAGGTATAAAAAATAACAACAATAAAATGGCGCAACTTAAAAAATAATGCAGCAATATTTCTTGTTTTCTAAAGGTTACCACCATTAAACAAAGCCCTAAAGAAAAGCAAACTACCAGAGTGTATAGCTTGTTGTAATAAATAAAACCTAAGATAAACAAACCGGCAATAAGTACCCACGAAAAGTAAAAAATAGCATTTTGCACTCGCTCAAAGCGTAGGTGTTTTTTTATGATAAAATAGGCCCACAGGCTGATATAGGGCATGCAAAAGAGCAATAAAATTTCTTCTAAAGGCACTTTAAAAAGCTGGATGCCCAGTATGTATTGAGTGTTAAAATCCCATACGTGATATTGCGTGAAAAGCAAATTCCAGGTAATAAAAAAAGAAGTAGTAAGAATACTGGGCGCAAACGTAAATTTTATTTGCTTAAAAAAAGAAATTTTGGGCGCAAAAAAAAGAACAAGCAAAAACGCTACATATAGCATATCTACCCATAAAAATGTAAATTTATCCATAATAAAATTGTTTAAAGCACAAGTAAAAACACCGCCTCAAAAACCGTGCAAAAGTACACTTCAAAAACGGGATCTACAAAATGCATTTTAGGGTATTTTATATTGCTAAATGAGTAAAAAAATGTACATTCGCCGCATCTTTTAAATTATATCAGCACATGAATTACGATGTTATTATTATAGGAAGCGGCCCGGGAGGATACGTGGCAGCCATTAGAGCCTCTCAGTTAGGATTAAAAACCGCCGTTGTTGAACGCGAATCTTTGGGTGGGATATGTCTAAACTGGGGTTGTATTCCTACCAAAGCCTTGCTAAAAAGTGCGCAAGTATTTGAGTATTTAAATCACGCTAAAGAATACGGTATTGGAGCCGATAATATAAAGGCAGATTTTTCGGCTGTAGTAAAACGCAGTCGCGATGTAGCCGAAGGTATGAGTAAAGGCGTGCAGTTTTTAATGAAAAAAAACAAAATTGACGTTATAAACGGTATTGCCAAAGTAAAACCCGGAAAAAAAGTAGAAGTAAAAACTGCCGATGGAAAAACTACTTTATACGAAGCTAAACACATTATCATTGCTACAGGGGCTCGCAGCCGCGAACTGCCCAACTTGCCGCAAGACGGTAAAAAAATTATAGGCTATCGCCAAGCTTTGGTGCTGCCCAAACAGCCTAAAACGATGGTAGTAGTAGGCTCCGGCGCTATTGGTGTTGAGTTTGCCTACTTCTATGCTACTATGGGCACTAAAGTTACCGTAGTAGAGTTTTTACCCAATATAGTGCCGGTAGAAGATGAAGATGTATCCAAACAATTAGAAAAAAACTTTAAAAAAATAGGCATTGACATACTTACGAATGCTTCGGTAGAAAGTGTAGATACCAAAGGAACCGATTGCAAAGTGCACATAAAAACAGCCGAAGGCATGAAAACCATAGAGGCTGAGGTAGTACTATCGGCCGTAGGCATACAATCCAATTTGGAAAACATAGGCTTAGAAGAGGTAGGTATAGCTACCGACAAAGGAAAAATAATAACCGATAAATTTTATGCTACCAACATACCCGGCTATTATGCCATAGGCGATTGTGTAGGGGGGCAAGCGTTGGCGCACGTAGCCAGTGCCGAAGGCATTACTTGTGTAGAAAAAATTGCAGGTCAGCATGCAGAGCCTGTTGATTACGGAAACATACCCGGCTGCACCTATTGCCAGCCCGAAGTAGCCTCGGTAGGCCTTACCGAGAAAAAAGCCAAAGAAGCCGGCTATACCATAAAAGTAGGTAAGTTTCCCTTTAGCGCCAGCGGAAAAGCTAAGGCAGCAGGCGCAGCAGATGGCTTTATTAAACTTATTTTTGATGCTAAGTACGGCGAATTGTTAGGCGCCCACATGATTGGAGCCAACGTTACCGAAATGATAGCCGAAATTGTAGTGGCACGCAAACTAGAAACCACCGGACACGAAATTTTGAAAGCCGTACACCCACACCCCACCATGAGCGAAGCCATTATGGAAGCTACTGCCGCCGCCTACGGTGAAGTGATACACTTGTAAAAACATGAAAAAACATCTGTATTTTTTATCTGTCTTGTTTCTGCTTTTTTCTTTTAAAAAAGAAACTCCAAAACAAACGACTGCGCAAACAGATGTGTGGATATGCGGCCCCCATGGAGCTAAAAGATTTCACTTTGATAAAAACTGTCAAGGTCTAAAAAGTTGCACACGCGACTTATACAAAGTATCGTTGAGGGAAGCGCAGGCAGGTTTAGCTTTAACTATTTGTGGATATGAAGATGGGCACGGGAATGGCAATTAAAACCTTTATAATGTGTTTATTGGCAGGCCTTGTGTTTGCTGTTTTTTCGTGTAGTGGTAATAAAACAGATACAGAAGAAATAAATAAAAAGCGCATCTTTCCTGATTATCATATTGCTTTAGATTCTATTATAAAAACAGAGCAGGGCGTGGTAAGCGGGATAGAGCTGGGGCAAAACAAAAACAATATTGCGGCCAATGAAACAAAAAAAGCCATAGAAAAAGATGCCTCGCATCTTACCTTTGAGCAAGCTATTGATTCTATCACCAAATACAGCATTACGTACTCTTTTGAAAACGATACCATATCAGAAATAGAGGTTATTATCACCTCAAAAAATGCCGATGAGGGAGTACAAATTTTAAACGATTTAAAAAACTATTATCGAACTAAATATACGGCTCCTCTTATGGATAAAGGCTATTTTGTATTTAATTGTTTTGATAGCAAAAAAAGAAATTTTGTAATAACGCTTACCGATAATAGCGGTGCCACCAACTCCGTTATTGATATGTACGTGTATAGAGAAAAGTAAGCGTAAAAAAAATTATTTAGCAATAATTTCGCAACCCGGAAGTAATATAGATAACGCCTGAAGCGCTTGTACATCGCTGCAAATGGGGTTGTCGCGCAAATCTAATTTAGTAAGGTTTTTTAGCATGCAGATGCTGTCGGGTATTTTGGTAAGCGCATTGTGTCGCAGCGAAAGCACAAACAGTTTTTGACATTTGTAAATAGACCAGGGTATTTGCGTAAGTTTATTAAAGTCAAGAACCAGTACCTCCACATTGGGTGTTTTTTCCATACTGTCGGGTAGGGCTTGTATGCCACAGTTCGCTATAATTATTTTTTTTGCCGAAGGAATTGAAAACAAGGGTTGAGGCAAGCTGTCTAACAGCACACTTTCCATTACAATATCTTGTAGTGCTTTTAAATATTTTATGTTTTTTGAAATTTTTAAGGTGTCGTTGTTCCCTGAGAATTTAAACGTTTTTAGGTGCCGCAAATAGGCAATATCCTGAGGCACGCTGTCTATCTTAGAGTTATAGAATTCTAAGTACATCAGGTTTCCAAAATTTTTTATGTTTTTTGGAAATGCAGCAAACTCATTGTTGTACGATCCCAAAAAAACCAAATTGTTTAATTCTTCAAAGCCGTCTGGCCATTGATTGGCTTGTACGCTTTGTAATTGCAGCGCTTGTAAGTTTTTTAGTTTGGGTATTTTTTGCCATAATTTTAGGTCAAGGGGCTGATAGCTGAGGTCTAATTTATAAACGGCCTGCTCTTCTTTCAGTGCTTCTTTTAGTGAAGTAAAAACGCTTGCTCCATAAGGGCCGTACTGGTCAAATGGAGTTTTTATTTTTTCTTGAGAGAAACTGAATGCAGCACAACACAAAAAAAATAAAGTATAAAAGTTTCGCATAATGGGTAGAAAAATACAAAAATATTTTTAACAGAATAAATAAAAATACCGCAGCCCAATAAACCGATACCGTTACTCATACTTAGAGTGACGGCATGAGGCGAATAAAAAAAGATGGTAACAGGAGTGATATCTAATATGATGCGCATGGTGTAGAAGCCGTTATTGCGGTTTGGAAGGTGGCGTGGCTGCTAAAATACGGCACCAAGTATAGAAAGCCTTAATGCGATTCGGTTGTTTGCTTTAAAACCCATCGGCTTTTTTCTACTAAGGTCGGGTTGTTGATATCAACGCTTAGCTGTTCGGCTTTTTTTAGGTATTCTTTTGCCTCTTTTTGATGATGAAGTTTGTGCTGCATCAAGCCTATATTAATATAGGAAGTAATAATGCTTTCTTGATTGCCTATTTCCTGTGCTACTTGTAAAGAGGCAAAATACATAACGAGCGATTTAGCCGGCTTTTTTAGTTTTTCATACACATTAGCTATGTTGTTATATACATCGGTTAAGCCTTGTTTGTTTTTTATTTTTTCGTGCTCGCGCAACGATTTTTTATATTTTATTAAGGCTTTCCTGTCTTTATTTTGCGTTACGTATATGTTAGCCCAATTATCAAATATGGCGGCTGTACTTCTATAATCTTTTATGAGCTTGGCCTCTTTTAAGGCAGCCGATAAATAAAAAACAGATAGGTCGTATTTGTTTTTTTTATAGCATACATTACTCATGTTCATACAGGAATTAATAAATAAATTAGGAGATATAGCAGTCCAGTGGCTTTGCGCCTCTATGCACTTTTTGTAGCTATCCATCGCTTGGTCGTAAAAGCCTTGCTTTTCGTATATAATACCCATGTTGTTATATAGCGCGGCTATTCCTACCTCATCGTGCAGACTGTCTTCGGTTTGCAAAGCCCGTTTGTAACAAGATAGGGCGTGTACATACTTACTTTCGTACATATACGTAGCACCTAAACTATTGTATATGGCGGCCAACAAAGGCAAATTATTCATGTTTTCATAAGCTCCTAAGGCGTCTAATAAATTTTGACGTGCCAATTGATAATCTCCTTTAGAAAAATAGATATTTCCCATATTTAGGTAAGAAGAAACAACGCCCGTAGCATATTTTAATTGTTTAGAAAGTTGTAAAGCCTGTTGCCCGTACGCCAAGCCTTTATCTAATGCCCCTTTTTCTCGATATTGATGGCATAATGAAAATAAATGATGTGCCTTTGCCGTATCTTCTTTGTCTTTTTTTATTTGAAGTAAAAGTGAAGTAATATCCGCTTGAGCTACTAAAAACATGCCGGGAAACAGGAAAAAATAAAAAACAGAAAATAGTTTATATAGCATGCGCCTTGTTCTAATCAAACAAAAATACAAAAAATATACCAAACCTGTTTTTTGGCAATAATGAAAGCACCTAAGAGCTTGTTTTACAAAAAAAGGAATGACGGTCAAAAAAAACATCTTGTCCGGAATGAATAAATTACTGTCTGTTTAAAGAAAATGAAGCAAACGAAAACCTTATACCTTTGCAGCCGATTTTATGAAAAAATCTTTTTTAATAAGTGTATCTTTGCTCATACACTTGCTCAGCACCCACGCTTCTACAAAAGTAGGCACCGACACACTAAAAGTTACCCTTAGCGATGTTTGGAAAAAAGCCGAAACGGCCAGCAGGCACATAAACATTAAAAATAAAGAAGTACAAATTAGCCACGAAGAGGTAAAAGATGTAATCATGGAGCGTCTGCCCGAAATAGGGGTGGGCGGCAGTTATGAACGTGCTACCAATATACCTGTGTACGACCATGGTTTGTTTGCCGCTCCCTCGTACCACGAAGTAATAAAAAATTTATATCGCGTAAGCGGTGATTTTTATCTAAATCTATATAACGGGAATAAACTAAATTTAAAAATAAAAGAAGAAAAAATACGACACGAAATAAAAACAATTGAACGTGACGAAGCCGTATCAAACATACGCTACAAGGCGGCCGCCTTGTATTTAGAGTTGCAACAGGCCTTTATATTTAGAAACTTAATACAGAAAGACATCGCCGATCAAGAAAAACAGTTGCAAGAAATAAAATCATTTCACAGAAATGGAACCACCTTAAAAAGCGATGTGTTGCGTATAGAATTAGAACTGTCAAAAAGAAAATTGCTTTTAGTAAAAATAGAAAATGATTTGTTGATAGCCACTCAAAAGCTGAATATCTTGATTGGCGAACCCGATGAAAAAATGATACTTCCCGAAAAGCTAAAAGACACCTTAGAAAACATGAATGGAGATTATGGGCAGTATTTAAAAGAAGCGCTCAACTACTCTTTTGCTTATCACATATCCGAACAAAAAACCGAACTAAGCAAGCTGCATTTAAGGCAGGTAAAAGCCAATACCCGACCTAAAATAGGCCTCACCGGCGATTTTTACTACATGAACCCGCAGATATTTTTATACCCTTACAATCCCTACCTATATTCATTAGGTTTAGCGGGCGTAAAAGCTTCCTTTCCCATATCTTCTTTTTATCACAACATACATAAAACACGAGCTGCCCGCTTGGAGGTAGATAAAGAAGAAGAAGCGCATAAAGATACCGAAGATAAAGTGCGGCAACAAGTAAAAGAATCTTTTTTGAGATACGAAGAATCCTTAGTGCAGATAGAGGTTGCTAAAGTAAACGTAACACAAGCCATAGAAAACGCGCGCATAATAAAAGCCAATTATTTTAATCAAACAGCCCTTATTACCGACTTGTTAGATGCCGACATACAAGTGTTGCAAACACAGTTTGAGTTGGCATCAGCAAAAATTCAAGCACAAAGCAAGTACTATTTATTATTAAACATAATAGGGAAACTATAAGAAAAAATGAAAACAAAATACACCGTAACAGACCGCCTCATCACTAAAATTACCAGCTGGATAGCCGGCATTACCGTGCTCTGTTTGTTATTATGGGGAGTATATACCCTTTGGGAATATTATCATTATGAATATACCAACGATGCTCAAGTACAAGAATATGTAAATCCGGTAATATCCAGAGCGGGAGGCTTTATTGTAGCTGTAAAATTTGAAGAAAACCAGATAGTAAAAAAAGGAGATACCCTGCTGCTTATTGACAATAGAGAATACGTAATACAGCAAGCGCAAACCGAAGCATCTATACAAAAAGAAACCGCACACCTTCAGGTATTAGAAAGCAATGTACGCACCTTAGAAAATGTAGCCGAAGCCAGTAAAGCCCAAATTGCAGCCAATAAAGCCCGCGTGTGGAAACAAGAATTAGAAGATGAACGATACGAAAAATTATATAAAGAAGAGTCGGCTACCAAACAACAATTAGAAGCGGTGCAAGCTTCTTTAGATGTATATAAAAATGATTTACTGGCCTCTACCAACAGCTACGAAGCATCTCTAGATAAAATAGAAGATGTAAAAGCAGAAAAAGAAGTGGTAAAAGCAGAAATAGCTCGGCTAAAAGCCCTGCTCGACCGCCATAAACTAGATGTAAGCTATACCATCATTACCGCATCATACAACGGGCGTATGGGAAGGCGCACCGTAGAGGTAGGGCAGATGATAAATGCCGGCGAAGTACTTGCTTTTATTGTAGATAATGAAACCGACAAATGGGTGGTAGCCAACTACAAAGAAACCCAAATAGAAAGCATGCGATTGGGAGACACCGTGCAGTTTGTAGCCGACGCTTATCCCAATAAAAAATTTAAGGGTACTATCATTTCTTTTTCACCGGCAACAGGCTCTAGCTTTTCTTTATTACCTCCCGATAACGCTACCGGAAACTTTGTGAAAATTGTACAGCGCGTGCCGGTACGTATAAAGGTAGAAGGTACTAAAGAGGAACTGGACCTACTAAAAGTAGGCATGAACGTAAACGTGTATATACCCCGAAAACGTGGATAAAAACCTACCTATATTTAGAAAATGGGTACCCGAGTGGTTGATAAAAATTATTTTGTTTAGCACTCTTTTGCCCAGTGTTGTTCTGTTTTTTTTACCGCTATCCAACATCAACGCTGCAGCGGGTTATTACGGTAGCGAACCCGCCGACATCCAATTCTCAGTGGCTCTTTTTTATGCCGGTTATGTTGGCTTTTATTCGCTCGAACGGCGATTTTTTGCGTATCTGGCCGCCAAAGAATATTTTATTGCTTTTACTTTTTTAAATATAGCCGCTACTTTATTATGTTACTATACCCACGAAATTTATATTTTTTTTCCGGTGCGCTTTATTCAAGGCATGATGTTTTCCAGCACGGTAAATTTATCTTTGTCGCTTATATTCGCAAGGCTTCATAGCGAGCGCGCCCGCGAAATAGGTTTTTCTGTATTTTTTGGAATGCTTATTAGTGCGTTGCCTCTCAATAACCTTATTACCGCCGATGTAATTGATGCGTACAATTTTAATGTGGTGTATAAAGCTGCTATTTTCTCGTACATACCGGGTTTGCTTATGCTTATTATTTCGATGAATCAAATTAGACTCAACGTGCGGTTTCCTTTATACAGCCTTGATTGGCAAAGCTTTGTTTGCTACAGCCTTATTCTTACTTTAATAGGGTACATTATGGTATATGGACAAGAATACTATTGGTTGGAAGATGCGCGCATTTTGTATAGTGTAATGGCTATTTTGTTTTTTTCGGTCTTGTATTTTTTTAGACAGCGCAGTATGAAACGCCCCTACATTCATTTGGAAGTGTTGAAGCATCGTAATTTTAATGTAGGTATTTTACTTCTGTTTATCATGTATTTGTGTCGTTTTCCTATTGGTATTACCAATAATTATTTTGCCAATGTACTAAAGTTTGACCCCCTGCATGTGTCGTACATCAATGCTTTTAATTTGGTTGGCCTGGTAGTGGGTGTTATTATAAGTGCGGCTATGCTTTTGCAACGGAAGCCTATTCGCTATATGTGGATACCGGGTTTTGTACTGTTGCTTGTTTTTTACACGTCTATGTTTTATCTTTTCGATGTGTATGCTGATGAGTTTAATTACTTTATTCCCTTGTTTATTCAAGGTATGGGCGTAGGTATGATTATGGTACCCTCTATTGTATATGCCATATCATCAGTGCGTATTAGTTTAGGTCCCTCTGCGGCGGCCCTTTGTTTGGCTGTTCGTTATTTGGGTTTTTGTGTAAGCATTGCTTTAATGAACTATTTTGAATTATACGAAAAAAGCAGGCATTACAACGCATTTCAAGATAAAATAACCTTGGTTGATCCCGTAGTAAAACATACTTTATCTACTCATTTTAATCAATTAATAACCAAAGGTTTTGTATCTTTGAAACCAACAAAAGCATCTGGAAAAATGTTGGTAAATTCGGTAAACATGCAAAACCACCTACGCTACGCTATGGACTATTATGAACTGATATCTTGGGTATTGGTGGGTACTATCATTCTAATAATGGCAGTACCTTATCTCAATAAAACAGTAGTATATTTAAAATCAAGAGTACTATCGCCTGCCTAAAATTTGTGTTGTAAAAATATAAAAACCATATATCATGAAAGCACCTAAAATAAATATAAAGCGCGTATATGAAGACATGCAAACAGCTGATGGGTACAGAATTTTAGTGGATAGACTTTGGCCCAGAGGCGTATCAAAAGAGCACGCTCATATAGACTTATGGGAAAAAAGAATAGCCCCTTCTTCTCCATTAAGAAGATGGTTCTCGCACGATCCCTTGCTCTGGCCCGATTTTAAACTAAAATACTTAAATGAACTAAAGCAAAACAAGTGCATACCCGAAATAGTAGATTTGATAAAAATGAAAAAAAACGTTACCTTGGTATATGCTGCTAAAGATGTAGAGCATACACACGCCTTAGTATTGCAATCTTTCCTACAAAAACAATGCAGCTAATACTCTCTTATTAAAACAAACAACAAAAATAAAATAATGAAAACAAAAGTAGATGTGTTGGTTATAGGCGCAGGTCCTTCAGGAACCATTGCAGCGGCTATTTTGCACAAAGCAGGCCTATCGGTACAAGTGGTAGAAAAAATGAAATTTCCGCGTTTTGTAATAGGAGAAAGCTTGTTGCCTCGATGCATGGAAGCTTTAGAAGAAGCGGAACTCTTAGATGCGGTTTTGAAAAATAAGTTTCAACGAAAAACAGGCGCTAAATTTGTATGGGGAGAAAAAATATGCGATTTTAAATTTTCGCAACAATACACCAAAGGCTGGGATCATGCCTATCAAGTGCAACGCGCCGACTTTGATAAAGCCCTTGCTGATGCCTGCCAAGAAAAAGGAATTGATATAGCTTACGAAACGGAAGTGATAGATGTGAAAATACAAACGGGCGGAACTTCTGTTACCACTGTAAAAACAAAAGAGGGAGCAACGCATCTTATTCATGCTAAATTTATAGTAGATGGTAGCGGCTACGGAAGGGTATTGCCTACTTTATTTGGCTTAAACAAAGCCTCTACCCAGTACACACGAAAGGCTGTTTTTGCGCACATAGAAGATCCGCATCGTCACGAAACCGACGAGCCCGACGAGCCCGACCGCATCACCATTTGTGTGCACAATTTAAATACATGGATTTGGGTTATCCCATTTTCTACCGGCACCACTTCTTTAGGATTTGTAGGAAGCCCTGATTTTTTTGATGGATTTTCCGGCTCTTTATCCGAGCAGTATCAACAAATGATTGCTTCAGAAAAAACATTTAAAAACCGTTTCAGAGATTTGAAGTTGATATGGAACGAACCACGAATTTTGCAAGGGTGGAGCACTACTACCGATACTTTTTTTGGAAACGGCTTTGTGCTAACAGGCAACGTTACCGAATTTTTAGATCCGGTGTTTTCATCGGGTGTAACGCTTGCCGCTGTATCGGCACAAAAAGCAGCTCACCTAGTTATTAAGCACTTTAAAGGCGAACCTGTGGATTGGCAAAATGAATACGTAAAATATATGCAAACAGGTATAGATGTGTTTAGAACTTTTGTAAACCGCTGGTACGATGGCACCTTGTTTAAGATATTTTTTGCCAAGAATCCTAATGAAGATGTGCAAAATAAAATATGCTCGGTACTGGCAGGCTACGTATGGGACGACACGAATCCTTTTGTAGTAAAATCAGATAAAACAGTATGCGCTTTTGCTAAATACATTGAGTTAGAAAAACAGTAATATGAATCGCATAAAAATAAAAATAGGAAGTTTACTCGTCGCGATGTTTGTTTTGGCCGCTTGCAAATCTGAAAAAACGGTAGGGTTTACCTTGCATAGCCTTACCTTAAAATCAGCAAAAATGGCGGGTTTGCCTGTCCAAAATGTATATCTAAAGGTAGTGCAAATGCAAAATGGAACACAACAAGTGCTATCTACCACCGGAAAATACCCCAGCGCCTACACCCTGCCCGTTACCTTTGGTTTAAGCGCCCCTATAAAAATGAACCTCTATACCAATACATACTCTTTTCAGTTATATGGAGATTCGAGCGCCTTTATAGGGAGCACCTCAATAAACATGGGCGACTACAAGATTATTTATCCCTTAGAGATGGATACTAAAAATGGCAGTTTGGTCATTTCTTTAAGCGGCACTTGGCCTTAGGTGAAGCAGTTGAGGCTAGTTGCTAAGCAGGATAAAAACACAAGAAATAGTTAATTAGCGTTAAACAAAGCGCCTCGTTAAACCTTTTTTTTATTTTCGTATCTAAAAAGAAAAGTTTATGACTGCTTTAAAAAAAATGGGTGTAAAGATGTTTGTTATCTCAACCCTGTCTTTATTTTTATTATCTTCTTGTTTTGTAAACCGTACTACCGTGGGTATTGGCCCTGTAGGGGCATCTATGCACGATCAAACCTACGTTAAGGCAAAGCAGCATTATATTTTGTTTGGGCTTATCCCCTTAAACCGCCCCGTGTTATCCGTTCCACCGGCAGGAATTGGGTATGAAGTAAAATCAAGTTTTGGTTTTTTTGATGGATTTTTTACTCTTATTACAGCAGGCTTGTATGGGCAACGTACCGAGCGTATTTTAGTAAATAAGCAGGATATGCAAGGCTTGCAAAATTACCAACAAGAACATCAAAAACCGTAATACCTTATTGCTTCAAAAAAAATAAGTATCTTTAGAGAGATATTTTTTTGTAGAATGAAAGCTGTAATAAACGAAGAGTTAGAAAAAAAAGAAATTCTAAATAGGTATAAAAAATTACTTAACGCATCGCGCCGCCGGTTAGAAAAAGGCGATAGGGAATTGATAAGAAAAGCCTTTGAGTTGGCTGTAGAAGCGCATAAAGATATGCGCCGAAAAAGCGGAGAACCGTATATTTACCACCCTATTGCCGTAGCACAAATATGTGCCGAAGAAATCGGTTTAGGTACCACTTCTATTATTTGCGGACTGTTGCATGATACGGTAGAAGACACCGAAATAACGCTTGCAGATATTGAAGGCATGTTTGGGGCTAAGGTGGCCAAAATTATTGATGGACTGACCAAAATATCGGGTGTTTTTGACCAAACATCTTCGCTTCAAGCTGAAAATTTTAAAAAAATGCTGCTTACCCTTAGTGATGATATTAGGGTAATACTGATAAAATTGGCAGATAGGCTGCACAACATGCGCACACTGGAAAGCATGGCGCACGATAAGCAAATAAAAATTGCGTCAGAAACATTGTATTTATACGCTCCTTTGGCGCACCGCTTAGGGCTTAATGCCATAAAAACAGAATTAGAAGATTTGGGCTTGAAATACACCAGCTCTGAAGCATATAATGAGATAGCTGAAAAACTGAAAGAAAGCGAACCCGAACGAAAAAAATTCATTCAAAAATTTATTGAACCCATTAAAGAAATTTTAAAAGAACAGGATTTTAAATTCAAAATTTTTGGGCGACCTAAGTCGGTGTACTCTATCTATAATAAAATAAAAACTAAAAATGTTCCTTTCGAGGAGATATACGATTTGTTTGCCATTCGGATTGTAATAAATAGTTTGCCCGAAAATGAAAAATCAGATTGCTGGCACGTCTATTCGGTTATTACGGATTTTTATCACCCAAGTCCAGAACGTTTGCGCGATTGGGTATCTACCCCGCGTGCTAATGGTTATGAGAGCTTGCACACCACAGTTATGGGGCCTGATGGCAAATGGGTAGAAGTGCAGATACGTACTGAACGTATGGATGAGATTGCCGAAAAAGGATATGCTGCCCATTGGAAATACAAAGATAAAGCAACCGAAAAAGAAAATCAATTAGAAGAATGGATAGCAAAAATAAGAGAGCTTTTAGAAAACCCGCAAGATAATGCGCTTGATTTTATTGATGATTTTAAACTCAACTTATTTGCTGACGAAATTTTTGTATTTACTCCAAAAGGTGAAATGCGAGCCATGCCTTCGGGTGCTACCGCGCTTGATTTTGCCTTTGAAATTCATACCAAAATAGGCGAACATTGCATAGGAGCTAAGGTAAACCATCAACTAAAAAAACTGAATTATGAACTAAAGGGAGGCGACCAGGTAGAACTTCTTACTTCAGGAAAACAGGTGCCCAATGAAGATTGGCTAAATTTTGTGATTACGGCCAAAGCAAAGTCAAGAATAAAATACGCATTAAAGGCGGAACGAAAAAAAATTTCAGAACAAGGGAGAGAAGTTTTGGAACGAAAATTTTATCGGCAAAAAATGGAATTTACCATACAAAACATACAAGACTTTACCGTTTTTTTGAGCTTACCATCTTCTCAAGAATTATTTTATAGAGCGGCTAAAGATGCAGTAGGTACACAAGAGTTAAAAGAGTTTATTAAGTACAAAAAAAAGCCGGAAACCTATATCAATAAAAAAATCGAAAAGCAACAAAAGGTAGAAGAGATTGTAACTCAAGCGCGTGGCAATAATAAAACGGATACCTTGGTTATTGGAGATGATATGCAGAAGTTGGATTACAAATTAGCTCCTTGCTGCAACCCTATACCAGGCGATGATGTTTTTGGTTTTGTAACAGTAGGCGAGGGGATTAAAATTCATAGGGTAGATTGCCCTAACGCATCTAAATTATTAGCTAACTATTCTTATCGTGTAATAAAAACAAAATGGAATAGTGATAAACTACTTACCTTTTTGGCAGGTATTAAAGTTACCGGAACCGATGCTATGGGGCTTGTAAATAACATTACAAAAGTTATTTCTACCCAGCATAATGTGAACATGAGGTCTATTAATTTTAGCACCGACTATGGTATTTTTGAGGGTACTATTTTGGTTTATGTGCACAGCACCGAACACCTTACCCAACTTATAAATAACTTAAAGAAAGTGGCCGGAGTGAAAAACGTACAGCGCACCGACGGAGAAGGCGAAAAAAATTAATTTCTATGCTTTTGTTTTTTTATCACTTCTTTTTTCAGCGCCTCTCTTTTTTTTCTACGCACTATTTTCCTTACTTCGTTATATACACGCAACGAAATAGTAAGTATAAAACCGCAGTAAATACCAATAAGGTAAGCAGTTTCAAGAGCCATGTGTACAATATGCGGTGCGTATGCAAATAAAAATAAAAGGACTAACACTAAGGCAATAAAAAACGCACGCCCGTACTGTTTAAAAATAAACTGAATAACCTCGGTTAAAGCGATAAAGGTAAGAGTCCCCGTAATGTAGCCCGCTTTATTACCTATGCGAGAAGGAATAACCAACTCTATTACATTAAAAACAATTAAAAGCAAGATAACCAAAAACAAATCTTTTTTTCCTCTTATTTTAAACAGCATAAAATATTTTTTTGTCTTTGTAAAAGTACCAAAAAATATATACAAGAAAATATAATTAACACTATTTTTGCAGTAGATGAAAAGCAAGCGTTTATTTTTTTTCTCTTTTTTTTTATTTCTGCTGGCAGGCTGCTGCTACTATTTGTCTTTCCCCTCTATAAAAAGAATAGAAAATAGCACTCAAAAAAAAATAAAAGAGCTTGAATATCAAGCAAATATTAGCTTAGACAGCATTTATGAGAAACTAAATCAGAATAACGAAAAGGAGTTTTTTCATTTTTTGTCCACTCGTTTTGTTAATACTTTTAACAAAACGGGAGTAGCTTTTTTTGTTTACGAAAACGATAGTTTACAGTTTTGGACAGATAACCACCCTGCGGTAGAAAATTACATGCTCAATGTGTGCTTAGAAAAAAAAATAGTAAAATTGAAAAATGGGTACTATCAAGTAGTGCGCCACCATAAAAACACGTTTAGCACGCATCAATTATACGCGCTGATATTGATAAAAAATAATTATGCGTATCAAAATAAGTATTTAAAAAATATCTTCAATCCCTATTTAGAATTACCTTCCGACTATGAAATTGTAGAAAACAAAGCTGTAGGCAGTACTATTTTTAATATATCAAACGTAAAGGGCGAATACCTTTTTTCAATCGACGCTACGCACATAAAAAGAAATAGAACGTACGCATTTTTTTCGTTTTTGCTTTTGTATATCGCATTGCTTTTGCTGTTGTATGCGTTTAAAAAACAATGGAATGTTTTACAATCAATAACAGCGTATCTAAAATGGCTTGGCTTACTTACTTTTGGTGTTGTTTTTTTGTATGTGTATTTGTTTTGTTTAAAGGGGTTCAGCCTTTTAATTCCCTCTGCCGGTGGCGAAATTTATAGCATATTTCCTGTTTTCGCTTGCTGCACTTTAGTCTTTATGATTTGGGCTTTGTGGGATACAAAGCAAATGGTAAAAGCGCAAGTACAAGTGAGAAGTTGTTATTCCATTTTCTTTTCATTATACACGGCAGGGCTTTATCTGTTTGGTTTTTTATCGTATGTGTTTTTGTTGCATATATTCAAAAACGCATCTTTATTAAGTGATTTGGCCGATGTGTTTTTTTACCCATCTACCTACGTGTATGTGTGTTATAGCTGCGCTGTTTTATTATTTTGGTGCGCAGCATGGTATTGCGAGGTGGGCTTTTATCTTTTTTTTTCAAAAACGACTCATCTTAAAAAGTATGTAGTTATTTTTTTAGTTGCTAGCATATTTAGTTTATGCCTGCAAAAGTATTTTTCTATTTCTTTTATTTGGATAGGTGTTTTCTTTGTGTTGCTTGTTTTTTCGGCAAAGCAACTAAAAAACAATCCGTTTTTATACGGCATCGTAGTGTGTTTAATTCTGTCTTTTATAGGAGCTTACACTATTGTGGAGCTAAAAAATAAAGTAGATTACAAGCAGCGTATTAGCATTGCTAAAAGCTTGCTGAACCCTAAAGATAAAGTGGTTGAAAATCTTTTTGAAAGCATTAGTGGCAATCTTGTTTTAGATAAAGAGTTGAAAAAAATTATCGTAAAAAAATCAAAAAATACAAATACCCTAAACGCAGAACAGTATATTTTGCAAAAATACTTTATGGGTTATTGGGAGCGTTATCAAGTTTCGGTTTGTTTGTTTGATTCCTTATGTATGCCTTTAGTGCCGCAAACCAATCAGTACTTCAATAACAATGCCTATTTTGATGATGTTATTTTGCAAAAACTCATTCCTACCAATAGTAAAGGTCTTTATTTCAATAATGCATTAAAGGATAAAACGTATTATTTGTTTAAACAAAATTTACCTTTTTCGCATAAGCCTTATTTGTTGTACATAGTAGTTCAATCTAAAAATACGCCCACCTACAACGGCTTTCCTGATCTGCTGTTAAACCAATCAGCAGAAAATATTAATGCAGATTATTCGTATGCTATTTACAAAGAGGGTTGGCTGCAAGAAAAACAAGGGGTGTATTCTTATGCTAATTATATCGACTACCAAAGCAAACAAAAAAAATCTTTTAATAAAAATGGATACAATCATATCGTGTATTCTTTTAATGATAAAACAACCATTCTTGTGTCAAAAAATTATACCTACTTCAACGATTTATCAGCCACTATTAGTTTTTTGTTCCTATTAGCCAGCATGGCTTTTCTGCTATTTAGCATCCTAAATACGTTGTTGTTTCATGAAGAACATTCTTTAGCTATAAAAATTCAACACTATGTAAGTATAGGCGTTTTGTTTTTGTTTATTCCTGTGGTGGTAACCGCTTTTACTATAGCTCGTAAACAAATTGAGACACAAAACATTGATGTAATACGCGAAAAAATTCAAACAGTAAGCAACTACATAAATGTACAGCTGAATAGCTACGAAGCCCTTAATGCTGACGATAAAGAATATACCGCTTATGTGCTGCGTCAAGCCTCTGATATATTTAAAAGTGATATTACCTTGTTTAAAACAAATGGTGAATACTATACGGCGGCCTTACCCCGCTTGTTTGATGACGGAATTATATCAAAAAAAATAAACCCGGAAGTGTACGCTGCACAGATAAATATAAATTACGATAAAAAAGTATATAACGAAAATGTAGGAAACCTGCACTTTTATTCTGCTTACAGTGATATAACAAATGCTAAAAAGAAAAAATTGGCTATTTTAAATTTACCTTATTTCTCTGAACAAGATAAAATACAAGCGCAGCTATTCGGCTATCTGTCTAGTTTGTTTAATATATACGTACTGGCTTTTATGTTTATTGTGGTGGCGGCAGCCCTTTTGGCCAACTGGCTTACCACTCCTTTGCAAAAACTACAAACACAAATAAAAAAAGTAACCTTACAACAAAACAACGAACCCATCTATTACAACAAAAGCGATGAAATAGGTTTGTTAATAGCATCTTACAACAGTATGTTGATAAAACTACAACAAAGCGCCGACCAACTCCTAAAATCAGAGCGCGAAGGAGCGTGGAAAGAAATGGCGCGACAAGTAGCGCATGAAATTAAAAACCCGCTTACCCCTATGAAACTGAGTATTCAGCACATAGAACGGTTGCTGCATATACAACCCGAAGAAGCCGGGAAACAAGCCCAGAAAATTATCCCTATTTTAATAGAACAAATAGACGCTTTAGCCCATATAGCTACTGAATTTAGCAGTTTTGCCCAGCTGCCTGCGCCCAACTTCGATAGGGTAGATTTGCTCTTGTTTTTACAAAATAATGTACCTTTATATCAAACAAATACTAAGGTTACGATACAATTTACGCCTTGCGAAGGGCCGGCGTTTGTACATGCCGATACCGATCAACTGCTGCGCGTGCTAAATAATTTAATAAACAATGCGGTACAAGCAATAGATGAAAACAAAAAAGGAACGGTTATACTTCATTTAGAAAAACAACATCAAGCCTATTTACTCTCTGTAAGCGACAACGGCTCCGGTATAAAAGAGGAAATGAAAACTAAAATTTTTCAACCAAATTTTTCAACCAAATCGTACGGAACCGGCCTTGGCCTTGCCATTTGTAGGCGCATTATAGAACAACATAACGGCAGCATTTGGTTTGAGAGTACCGAGGGCATAGGCACTACTTTTTATGTAAAATTAAACAACTATCAAGCATGAAAAACAAAAAAGAAAAACAGTTTCTATCTGTAGAAAAAATATATTTTAATTACCCAAACGAAACCCTTTTTTCAGGATTAAAAAACATTTCTTTTCAGCTTCAAGAAAATGAAACTTTAGTACTGCTTGGTAAAAGCGGCAGCGGAAAAACAACCATTTTAAAATGTATATACGGCTTGCACGATGTGCAAGAGGGAACTATTTTGTTTGAAAACAAGCCGGTATTAGGTCCCTCTTTTCATTTAATTCCAGGTAATGAAAACATGAAATTAGTAAGCACCGGATACGCCCTGCTAGAACATCACACGGTGTATGAAAATGTGGTAGAACCCCTGGTTGGTTTTAGCGATGCCTATAAAATGAAAAAGGCAAACGAATTATTACGACTTATAGAAATGACATCTTTGAGAGATAAAAAAGCCAACACTTTATCTGACGGACAGAGGCAACGAGTGGCTTTAGCAAAAGCTTTGTGTGTGTTTCCCAAACTTCTTTTATTAGATGAACCCTTTAGTAACTTAGATGTGATACTGAAAGAAAAAATATTTACATACATCAAGAAAAAAATAAAACAACACAAGGCTTCTTGTATCATTGTTACGCATCGCTTAGACGAAGTGCTGAGTGCTGCAAATTTTTTAGGCGTAGTAAAAAACGGAAAAATAATACAGTATGGAACCTATAAAAGCATTAAAAAAAATCCGAATAACGAGTATGTAAAAAACTTGATACCCTAAGCTAAATCAGCAAAATAATGCTCGGTTTTTCTAAAGTAAAAAACACCTAAAGCAAGTAGCAAAACAGAAACCAGTAAGCTGCTTAAAACCGAAGATACATCTAGACAATTAGTGCCTATTCCGGCTCTGAAAAAGGCAATAGGGGCATTCATCGGGTTGAGCGTTAGCATTAGTTGAAACAAGGGGTTGTCGTTTACCTTTATGGGATAAATAACCGGTGTAGCAAATAACAAAGCTTGGATAAAAAAAGGAAGTATGTATCTAAAATCGCGGTATTTAACGTTTACCGCGGCTAAAAAAGTGCCTAACCCAAAAGTGGCTATTGAAGCTAAGAGAACGCTTGAAGGAATAAAAAGTATAGCCCACTTATTAAAAGAGCAGTTAAAATAATAAAGTACCGGAATAAATATTAAAAAAGCCATTAAAAAATCAACTACAGAAACTAAAATAGAAGATATAGGGATTATCAAGCGTGGAAAATAAATTTTTTTGATAATGTTTGCATTATTTACCATGCTGTTTCCGGCATTAGATAAACCGCTTGAAAAAACATTCCACAATATAAATCCACTTAAAGCAAAAATAGGGTAGGGTAGGTCTAAATGAAAATTAGATGAAATCATTTTTCCAAACCCTAAGGTAAAAAGCATGGTCATAATAGCCGGTTGAAACAAAGCCCATAATACCCCTAAAGCCGTTTGTTTGTATTTTACCTTTATGTCGCGCCAAGTAAAAAAATAGAAAAGCTCGCGGTATTCCCATAGTTCGCGCAAGCCTAAGCTGAATTTTTTTTGAGGTTTTATTTCAAATTCCATGATGAAAGTGTAAAGATAGCAAAAACAAAAATCTTGTTTAAAATTTATTTTTCTAGGGCAGGAGGGTTGGCTAAATTGTTGTATGAGGTTAAATCCATTTTTATGGAGCCTACTAAAATTTTTGCTTGCGCCCTTATCGGAATGTGGTTTTTATCATCGGTTATCCATACATTTAGGTCTTCTTCTTTTTTAAAAATACGCCCTGTTTGTATAATAGGTCTAAACTTTAGGCAGCGAAATTTTCCCACATCGGTATTGATGGTTTCTTTGCCTACATATTTAATTTTTAGAGTCCAATTTTCTTTATCTACAAAACTAGGAATTAAAAAAACATCTCCTGTTTTGGCACTTGAGTAATCGATGTTGCGTGCATAGTAAAATGAGGAAAGCATATCTTGCACATCTTGCGGAACGCTATAGTTTTTCCCATCGCCTATATCTACTTTTTTTTCGTAGTGATTAAACACATAATTTTGATTGATGATAAAGCCCCCTTCGTTGCAGTGCCGCACAAAATACCAAGGCACTAAAGCATCAGCGTCAATATAGGTTTCGTAGCGGTCTTTCACTTTAAAAAACCAATTAAACGCTCCGCGGGAATAGCCATCGCCTACAATATGATATACACGGTGCCCCCCAAAAGATTGCACATTGGGCAGTACTTGAATGGTGGCAATACCGGCATCAATTAAGCCGTAATGCAAACGGTAGCTTAGCGTTTCGCCTTCTTTAAAGGCGGCATTTGTTTTTAATGGCAGGCTTTGTGCCTTGGGGTTCGAACAAACACACAACATGATGGCAAAAAAAGTAAACAGGCATCTCATATTTCTTGTTATACAAATGTAGTGCCATTTTTTTTAAAAAAACAGGTAAAAACACGTTAATGGGGTAATGCGTCTTTTTTATTTAAAGCAAGGGCAATGCGCTGCGCTATTTCGGAGGCTATTTTATTGATGTATGCTGATGCTATTTTTCGCGGATTGTTGGCATCGCTTGGAAAAGATACCGTACTAATTCCGGAGTTTATTTCTTTAGCATCTACCGAGTAAACGGTGTAGTGCAAGCTAAGGCTTCGGTTTGATGTCATGCCCATTTCATCAATGGCAGTAGATATAATATCCAGCTGATTGATAAATAGAAATAAATCGGTTTTATATTTAGCATATAAGGTAGGAATGAGGGCTGCATTTGTTATTTCTGCATTCATAAAACGCTCTTCCGTACTGGTTTCATTTAGCACTTGTCCGTTTTTTATGTTCGCTGTTTTGTTGTTTTTTTCGGGTACGGGTGGCTTGTAGTTGGCTTGGTTGGGTACTTTTTCGTAATGAAACCGAATGTTTTTGTATATGTTTATTAAATCTTTTTTGTATTTAATGGTATCTTTTAGTAGGTCGAGGCATTCCATCTGATGTTTTAGAGCTTGTGCTAATTCAACATTTATAGACCTTCTAAATTCATCTTTTATTTGCTTTTGGTTTAGTTTTGTTTCTGCATTTATACGGTGGTCTATCTGACTCATATATAATTTTGACTCAAAAGGAATAATCATTATTTTGTGTTTGCTTTGAGCTAAAAGCGTGCTAACCACCAATACACTCCATAAAAACATCACGATGCGTTTTTTCATAGCTCTACATTCCTTTTTTTTGATCACTATATACATTTCTATTCGCGGGGTAAAAGTACAGTTTAAAAACAGCTTTTACTCTTCAAATTTTAAATGTTTTACGGTAGCGCCTTTGTTTATCAGTTCTTTTAGCGATTCAATACCAAAGCGCAGGTGTTCTTCTTGAAATTTTTCGGATACTTTTTTATCGCTTTCTTCGGTTTTTACGCCTTCGGGTATCATGGGCTGGTCGCTCACTAAAAGCAAGGCGCCGGTAGGTATTTCGTTATGAAAGCCTACGGTGAAAATCGTGGCGGTTTCCATGTCAATGGCCATACAGCGCAACTTGCGCAGGTACTCTTTAAAGTCATCGTCGTGTTCCCACACGCGGCGGTTGGTAGTAAAAACGGTGCCTGTCCAATAATCGCGGGCGTTGGTACGTATGGTATGCGAAATTACTTTTTGCAACGCAAAAGCGGGTAGGGCAGGTACTTCGGCGGGAAAATAGTCGTTTGAGGTGCCCTCGCCACGAATGGCTGCAATAGGTAAAATTAAATCACCCAGGTGGTTTTTCTTTTTTAAGCCCCCGCACTTACCCAAAAATAAAACCGCTTTGGGATGAATGGCAGTAAGTAAATCCATAGCGGTGGCGGCGCTGGCCGAGCCTATACCAAAGTTAATAATACTGATGTTTTCGGCGGTGGCACTAATCATAGAACGGTTGCCTCCTTTTACTTCCACGCCATACTTTTCGGCAAACATGTGCACGTAGCTGCTAAAATTAACCAGTATAATATATTGGCCAAAATCTTCAATAGCCACTCCTGTGTAGCGAGGCAGCCAATTGTTCACTATTTCTTCTTTTGTTTTCATTTTATGTCTTAATTTTAGATTTACTTTGCACTCAAAGATATAAAAAAATGTTTGCACTTTTTACTATGCCGGCTTGCCCTTTTAAAACAAAAAAAGAGGGAGACCAGTTGCAGGTGTTAGATTTGATACGAAAAACCTATGTAGCCTTTACTCCCGAAGAGATGGTGCGCCAGCGTGTGCTCTATTTTTTAATAAAGAGAAAGCAGTTTATGCCCGGTTTGATAGAAGTAGAAAAACAAATAGAACTGTTTAATACAACGAAGCGGGTAGATATTTTGGCACGCGATAAAAACATGCAGCCTCTTTTGTTGGTGGAATGCAAGGCCCCATCAGTAAATTTATCCCAAAAAGAAGCAAACCAACTGGCACGCTATCAGCTTAGCTTAAAGGCACCATACAGCATGCTTACCAATGGCATGTTTCACTTGGTGGTGAAAAACGAAGGAAATAAAATACGTTTTTTAGAAAACCTGCCCGACTTTAACGAGATAAAGTGAAAAATGGGTTAAAACCCCAAATGCAGAAGGTTTGTTGAGCCTCTTTATAGAGCGGATTTCGCAATGGATTTTTTAAAAAATAACCCACCTATTGGGTTTTAAGCTCCCTCTATTTTTTTGTTTCGTATAATTTTACGAAATTAGCCGAGTATTAAAATCATTTTAAAATGAAAAAAATAAGTATTTCAATGGCTTTGTTGTTTAGTATCGTACTTACTGCTCACAATGGGCTGCCCATCCACACCCCTTTTCATCTTAATACCTCTTTTAAAGAAGGGGTAAACTACATGGGGGGGCATATTATTTTTAAAGTAAAAGAAGCATACCGAAGCAATTGCACCGTTAGCTATATAAACGACTCCAAGCTTACTCCGATATTAAATTACCTAGGCGTAAGTTCGTTGGCAAAAATTTTTCCAATGGAGCAAGCCCCAAAAGAAAAATATAACAAAATGGGGCAAGCCTACGCCGACCTATCGCTTACCTACGAACTGCTTTTTAGCAACCAAAGCATCGGAATTGAAAAAGCCATCAACCTCATGCTGGCCACCGGTATTTTTGAGTATGCCGAACCTAGATACATACGGAAAACATCTGTTTTTACACCCAACGATCCCAATGCCAATGGCAGCGGAACCAATCAATACAACTACCTTAACCAAATAAAAGCATACAACGCATGGGATTTGTCGGCAGGCGGAACCCAGGGCGATACCAACGTGGTTATAGGCATTGTAGATTCGGGTTCTGACTTAGCGCACCCCGATTTGATGGGAAACATCAAGCATAATTACCACGATACTATTGATGGAATTGATAATGATTTAGACGGCTACATCGATAATTTTACCGGTTGGGATTTGGCAGGTGCCAATTACAATAACATTGTAGGCGATAACAACCCTCAAATAATGGGTAGCAACAACATACACGGCTCGCATGTGTCGGGCGATGCCAGCGCTTGCACCAACAATGGAATAGGTGTGGCAGGGGTAGGCTTTAAATGCAAATTGCTTATAGTGAAATGCGCTGCCGATAACGACACCCGTTCGGGCGGAGAGGGCTATATCATTACAGGATATGAAGGCATACAGTACGCAGCCACGCACGGTGCAAAAGTGATTAACTGCTCCTGGGGCGGCTCGGGCAGCAGCAGCTACGAGCAATCTATCATTACATCGGCTACCATTAACCATAATTGCGTGGTAGTAGCGGCGGCAGGCAACGATGGCATGAATGAAATTTCATACCCCGCCGGATATACCTACGTAGTTTCGGTAGGGGCTACCGAGCCTAACAACGATAACAAAGCCAGTTTTTCTAACTTTAATTATACAGTTGATTTATGCGCGCCCGGCGATAACATATACAATACTTTGTACTCGCAAACATACACCTACCTAAGCGGCACCTCCATGGCCACACCCATCACTTCAGGAGGCATTGCCTTAGTGCTGGCCAAGTACCCAACCTATACCGGCATGCAAGCAGCACAGCGCGTTATCTCTACTACCGACAACATCTATACCGTATCGGCCAACGCCCCTTATACCAACTTGTTGGGCACCGGTCGTTTAAATTTATTTGCCGCGGTAACATCGGCAGTGCCTGCACAAGGCGAATCGGTAGTGTTCACCGCCGATAGCATTACCGACCACAACGCCCTTATGTTTACTCAAGGCGATACGCTTTTTATAGGAGGTACTTTTGTAAATTACTTAAACCCTACCAGCAGCGCGGCTATGGCTAATATCACGGTAGTGGCGGGCGGCTCGTACCTTACGGCTATCAATACTTCGTATGCTTTAGGGGTAATGGGCAGCAGCACGTCTAAAAACAACCACAGCACTCCTTTTGCGTATAAAATAGGAAACGTACCCAACAACACGGCCGCTGTTTTTCAAGTGCAAATAACCGATGGGGCCTATACCCGAAACTATTTTATTACCCTTACCTTAAATCCGGATTATGTAAACATTACCATTAACAGCGTGCATACCACCATTACCAGCAATGGCAAAATAGGATGGAGGCAAGATGGCGAAGTAGGGGGTATGGGCTTTGCTTATAATAACGATAATTTGTTGTACGAAGCAGGCTTAATGGTAGGCACCTCGGCCACAGCCGTTTCTGATTGCGTACGCGGCACCAACGCTTCGGCTTCTGATGCCGATTTTGCTACGGTAGCCATCGCTCAAAAAGTGATACCCTCTGTAGTGTCTAACTTTGATGTGTCGGCCAAGATAAACGACAGCCACGCATCGCCTGTACAAAATGTATTAGTACACGAAAATGCCTATGCCTGGTCGTCTATTGGCAGCAGCAAGTTTGTTATTGTAGAGTATATCATAAAAAACACGGGCGCTTCCTCTCTTACTAATTTGTACGCCGGTATTTTTGCCGATTGGGATATTGATGCTTCTACGGCTACCAACAATAAATCTAATTATGATACAGGTAGAAAAATGGGCTATTCTTGGTCCACCACAGGCACTCCCGATTATGCCGGCATTCGTTTAGTAAGCAATACCCCTGCTAATTTTTATGCTATAGATAATGTGTCGGGTGGCGGCGGCGGTGTAGATATTACTACGTCGGCCGGTTTTACCAAAGCCCAAAAATACACTACCCTATCCACCATGCGGGCACAAGCGGGAAATACGGCATCTACGGGAGATGATGTATGCAACGTAATGAGTTCCGGCCCCTTTACTATTACCTCCGGCGATTCTATAAAAATAGCCTTTGCCCTTTTAGCAGGCGATAACTTAGCCGATTTGCAAGTTCAGTCTGATACGGCTTATGCGCGCTACAACGGACTTCCCTTAGGTATAAACGATATTAAAACCTTGCAACACTTTTTGGTGCACCCCAACCCAGCACAAAGCACTCTTGTTTTTTCGTTTCAAGCAGCTCAACCCGGCTCGTACTGCATTGCGTTAAACAACATTTTAGGGCAAACCGTTAAAACCATTCAAGCCAATGCTTCGGCCAACAACTTTAGCACCACCACGCTTGATATAAGCGATTTGACCGAAGGAGTGTATATATACAAAGTGCTAAGCCCTGCCGGCACCGCCAATACCGGAAAGGTGATTATTAGCAGATAGATTTTTTATCTGAAAAATGTTTGAATACTTCGATCTGGGGGTTGGTAAGGTAAAAGAAAAGGCTGTCTTTGCACTCTTAGTAGGCTAAAAAACTATTTTTGTCTAAGTTTATTTTGGGTATTGTTTTTTATGCTTACATTCGTAACGAATGAAAGAGTTGCTCTTAGAAGTAAAAAATGTAGTAGTTGAGTTTCAAACGGAAGACGAGGTGGTAACCGCCGTAGATGGTATTTCGTTTAGCTTAAGGCGTGGCGAAACCATTGGTATTGTAGGCGAGTCGGGTTCCGGCAAATCGGTAAGCGCCTTGTCGGCTATGGGCTTAATACCCAGTCCGCCCGGTCGTATTGTTTCGGGGCAAATTACCTATCACTCCAAAGAAAAGGGTCCGGTAGATTTGGTTCAACTCCCTGCCGATGAAATGAGAAAGCTGCGCGGCAATGAGCTGGCCATGATTTTTCAGGAGCCTATGACCTCGCTCAACCCCGTTATTACCTGCGGCAACCAAGTGGTAGAGGCCATTATGTTGCACCAAAAAATAAAGAAAAAAGACGCCGAACAAAAAACCTTAGAGCTATTTAAAAAAGTAAAATTACCACGCCCCGAGCACATTATGACCGCCTATCCGCATCAAATTTCGGGTGGACAAAAGCAGCGCGTAATGATTGCTATGGCTATGAGCTGCAACCCGAACATTTTAATAGCCGATGAGCCTACTACAGCACTTGATGTTACCGTGCAAAAAACCATATTGGATTTAATGCTGGATTTGCAACGCGAAAAAGAGATGAGTATCTTATTTATCACACACGATTTAGGCGTAATAGCCGAATTGGCTGACAAAGTAGTGGTAATGTACAAAGGCAAAATTGTAGAACAGGGCTCTGTGCTTGATATTTTTAATAATCCACAACACCCATACACCAAAGGACTTTTGGCCTGCCGCCCTCCTTTAGATGTGCGCCTAAAACACCTGCCTACCATAAACGATTTTATGGAGGTAGATGCCGCCGGTGCCATTGTAGAAAAAGAACAAACCGTAAACGAAGCCCTGTATCATGCCGAAATAACGACCGAAGAGCGCAAACAGTGGCATACAGAGTTGTATAGCCGCCCCAAAATTTTAGAAGTAAAAAATGTAAAAACCTATTTTCCGGTAAACAAAAGTTTTTTTGGAAAGCCTACCGAATTTGTGAAGGCAGTGGACGATGTAAGTTTTGATGTGTACGAGGGCGAAACATTAGGTTTGGTGGGCGAGTCGGGCTGCGGAAAAACCACCCTTGGCCGCACCATCTTACGTTTAGTAGAACCTACGGCAGGCCTTATCTCGTTTAAAAAACAAGACATCACGGCTTTGCCGGCAAATGAAATGCGCGCTCTTAGAAGCGATATGCAAATTATTTTTCAAGACCCCTACTCCTCACTCAATCCACAAATAACCGTTGGCGAGGCTATTATAGAGCCTATGCGCGTTCATAATCTGTATAAAAACGATAAAGAACGCAAAGAAAAAGCAATGGATTTGTTGAGGCGTGTAAACCTTACCGAAAAACAATTTTATCGCTATCCACACGAGTTTAGCGGGGGACAAAGACAGCGTGTGTGCATTGCGCGCGCCTTAGCACTTAGCCCGCACTTTATTATTTGCGATGAGTCGGTGTCGGCTTTAGATGTGTCGGTACAAGCGCAGGTACTCAACCTGCTGAACGATTTAAAAAAAGAATTTAAGTTTACCTACATCTTTATCTCGCACAACCTAAGCGTAGTAAAATTTATGAGCGATAGAATGATTGTGATGAATAAAGGACAGATAGAAGAGATGGGCGATGCCGACGATATTTGTGACAATCCGCAAAGCGAATACACCTGCAAGCTGATTAACTCCATTCCCAAAGGAAGGATGGAAGATATTATTCGTTCTATAGAAAATAAAAAGAAATTAGCATTTTAAAGTATGGCTTTTAAAGTTTATACCAAAACAGGCGATAAAGGAGAAACCTCCCTTATAGGGGGCACCCGCTTGCCTAAGCACCATATACGCATAGAGGCTTATGGCACGGTTGATGAACTAAACAGCTGGGTAGGCTTGCTGCGCGACCAAGAGGCGGCCAAACAACACCTTACTATCTTACTGGAAATACAAGACCGCTTGTTTACTTTAGGTTCTATACTGGCTGCCGACCCCCAAAAAAATAAAATGAAGTTGCCGGAAATACTGGAAACAGATGTGCTGTTGTTGGAAAAAGAGATAGATGCGATGGAAGAAACATTAGCACCGATGAAACATTTTGTATTGCCTGGCGGACACTCTAGTGTTTCGTACTGCCACATTGCCCGCTGCGTATGCCGTCGCGCCGAACGCTCTGTTTTAAAGCTAGCTGAAAACGAAACCGTAGCACCTCTTGTATATAAATACCTCAACCGCCTTTCCGACTATTTGTTTGTGCTATCGCGCAAGCTTACCCAAGATTTGGCTGTAACGGAAATACCCTGGTTTCCCCGCGTATAGCTAAAAACAAGCGGCTATATCATTAGGTAGGGCACAAACATAAAATAATGGGTGCTAAAATCGGCTTGTTTGCGAGCATTTACAAGAGAAAAAGAGGGTTATGACGCAGAAAAGGGGCCGTTCCGGGTGTATTTTAGCCTTCCAAAGCCTCTTTTTTAAAATAGAGGTATAAAAAATGCTGTTATTTTTTGCCAATTAAAAAACATTTAGTACATTTGCAGTCCTTATTTTAAGAAATCATGGCAAAGAAACAAAACAGAATACAAGTAATTTTAGAATGTACGGAACACGCTGCCAGCGGTCAGCCCGGCACTTCGCGTTACATCACAACCAAAAACAAAAAAAACACCTCAGAACGAATAGAGTTGAAAAAATACAATTCTATCCTAAAAAAATACACCGTTCATAAAGAGATTAAATAATAAAACACAATGGCAAAAAAGGTAGTAGCAACATTAAAAAGCGGAAAAGGAAAAGATTTTACGCGCGTAATTAAAATGGTAAAATCACCTAAAACAGGTGCTTACACGTTTAAAGAAGAAATTGTACACAACGATCACGTACAAGATTTCTTAAAAAACAAATAATCATTTTAAATTTCATTACAAGCAAACTTCTTTTCGTGATGCGGAAAGAAGTTTTTTTATTTTAAAACAATATGACAAAAGTTATTAATTACCTCATCATCGGTTTGTGCATTTGCATATCGGTAAAGATATTCTCTAAAGTGTGGGAAAAAACCCATTACTCATACCAATCGGTAAAAGTAACCGGCTTGGCTCAAAAAGACATTGTTTCGGATAAAATTATTTGGTTTTCTTCTTTTGAACGAAAAGCATATACCCTATCCGAAGCGAATGCTCAAATAAAAAAAGATATTGCTGAGGTAAAACAATACCTGCTGTCAAACGGCATACAAGAGCAAGAGATAGATTTTTCGGCCTTGCAAATAAACCGCGATTACGACAACGTATATGACAAAGACGGCGCCCTAAAAAAACAAGAATTTATTGGTTTTACCTTGCGCCAATCGGTTTCTATAACCTCTCAAAAAATAGCAAACGTAGAAAATGCCTATAAAAACGCAGGCTCTTTGATTGATAAAGGAGTAGAGTTTGTTGCCGAGCAACCCGATTACTACTACACCAAATTATCTGATTTAAAAATAGAACTCTTATCAGATGCTACTAAAGACGGCTACAACCGCGCGCAAAAAATGGCGGAAAATGCAGATGGCAGCGTAGGAAAAATGAAAAGCGCCAACATGGGGGTAATACAAATAACCGGACAAAACTCGCCTCAAGAACAATCGTGGGAGGGCGCTTTTAATACGAAAGATAAAAATAAAACAGCCTCAGTAACCGTAAAGCTAGAGTTTGATATAAAATAATAAGTATGGGAATTTTTAGCTTTTTTAGCAAGGATAAGAAAGAAGCACTTAACGAGGGATTAACTAAAACCAAAGAAAACTTTTTTAGTAAAATAGCAAAAGCCATTGCCGGAAAAAATACGGTAGATGCAGAAGTATTAGATAACTTAGAAGAAGTACTGTTAAGCGGCGATGTAGGAGTAAACACAACGTTGAAAATTATAGAACGTATTGAAGCGCGTGTAGCTAAAGATAAATATGTAGGCACTACCCAGCTAAATGCGGTGCTAAAAGAAGAGATAGCCTCTTTGCTTACCGAAAATAATTCAAGCGATGTAAGCGATTTTTCTATTCCTGATACCTCAAAACCGTATGTAATAATGGTGGTAGGGGTAAACGGTGTAGGCAAAACTACTACCATAGGCAAGCTGGCACATCAACTTAAACAAAAAGGAAAAAAAGTAGTACTGGGTGCTGCCGATACCTTTAGGGCCGCGGCCGTAGAACAACTTATTATTTGGAGTCAGCGCGTGGGAGTACCCATTGTTTCACAAGGTATGAATGCCGATCCGGCCTCTGTTGCTTACGATACGGTAAGCAGCGCTGTAGCACAAAATGCCGATGTAGTAATTATTGATACCGCAGGACGTCTGCACAATAAAATTAACTTAATGAACGAGTTAAGCAAAATAAAAAAAGTAATGAGCAAAGTACTGCCCGATGCCCCGCACGAGGTACTGTTAGTACTTGATGCCAGCACCGGACAAAACGCCATAGAACAATGCAAGCATTTTACCGCTGCTACAGAGGTGAGTGCCTTAGCCCTTACCAAATTAGATGGAACGGCCAAGGGTGGTGTTGTTATTGGCATATCCGACCAGTTTAAAATTCCCGTAAAATATATTGGCGTTGGCGAACGTATGGAAGACCTGCAAGTATTCAACCGCAATGAATTTGTAGATTCTTTATTTGGCAATTAAAGCAGCTTATCCACCTGCCTTTTTTACTTGATACCCTGCTTTAAGTAATAGTTGCAACACCTTGTCGCGGTGGTCGCCCTGAATAAGAATAGCGCCCTCTTTTACATTTCCTCCCACACTGCATTTTTGTTTTAACTCTTTACCTAAAGAAATCAAATCTTCATCAGCCCCCACAAAACCCACTATGCGAGTAAGCGTTTTGCCCCCTCCCAATCTATCTAAATGAATACGCAAATGTTGTTCAGACGGAATTAAGGTTTCGTTGCCTTCATCTTCCCTTTCGGGTAAAGAGAAAGCGGCGTTGGTAGAATAGATGAAACCATCTTGTTCGGTTTTTTTATTTTTTTTACTCATAGTACAAAGATAGCATTAAGAATGTGTATTTTCGTGCAAAGAAAACGCATGATGCAATACAAATTATATATTAAAAACAGCTCGTCGCACTATTTATATATTGATGTAATAATTTCAAATATAGATACAAGAGAGCTCACCTTGCAGCTACCGGCGTGGCGCCCGGGCCGTTATGAATTGGGTAATTTTTCAAAAAATATAAAAAAAGTAGATGCTTTTGACGCCGAAGGGAAACCCCTTTCCTATAAAAAAACAAGTAAGGATACTTGGGTAATACAAACGCAAGGCAGCAAACAAGTTACCATAACATATAGCTATTATGCATCCGAGCTAAATGCGGGCTCTACCTATGTGGACGAAAACCAAATGTATGTAAACCCTTGCAACTGTTTGATGTATGTGCCCGAAAAAATGCAAGAGCCGCATTACCTTACCTTAGAAATACCGAAAAATTACAACATAGCTACCTCCTTAAAGAAAGAAGAAAATAAGCTAAGTGCATCGTCTTACGAAGAGCTTGCCGACTCGCCTTTTATTTGCGCCGAAACAATAAAAACATATTCGCTAACCGTACAAAATACCCTTTTTTACCTCCATTTTAATGGAGAATGTAACCCCGAAGAAAAAACGCTTTTAGCTGATTTCTCAAAATTTATAGAGGAGCAAATTTCTTTTTTTGAAAAAGTACATTTTTCGGAATACCACTTTTTGTTTCAGATACTGCCTCAAAAATTTCATCACGGTGTAGAGCATACCCAAAATACGGTAATAGCTTTTGGCCCCGCCTACCACTTGATGCATGGCGATGTGTATAATGAATTTTTAGGATTGTGTTGCCATGAATTGTTTCATACATGGAATATTAAAACCATTCGCCCTGCCGAGATGTTTCCTTACCATTATACCAAAGAAAACTACGCGCGCACCGGCTTTGTGTACGAAGGCATTACCACTTACTACGGCGATAAACTGTTGCTGACTTCCGGAGTTACTTGCGAAGAAACGTATTTCCGCTCGTTTGAATCGCGACTGACCAAACACTTGCATAGTTTTGGGCGCTACAACTTATCGGTAGGCGACAGCAGCTTTGATAATTGGCTTGATGGCTATGTGCCCGGGGCACCTTATAGAAAAACAAATATATACGATGAGGGATGCCTGATTGCTTTTATGCTGGACGTGCTTATTATGAAGCACTCGGCCAACCAAAATAATTTGCAAACCGTAATGAAAAATTTGTACGAACTTTTTTATAAAAAAAACAAAGGCTATACCGAGCAAGATATTAGCGATTTATGCAGCGCTGCGGCCACTACTGATATGCAATCTTTTTTTACCAATTATGTATATGGTTTAGAGGCCTACGAACCCTTGTTGCACGAATGTGCTCAGTATCTTGGGCTTGCTTTGCACAAACAAGCTTCTATTTCTTTTCATGAAAAATACTTGGGCATCAAAGCCATCGATGTTGCCCATCATAAAAAAGTAAGCATGGTGGCCCCGTACTCGCCTGCGTGGAAAGCAAAAATAGCTATAAACGACGAAATTATAGCTGTAACTAATTTTACACTAAAAAATGATTTAGATGCCTGGCTTCGCTACTTTTCTGAAAAAGAAAAAAAATGCGTGCTTACGGTAGTTAGAAACAACCAACTGCTGCAAATTCCTATTTCCTTGCCCGAAGAGGGCGACTTTTTCTATACCTACTGTGTAGATTTTAATAGAAAAGCCAACTTGTTTGAAAAAGAAAATTATACTCTTTGGAAAAAATCGGCGAAGTAAAAACAGTTTAATTATTCAGCATTACAGGCATTACCAACATCAACACATCTTCAGCTGGATTGTCTTTTTTTGAGGGGGTAATAATGCCGGCGCGGTTAGGCGAACTCATCTCTATGGTTATTTCATCGCAGTGCATGTTGCTAATCATATCCAATAAAAATTTAGAGTTAAAGCCTATCTCCATATCTTCGCCTGCGTAGGTGCAGGTTAGGCGTTCGTTGGCGTTGTTAGAAAAATCTAAATCTTCGGCAGAGAGCTCTATTTGCGAGCCTGATATTTTAAAACGAATTTGATGCGTAGTTTTGTTAGAGAAAACGCTTACTCGTTTTAGTGCGCTTGCCAACATTTCGCTATCAATGGTAAGTTTATTAGGGTTTTGTTTGGGTATAACAGCATCGTAATTAGGATACTTCCCATCAATTAAACGGCATGTTAAGGTAGTGTTTCCAAAAGAAAACACAGCATTGGTTTGGTTGTACTCAATGTTTATGACGTCGTCTAAGTCGGTTAATAAATTTTTTAATAGGTTTAAAGGTTTTTTAGGCATAATGAAAGAAGTAGCTTGGCTGGCTTTGGCATCGCTACGGCGGTAACGCACCAAGCGGTGCGCATCGGTAGCCACAAAAATAGAATCGTTTTCAGAAAACTGGCAAAACACGCCGCACATCAAGGGACGTAAATCGTCGCTGCTAGTGGCAAACAAGGTTTTGCCGATAGCATGAGCCAACACATCGGTTTTCATCTCTATGGTAGAGGCGTTATCTAGTTTTTGTGTGCGTGGGTATTCTTCGGCGTTATGCCCGGTAAGTTGGTACTCGCCGTTATCGGCTGTTATTTTTACGCCAAATGTTTTTTTATCGATGCTGAAAGTAAGCGGTTGTTCCGGAAAATTACTTAGTATATCCAATAAAGTACGCGCCGGTATGGCTATGCTGCCCGCCTCTTTAGACTCTACAGGCAGCTGTACGGTAACTGTGGTTTCCATATCAGAAGCATATAACGTTAATTTGCCGGGGCTTATTTCAAATAAAAAATTATTTAAAATAGGAATGGTGTTACTGGAACTTAATACCCCATTTATTGATTTCAACTGTTTTAAAAGGCTCGTGGCCGATACTACAAAATTCATACGCTAAACTTCTTTTATTATTACCGAACAAATTTATATTTATGGTGGTATTCCTCACTACCTATTAGTAGTGAGTTTTGAAATAGTTTTTAACAATGATTTTTTAAACAAAACGTACAAAGCATCATAGTCATTTGGCAAACCACTAATTTTAGTATTTTTACCCCATGTTTATAATAGCTCGCTTATTATACGTGCTATGGAAATGTTTGTTTTTACTGGCATTTTTAAGCATTCTTATTTTAATATACCCTTTTTTATTGCTGTTTTTATCCCACCGCAAGCGTTATCGTTACGCTTTTTTTTGTCAGAAAATAATGGCCTTTTGGATTTGTTTTTTTTCGGGTATTGTGGTAAAAAAAGTTTTTAAAATGGCAATAAATGACATTCCTCAGCCTTGTGTTATTGTTTCTAATCACGCTTCTTATTTGGATATTATTGTAAGTTACTTTATTATTAAAAATTATTTTGTGTTTATGGCCAAGTTTGAACTAAATAAGGCTCCTTTGTTCAATATCTTTTTTAAAGACATGCAAATTTCGGTAGATAGGGCTAGCAAAACGGCCAGCCATAAAGCCTTTTTACGTGCAGGGTTAGAGATAGATGCGGGACACAGTGTGTTTGTTTTTCCGGAAGGTACCATCTCGTCTGATGGGGTTTTGAAAAACTTTAAAAACGGAGCCTTTAAGCTGGCTATTGAAAAACAGGTGCCGGTGTTGCCTATTACTTTTTTAAATAACTGGCGTTTACTGCAAAACGGCGGCTTTTTTAAAAGTTATGGCCGCCCCGGTATTTCTAAAGCGGTTGTGCACCCCCCTATAAGCACAAAAGGTATGGGCGAAGAAAATATCGTACCTTTGCGGCAGCAGGTTTATAGCATAATCGCTACCCAACTAAAATAGCATGGATAAAATAGATTTAAAAACCGTAGAAGAAGTGGCGCACTTAGCCCGGCTTGAGTTTGCCGACGAAGCAGCCAAGCAAGCGATTGCTAAGGATATGAATAATATGTTGGCATTTGTAGCGCAACTTAATAAAGTAGATACTACCGGCGTAGAGCCCTTGATATATATGACGGAAGAAGCCAATACTTTGCGTACGGACGAAATAATACAAGATATTACACAAAAAGAAGCGCTGCAAAACGCAGCAAAAAAGGACAGCGATTATTTTAAAGCTCCAAAAGTGATTGAAAAAAACGGCTAAAGAAAGGTGGAATAATAACCTTTTAGCGAACGCTTTTTAGAAACGTTATGAAGTTGTGTTTTTTGTAAGTTAGCCTTTTTATGAATCCAAAAGTTGATTTTTTCTTTGCAAAAGCCCAAAAGTGGCAGCACGAGTTTAAAGCCTTACGAGAAATAATATTAGAGTGTCTTTTGCAAGAGGAGTTAAAGTGGGGCGTGCCTTGCTACACGTATCAAAAGCACAACGTAGTGCTTATGCACGGTTTTAAAGAGTATTGCGCCGTTTTGTTTTTTAAGGGCGCACTGCTGAAAGATGCTAAAAAACACCTAATTCAACAAACTAAAAATGTGCAAGCAGCCAGGCAATTGCGCTTTGCATCTGTAAAAGAAATACAAAAGCTAAAAAAAGACATACAGTCGTATGTTTACGAAGCTATTGAGATAGAAAAAGAAGGCTTGCATGTAGTACTTAAAAAAACTGAAGAGTATGAATTTCCTGAGGAATTACAGCTTGCTTTTCAAAAAAATAAATCGCTAAAAAAAGCCTTTGAAGCATTGAGTCCCGGTAGGAAAAAAGGCTATGTTCTTTACTTTTCTTCGGCCAAGCAAAGTGCTACACGCAGCACCCGGATAGAAAGGTGCATTCCTAACATAATAGCAGGCAAAGGTTTGCAGGAATAGCATCAAAATAATGAAAACATAAAGTACTAATTAGAGGGAAATAGGTGTTTGCTTTGGCGTAAAAACAACTACGTAACGTTTTTTTTCATTAAAAAATGTTGAATGGTGTCCCATAAAAGGTATGATTTTTCTTTCACGGCATAACCGCACTTTTTATAAAACTCCAATGCGTTTTCTCGGGCGTGTAATACTACCAGGCTTCTGCCTTGTTCTTGAGCTTTAGCCTCTAAATGCAATAAAATGCTTTTGCCAAGTCCTTTGCCTTGGTGGCTGGGATGTACCGCCATGTAGCGTATTTGCGCAGTGTGTTCGTCTATAAAGTGCAAACGGCCACAGGCTATAGCCTCTCCTTTTTCCTGTATAAAAGCATGTATGCTGGTAGCATCGCTTTCGTCTAACTCGCTCCCTTTAGGTTGATACCAAGGGTTTCGCAACACATCGTAACGCAGCTTGTAATAGCGCTCAAAATCTTGAGGGCTTAGTGGCCGCTCTACTATAAAATTAGAATTTGGCACGGGTGCGGTGTTGTTTTACAAATTTGTAACCCACCGTTACCGAAAAAAACATATACGAGTCTTTGTATTTTGGGTCTCCGCGTTGTGCGCCGGTACCGTCGGCATTGGGGGAAGTAGCGCCGGGTATTGTGCCTAAACTAGGGTCGGCAAGGGCAACTGCGGTAGAGCCGTATGCTGCTTGCAGAGCGGCTTTATTGTAGTACCTGCCGCTCACTCCATCTATATAATCGGTAAAGGTTTTTCGTACAGAAAGTTCGGCTCCTATACTCCATTTTTTGTTGATGGCACAGCGGTATCCTATCCCAATCGGAATGGCTATATTAAAATTTGAAAACTGTTTAGGCCCACCGGGCAAGCCTTGCCCCTCTACGTGATAATCTCTTACATTGTACCAATTACCATTTAATTCTTCTTTTGGGTTGTAGTAAAAAACACCGATGCCGGTAAATAAATAAATACCAAATTTTCTTTTCCTTCTCCCGCCGCGCAAACTACTGATAGAGTAATTTCTTTTGGTTCTTTCTCGTATAATATAAAATTCTACTTGCCCGCTAAGTTCTAAAATAGGGGAACGAAAATTTAAATTTCTATTTCTTCTAAAAGCTTCTTTTGAGTGGGTATCATCGCCGGAAACCATTCCGTAATATAAGTTGCCTCTAAAAGCCCAGCGCGAGAGCGGCTGCCTGTATCTAATGCCGGCAAAGATATTAAAACGGGTAGTGGAGAAATTATAATCTTTAACAAAGTGAGTACCGTTGCCGGCGCCACCACCTAAATCGCCCAAAAAACCCGTAGGGCCAATGCCCCCTAGTATTTCCCATTTAGCCTTGTTGATAGACTGAGAAAAAATACCGAATGAAAGTAATGTAAAAAGGGATAGGAGTATGCTTTTCTTCATATTGTGCAGCGAAAGTACTACCTTTTTTTTAATTATTCTATTTTATTTTTACATTTTTTAACAAAAAAACGTTCATTAAACCGAAAGAATATAAAATGACTTTATACGCTTTAAGTGTTGTTTTTTATGTTTTCTATAAAAGAAGGCAGTTTTTTTAAATAGGCTAATTCTTTAAATTTTTCGCGAGCTTCTGATGCCGGGCTGCCAAAATAAACCTTTCCGCTTTCCAAATCTTTCCCTACACCCGATTGGGCATATACTTCTACATTATCCGATATTTTTACATCGTTAGCTACCCCTGCTTGCCCCCATAAAATAACATTATCACCTATGGACACAACCCCTGCTACCCCTACCTGTGCCGCAATAGTGCAGTTTTTTCCGATAGCGCTATCGTGGCCAATATGTACTAGGTTATCTATTTTAGTGCCCTTTCCTATAATAGTAGAGCCGGAAGCCCCTCTATCTACGGTACAAGAAGCGCCTATTTCCACGTCGTCTTCTACTATCACGTTTCCGCAAGATTCTAGTTTTTCCAGTTTATCTAAGCGGCGTTTAAAATAAAAAGCATCGCTACCCAGCACGCTGTTGGCATGTATTACCACGTTGTTACCTATTTGCGTATCATCGTACAACACCACGTTGGGGTAAATAATACAGTTATTACCTATTGACACATGGTTGCCTACAAAAACACCCGGCATAATAACGGTGTCTTGTCCTATCTTGGCTGTGGGGCTTATATTTTGGTTGGAAAACTTTAAAGGCTTAAAATGGCGCACTAATTTGTTGTACGCCGTAAAAGGCTCGGGGTGCAGCAACAGCACTTTACCATCAGGGCAAGCTACTTGTTGGTTGATGATGATGGCAGTAGCTTTGCTTAACAAAGCATTTTTATAATACTTGGGGTGATCTACAAAAATTAAATCCCCCTCTTCTACACAGTGTATTTCATTTAATCCTGAAATGCGACTTGTAGTATCGCCGATAATTTCGGCGTTAATAAGCTGGGCCATTTTTCCGGCCGAAGTTTTTTCTATTTTCATCAGAGTATAAAAACGTAGGTAAAGATATAAAATTGTGATAACATAGAAAAAATACGATATATATCTGACATTCAGGTTGTTTTTGCGAATCACCCTTCCGTTATTTTACACCCTGTATCTAATAAGGAGATATTGATTGTACTCGGTTTGTTTTTTTAGCAGGTACATTACACGACAAAAGGTATGACTGCTTTCCTTTTTATAGGATAATCGGGGAATGTTTTTTTATACCACTTGTGATGGTGCCAGGCGCGTGGCAATAAGTTAGATACCGTCCAAACTAAAAAAGCCCAGCCCGCTATGTTCCATATAAGCAGTGCAAAACCAAACCACTCGATTATCTCGCCCAGCAAGTTTGGGCAAGAGATATATTTAAACAAAAAACCTTGAGGTATTTTGTATCCTGTTTCGTTGGGCTTTCTTAAATTTATGAGTAGGGTATCGGCTTTGTTGTTGATGTAAAAGCCCAATAAAAATAAAATAAGGCCTGTTATAAAATTCCATTGCAAAAAATACCGATCCGGGTATTGTTCTTGTGCTGTGTAATAGGCTATAACACTTGCGTTTACTGAATTAAATAACATAGCCGAAAGAACAATAAGTAAGGGCATTTGCTTGCCGGTAGTGTGTGTACGAATAGGGAAAATAAAACTTCTGTTTATATAATGCAGAACATACAAAACACTAAAAAAAAGAGCATAGGCATTCACACTAAAATAGTTTATATAAACCGCCCCAAAGGCTATCAATGCCCAACTTTCCATCAACACCCAGCCTAGCTTGTTGGGTATCATCACTCCCCATGTTTTTTTGCTGTGCCTGCCATAAGGTGCTGATACCAATAATTGAATAGGAAATAAAATAATTCCTAAAACAATCCAGTACAAAAGTAACGTGTGCAACAACATGTTTTACATAGATAAAATTTCCATCATTTGCAGCATATCGGGGTTTAAATCTTCTATGTGCTTAATGGCTTTTTCAAAAGGCGTGTAGCTTACTTGTTTATTTACGATACCAATCATAACACTTTGTTTTTTTGCTATAAGGGCTTGTACTGCGTTGTAACCCATCAGGCTGGCGTTTACGCGCTCCATGCAGGTAGGGGAGCCGCCTCTTTGTATATGCCCTAATATGCTTACCCGTACATCTAGTTGTGGAAATTGCTTTTTTACTTTTTCGGCTACTTGATAGGCCCCGCCGCTTTCATCGCCTTCGGCTACTATAATTATTTTACTGGATTTGTTTTTTCTGCTTTTGCTAAGGCGCTCTATCAATTTTTGTGTATCGTTTTTTGTTTCCGGAATTAAAATGGCTTCGGCACCAGAGCCAATGCCGCTTCTAAGGGCAATAAGGCCTGCGTCGCGCCCCATTACCTCTACAATAAAAACACGGTCGTGGCTTTCGGCGGTATCGCGTATTTTATCTACCGCTTCTATCACGGTATTGATGGCGGTGTCGTAACCTATGGTAAAATCAGTTCCTACTAAATCATTATCTATGGTGCCGGGGCAACCTACAATAGGTATGTTTGTTTTTTTTGATAAGGCTATAGCGCCCGCAAAGGTTCCGTCGCCCCCTATAACGACCAATCCTTCTATATGGTGTTTTTGTAAGTTGTTAAGTGCTTGCTGCATGCCTTCTTCGGTTTTAAAACGCAAGCTGCGCGAAGCTTTAAGTATAGTGCCTCCGCGCTGAATAATGTTGGCTACAGACTGGTGTACCAACTGCACACATTCATCGTTGATAAGGCCTTCGTACCCGTGTTTAAAACCAATTACCTCTATGTGATGATACAGGGCCGTGCGCACTACTGCACGTATGCAGGCATTCATGCCGGGGGCGTCTCCTCCTGAGGTTAAAACCGCTATTTTTTTCATGCGTACGTGTATTTTTTGTTAAAGAACGAATACATTTTTCTATTGCAATCTTTTTTGAATTATTTTTTGGATATTGCCAAAAGCTTGTCCGGGGCTGAAGCGACGCCAATTAAAATCATCTAACTCACCACCCGAATAAAAATAGCAATCTAAGTTATACTGTTGAAACTCTTTGAGTACGTGCTCTCTAAAATTCACAAAAGCAATCCAGCCCTCTTCGCCGTGGTCTTCAAACCATTCTTCGTAATAGCTATCGTCTGAGGCATGAAAATTGAGTACATTTTCTCCCATAAGAACAAATTTGGTAATGCCTACAGCCAGCAACTCGTCTATCAACTCGCGTTTTAATAGCATAATATCGTTGTTGATGGCGTCGTTCCATTCGCCTATCAATTCTATGAAACAATATTTCTCATCATAATCTACAAATAAAATTTTTAGACATAATGTTTCGCTTCCAAAAAAATCCCATTGAGGGTGCAGTACGTAATTATATATTTGGTTAGTAAATTCCAATTCGCTGTAGGCGCGCCCGTAAAAAGGCGAGCGTTCATCTTCAGAAGCTATATATAAATGCCTCCAATTGTAATAAGGCTCTATATCGTGCATAGTAAAAAAGAAAAATATTTAGGCAAAAATAGCAGTTTTTAGCGAACCATTATCTTATATCCTCACGAATAAATAATGAGTTAAATACCCGTGTGCTTAATTTCATCTTATTTTTTACTAAAAGCGAAATGAGGCGGCTGTTATCCTTGTTTTACTAATTGTACTTCGGCTTGTAGTTTTACCTCTTCGCTTACTAATACACCGCCTGTTTCGGTAGGAGCGTTCCAGGTAAGACCAAAATCTTTTCTGTTTATTTTCCCTTCAATAGAGAAGCCTGCTTTTGTGTTTCCCCAAGGGTCTTTAGCTATACCGCTAAAGGATACGTTTAGTTGGGTAGGTTTGCTTATACCGTGTATGGTGAACGTGCCGTGAAGCACAAAGCCATCATCTGTTTTTTCGGTATGAGAAGAAATAAATTGCAGCTTAGGAAATTTTTCTGCATCAAAAAAATCAGGGGATTTAAGATGCGCATCTCGTTGTTCGTTACCGGTGTTGATAGAGGCTATATCGGCCTCGAAAGAAATACTGGGGTTTTTGAAGCTGGTTTCATCTTCGGTTTCGGCTTGCCCGCTAAAGCTAGCGAAACTTCCGTTTACATTTGTAATCATTAGGTGCTTTACTTTAAAGCCCACTTCGCTGTGTGTAGGGTCTATTACCCATTTTGTTTTGTTCATTGGTTTTATTTTTATTAGGTTATGATTGTCGCATAGGCACTTCCATTACAAGTACTTCCGCTTTTTTTTCTGCTTTTATGGTTATCTGTTCTATATCCCACAGCCCCATGCCATCGCGTGGTTCTAGTTTGGTGGAGTTTATTGTTATGACTCCTTCTATCACAAAAACATACAGACCGTTGTTTTTATCATGTAAGGAGTAGTTTAATTCTTTTCCGTTCTCTAAAGAGGTTAGGTTAAACCATGCATTTTGATGAATCCATAGGCCGGCGTCATCAGCATGAGGCGATATAATTTGTTGCCATTTATTTTTTCTTTCGCCTATATTAAAGGCGGCTTGCCCGTATCGAGGTTCTACGCCTTTTTTGTTTGGAAATAGCCAAATTTGCAACAGTTTTACATCTTCGGTAGTGCTGGGATTAAACTCGCTGTGTGTAATGCCCGAACCGGCACTCATTACCTGCACCTCGCCTGCTTTTATTATGGAACTGTTGCCCATACTGTCCTTATGTTGCAAAGCACCGGATAAAGGAATGGTAATAATTTCCACATTATCGTGCGGGTGAGTTCCAAAACCCATACCGGCAGCAACGGTATCGTCGTTAAGCACACGCAATACCCCAAAACGAACGCGCTCAGGGTTATGGTAACCCGCAAAGCTAAAAGTGTGATGCGTATGCAGCCAACCGTGGTTTGCTTGCCCGCGGGTGTTGGCTTTATGTATCAGGCTGTTTTTTGATGTGTTAGTCATATTATTTGTTTAAACAAATATCATTCCTATTTTTTTATTTTCTTAATTTATCTAAAATATCTGACAAAATTTCAGCCTCTTTGTTTGATATTGGCATCTTTTTTTGTTGTTTTTTTATGTGTGGGTCTATTTTTTTTAATAGATGCAATCCCTCTTTTGTTATTTTTAGTAGCATCTGCCTTTTGTTAAATTTGTTGGGAAACCGTTCTATTAATTTTTTTTTCAAAAGTCTGTCGCAAAGTCTGGTTAAATCAGGATTTTTATCCAACATAACTTCTTTTACTTCGCCTACACCCATTGAATTGGGGAGCTTGCCTCTTAATATACGGAGTACATTAAATTGCTGCGCTGTTAGGTCGTTTTTAGTAAAAATAGCTTGTTGTTTATCCATCATATAATGGTATGTGTATATTAGGTTAATTACAGCTTTTTGTTGCAACGACTCAAACTTTTTTTGTTTAATAGCTTCTTCTATTTTCATACCGCAAAATTACATTTATTTGTTTAAACAAATGTTTTTTTTAACAAAAAATGTAAAATCACTTGTTTCTTAGTATCTTTGCGCTGTTATGCAGATGTCGTGGTTTCCGTATCAACTTCAGTTTAAGTTTCCTTTTAAAATAGCGCATGGAACCCGCACACATACACCGGTGGTATATGTAAAGGTAGAGCATGAAGGGTTGGTTGGCTGGGGCGAGGCCTCCCTTCCTCCATACTTAAAGGAAACGCAGCAATCGGTAATCACTTTTTTAGAAAAATTTAACAAAGATGTTTCCTCTCGTAAATTAGAAGAGTGGATAGAAAAATTGTTGCACGAAAAAAGCAACATGCCTGCAAAAGCAGCTTTAGATATGGCTTTGTGGCAGATAAAAGCGAGAATAATGCAAAAAAGCATCCGTCAGCTTTTAAACGTGGAAGAAAAAGTCGTTCTGCAACCTAATAGTTTTTATACCATTAGTTCCGGAACAAAAAGAGAGATGCAAGAAAAGATAGCAGAGGGTTTGCGCTATCGTTTCGAACTTTTTAAATTAAAACTTACCGGAACAGAATATGATTATACCACGGTACATGATTTTACTTCGCTGTGTAATAAAGGCTTTGGAGTAGATATGAATGGCGCTTACCACAGCGAGGAGGAGGCTATTCGCTTTATTCGTTTTGTAAAAGAAAAAGGGGCTTTAGTAATAGAGCAACCCATGGGAAAAACACAGGGAACAGAAACTTTGAACGTGAGAAAAAAAACTCAAAGTCTTATGTATGCCGATGAAAGTTGCCAAGGAATAGAAGATATGGAGCTTGTTGCCGAAAATTTTGGCGGAGTAAATATAAAATTAATGAAGTGCGGCGGCCTTACTGCTGCATATCAAATGTTACAAAAAGCGCAAGAGTTGGGCGTAAAAACGCTTATTGGGTGTATGAGCGAATCTTCTGTGGGGTGCTGGGCGGCAGGTCAGTTAGCTCCTTTAGCGCATTGGCTTGATTTAGATGGGCCCTATTTAATAGACAACGACCCTTTTGTGGGCATACAAGTAGAAAAAGGAAATTTGATGCTGCAGCATTTAGTCCTAAAACCTCATTCTTTTTTGTAGCTTTTCGGCTGTATTTTGTACGGTACAGCAATGAAAAAAGCTGCCTTAAAAGGGCAGCTTTTTTTATATAAAGGATAAAATTTATTTTACGGTTTCATTCAACACGTTATTCATGTTACGTACTGCGTCGGCAGATTTAGCAAACAACGCTTTTTCTTCGTCGTTTAGGTTTACATCTACAATTTTCTCCCAGCCATTTTTTCCGATTACTACGGGTACGCCCAAGCAAATATCTTGTTGCCCGTATTCGCCGTTTAATGCTACACAGCAAGGGAATAAGCGTTTTTGGTCGTTTAAGATGCTATCTACCAATGAGGCTACTGCTGCGCCCGGTGCATACCAAGCAGAGGTTCCTAGCATAGCCGTAAGAGTAGCACCTCCTACCATGGTATCGGCAGCTACTTTTTTCAAGGCGTCGGCGGCCATAAATTGAGAAACAGGTACGCCTTTGTAAGAAGCCAAACGGGTAAGAGGTATCATCGTGGTATCGCCATGCCCGCCAATAACCATACCTTCAATATCATTAGCAGCGGCATTAAGCGCCATAGATAAGTAGCATTTAAAACGAGCGCTATCTAAAATACCGCCCATACCTATAATGCGGTTTTTGGGTAATTTGCTTTCTTTTAAGGCTAAGTAAGTCATGGTATCCATAGGGTTGCTTACAATAACCAATACGGCATTAGGGGAGTGTTTTAGTACGTTATCGGTAACGTTTTTTACAATACCGGCGTTAATGCCAATAAGTTCTTCGCGTGTCATACCCGGTTTGCGAGGTATGCCGCTGGTAATAACTACTACATCGCTTCCGGCGGTTTTGGCATAATCGTTAGTGCTTCCGCTTATTTTGGTGTTAAACCCATTTAGGGTAGCGGTTTGCATCATGTCCAAGGCTTTGCCTTCGGCAAAATTTTCTTTAATGTCTAACAAAACAACTTCAGAGGCAATGCTTCTGCAGGCAATGGCATCGGCGCAGGTGGCTCCTACGTTTCCGGCTCCTATAATAGATACTTTCATGTTTTTTGGTTTTAAAAATTTGCTACAAAAATACATTTTTTTTGCATACAAAAACGCGGATACAAAAACGAAAAATAGGCACGAAAAATAGTCGGTTTGGACTTCTATCTTGATTTTTTTCTGTGTAGAAAAAGGCTAAACACATCAAAGGTTTAATTGAACTCTGTTAAACTTTCTTCAGATTTTAACAATATGGTGTTAAACTTTCTTCAGTTTCTTGTTAAAGGAAACAGGGGCAAGTAGTTTTGCCCAAACAACTAAATATGATAAGCAATAAAAAACGCTTAAACTCTTGTAAAGTATTGGCTGCAATGTGGCTGCTTTTTGTGGCCAAGCAAGGCTTTTCTACCAACTACATTGCTGATGGATATATGGGCAGGCTTTCGTACACACAGGGCGATACCGCCACAGCTTATATAAACGCACAAAATACGTTTACCAATGTAAAAATGTATTTGCGCAATATCAACGGTAAAAAGGTAGATTCGGTAGTAGTAAATTTAGTGCACCAACACATAGCCTCCAGCCATGCCGCCAGGCCTTGGTCTTTAGGTTTTGGCTATGCACCTTCATTCAAATATATGATACCGAATAACTTACCCAGCGGGATATATAGTTGGGAAAACAAAGTGTTTTTTATTGTAAAAAACAGTCGGAAAAACGCCGACATTACCTTTATTTACCCATCTAATACGGAAACGGCTTATGGCAATGCAGGTGGAAAATGTTTTTACAACGACGGATCTACTGACTGGCAGCAGTCTGATACGCTTTCTTTTCTTAGGCCGCTTACCATAGCAAATTTAACTTACACTAGAAAATACTCGGAGCCTTTTATGAAATGGATCAATACCCAAAGCCAATATAACTTTCAAGTAATCTGCGATCAAGATTTAGATGACTATTCGGAAATACAAAATTCTAAGCTAATTTGCGTGGTAGGGCATAGCGAGTACTGGACCAGAAAGGCAAGAGAAAATTTTGACCAGTTTGTAAACGCAGGAGGCGATGCCGTAGTGCTATCGGGCAATACTTCTTGCTGGCAAGTACGCTACCACCCTACCGATAAAACAAAAATTATTTGTTACAAAGATGCCTCTGCCGATCCCGAGCCCAACCTTTTATTAAAAACCATTATGTGGGCTAGTCCTTCGTTAAATTATCCGGTACTAAAAAGCTTAGGGGTAGATTGGCCGCACGGCGCCTACCCTCCATCACCCATACCGGGCGCCTATCACGGCTGGGGTGGTTATAAAATAGTGTTGCCCAACTCGCCCCTTCTGGCGGGCACCAACTTGCATTTTCATGATACTATTGCTTGCAAAACCAGAGAGTACGATGGCTCTTTGGTACACCACTATAATACTTACGGAGATCCCGTGTTAGATACCAATGCATTGGGTTTTTGCAAAATAGAACTAATTGGCTACGATGAAGGCGAAGAAGATTTTCATAGCGCGCCTGCTAAGGGGCACGGTATGTTTATTGCTTTTAAAAAAAGTGCTGCTTCGGGGAACGTAGTAAATGTGGGAGGCACTCATTGGTGCGCCAATACCTCGGCTAATGGTTGGCCAGGTGGTTGGGGGGCACGAGATAGTTCAAAAATTAAAAAAATTACCATGAACATCTTTAATTTATTATTGAGCAAAAGCAATATCTACACCAATACGCACGCCTCTTGCACCACTGCATCTATCAACTACATAGCAGGCAGCACCTCTTTAGAGTTGTTTCCCAACCCATCTACCGGTATTTTTGTTGTAAAAAAAGAGGCTAACGATAGTTTTGATTATACGGCAGAAGTGTATAATATGATGGGACAAAAATGCTTCGAAGGAAAATTGAATAATGAAATAGATCTTTCAAACCAAAGCGATGGCATGTATTTCATTAGCATAAAAATGCCGGATGGAAGCGCGCTGACAAAACGAGTTATCATTAGCAAGTAAGGCTTTTCTTTAAAAACGTTAAAAAAAGGGTTTTTTTGTAAGTTGTGTAATTAAGAGTACATTTGCGCATAACCCCTAAAAACAAAAGAGCTATGAACAAAGTAAAAACCAGCAAGATTTTAATTCCGGTAGATTTTTCTAAAACCTCTTTAAACGCTATAAAATACGCCGCTTTTATGGCGCAATTCACTAAAGGCGAATTGATGCTCATACACGTGCAAAACAAGAGTGATTTATTAGATATTATCATGCCGGCTGTAAACCTAAAAGATGTTTCTGTGATAACGAAATACCTTTCGGATAAATTAGAAAAAATAGCAGCCGATATAAAAAGCAGATATGGTATAAAAGTAAGCACCAATGTATCTACCGGCCATATTACTTCCGAAATTGTAGCACTAGCTGATGAATACAAAGCTACCCTGGTAGTAATGGGCACACACGGAAAAGATTCTAAAAATGGTTTTTTCTTAGGAAGCAATGCGTACCGCGTGCTTTCTCAAGCAGAAATACCGGTAATGACTGTGCAAACAGCAGCTGAAAAATTGGGTTTTTCTACTATTGTGTTGCCTATTGACTCGTCTAGAAATTCGCGTCAAAAAGTAAATGCAGCTATTGACTTTGCCAATACCTTTCATGCTAAGCTGCAAGTAATAGGCTTGTTGCAAAAAGGCAATGAAGGAGAGAAAAATTACGAATACAATATGAAGGTTATTTTATCGCAAATAAAAGCCTTGGCCGACAAAAAAAACGTAGGTTGCGTTACCACTTTGCAATTTACCGATAGCCGCAGCAAAGCCACGCTTAATTTTGCTAAGAAAGTAAAAGCCGATTTAATTATTTCGATGACCGATCAAAGCGCCGAGTTTTCAAGCATTGTGCTGGGCGACTACATACACCAATTAACTAATTATAGCAAAATACCCGTGTTGTGCATACCCCCCACATTAAATCCGGATATGATGCGTGTGCCTATGGGCGGCCTTGAGTATTAGTAGTGCTCATTATTCCAAACAAAAAAGCCTTTGCATTTGCAAAGGCTTTTTTGTTTAACAGTGGTTGATTATTTCTTTTTGGTTTTCACCGGTGTTTCATCATCAAAATTTAAAGAAGCAGCACCTTGCGCAGCTAAGCGAGTTTCAAGAGCTTTTACTTGTTTCTTTAATTCGTACACCATTTTAGCAAGTTCTTCTGTTTCGCTTTTAAAAACGACCGGGTACATGCTGTAAACGCCTTCAAATTGTTTTTCAAATTGTTTTTTCACGTCCATAGAAGTAGTAAGTAGTTCCCCTTTTAGTTTTGAGTATTCGTCCGAATTAAATAAGGCTAAAAATAAACTCTCGTTGGTTTTTAACCATTCGTTGTAAAACTCATTAAAGCTTTGTTTTTGCACCTCGCCTTGTTTTAATTTTCCGAAGGTGTTTTTGGCACTTTCTTCCAATGCTTTTTGCGTGGTGTTATACATATAGTGCTGCATTTGCGCTTGTTTTACGGCGTATTCCGATATTTTATCTAATAGAACCAAGTTTGCCTCTACAGCTTCTTTTTCTTTTCCGGGTTGTACCAATTTTAAAACGGGCTCAAAACTTTTTGCAAATACATTTTGCGCGTTTTTAAACAGGTCGTTTAGCTTAGCAAAATCACCTGATATAAGTTGAGGATATTCCGCCGAAATACTTTTAAAAGTTTCAGCATACTCTTTCGTTAAATGATTTTGATTTACAAAAAACTCTTGAATGTTTTTGATAGAGGCTTCAAACACTTCTTTTAAAGAAGCTTGCCCGTACATAGATTGAAACAACTCTTCGGTAATGGCTTTATAGGTTTCCGGGTTGGTGTAGTTTTTAAAATTTTCAGCCGAAAAACTTCCATTTTGAAAGGCATTAAAAGCAGGTTGCCAAAACTCTTGCAATTTTAAAAATACTTTGTTGCCTTCAAAAATGTTTTTAAACGCATCTTTATTTAAGGCGCTGGGTATGTTTTTAGAAAAGGTATCGTAAGTGGCGTTCAGCGTGCTTATCCAGGTGTTGTAAATGCGCGTCCAAGCATGGTTGGCTTCATTAAAATTGGTCATATAGTCGGCAGGCGATTTTCCAAAATTAGCCATGCTGCTGTACAGGCTTTGATTAAAATCGGTTACTTTTTTTATTTCAGACAGCTGTTGGTTGTACCAATTTTTAAAAAACTCTTCGGGTTTTGTGGTATCGGTATTAGAAAAAGAGCCCTGAATGCCTTTAAGGGTTTGCATTTGCTTTTCCAGCCAATCTTTATAGATGCCTTGCCCGTCGGCGGCCATATTGCCTCCTACAAATGCGGATTGGAATTTTTTGGTAGAATCTACCCAGTTGTTGATAGCTTGGGTCTGTGTTTCAATAATTGAATCGATGAAAGGATTGTTGGTCTTCATTTTTTTGTATTTTATGGTTATTTACGCTACAAAGGTCGTACATTTTCCCTATTCCGTCCAAATTTTTTCGCAAAAAATAACCATTATATAACATAATTAACCCTTACAGACTTCTTTTTTGTTAATTTTTTCTGAAGAAACAAGAGGTGAGGCGGCTAAAACGGGGTATTATTTTCTCAAAAAAAAGCCATCAACTTGTTTTTACAAAGCATTATCGCAGCCATACTGCAAAAAAAAAGAGCGACTTTTAGTCGCTCTTTTTTTTAATTAACGCTTATGCTTATTTAGCAATAATCATTTTTTTGGTAGCTTGTTGGTTACCTGCGTTTACAGTATAGTAGTAAACACCGGCATTGAATGAAGAACCATCAAAAGTTACATTGTTAGTACCCACGTTACCATTTACAGATTTGCTGTAAACCAAAGCACCAATAGCATTATATACATTAACGCTGAATGATTTAGCTTCGGTTAAAGTTACTGCAATAGTAGTAGTACCGTTGAATGGGTTCGGATAGTTCATGATAGACGACTCAAACGCATTGTTTGTTTTGATACCCATAGCAGTACAAGGGCCGCCTATAGGAGAGGTATATACATGTGCAGGGTGAGAAAAATCTGAAGCCATAAAAGTACCGCAATCAGAATAATAATAATCTGCTTGAGAGCTAGCGTCGTAAATAGGGTAACCGCCGCTAGAAGAGGTAACTACATCGCCTGTTGTAAACACGGCTGGAACCATCCAGTTCGTGCCGGCGGTATTGATAGATATATCCGACAGATATGGATAAAAGCAAGTGCCTGTATATGGAGAAGAGCCTGTGGTGTTTTTTGTGGCTGTTAACATTCCACTAGTAACATTGTAGGCTTTCATCATCACATCAGGGTTGGTGTTAAGGCGTTGTCCATACGCATTAGGCGCTACAACATTGGTGTCCGAATCGGCCCAACCATAAAAAATCATAGAACCATCAGCAGAACGGCTTACTTGAATATGAGCGTGTACACCTAAAATTTGAGATCCTCCCATTGGACTTTTGCTGGAAGTTGTATCGGTGCTTGAGCTGCCAATAGAAGAGCAAAGAATAGAGTCAACCATCATGGTTTCCCAGTCAGAACCATTAGTGGTAAAATCCCAAATGATAGGGTGGTGGTGTAAAAAATCGTAATCATATAAAGGAGAATAAATTCCTAAAGAGTCTATATTCCCTGTTTTAAATGTACTTTCAGTTACGGTAGTAACGTAGTGTAACATTCCGTTTTTATCTACTGTTACATCAGCGCCTTCAGCGTAGTTGTTAAATGTATAAAAACGTTTCATAGGTACAAGTTCGCCTACGTTTTTTTCTACTTCTGGGTGGTGGCACATCCAGTTATATCCTAATAAAGCAGTTTGCAAATTCCAAGTGTTTCCTCCATCGGTAGATTTGTAAACAATAGGAGTCATAGCAGAATCGGCACTTGTGTTGCTGTAGGTAGCGGCCATTCTTGCTAGCATCACAACATAACCGGTTTGTCCATCAGGCCCAAAAGCCATACGAGGCAATCCTAATTGATAACCTAAAGCTCCTTTGTGAACAGCAGGCATAATAGAATCTACGGTCCAATTTACTAATTTGGTACCGCTGTTTATGGTGCCTTTTACAAAAACAAAGCCTTTGCTAGATGCGTTGTCGCTACCGGTAAAGCTCGGGTCTAAAAGCTGACCAATAGAAACCATCGAGCTGGTTCCTTGTAAGGCAGCTACGTCATAAGCAGGGGCTCCAGTTAGATTAGCAGATGCGTTATTTCCAAACACAGTACCGCTTGCCGCATACAAAGAATCAGCTCCGGCCACAGTGTGCCCAACCGCACTTGCACTCCATAAAGGTTTTGCAGAGTAAGCTGTACCCGTCCAGTTAGTACCGTTTGTAACCTGAGCAAATCCTACCGCATAAGCGTTTGCTAAGGTGTTGTTTCCTGGCGTGTTTAATATAACACCGCTTGGGTAACGCGCATGGTACGTGTTAGCCCCTGCATCATTAAATATGTTGATAGAATCTGTTTTTACCTTTGTGGTAGGGTTTATCAAAGTAGCTTGAACAAAGCCGCTGGTAGCGTTTATAGCCCATGTTTTAGAGCCACGCTGAGTCCAGATAAGTGTGTTTAAATCTGAGTTGTACGACAAGCAGCTTTGAGAAGAAGTTGAAGATCCCCCTCCAGTACCAAAACAGTTCCACGACGTTGTGAACTTGGGTAAGCCACAAGAAGATTGTACGGAATTGTGTTGCCCTTTTTTCGCGTTATTTGATACTAACGATGGTTGAGGCTCCACCATTACGGTTGTGCCGTAATTTGCTTTTTTTTCTAGGTATTTAGGGTTTGTAGCTCGTGCTTTAGCTCCGCTTTGTGCGAAACCTGCTGCACCAACCATCAACGCTGTACCTAATAATAAGGTTTTTTTCATGATTTTTGTTTTTTGGTTAAACATTAAAGTATTAGTTGCCACAAATGTATAAAATCTTTTTTGAAAACAAACAGTAGTTTTCGTTAATTATTAACTCGCTTGTTTTCAGTAATTTAAAAATTCATGTGCGCCAGCCACGTTGCTAATACAAGGGCTTTGAAGCTAAGGGTATTTTCTTTTTCGGGGTGTTTATTTTTTTTTCGGTTGTTTTGAGCAAAAAACCGGTCGTTTTTAACAAAAAATTGGTCGGCGAAGTAGGGCTTTATCAGGCTTGAGTGCAGTAAATCTTGTTTTTTTTCTAGTAAATCGCTTAGCCATTGGTTGTGTGGCGTAGCAAAACCCAGCTTATCGCGTCGGTTATACACGCTTGCGGGCATGTATTTTTGCATACTTTGTCGCAGGATGTACTTGCTCACTCCTTTTTGTATTTTGTAAGAAGAGGGTAAACTAAAGGCAAAATGGGCTAAGGGGGTATCGTCGGCAAAGGGGGTGCGTGCTTCTACCGAGTGGTGCATGCTACAGCGGTCTTCACAACGCAAAAAGGTTTTGAGGCGGTGGTTGTAAAAATCATACATCAAATGTTCGTTAAGCGAGCTAAACCGCTGTTCTATCTCTTGAGGGGCGCTGTGTGCTTTTACAAAATCGGCATTAAGTTGTTTTTTATTTCGGTTGTATTGCAGCTGTCTTTTAGCGTTTTCTTTGGTGTATTGGTACCAAAAATGGTTTCCTATTTCTTTTATTTCGGTTGATGCTTGCCTAAATTGTTTGTGGCGCAACAATTCATTTATGTAGGTGGTGTAGTAGTGTGTGTACCCGGCAAAAAGCTCGTCGCTGCCTTGCCCATCAAGCACTACTTTTATGTTTTGTTCTTTTACCAACTGCATTACTCTGTATTGAGCGTAGGTGCTGCTGCTCCATATAGGTATATCCAAGGCTTGCACCAGTGTTTCAAAATCGTTTATTAAATCGGTAGATGTAGGGCTTACGGTGTGCCATTGGGCTTGTGTAAAATCAACCACCTCTTTGGCATAAAAACTTTCATCTATTTTCTCGTTAGGAAAAACAGCAGTAAAGGCTTTAAAATGGGTATGGTGCTGCGCTATCACACCGGATATAATGGAACTGTCTATCCCTCCGCTTAGGCAACAAGCTACTGGCACATCAGAGCGCAGGCGCTTTACAACGGCATCGCACACCAGCTGTTCTGCTTCTTGTTTTTTTTGCTCAAAATCCGATTCGTTAAACGAAGAAAATACGGAGTTAAATGGCCACTCGGCATACTTTTTTTTGTGAAGCGTTTTTTCGCGCAGGTTTAGGACTATATAATACGAGGGGAAAAGTTCAAACACGTTTTTTAACATGCTTTCTTCTTCATATTCAAGAGCATCGTGTAGCAAATAGTGCTGCAACGCTCGTTCGTTTACCTGGGTTTCTACAAAGGGTAAAGCTCGTAAGGCTTTTATTTCGGAGGCAAAGCAAAACAAGCCGTTTTTGTAATAATAGTAAAAAGGCTTTACGCCGCTTCTATCGCGGGCGCAAAAAATTTCTTGTTTTTCGGCGTCGTATAAAGCAAAGGCAAACATGCCGTTTATTTTTTGCAAACAATCTTTCCCCCAAAAAAGATAGGCGTTTAAGAGTACCTCGGTATCGCTTTTGGTATAAAAGGTGTAGCCTGCTTTTTTTAATTCTTCCCGCAGTTCTATATAATTGTACAATTCTCCGTTAAAGCATATCCAAAGGCGCTCTTGGGCTGCACACATGGGCTGATAGCCGCCGGGGCTGGTGTCTATAATAGAAAGTCGGCGGTGAATAAACACACCGTGGTATTCTTTTTCTACTTCGTTAATGTGTTTTTTTGCTGAAAAAGCAAAGGCATTGTTTTTGGAGGTTTCCTGCGTGTCGTTGCCATAGGCACATTGATGCTCTTTTTCGGAAAAAAGAAAAAACCCCTCATCGTCTAGGCCTCTGTGGCGCAGCGCCTTACTAAGCGTTTGAGCCGCCTCTCTCACATCAAGCGAATTGTTTTCTAATTTTATAACTCCTGCAATGCCGCACATAGCTTTATTGTTTTGAAACTAAAGGGAATATCTTTTTTATCTTAAAAAGCAAATGAAACCAAGTAGCGCCGCTCTCTTTTTTAAACATCAAAAGTAAAAATAAAGAAGATATGGTGTATGAAGCACAACAGGTATAGGCCGCGCCCGTAGCGCCATATCGGGGTATAAGAGTGAACGAGCACACCAAAGTAGCCACTAAACCTATTAAAGCGCTTGCTGCGCTTATCTTCATGTTGCCTCTTGCTGAAAAATAGTGCGAGTAAATACCCGATAAAGCGCAAAAAGCAATGCCCGGAGCTAATAGCAAGCAATATGTTTTGATGCCGACAAACTCAATACCAAACAAAAATACAAATGCTTGGTTAGGTAGTAAGTTGAGCGCCAAAAGGGCTATTAAAGAAAGAGCAAAACTTATTTTACTTAATTTAATGGTGAGGTTTTGAGCCAAAAGCTGATTGCCTCTGTTGGATAAAGTAGCATATTGCACCATAGCAATGCCGTTCATAATAACCCAAACCGCCTCGCTTATAGAGGCTGCTGTAGAAAATACGCCCACATCTTTTAGGCCATCAGCGCTGTTGAGTACATAATAACAAAATCGGTAATTAAGCAGTTGAAAAATGTTACCGGCCTGCACCACCAAGCCATAACGCGCCATTTTTTTTAATGATTGTTTCCAAGAAAAAACAGTTTTAGAAAAACTACCCCTTAAATAGTAAGCACTGATCAGTAAATTAAAAAAATAACCCAGAGCTAAAGAACGATAAAATGCCTGAACTGAAATGCTGTTGAGCAAAAAAAACTGTACGAGTAAACTACCTATAATAGCTACGCTTTGTGCTATGCTGGCCAAGTTGTTTTGTTTAATCTTCTCTAAACCATTTAGAAAAACATTACTAATACTGCTTAAATTGGATAGTAAAGTAAGTAGAAAAAAATAACCTAAATCTTGTACGGAAAAATGAAAATACAAATGAAACAACAGGGGACCCAGTGCGGCACAAAGCACTCCTACGCAAACGGCAGGAAGCAGCAATTCATACGTGTTTTTTTTAGAAATAACATACACTAGGGCGCTGCCGCCAAAAATATCGTTAAAGAGCAAAAGCACCGTAATGTTTAAAAACATCAAACTAATTTCGCCGCGGCCTTGCGCCCCCAACCAATTAGCGGTAATAAGCACTACCAAAAAATTGATAATAGAAATAATTCCTTTGCTGAATATGGTTTGAATGATTTTAGCAAACATATACCGCTTACGAAAGTAGCAAATTTTGTTGTGAGGACGATAAAAGGTTTTTTGAGAAATGCCCCTAACGGCCTTTAAACCCAAATGGACGTTTTATTTTTGACCGCTTCTTTGCTTATTCAGTCCACAAAATTATAGAGTGTGTAATATAAAAAAACATACCTTTGCGAAAAAAAATATGAGTTTGTTAGTAATAGGCACCGTAGCCTTTGATGCCATAGAAACCCCTTTTGGAAAAACCGATAAAATAGTAGGAGGCGCCGCCTCTTATATAAGCTTGGCTGCTTCTTATTTTTCTAAAAACATAAACTTAGTATCGGTTGTGGGCGACGATTTTTCTAAAGATTTTCTTGCCTTATTGCAAACGCAGGGCGTAAATTTAGAAGGTCTGCAAATAAAAAAAGGAGAGAAATCTTTTTTTTGGGCAGGAAAATACCACAACGATTTAAACAACAGAGATACCTTAGATACCCAACTTAATGTATTGGCTAACTTTAACCCCATCGTGCCTGAATTGTATCAAAATTGTGAGTTTTTAATGTTAGGTAATTTAATGCCTTCTTTACAACTCAATGTGTTGGCGCAACTAAAAAAACGCCCTAAACTGATTGTTTTAGATACGATGAATTTTTGGATGGACATAGCTTTGGACGATTTAAAAAAAGTAATTGCCCAAGTAGATGTACTAACCATAAACGACAGCGAAGCGCGCCAATTATCGGGCGAATACTCATTAGTAAAAGCCGCTCAAAAAATTATTGCTATGGGACCACAAACGCTTATCATAAAAAAAGGAGAACACGGGGCTTTGTTATTTAATAAGCAAGAAGTGTTCTTTGCGCCTGCGCTTCCCTTAGAAGAAGTGTTTGATCCTACCGGGGCGGGAGATAGCTTTGCCGGAGGCTTCATCGGCTATTTAGCTAAAACCAAAGACATATCTGCCGATAATATGAAACGCGCTATTATATACGGCTCTGCTATGGCTAGCTTTACAGTAGAAAAATTTGGAACCGAGCGTTTAATAGGTCTAACACAGCACGATGTAGAAAACAGGGTGCAGCAGTTTTTAGACTTGGTTCAAGTGGATATCACACTGGTGTAAATGGGTTGCCCCATTTTTTTTCAGAGATAATACGCTATTTTTTATGTTGATCTTCCAGCTTCTTTAATTTTCTGTCAATAATGACGAGGTAAGCGGCTAAGCATAAAAAAACGACTGAAAGTACCGAAACTACTACGTATATTTTTCCTTCGGCCCTAAAAGTATCGGCCATTTGCGGCACGGCTTGTTGAGCGAATGTAGAGGGGGCGGTAAAAAAAATAAAACCAAGAAACAGAATTTTATTCGTGTTAAAATTATTCCAAATTTTCATGATGTTCTAATTTATATTGTAATTTTTTATATCGGTTCAAAATGTTTAAAAGCCAAAAACTCATTAAAATCCACCCTACGCATGCCGGATAAAAAACGGCGCGCATGCTATTATCCATGTCGTATTTTCCAAAGGCAGGGTTCCCTCCATTGCCGGGGTGTAAGGAGCTAGGGGCCAAGCGAGGGTATATCATAATAAACACAAAGGTCATACAAAACGCAAAGATATTATATACGGCTGATATGCGGGCTTTGGTTTGCATATCCGGAATGAGGGCGCGCAGCAAGTAATATACCATATACACAATCATAGCGGCCATTACTCCCTGCATTTTTGGGTCATCGGCTACCCAGGGTTTGCCCCACGTGTAAGTAGCCCATATAGAGCCCGTAATAAGGCCGGGTAGAGCAAACATACCTCCTACATAAGCGGCACAAGAGGCTGTAAGGTCGTTTTTTAGCTTGTAGCTGCTGAGGTATTTTAATGAAAAAAAGCAAGAAACGCCCATCTGCACCAGCATAGCAAACCACAGGGGTACATGAAAATATAAATTGCGAATGGTTTCATTTAAGATGTTTAAACGAGGCACTTCGCCCAGAAAGCCCATAATAATAGAGCCTAAAATAAGGATAACAGATATTAATTTCCACCAAAAATGCTTCATAACTATTCGCGCCAAAGATATTTAAATAAAAAAAGAGATAGACCTATAATTAACACATCTATTAAACACAGGCCTGTAATGTATTTGTACGATACCGACCAATCTAAGCCATCAATAGCGTTTCGGGTAAGGCGCAAACACAGCAATAAAACAGGAATGCACACGGGCATGCTTAGCAAACTCATGATAGAATAATTGTTTCCTGTTTTAGAGGCAATACAGCTCATCAGCGTCAAGCTGCTTGCCAGCGCTATGATGCCGGTTATTATCGTAATGAAAAACAACAACGAATTTTGTACGGGGTAGCTTACCAGCCAGGCAAAGCAAAGTACGCTGCATAAGGCTACTAAAGCAAGAAGCAAAATGTTGTACAAAATTTTTGAGATAACAAATTCGGTGGGGTGGTATAGCGTATAGTTGTATAAGCTGCGGGCTTTGCCTTCGGTAAAAAAACTTTTTGAAGCAGCGTTGATGGCGGCAAAAAAAAGTACAATCCAAAGCAGTATGCCCCATGCGTCGGGTTTTATATTGCTTTTAAAACTAAGAAAAAAAATAAAAACCGTACTCAGCACATATAGCAAAATGCTGGCTAAAGAAGTTTTTTGTCTAAATTCTAACAAAAACTCTTTTTTTAATAAAGCTATGATGCGGTCGCTATTCAAATGTATAAGCGCAAAAGTACAAAAAAAGAATGTGCTACCTCTTTTTAAGGAGGTATTTTACTGCAAAATAAGTGTACTTTTACCCTATGCAAAAAAAGCGTATGTATTGGATTGTGCAGCTATGTGGGTGGTTGCTTTATTTTTCTGTTAATTTTTTCTTTTTTTACAAGCCCACCTTAAAAGATGCTTTATTTCATGTTTTATTGATACCTTCTGTGATGGCGCTTACGCATGGTTTTCGGTATTTTATAATAAAGAAGGGGTGGTTGCAAAAAAATATAGCAGCTCAAATAATAATAGTAGCCCTGTGCAGTTTGCTTCTTTCTTTTTTGTTTTTAGTGATACAATGGGTATTTAATATACTTGTTTTTGGCGCCTCAGGTGGGCTTACTATGGTTTCTTTTTTTACCTCACTGTTTAATTTTTGGTTTGTGTTTTTTGTGTGGGGTATTCTTTATTTTTCATTTCACTATGTGGTAAATTATCGAAAAACAGAAATAGAGCAGCTAAAAATGCAAGCCGCTTTAAAAGAGGCGGAGCTTCACAAACTAAAAATGCAACTCAATCCGCATTTTATGTTTAATGCCATGAACAGCATCAGGGCTTTGGTAGATGAAAATCCTCAAAAAGCAAAACAGGCAGTAACTCAATTAGCAAATATATTAAGACAAACACTTAATCTGGAAAAAAATAAAGTAATCCCTTTTTCTGACGAAATAAATTTAGTTCATGACTATCTATCTTTAGAAAAAACACGTTACGAAAACAGATTGCTCTATTCTTTTGACATTAGCGACGAAGCATATAGCTATAAAATTCCTCCTATGATTTTGCAAACCTTAGTTGAAAACGCAGTAAAACACGGCATCTCTAAGCTAACAGAGGGAGGCACTATAAGCATACGGGCTAAGCAGCTAGCTGATAAAAAACTGCAAATACAAATTTTAAACTCAGGAATGTATGTAGAAGGAGGCGAGCGCCCAGCCTCCGGTTATGGCATTCAAAATTCACGGAGCCGCTTGCAGTTAGTGTTTGGTGCCGAGGCCGATTTGTTCATCACGAATGAAAGTGGAAAAGTACAAACGCTTATCACGTTACCTCTTACTATTTAATCGTGTTTTGCAACTGTTGGTAGTTAAGCTTTCCGTTTATCCACTCCTCGTCAAGCAGGGCTTGGTATTTTTCATAAAAACGTATGGCCGGTTTATTCCAGTTTAGCACTTGCCATTCCATACGCCTTACCTGTTGTTTTTGTGCTACTTTTATTACTTCTTCAAACAATACAGAGCCTATGCCGCACCCCCTATGTGTTTGCGTTACTATAATGTCTTCTAAAAATAAACACTTGCCTTTCCAGGTGCTGTATTTGTAGTAATACAGGGCTACTCCAATTATTTTTTCTTTATCTTCAGCTACAAAAAAATCAAAAAGCTTTTCGTTGCCAAAGCCCCATCGTTCCATTTCTTGTACGCTTACTTCTACTTCGTTGGGCGCTTTTTCATAAAGAGCCAATTCTTTTATTAAAACTAATATATGGGGTAAATCGGCTTTTGTACCGGGCCTAATGCGACTACTCATGAGGAAAATATCTTTTTTAATACTACTTTTTGTAAACAACGCTTAATGATAAGTGCCGTAATAATTTCTTCGGTACTTTTATCTGAATTTTTAATTGTTTCGCTTTTTATTTGTTCTTCACTAATGTCAATTCGATATAGAAGCGCATATATTTTTCCTGAATCTAAGTTTAGAATATGCACTACGTGTGGTAGCAGCGAGTCAAACAGTTCGGCATAAGTACTTGTGTAAAGCGAAAGAGGTACGTTGTAAAAAGAAAAATCTTTTTCTATTTGTTGAGCCGTTTTTTTTAAAAAGGCCTCTTGAGTTAGGTATTCTTGCACCGAAAAATCTGCATCCATAACGCTACAAATAAAGGTTTTTTACAAAACGAAGTGTTTTTTCTATCTCAATATACATAATGGTATCGTTTTCTATAAAAGGTACTTTTTTTCTGTATTCAGAAACGGTTTTTTCTATAATAGGAGATGACTTTGCGGGTTTTCTGAAGGTTAATGCTTGTGCTGCATTCATAAATTCAATAGCCATTATTTTATATACGTTATCTATTACTTTATAGCATTTTGTAGCGGCATTGGCTCCCATGCTTACATGGTCTTCTTGCCCGTTTGATGAAACAATGCTGTCTATAGATGCGGGTGTGCATAGCTGCTTGTTTTGGCTTACAATAGAGGCAGCCGTATATTGCGGAATCATAAAGCCCGAGTTGATGCCCGGCTTGGCTACTAAAAAAGGAGGCAAGCCTCTAAGCCCGGAAATAAGTTGATAGGTGCGCCTTTCGGATATGTTTCCCAACTCGGCTATCGCTATGGCTAAGTAATCCAAGCCCAGGGCTAAGGGTTGTCCATGAAAATTGCCTCCGGATATAATTTCGTTTTCCTCGGCAAAAACAGTAGGATTGTCGGTAACAGAGTTGATTTCTGTTTCTATTATTTCTTGTACATGCTGCAGGGCATCTTTAGTAGCGCCATGCACTTGCGGTATGCAGCGGAAAGAATAAGGGTCTTGCACCCATTCTTTTTTTTGAGTAATGAGTTGGCTTCCTTTTAAATGTTGCCTGATAGCAGCTGCTGTATTTATTTGCCCTTTATGGGGGCGTACTTTTTGTATCAATTCGCTAAAAGGGTTTATTCTGCCTAAAAAAGCATCAACCGAAATAGCACTTGTAAAATCAGCTAAGGAATTAAGGTGCCTGCTTTTGATGAGGCACCAGGTACCGTAGGCACTCATAAACTGCGTACCGTTTAGCAATGCCAAGCCTTCTTTTGATTGTAAGGCAATAGGCTTTAGCTTTAATTTTTTATACAGGTTTTGTGTGCTTGTTTTTTTTCCTTTGTGATATACCTCGCCCAAACCCAGCAACGGTAGGGTAAGATGCGCTAAAGGAGCTAAATCGCCCGAAGCGCCTAATGAGCCTTGTTGATACACTACCGGAAAAATTTGTTGATTATAAAAAAATAAAAAACGCTCGGCGGTATCTACACTTACGGCCGATTTTCCATGAATAAAATTGCATATTTTTAAAAAAAGCATGATGCGCACAATTTCTTGAGGCACTTCATCGCCCATGCCGCAAGCATGCGATTTTACTAAGTTTTCTTGCAACTTTTGCAATTCGTTAGGGGCTATTACCACATTGCATAAAGAGCCAAAGCCCGTGTTTACGCCATAAATAGGTTCTTTTTGGGCTTGCTGTTTTTTATCCAGCCAAGCGCGACAGCTTTTTATTTTTTTTAAAGCTTCGCTAGAAAAAGAAAGAGTAGCATGGCTCGAAATAACTTTTTCTATATCGGCAATGTGTATTTTTTTTTTAGGATTTAGTGTAAATATCATCTCACAAAGATAAGATTATGCTCGTTTTTATGTGTACTTTTTTTATGAACCTCATCTAATTTAACCCAACATTACGCATGAAACCGTTTAGCCAGCTATGAAGTACAAGCTGCTGTAAGAACACAACGTTTTTTAATGCTACTAAATTTTATTTTTTCTTAAATTCGCAGGCTTTTTATGCTAAAAATAAAAAACATAGTTTTTGTACTTATCTTGCTATTTGTGGTTGCCCAAAAAATAACCGCACAGGGCGATAACAACCTAAACAACAATTACAAGGGCTTGTTGTTTGATAGAATAGATAGTTTAAAAAAATGGAGTTGCCATTTTCAGTTTACCGGCATTATGCAGTACCACCCGCCTTTTGCAGCTAAGTATTCGGGCAGAAACAGTTTAGAAAATATAACCGAATCGGCTCTTTCAACCACCGCTACCTTGTATTTAGGCAGGAAGTTATGGAAAGGGGCTTCCCTCTTTCTTAACCCCGAAATTGCCGGAGGCAAAGGTTTTAGCTATGCCATGGGTTTAGCCGGGGCTACCAATGGCGAAACCTTTCGTGTAGGAGATCCGGCGCCGGCTGTGTATGTAGCGCGTTGTTTCTTTGAGCAGCATATTGCCATAGGTAAATCAAGAAAAAGTGTGCATCGAGATGATGAGCAAAATCAAATAGCAGAAAATGTCCCTTCCGAGCGCATCACCATTTCGGTAGGAAAGTTCAGTTTAGCGGATTTTTTTGACGATAATATCTATAGCCACGACCCCCGTACGGAGTTTATGAACTGGTCGCTTATGGATAATGGCGCTTGGGATTATCCGGCCAACACACGCGGCTATACCTGGGGCGCTGTGATAGAGTTGATAAAGCCGGGCTATGCCATTCGCGCGTCTAGTGTGCTGGTACCCAAAATAGCCAACTCTTCTGTTTACGATATGAATATAGGTAAAGCAAATGGCGAAACGGTAGAGTTTGAAAAAATGTTTAATATAAAAGGGCATCCGGGTAATTTACACTTTATGGGTTATGCCACTTTTTCTTCGGCACCCTCATACAGCAACGCCATAAATGCTATGAAACAAGGAGATAGCTCTTATACGAGTGTTATAGATGGAAACCGCACCGGTTTTTACTACGGAGGCCTAAAGTATGGAGGGGGTATTAGCTACAATCAAGAAATAACAAACAATTTTGGCGTGTTTGCCCGTGTTGGTTGGAACGATGGGCACACGGCTACTTGGGCATTTACCGAAATTGACCAAACCTTAAGCGGTGGGTTTCGTTATACGCCTACCCATATCAAGCGCCCCGACGACCATTTTGGTTTAGCCTACGTAGTAAATGGTATATCTAAAACGCATCGTAATTATTTGAATGATGGAGGATATGGTTTTATGCTGGGCGATGGGAAACTTACTCGATATGGGTACGAGCAAATAGCGGAGGTGTTTTACAAATGCAAACTTACTTCATGGCTTTGGGCTACACTCGATTATCAATTTGTTTTAAACCCCGGGTACAATATGGATAGAGGCCCTGTAAATGTACTTAGTTGTCGCGCTCATATAGAATTTTAATTTTTAAATATGCTAGTATCCATCATAGTAGCTGCGGCTCAAAATAATGTAATAGGAAAAGACAATGCCCTGATATGGAACTTACCTATTGATATGAAATTTTTTAAAGATAAAACAAAGGGGCATGCCGTTATTACCGGTAGAAAAAACTACGAATCCATTCCTAAAAAATTCCGTCCTCTGCCCGATAGAACCAATATTGTTGTTACCCGTCAAAAAAACTACGATGCGCAAGGGGCTGTTGTCGTATCGTCTATACAAGAAGCTATACAGTACGCGAAGCAACACTTTGAAAACGAAGAGGTTTTTGTTATAGGAGGAGCGGAGATATACAAACAAATGCTTGATAGCTGCGATAGAGTGTATCTTACCCGCATACATCATAGTTTTGACGGCGATGCTTTTTTTCCTGATTTGCCTTCTGCTTGGAAATTAGTGGATAGTACTTTGGTATCGGCTGATGAGAAAAACCCGTATTCGTTTACCTTTCAAACTTGGGAAAAATAATTTTTTTTTACGCGTTGCCAAACAGCAATGCCGGTGCCTACCACCATGGTAAGGCAACCTAGCCACAATATATTGATATAAGGAAACATATAAGCCTGCATCACAATAAAATCTTTTTGATTGTTTTTTCGTTTGCTCAGCATAATACCTACCGAGCCTTCTTCCGGGTTTATTTTCCAAAAGGTAAGACGCAAGCCTAACTCAGGAATAGAATCGCTAATAGGTTCTACGCTATTTTTTATTAAACGATATTTTGGGTAAGCGCGATGTATTTTTTTCTCTATATCAAAAGCATGAAACACGGCTGTAACAGTAAGAGCTGAATCGTTTTTCTGGTACTGCTCTTGCGTAAGGTTGGTGCGCAACGAATCTAAAATAAGGATGGCATTAGAGGAATACAAGGTGTCGTGTAGATGAATGAGGTTGTCTTGAGGTTCGGCATAGTCGTTTACGGTTTGCTTTTCATCGTCGTTATCTAAGTTGGCATAGGTAACGTGTGTGTATATATCGCGCGACAGGAAGCGGCGGGTGTCGGGCTCCGCTATATTACCCATGCGGGCATTCATTTGTACCAAAGGAGATAGCTCAAAAACTTTTTTGTATTTTTTGTCTTTTTGTGTAAAGTATTCTACTTTAAATTTCATGTTTACTCCTTCTTTTTGTTTGCCCACATAGCTTACATAATAAGGAGGCATTGGCAAGGTATCGCCACGCACTAACAAAATGCTTTTTTTGTCGTCAAACTCTTTACCTAATGAAGACACGCTTTTTTGTGATGTGTTTTTAGAAAGCGTTGTTTTTTTTGAAGTAGATATAAGAGCGCCTATTAACAGTAGGGCAAAACCAATATGAGCCAACGAGGCCCCTAAGTGTTTGATGCGCCCTTTTAAGATGCGCAGCCAATATTCGGTATTGGCAAAAAGGGCAAAAGCAGATACCAACATTAGGATAGAGTACAGAATGTTGTTTGTTTTTTGTTCGGAAGAAAGAGCCTGCCAACCGTGCGACAGGAATAAAGCAGAGGCAGCCAGTCCGCCAAAAAATAAAGCGACCAATCCTGATATTTTAAAATGGTTAAAAAAATCTTTTTTGTCTGTTTTTTTATATTTGAAAAACTGCCCTACCGCCAATAGCAATGCAATGATGATAGCAAAAGGTATTTCCCAGGCATTGTATTTGTCAATAGTAAAAGGCGCTTTGTGTGTGCCAAACATTTTGTTGAAAACGGGGATAGAAGTAAAAATACTAATGGTAAGAGCCGATAAAAACAAAATAAAAGCAGCAATAAACAGCCAAAATTCGCGACTGTAAATTTGTTCTTCCTCTTTATCTTTAGGAAAAGAAAAGAAATAAGCTAAAAATAAAAGCACAAAGGACGTGCCCCCCCATATTGAGAGCAATGTACCCGGGTATATATTAAAAGCAAAAATGGATAAAAAGAATACAGCGCTTATGCAGGTATAAGCAAAAGCTATTATTTTGTGTTGTTGTAGTAAATAAACGCTTAAGAAAACAAAACTTAATAAGTATAGTAATAATTGTTTTTGCATACCTAAATCGGTAAAGGCATGTACCGATGCGCTGCCCAATACACCGCTACGTGTAAGAAAGGTAGAGTACAACACTAGGATAAAGCTGGATAGTGTTAAAAGAGTGGAAGAAAACAAAGAATTACCTCTTGATTTGTTTACCAACATTAAATGCGCTGCTGCTACAAGAGTAAGCCAGGGTACTAATGAAGAATTTTCTACCGGATCCCAAGCCCAAAAGCCTCCAAAGCTTAGTGCTTCATAAGCCCAGGCGCCGCCCATAAGTACGCCTAAGCCCAAAACCATAACACCCGTAAAAGCCCAAGGCAAGGCCGGTTTTTGCCATGCCGCAAATTCTTTACGCCACAGCCCTGTTAGCGCATAGGCAAAGGGTACTACCGTAAGAGAAAAACCTAAAAATAGGGTAGGGGGGTGTATGGTCATCCAGTAGTTTTGCAGCAGCGGGTTTAAGCCTCTTCCATCTAATTTCTCTATATATTTCGGGTTGTTAAAAAGGGGGATGTTGCTAAAATCGGGATTTTCTCTTAATAAAATAAAAGGGTTGCTGCCTATTTTAGTTCCAAAAACGACGATGCCTAACAGCATCGTGGCCAAAAAAGCTTGCACTAAAGATAAAATGCACATAACGCCGGTTTCGTATGATTTGGCAGTGCGTTGCAGTATCAAACCAATAAAGGCGTGCCAAACGGTCCACAATAAAAAACTACCCTCTTGCCCCTCCCAAAAGCAAGAAAAGATATAGCGCATAGGCATGCTGTTGCTGGAGTGTTGCCAAATGTAGGAGTACTCGTAATAGTGGTTATATAGTAAAAAAAACAAGGTAGCCATAATGCCTGCCACGCCTACTACATGCGCTCTAAAAGAAAAACGGGCTAAGGTTAACCAGCTTGTTTGAGTAGGATTTTTTTCTGCAAAAAAATAGGCAACCGCAGCTTGTAAAGAGGCCACAAAAGAAAGGATAATAAAAAAATGCCCTACCGTGCCTGCCCACAACCGCTCGCCTATATATTGTATATCCGGATTCACCTTTTTTGCGGCTGCAAAGGTATATAAATTGTAGGGATTATTTAAGAAGTTTAATTTACGGCATAAAATTACTTTTTAAGAAAATAGGCCATAGTGCGCGCGCGTGCCATTTATTTTTTTAACTTAGTAGCCTCAAATGCCAACTATCACACGCAATAAAAAGATACTCCTCTTAACACTTTGCTTGAGCTTGTTTTTTTTCTTTCATTCAGAAGCACAAGTACATAAATTACCCGCCGATACGGCTTTTTATTATACGTATGGGGGTGTTAATAACGATGAAGCCCGTGATGTTGTGGAGGCATACGACAAAGGGTATCTTTTAGTAGGGACTACTAGCAGCTTTGGGCAAGGAAATACTTCTTTTTATATTGTAAAAACCGATAGCTTAGGCAATCATAAATGGAGTAACACCCAGGGAGGAGCAGAAAATGATTGGGCGTACAGCGTGCAGCGCACGATGGATAGTTGTTATTTAGTGGTAGGTTACAGCAATTCGTTCTCGACGAGCAGCATGCATAATTACTCTGCCTATTATTTAAAAATAGATAGAAACGGAAATTTATTATGGCAAAAAAGTATTGATAAAGGTGCATGGAGTTTTGCTTATGGCTCATGTGCTATGCCCGATAGTGGTTTTGTGTTGTGCGGGCAAACGTATGCTACCGCCCAAGGAAATGCAGACGCTTATTTAATACGCATCAATAAAAATGGAGATACTTTGTGGACGCGCCAATATGGGGGAAATAAAGACGACGTTTTTAATAGTATATGCGTAATGCACAACAGATTATATGCGGTAGGGGCTAACGCTTCGTATCCTGCAGATGGGATAGCTGATGCCTGGCTTGCAAAAATAGATTTTAATGGCAACTTGTTGCAGCAAAATTTTGTCGCATATACAGGCCCTTTGCAGGAAACCATAAATGCGATTACGCCGTATAACGATAGCTTATTTACCATAGGTGGTTCTGCTTTTCATCCAGACAGCAACACCACGGTAGGAATTATTGCTAAGTACGACACAAGTTTAGCGGTTAATTCGGTTATAGAAAGCGGTGACCTTATCGTGTCAAAAGGGTATTACGAATCGTACTATAAAGTACTGAATACCAGCTATGGAAGCATTTGCTTAGTTGGTACTAAAAATGGAGGATTGGGGGGCACCGGGACATTTTTGGTAGGGTTTAATCAGTACAACGGCTTCATTCCTGATTTTGCCTTTGCAGCAGGGGGAGTGCAAAATGATTATGGTTACAGCGGCCTGTACACTTCTAAAGGAAAAATAATTGCAGTGGGGAGTACGTATAGTTATGGGGCAGGAAGCGATGATGTGTTTTTAGTTCGTTTAAATAGCGATTCTATTAAAAATACCGCTATTAATACGTTTATTATTAATTCCTACACCGATACCCTTTCTCTAAGCCAAGCTTCTATAAGAAATTATGCTCCAAATGTAGCGGTAAGTATTTATCCCAATCCAAGCACAGGCTCAATTCATCTTTTTATAAAAAACACATTGGCCCCCTTTTTTACCATGAAATTGTACTCCGTTCTAGGGGAAGAACTTTCTTTTCAGAGAGTGTATTCAAATGCAGATAACCTATTAGATTTTTCTTTCTTAAACGCAGGAAATTATTTTGTAACCATAGAGCAAAACGATAGGGTTGTTTCATCGCTACACATAATTATTAGTAAAGAATAGCGGCTAATCCCTTATTTTCTCATTTCTTTTTCAGCAATATACGAATCTACGTGGCGTTGTTTTTTTGATTCATAAATGTCGTTTATATCTACTAAAATTCCGGTTTCTTCTACGCCCCCAAAATGAGTGTTTATGGCGGTTCCAAATGATTTCATGGTGGGCGATAGGTTCATGTACGCGTTAATTAGCGGAGGGATATTTTCGTTAAGCTCGCGCATGTGCTTGTTTAAAATTAAGTGCCCCTCTTTGTAGGAGAGCCCTTCAAGGCTTTTTAAAAAAGAAGATACATCTGTTTTTTTTTCTACTGCTTGTATAGGTAGCACCATAGTTTCTTTGTCTGGAAAGTAGTACTCCATAAAAGCTAATAATAAATCGCGGGCTTGCTTATTAAAATGCGTGTACATAGTTACTTTTCCAAAAAAGTAGTGACAATCAGGGTTATCCACAACAATAGCTCCTAGTCCGTCCCACAGGTTGTCTAAAGAAAACAAGCCCTTTCTAAAATTTTCTCCGGGTTGATAATTGGGTTGTACGAACGAGCGCCCTAATTCAATGGTTTGCGCTAAGTATTTTTGAATGAATTTTTCAGATAACTCAAACAACTCGGTGGTAGCTAAATCTACCATTTTGTTTTTATACCCTGCTTCTTTGCATTTGATGTAGCGATAGGCTCCTACAATCTCTTTATGTTCGGGGTTCCAAACCAACAATTGTTTATACGGGTGCGAAGAAACATCGTACTCATCTATATCCAAACTTTTTCCGGTGCCGCCTCCTGCATAACGAAAAGTAAGTTCGCGCAGGCGCCCAATTTCCATCATTACATAGGGGGAGTCTTGATGAGTAATGATGTATATTTCGTTATTCCCATTGTTGGTTTTTCGCACAAATTTATCGGGCGTAAGCTCGCCTAAAAGAAATTTTCGGTTTATTCTTTCTATAATGGGTTGCATAGTATGCTCCAAAGGTACTAAATAAAAAGATGATTTAATAAGAAGCTATTTAAAAAATATTTAGAGCGGCTTTAAGTATAACGGGCGTAAAACCTTTAAGGAAGCTCTTATGGCAATGTTTAAATTGTTATCTTTGGTACGTGAAGCCTCGCTTTTTTACCACAATTATAGCTGTTTTTTTATATACGCTTGTTTATTCGCAAACAGACGTGGTTAAATATATCGATGAGCTAAAAAAAGAAAAAACATGGAATAGTGCTAGCGTTGGATTTTGCGTGTTAGATGCCGCTTCGGGCTCCTTAATAGAAGAGTATAATAAAAACATAAGCTTAACACCGGCCAGCACATTAAAAATTATAACTACCGCTTGTGCTCTTCAAATTTTAGGAAAAAATTTCAGATATGAAACACTGCTACAATACTCAGGTAATTTTGATAAGGCAAGCGGAACCATTAATGGCGACTTATACATAAAAGGAAGCGGCGACCCTTCTCTTAATTCAGAATACTTTAGAAAGGCCGAGGATACTTTTTTTGTAGCTAACAGGTGGGCTGCCGTTTTAAAAGAAAAAGGGATAAAAAAAATAACCGGACAAATAGTAATTGATGTTAGTTGTTTTGAAGAAGATATACCCGCTAACTGGGTTTGGGGTGATATGGGTAATTATTTTGGAGCCGGCCCCAATGGCTTGTCGTATAGCGATAACAAAATGTATGTAGTGTATGAGCCTTCTGCCAAAGCAGGGGATAGCTTACGAATAAAAAAAACAGTACCGTATATAGAAAGCAGCACTATAAAAAATGAGGTGAAAGCCGGTGGTCATGAAGACAATGCTTCGGCATACAGAGCCCCGGCATCTTCCGAAATTAAAATTACCGGCACCCTACCCGTAAGCAACAAGCCTTCGTCAATAGAGGTTTCTATGCCACACCCGGAAATACTCTTAGCTATGCATTTGAAGCAAGCTATGAAAAAAGAAGGTATTGATATGGCGGATAAACCTATTTTAAAAATAACCGCCGAAAATAAAAAGCAGTATAGCCAAAATCTTACGGTTTTGTATAATTATAAATCGCCTATTTTAGAGAAAATAGTTGCTCAAACCAATTTGCACAGTAATAATTTGTATGCCGAAAGCATCTTTAGAACCCTTGCTGTAAAAAAGGCGGGCTGGGGCAGCAATTGGCTGGCTATTCAAACAGTAGTCAATCATCTTAAATCTCAGGGGTTTGATGAAAATGGTTTGTTTATAAATGATGGGAGTGGCTTGTCGCGCAGCAATGCCGTTACTGCCGAGCATTTGTCCAAGTTGCTGCACCTTATGTATAGCGATACGGTAGTAAAAAATGCTTTTATCAATTCTTTGCCGGTGGCGGGCGTTAGTGGTTCTCTAAAAAAAATAGGTAAAGGCAGCCCCTTAGAAAATAATTTTAAAGCCAAAAGCGGCTATATTACGCGTGTGCGCTCCTATGCAGGCTATATGAAAACAAAAAGCGGAAAAGAAATTTGCATCAGCCTTATAGTTACTAATTTCAATGGCAGTCCCTCAGAAACCAGAAAAAAAATGGAACAAATTTTTTTGAAAGTGTACGAGCTTTTATAAAAATTACGATTTTAAAATGGAAGCAACAACCTCTTCCGGGTTCCTGGTGTTTTCAAAAAAACACAGCAAACGCAACAACACACGTTCTACCGTGGTATCGGGGCACGAGGCGCCGCTGGTAAGTACAATGTTTACTTTGTTTTTTTTAGGAATAAAATAAGAGGTGCTTATTTTTTTTTGATGCGTATAATCAAAATGATGAATGCAGGTATTGCTTTCTATCTCTTGTTCGGAAGAAATAAAATAGGTCGGGAATTTTTGCTCTAATAGTTCTACCAAATGCGAGGTGTTAGAGCTGTTATACCCCCCTACTACCACCGCAAAATCAGCCCTTGTTTGCAGCAAGCCTTGGGTGGCATCTTGGTTTTCGTTGGTGGCATAGCAAAGCGTATCGCGTGTGTCAGAAAAATGATTTTTTAGCGGCTCATTCGCGTATTTGCTAAGCATTAATTGCTTAAAGTAATCTGCAATTTCTTGCGTTTCAGTGGCAAGCATAGTGGTTTGATTTATAACGCCCACTTTTTGCAAATGAATATTTACATCAAAGTTTAGAGAATGTTTGTCTTTAAAATCTTCGTAAAAGAGGGCCGTTTCTTTTGTTCCTAAAATATAGGCGCCTAGTTTTTTTGCTTCGGCCAAATCTTTTACTACCACGGTTGGCGCATTTTTTTCGCTGCGCGAAAAAGTGGCGCGCGTTTCTTCATGCGTATGCTTTCCATGAATGATGATGGTGTATTCTTCTTTTCCTATTTGCTCCGATTTTTTCCACACCCGCTCTACAAAGGGGCAGGTGGTATTGTATTTCTGTATTTCTATTCCTCGGCGCTCTAGTTCGGCCTCGTTTTGCAGGGTGGCGCCAAAAGCCGGAATAATAACAATATCGTCTTTTTTTAATTCATCTAATGAGAGGAGTTGCTTTCCATTAGTATCTTGTAAAAATTGCACGCCTTTTTCAGCTAAATCTTGGTTTACTTCGGGGTTGTGTATCATCTGGCTAAGCAAAAAAATGCGCTTGCCTTTGTTTTCGGCTACAGCCTTAAATGAAATTTCTATTGCATTTTCTACTCCGTAACAAAAACCAAAATGGCGTGCTATATAAAACCCTACCGGCCCAAAATCTAAATAGGTGGGCGTTATATCTTTTTTGCGAGGGTCTTGCACCCTGCGGAGCGTTTTTAGTTTGGCAATGATAGTGCTTTTGTACGAGTCCGGTATTTGAAACGTTTTCATAAACGATAGCAAAGGTCGTTTTTTTATTTGAATAAATGAATCTTTGTAAAGAAAGGCTCTTACTTATTTTCAATTCCTTATTTTTACCGAATGATTACAAAAGACGTTCCCAAAAAATTATTTTTGTTAGATGCCTATGCGCTTATTTACAGAGCCTATTTTGCATTTAGCAGCAACCCGCGCATCAATTCCAAAGGTCTCAATACTTCGGCTGTTTTTGGCTTTACCAACACCTTGCTGGAAGTGCTTAATAAAGAAAAACCTACGCATATAGCCGTTGCTTTTGATTTAGCAGGCCCTACGCACAGACATGTAGAGTTTGAAGATTACAAAGCCAATAGAGAGGAAATGCCCGACGATTTACGAAAATCCATTCCCTATGTGTTTCGCTTGTTAGAAGGGTTTAATATACCCGCCCTTTCGGTACCGGGTTATGAAGCTGATGATGTTATTGGAGCGCTGGCTCTGCAAGCCAAAGGGCAAGGTTTCACTACTTATATGATGACACCTGATAAAGATTACGGGCAACTGGTGGATGATAATGTGTTTATATACAAGCCCGCCCGCTTGGGCAATGGCGCCGAAATTTTGGGTGCCTCGCAAATTTGCGATAAATGGCAGATACAAAATGTAATACAACTTATTGATATTTTAGGTTTGATGGGCGATGCCTCAGACAACATACCCGGCATACCCGGCGTAGGCGAAAAAACAGCGATACAATTAGTAAAAGAGTTTCATTCTATAGAAAATTTATACACCAATACCGAAAAATTAAAAGGAAAACTAAAAGAGAAGGTAGAGCAAAATAAAGAAAAAGCTTTTTTGTCAAAAAAATTGGCAACCATAACACTTGATGTACCTATAACGCTTAACGAAGAAGGTTTGCTAAGAAAAGACATTAATAAAGATTCCCTTCGTGAGCTTCTAACCGAGTTGGAGTTTAGAGCGTTAGCTCAAAAAATTTTAGGAGAACCTATTGCTTCTCCCATTGAAGCCGAGGCCTCATTGGCAAACCGCACGTTGTTTGGCGACAAACAAAACACCAAAAAAACAAAAGATGCTTACGCGCAGCCCAACTTGTTTGATTCTCCCGAAAAAGAAGAAGGTACGGAAGTACTAACAGAAAACGACCTCCCTCTTGAAAAGCAGCACGAAACAGCCGGCACCATCGCGCACCAATATAGGTTGGTAGATACGGAGGAAAAAAGAAAAGAACTGCTGCACCTTTTGCTTCAGCAAACGCAATTTTGTTTTGATAGCGAAACTACTTCCTTAAATACCTTTGAAGCAGAGTTAGTAGGTCTATCTTTTGCTATAAAAGCACACGAAGCCTATTACATTCCTTTTTCAAGCAATAGAGAAGAAGCACAAAAAATAATAAATGAGTTTGCTCCTCTTTTTTCTGATACAAGTAAAACGCTTATAGGGCAAAACATAAAATACGATTTGCAGGTGCTGAAAAACTATGGTATTGAAATAAAAAACAAACTGTTTGATACCATGATCGCTCATTTTCTTATTCAGCCCGAGATGCGCCACGGTATGGATGTGCTATCCGAAACGTATTTGAATTATGCTCCCATAAGCATTGAAACCTTAATAGGAAAAAAAGGGAAAAACCAAGGCTCTATGCGCGATGTAGCAATTGATGTTATTAAAGAATATGCTGCCGAAGATGCGGATATTACTTTGCAATTGCAGCAAGTATTTGCCCCTAAGTTGCAAGAAAATAAGGTAGAACAGTTGTTTTCTGAAGTTGAAATTCCGTTGGTGCCGGTGTTGGCCGATATGGAATACGAAGGCGTAAAAATAGATACCTCTATGCTACAAGAGTATGCGCACGAATTAGAAAAAGAGATTGTGAAAATAGACGATGAAATACAGGCATTAGCAGGCACTCCTTTTAATGTATCCTCGCCCAAACAGGTTGGCGAAGTGTTGTTTGATTATCTTAGAATAACCGAGAAACCTAAAAAAACCAAAACCGGGCAGTACGCCACCGGCGAGGAGGTGCTTGTAAAATTGACTGAAAAGCACCCCATAGTGCCCAAAATTTTGGAGTATAGAGAAGTGATGAAACTAAAAAACACTTATGTAGATACCTTGCCGCAGCTGGTCTATAAAAACAGCGGTAGGGTACACACCTCATACAACCAGGTGGTGGCTGTTACCGGACGTTTAAGTTCGGATAATCCCAACCTGCAAAACATACCAATACGTACCGAGCGTGGTCGCTACATACGCAAGGCCTTTGTGCCGCGCGATGACAACCATGTACTGCTTAGCGCCGACTACTCGCAAATAGAGCTGCGCATTGTAGCCTCGTTTAGTAAAGACGAAGCTATGTGTGAGGCTTTTAGATTGGGTAAAGACATTCACACCGCCACAGCGGCTAAGGTTTACGGCATTAACGAAAGTGAGGTAACCAAAGAAATGCGTTACAAAGCTAAAAGCGTAAACTTTGGTATTATATACGGACAAGGAGCTTTTGGATTGGCTGAAAACATTGGCGTTTCTCGTGCCGAAGCCAAACAACTTATTGATAACTATTTTAAAGAGTACGCATCTATAAAAAAATATATGGATGATATGATACACTTTGCCCGAGAAAACGGCTACGTACAAACACTTTTAGGCCGCCGCCGCTGGCTACGCGATATCACCTCGGCTAATGCGGTGGTACGTGGCTTTGCCGAGCGTAATGCTATCAACGCGCCCATACAAGGCTCGGCTGCCGATATGATAAAATTAGCCATGATACAGATTCACAAAGAAATAAAACAACAAGGGCTGCAAAGCAAAATGATTTTGCAAGTACACGACGAGCTTATTTTTGATGTGCATAAAGACGAATTATCTGTTTTAAAACCGCTTATAGAAAATTGTATGAAAAACGCCATGCCCTTAGAGGTGCCGGTAGAAGTAGGTATGGGCGTGGGGGCTAATTGGTTAGAAGCACATTAAAACAATTGTTTGTTTTAACAATTTTAACAGTATCTTCGCCGCACAGATAAGGTGTTGATATGCTGCAAGAGGCGATAAAAAGATGGTTTTTGGGTTACAAAAAGTATTTGGTAACGTATTCTAAAGGGTTTTACAACATTCCGTATTTGGCCAACTCGCCCGAAACCATGGTGGCCAGTATGCAAAAACTGCCTTTTGTAAAGCACGATAAAAAGCTACAATTATTGCAATCAAATACCCCTTTTTTAAAAGGAGGTTTTTATTATCAAAAAATAGAAGAGGGTTTGTTTTTGTTGTATTCTACGGTTTATTACAAAGCTAATGTGGCCTACAACATGATATACGATGAGCAAATGCCCAATGATTATTACATGATAAGCCTTAATCTTACAGCCAATCGTAAAACCGTGTATAAGCTATTAGATAAAAGGGAGTTGAGTTTGCCTCAATACAGTTGGACGTTTTTAAAGCCTCGTCAGATTTTTGGCGACGTGAATACGAAAGGCTCTGATTGTCGCTACATCAGTTTCTATTTTAGCAAGCAATGGTTAGATGCCAATTTAATGCACCACGATGTTTTTGTAAAGAATAAATTAAGCGATTTTGTGCTTTCTAAAAACACCTTCATCATGCAGCCCTTAGCTCCTAAGCACATCAACAACGAGTTTTCTGTTTTTGAAAACCTGGTAAGGGTAGATAGAGAAAAAAGCAAGGTAGATATGTTGAGTCTTAAATCGCATACCTTTAATTTGTTTAATACCCTTTTTAACCTTCATCTAAACGAAGATTTTGAAGAAAATACAGAGCAAATAGAAAAAACGGACTTAATAACGATGCGCAAAGTAGAAAAAGAGCTTATGAAAAGCATTGATGGGAAATTCCCGGGCATTGCGGTTCTGGCTGGCTGTCATGACATATCCGAATCCAAACTAAAAAAAGATTTTAAAAGAACCTTTGGGCAACCTGTTTTTCAGTATTTTCAGCAAAAACAAATGCAGTTGGCTAAAGAATTATTAAGTCAGGATAGTAATTTGTATGTAAAAGAAATAGCCCATAAATTAGGTTATGAAAATGTGGGTAAGTTTTCGGCGGCATTTAAAAAACACTATGGTTTTTTACCTTCTAAGGCAAAGTAATCCTTAAAATAACCTAAAAAAACCTTTTCGGGTTGTTATTTGTTTAATAAAACCTTTTCGGGCTATCTTTTTTTTGTAGCTACCCTTTACTTTTGTGTCCTAAACTTAAAAACAAAAAATATGAAAAAATTTTTATTATCAGCTTTTGCATTTGGCTGTTTAAATGCAAACGCACAAACGGGAGCCGCTCTCAATTTTGATGGAGTTGATGACCGAGTAGTGGTTGGTACCCTCCCACAGGGCATACTGACGCCTTTTACTGTAGAAGCCTGGGTAAACCCAGCGGTGGCTACTACTGGAACTGATTTTGTAGTAGTAAGTACAAGAGGCGGAAATCCATCTAACTACAACAACACTTTTGATTTTAAATTGGTTGATGGTAATAAAATTTATTGTGATATTGGTTATAACTCTGGTACTGCTTGGGATAATACAGGCATTCAGGCGCCTTTTACCTATACCGCCGGACAATGGGTGCATGTTGCTTTTTCCATAGACGGAAGCGGGAACTATACTTTTTTTGCCAATGGAAATGTGGTAGGCAGCGGCACAACTACTTATGGCCCTCCGTATGCCGGGCAAACCTATAGAGATTGTCTTACCAGCTCAATGGGCGGAAATACCCTTACTATGGGGGCGTTAAGCGCAGGTGGCGGTGAGCAATCTAAAGGAAGTTTGGATGAACTGCGTGTTTGGACTATTACTCGTTCGCAAAGCGATGTGCAGACCGATATGTGCTCTACCGTAAGAACAGCTACCGGGCTTTTGGCTTACTATAATTTTGATAACGGTATTGCTGATGGAAACAATACGGCTATAACAAGCGTTATTGATGTTACAGGTCATGGCTATGATGGTAGTTTAAATAACTTTGCACTTACGGGCACTACATCAAATTTTGTTGGTAACGGAGGAGGAGTTGTGACTGTAAATCCAACATCTACTACAGTACTTCCAAGCACTTCAACAACTTTAACGGCAAGCGGCACAGCTACTTATACTTGGAGCACGGGTGATAATACGAATACAACAGTTGTATCACCTGCCATCGCAACTATTTACACCGTAAGTGGAACAAGTGCAGTAGGCTGTGTGTCATCAACACAAGATACCATAATAATAAAAGGAGCCGCCCTAAACTTTAACGGCACTAATAATTATGTTCCTATCAATGAAGTTATAAGCAGCGATTTTACTATTGAATACTGGGTAAAAACCACACAAACAGGTGGTGGTCCGCAATGGTATAGCGGCATAGGGATGGTTGATGCCGAAGTTTCTGGCGTTGTTAATGATTTTGGAACGGCTTTAGTTGGAAATAACTTTGCTTTAGGCATAGGTAACCCTGATGTAACAATAACTTCTACTACATCTATTAATGATGGCAATTGGCATCACGTAGCTGGTACTTGGGTTATGAGTACAGGCGCGATGTCGGTTTATGTTGATGGCGTATTGGAATCAACCGGTACAGGAAGCACAAACCCGCGTAATGCTCCTGCCCAAATAGACATTGGTCGCATCTTAACCGGCATTAATTACTTCAATGGTACTATAGATGAAGTACGTATTTGGAATCGTGCCTTGTGTCAAGGAGAAATACAAAACAGCATGAACGCAGAGTTAAAAATGCCTCAAACCGGCTTAATGGCTTATTATCCATTTAATGAAGGTTTGGCAGGGGTTAATAACGCAACTGTTACTGTTGCTGCTGACTCATCAGGAAATGGAAATAACGGTACGCTAACCAACTTTACCTTAAACGGCACTACCAGCAATTGGGTAGCCCCCGGTGCCGTAACTACAGGCAGTTACGCGCCTGCTTTTGTTCCCCCAACGGTAACAGTTAATAGCCCAGCTATTTTTATAGGTGGTACAGCTACTTTAACTGCTAATGGTGCTACTACTTACAGTTGGAGCACTTCAGCTACCTCAGCTTCTATAGCCGTTACACCCACTATAACAACTTATTATACGGTAACCGGTACAACTAATGGATGTACATCTATGGCAACAAGCACGGTTACTGTTAACACCCCCGGCGCTGCTTTAAATTTCCAAGCTTCTACTAGCAACAATGCTATTTCTCCTGTATTTTCAACCCTTACCGATAATATTACTTTTGGTGCTTATGTAAACTGGTCGGGAGTAAACACAGGTGGCAATCAAATGATTGTAACTAATGGAAATACTGCTAGTTCGGGTTACGCCCTTTTTATGGATAATTCACAATATTTATCTATTGTAGTTGGAGGCGTTTTTGTACTTACTTCTACGGTTACTGTCGCTCCTAATGTATGGACTAATGTGATGGTTACCTCTCAAGGAAACAATTGGATGTTATATGTAAATGGAGCGGCTTATACTTTTACTACCACCGTTACCCCTAATATTCCGTCCGGCTCGTTTGCAATTGGTTCTAATCAGGCAGGTACTGAAAATTTTGATGGAGATATAGATGAAGTTCGTCTTTGGAATAGAGCATTATGCCAAACTGAGATACAAAATTACCTGTACGGTGAGTTGCCTATGCCTCAAAACGGATTGTTAGCCTATTATAAATTTAACGAAGGAGCCGCAGGAGCGAATAATGCCTCTGTTACAACCGTAAGTGATTCTTCTGGAAACAGCAACGACATACCTATGGTTAATTTTACTTTAAATGGTGCAAATAGCAATTGGGTAGCCCCCGGTGCCGTAACGACAGGCAGTTACGCGCCTGCTTATGTAGCGCCTGCTATTACCATAAGCGGTAATACAGTAAGCATTTGTATAGGTGCTACTACTACATTAACAGCAACAGGCACCACATTGGATACTTATACTTGGAGCACAAGCGATAATACGACAAGTGTGGTAGAAAGCCCTACCGTAAATACTACGTATTCAGTAAGCGGGACTTTATTAGGCTGTCCATCAAATGTAGCCGTTACAACAGTTACTGTAAACGCTTTACCCAACGTAACCGCTACGGCTGCTTCTGCTGCAATCTGTACAGGCAGCAGCGATAGCTTACGAGCCACAGGCGCTGTAAGTTACGCATGGAATACGTCTGCTACTAGCGCTAATATAAGCGTTAGCCCTACTGCAGCCACTTCTTATACCGTAACGGGTACTGATGCCAACGGTTGTGTAAACACCGCTACAGTAGCGGTAAATGTAAATGCTTTGCCTACGCTTTCATTAACGGCCTCATCGCCCAGCGTATGTGTAAATGGTACCCCTATCACTTTAACCGGAAGCCCCGCAGGAGGCGTATATAGCGGTACTCATGTAAGTGGTAACATCTTTACCCCCACCGCAGCTACCGGTACTTTTAATGTAGTGTATAGCTATACCAATAGCACCACTTCTTGTTCTAATAAAGACAGCGTGGCTTTAGTAGTAGATGCTTGCACCGGCATAGCCCGTTACGCACAAAATAACTTATCTGTTTACCCCAACCCGGCCAGCAACCAAGTAACGGTACAAGCCAGTAGCGAGTTAGGCATGGTTACGGTTTACAACGCTATTGGACAAGTAGTAGAAGTGCTGCAAGTAAAAGACACTCAAACTCAATTAAACGTAAGTACTTATGCTTCGGGTATTTATACCATATTAGCCCAAGGTACTTATATCAAGTTTATTAAGGATTAAACATGCTCTGTTTATTAGTTGTAAAGAAGCCCCTGCACGCAGGGGCTTCTTTATTTTGTAGAGGGGTAAAAAAAGCACTTTCTGCAAAATATATTGTTAAAGACGAATGACTTTTTATTACATATTCTGTTTTTTTAGTTAATAAAGCACAAAATATGTTAAATAATTAAAATGTATTCTTGCGGTTTATCTATTTAAGTTTATTTTTGCTTAAATTTTTAAAAAATATGAAAAAAATACTACTAAGTATAGCTGTCTTAGCGGCTATGAATGTAAAAGGAACAGCGCAGGGATTGTGCTTTAGTCCTCAAGTAACCTATGGTACAGGAGCCGAGCCGTATTCGGTATGTTCTGCCGATTTTAACGGTGATGGGCATCCGGATATGGCAACAGCAAACGCTTCTAGCAGCAACATTTCAGTGTTGTTTAATAATGGTGACGGTACTTTTTCCTCTATGGTAAATTATCCGGCAGGGAGTTATCCGTATTCTATTTGTGCTGCTGATTTTAATGGTGATGGAAAGCAAGATTTAGCTGTAGCTGATGAAGGGGACAATAAAGTGGGGGTGTATATAAACAGTGGTACGGGCACTTTCGCTGCTGCTGTAACTTATACAACTGCCAATTCTCCTTATTGTGTAGTTTCAGCGGATTTTAATGGAGATGGCTCGCCTGACTTAGCAACGGCTAACGAGGCTACTCACAATGTATCTATTCTGTTAAATAGCGGTACCGGTACTTTTGGTTCAACAGCTTATTATGGGGTTGGAAGTTTTCCTTTATATATAGCTACTGCTGATTTTAATGGAGATGGAAAACCAGATGTGGTAGCGGCGAACTCATCATCTAATAACGTATCTGTTATTTTAAATAGCGGAACAGGTACTTTTGGTGCAGCTTCTAATTACAATGTGGGAGCAATGCCTGTTTCTGTAACGGCTGCCGATTATAACGGAGATGGTATAGCCGATATAGCGGCTGCTAACTATAGCGGAAACAACGTTTCCGTGTTGTTAAACAATGGCACCGGAACTTCTTTTAGCACAGCAGTTAGTTATAGCGTGGGAAATGGTGTGTACTCTGTGTGTTCTGCAGATTTTAATGGAGACACTAAGATGGATTTAGCTACTGTAAATTTTGGAAGCAAGAATGCTACAGTATTATTAAATAGCGGAAGTGGTACTTTTGGATCAGGCGGAAGCTATATGGTAGGCAATGGGCCATATTGCGCAATAGCTACTGATTTTAACGGAGACAGTAAAATAGATTTGGCAAATGTTAATAGCTCTGATTACAACGCATCTGTACTGCTACAATGTGTTACCCCCGGTGCTGCTTTAAATTTTCAAGCTTCTACTAGCAACAATGCTATTATCCCTAACTTTTCAACCCTCACCGATAATATTACATTTGGTGCTTATGTAAACTGGTCGGGAGTAAATACAGGTGGTAATCAAATGATTGTTTCTAATGGTAACACTGGATCTTCGGGTTATGCTCTTTTTATGGATAATTCACAATATTTATCTGTTGTAGTTGGAGGTGTTTTTATACTTACTTCTACGGTTACTGTCGCTCCTAATGTATGGACTAATGTGATGGTTACCTCTCAAGGAAACAATTGGATGTTATATGTAAATGGGGCGGCTTACACTTTTACTACCACCGTTATCCCTAATACTCCGTCCGGCTCTTTTGCAATTGGCTCTAACCAAGGAGGAACAGAAAAATTTGATGGAGATATAGATGAGGTTCGTTTTTGGAATAGGGCATTATGCCAAACCGAGATACAAAACTACCTGTACGGTGAGTTGCCCATGCCTCAAAATGGATTGTTAGCCTATTATAAATTTAACGAAGGAGCTGCGGGATTAAACAACGCCTCTGTTACAACTATAAGAGACTCTTCTGGAAACAGCAACGATATACCTATGGCTAATTTTACTTTAAACGGTGCAAATAGCAACTGGGTAACCCCGGGTGCTGTTACCAGCGCTAGTTACGCACCTGCTTACGTAGCGCCCACTATTACGGTAGGCGGGAATACAAGCGTTTGTATAGGCAGCACCACCACGCTCACAGCTAGCAATAACGTAAGTACTTATACTTGGAGTACATCTGATAACACTGCTAGCATAAGCGTAACACCTACGGTTAACACTACGTACAACGTAGTGGGTACTACTAGTGTAGGCTGTGTTTCTAACGCAATTACTACCACTGTTACGGTTAATTCTTTACCCACGGTAACAGCCACGGCCACATCTACAACAGCTATATGCTCAGGCAGCAATGATATACTAAACGCTAGTGGCGCTTCTACTTATACATGGAGTACCAGTGCTACTACGGTAAGCATTACCATAACACCTACGGTTACTACAACATATACCGTAGTGGGCACTGATGTTAATGGTTGCGTCAATATGGATACCGTTTCTGTCCCTGTAAATGCCTTACCCAACGTAACCGCTACGGCTGCTTCTGCTGCAATCTGTACAGGCAGCAGCGATAGCCTACGTGCTACAGGTGCTGTAAGTTACGCATGGAATACGTCTGCTACTAGCGCTAATATAAGTGTTAGCCCTACCGCAGCCACTTCTTACACCGTAACGGGTACCGATGCCAACGGTTGTGTAAACACCGCTACAGTAGCGGTAAATGTAAATGCTTTGCCTACGCTTTCATTAACGGCTTCATCGCCCAGCGTATGTGTAAATGGTACTCCTATAACTTTAACCGGAAGCCCCGCAGGAGGCGTATATAGCGGTACTCATGTAAGCGGCAACACCTTTACCCCCACTGCAGCTACCGGTACTTTTAATGTAGTGTATAGCTATACCAATAGCACCACTTCTTGTTCTAATAAAGACAGCGTGGCTTTAGTAGTAGATGCTTGCACCGGGATAGCCCGTTATGCACAAAATAACTTATCTGTTTACCCCAACCCGGCCAGCAACCAAGTAACGGTACAAGCCAGTAGCGAGTTAGGAACGATTACGGTTTACAACGCTATTGGACAGGTAGTAGAAGTGCTGCAAGTAAAAGACACTCAAACTCAATTAAACGTAAGTGCTTATGCTTCGGGTATTTATACCATATTAACCCAAGGTACTTACATCAAGTTTATTAAGGATTAAACATACTCTGTTTATTAGTTGTAAAGAAGCCCCTGCACGCAGGGGCTTCTTTATTTTGTATAAGTTTGGTGTTATGGTTGCACAATCAATAAAGGGCATTCGTTTTGGTATGAGCGCAGTATTTTTTTCTTTTACCGTATTTCGGATACGGCAATAATCTGTATTTTTCGTTCGGCAGCGGCTCCGGTGTTGTAAATACTATTTCGTGTGTCGTAATAATCGTCGCTTTGTTTGCTGGCGGGCAATTCGCCTACATGCTCTTCGTAATAAATAAGTTTTCCGCTTTGTACATAGGGAACAAACAATGCATTTTTGTATTGGTTAAAATAGTTTTGCAAACTACTGATTCTTCTTTTGGCTAAATTTATATTGTAGTCGGTAGAGGCTAAGGGGGAGCAAAAGCCCTGCATGGTTATTTTTACGGTTTCCCCACGGTTTAGTACTTCCTCCAGCAGCAGCGAAAATTTTTCTAAATCGTTGAAGCCGGCCTGTACGCTGTCTTCAAAAAAGTTTTCAATGCGGTTTTCAGCCCCTTGTTTTTCTTCGTTTTTTAAATTTTTAGAAAACTCTTTTAGGTACAGGGGTTTCATAGCCAGGTAGTCTTCGCAGGTTTTTTTGTAATTTTTTTTGGTAGTAATGGCTTTGGTTTTAGCATCGGGTTCGTCGTTATGAAAGTACAAAGTAAGAGGCACCAGCAGCTTCATTTTGCTGATAATTTGCAAAGAGGTATCTATGGGTTTGGCCGGTTCGTTTTGTATAAGGGGGGTAATGGCAAAAGCGTATATATCATTGCAACAGCTTTGCTTTTCTTCAAAAAAAGAACCGATTCGATTAGAAGATAAATAGGCTTTGTCTTTTTTGCTGTTAATGCTGTAGTAAATATCGTTTAGCGGACTATTAAGCGGATAGCCTGCGTTTTCAGGGGCTTTAAATGTTTCGTTTTTATATTCGCTTTTAAATACATCAAAGCCTCCCATGCCTTTATGGTGGTTGGAGCTGAAATAAAGAGTTTGTGTGATATCTTCAAAATAAGGGGTTATCTCATCTTCGTAGCTGTTTATTAGTTTTCCTGCGTTTGTGGGGGCCGAATAGCTGTTGTCGGCTGTTTTTTTTGCATACCAAATATCCATACCGCCTTGCCCGCCGCTGCGGTTAGATGAAAAAAACAAATAGGTATCGTTATTTATTTGTGCCAAGGCAGGCTGGGTGCTGCTGCTGCCTTCTGTGTTAATAGGGCTGGGCAATAGGGTAGGCTTGCTCCATTTGCCTTGTAGGTATTGGGCTTGGTATAGTTGGCATACAAAGGTAGAAGCATCTTTTTGTTGGCATTGCGAGAAAATAATTTCGGTAAAGTTGCTGTTGAAACAGGTGTTGGCGGTGTGCACACCTTGTTGGTTTATGAGGCTGTCCATCTCTTGGGCGCGTTTCCATTTTTGTTGTTCTTTTTTTGAAATAAAAATTTTATTGAAGGCGATATCGTTTTTGGTGTCTTTGTCGTTTTTGTTTCGCAGCGATGAAAAATACAACAGGCTGTCGGCCTCTATAGGCGCGTATTCCGATACTTTTGAATTTATATTACTATCCAAATGTTCTACTACTATAGCCAGCGGGTTTTTCATCATTAATTGCGAAAGGTCGCAGGCCTCGCTCTCTAGTTTGGCTTTTTCTACCAATAGTTTTGTATGCTCATTTTTACTTCGGCGGTTAGAGGAGGCAAACTTGGTAAAAAATTTTTTAGCTTGTTTGTATTGCGCTTTGCTCTTTAGCAGTTCTCCTATCCAAAAAATGGTTTCCGGGTAGTTTTTTCCGTTATCGGTTTTAAAAACTTTTTGGTACCAGTGCAAGGAAATATCGTTGTCAAAATTGAGGCGACTGGCATCGGCATATAAGTACTGGTAGCTTAGGTTAAAAGAATCTTGTAAGATGATTTGGTTATACACTTGCGCGGCTGAAAAATAATTTTTATCCTGCATAGCCTCTTCACCTTGTTTTAAAAGCTTTTTGATGTTTTGAGCATAAACCGGCGACTGAAACAACATCAGCACGAAAAAAAAGGAGTATATAAGATAAGATGGCCTTTGTTGCATAACAAAAATTACATAAAAGTACGGTTTTTATTTTTCGCGCGTAAAAAAAAAAGAAGCATTTTGCTTTTATCCTTTAAAGATATAGCTTTGCCGCTTTATTTTTTAAATCAAATTATGACTATTCACAAAGAGGGCTACCCAACTATTGCACTTGCATTTGTTTTTTCGGCCATACTTATTGGTATTGCTTTTTATTTTTTTCCTGAGAGTGCGGTAGCGGCTTACACCGCATACACTATAAGTGCTTTTGTGCTGGTAGTGGTACTGCAATTTTTTAGAAGCCCCAGTCGTAACTGGACAAAAGATGAAGCCAAAGTGGTTTGCCCCGCCGATGGTAAGGTAGTGGTAATAGAAGAGGTAGAAGAAACCGAGTTTTTTAAAGATAAACGCTTGCAGGTTTCTATATTTATGTCGCCCACCAATGTGCATGTAAACCGCTATCCGGTAAGTGGCACGGTAAGCTATGCTGTACACCACCACGGCAAATATCTGGTAGCTTGGCACCCCAAATCATCTACCGAAAACGAGCGCACTACCGTAGTAGTAACAAAAAAAGACGGTACCCAGGTACTTTTTAGGCAAATAGCCGGGGCTTTGGCGCGCCGTATTGTTATGTACAGCAAAGAGGGCGATACAGCACAACAAAGTCAGCAGTTTGGGTTTATAAAATTTGGCTCTAGGGTTGATATTTTTTTGCCTATTGGCACTAAAGTACAAGTGCAGCTAAATGAAGTGGTAAAAGGAGGGATAAGCGTTATTGCGTAATTTTTTTAGAGCAAAAACCGTGCCTTAAAAAATGGGTAGAAAAAAGTTTTCAACAAAAAATTAAAAAAAACAACAAAAAGGACTTGTTGAATAGAAATAAAGTATTACCTTTGCCGTCCCTAAAAATAGGAATATAGTAAAAATAGTAGAAAAATCAGCTCATTCAAAGGATAAAAGATGCCAACCATACAGCAATTAGTAAGAAAAGGAAGAACCAAAGCTGCAAATAAGAGTAAATCTGCGGCTTTAAACTCTTCTCCACAACGCCGCGGCGTATGCACGCGCGTGTACACCACTACGCCTAAAAAGCCCAATTCGGCTTTGCGTAAAGTGGCTAAAGTTCGTTTAACCAATCAGGAAGAGGTTATTGCCTACATTCCGGGCGAAGGGCACAACCTGCAAGAACACAGCATTGTGTTGGTGCGCGGTGGTCGTGTAAAAGACTTGCCGGGGGTTCGTTATCACATCGTGCGCGGCACTTTGGATACCGGCGGAGTAGAAGGTCGTAAACAACAACGCTCTAAATACGGCGCTAAACGCCCCAAAGCGGGTGCAGCAGCTCCGGCAGCAAAAGGTAAAAAATAATAAGCATTAGTATAAAATACCATGAGAAAGTCAAAAGCAAAAAAAAGATATTTGTTACCCGATCCAAAGTTTAATGATACTTTGGTAACACGCTTTATCAACAACTTAATGTACGATGGCAAAAAAACAATTGCCTCGTCTATTTTTTACGAAGCTATTGAAACCGTAGCCAAACGTACCAGCGAAGATGGTTTGGAAGTATGGCGCAAAGCCTTGGCCAACGTTACCCCTCAGGTAGAGGTTCGTTCACGCCGCGTAGGTGGAGCTACCTTTCAAATACCGTCAGAAGTTCGCCCAGAGCGTAAAACCGCCTTGGCTATGAGCTGGATGGTAGGTTATGCGCGCAAACGCAACGAAAAATCAATGGCTCAAAAATTAGCCGGAGAAATTATCGCGGCCTCTAAAGAGGAAGGTGCTGCATTTAAAAAGAAAGAAGATGTACATAAAATGGCCGAAGCTAACAAAGCATTCTCGCATTTCCGTTTCTAAACATTATTAAAGAAGAAAAGATATAAAATGAGCGATTTAAAATATACAAGAAACATTGGGATTGCAGCCCACATTGATGCCGGGAAAACCACTACCACTGAGCGTATATTGTACTATACCGGGGTAAACCATAAAATAGGTGAGGTGCACGAAGGTGCCGCCACTATGGACTGGATGGCGCAAGAGCAAGAGCGCGGTATTACCATTACCTCGGCTGCTACTACTTGTTTTTGGAATTACCGTAACAATAAGTACAAATTAAATATCATAGATACCCCAGGCCACGTAGATTTTACCGTTGAGGTAAATCGTTCGTTACGTGTTTTGGACGGATTGGTGTTTTTGTTTTCTGCTGTTGATGGGGTAGAACCTCAATCAGAAACCAACTGGCGCCTAGCCGATAATTACAACGTAACCCGTATCGGTTTTGTTAATAAAATGGACCGTCAAGGATCTGATTTTCTTAATGTTGTAAAACAAGTAAAAGAAATTTTAGGTGGTAATGCAGTACCTTTGCAATTACCCATAGGCTCTGAAGATAACTTTAAAGGAGTAGTTGATTTAATCAACAACCGTGGTATTGTTTGGAATGAACACGATAAAGGCATGACCTTTACCGAAGTACCCATTCCTGATGATATGAAAGAAGAAGTGGCTGAATGGCGCGAAAAAATGCTGGAAGCCGTTTCTGAATTTGATGATAAAATTATGGAAAAATTCTTCGATGCTCCGGATACTATTACCGAAGCCGAAGTATTAGCTGCCTTGCGCAAAGCGTGCTTAGCTAATAAAATTGTTCCTATGGTGTGCGGTTCTTCATTCAAAAATAAAGGCGTGCAAACCATGCTTGATTTGGTGATGGAATTGATGCCTTCTCCTTTAGATAAAGAAAACATTAAAGGCACCAACCCCGATACAGAACAAGAAGTTATTCGCAAACCCGATGCTAAAGAGCCCTTTACGGCTTTAGCCTTTAAAATTGCTACCGATCCCTTTGTAGGACGTCTTTGCTTCTTCCGCGCCTATGCAGGTCGTTTAGATGCCGGTTCTTACGTGTTAAATACCCGTTCGGGCAACAAAGAGCGTATTTCTCGTATTTTTCAAATGCACGCCAACAAACAAAATCCCATCGAATTTATCGAAGCCGGTGATATTGGCGCTGCCGTAGGTTTTAAAGATATTCGTACCGGAGATACCCTTTGCGATGAAAAAAATCCGATTGTTTTAGAAGCCATGAATTTCCCCGAGCCTGTAATCGGTATTGCTATTGAGCCTAAAACTCAAGGCGACCTTGACCGTTTAGGGGTGGGCTTAAATAAATTAGCCGAAGAAGATCCTACCTTCCGCGTAAAAACAGATCAAGATTCGGGGCAAACCATCATTAGCGGTATGGGTGAGCTTCACTTAGAAATTATTGTGGACCGCCTAAAACGCGAGTTTAAAGTAGAAGTAAACCAAGGCGCTCCGCAAGTAGCCTATAAAGAGGCCATTGCCTCTACCACCAACCACCGCGAAGTGTACAAAAAACAAACAGGTGGCCGTGGTAAATTTGCTGATATTAACATTGAAATTGGACCTATTGATGCAGATTGGGACGTGGCTAAACAAGGCGAACTTCAGTTTGTGAACGAAATTACCGGTGGTAACATTCCACGCGAGTTTATACCGGCCGTAGAAAAAGGCTTTAAAGGTTCCTTAGCAAATGGAGTTTTAGCCGGATATCCGCTACAAAGTTTGAAAGTAACCTTAAACGATGGTTCTTATCACAACGTGGATTCTGATGCACTTTCGTTTGAGATTTGCGCTCGTAACGCATACCGTGAAGCGCTACCAAAATGTAAACCGGTATTGATGGAGCCTATTATGAAAATAGAGGTATTAACTCCGGAGCAAAACATGGGTGATGTGGTAGGCGATTTAAACCGCCGCCGTGGACAAATAGAGGGCATGGATAGCAAAGGAACCGCGCAAGTAGTGAAAGCAAAAGTACCCCTTTCTGAAATGTTTGGCTATGTAACCCAGTTACGTACCTTAACATCGGGTCGCGCCACCTCTACCATGGAGTTCTCTCATTATGCGGAAGCTCCTGCCAACGTAGCCGCCGATGTAATAGCAAAAGCAAAAGGTAATAAAGCAGAAAAAGTTTAATTTTCAATAGAGAAACAAGAAAACATGAGCCAAAGAATAAGAATAAAATTAAAATCGTACGACTTTAACTTAGTAGATAAATCGGCTGAGAAAATCGTAAAAACAGTAAAAGCAACCGGCGCAGCCATAAACGGACCTATTCCGTTGCCTACGCACAAACGCATTTTCACCGTATTGCGCTCGCCCCACGTAAACAAAAAAGCACGTGAGCAGTTTCAAGTTTGCACCTACAAACGTTTGTTAGACATTTACAGTTCCTCATCAAAAACAGTAGATGCTTTAATGAAATTAGAACTTCCTAGTGGAGTAGAGGTGGAGATTAAAGTTTAACAGAGAGTACTAAAAGAAAAATAAATAAACGTAAATAATAAACAGAAAAATGTCAGGATTAATTGGTAAAAAAATCGGAATGACGAGCTTCTTTGATGCCTCCGGCAAATACGTGCCGTGCACAGTTATAGAAGCGGGTCCTTGCGTAGTTACGCAAGTAAAAACCAAAGACCATGACGGCTACGAAGCGTTGCAACTTTCTTTTGACGAGAAAAAAGAAAAACACACTTCTACAGCTATGAAAGGGCACTTTGAAAAAGCAAAAACAACACCTAAGCGCAAGGCCATTGAGTTTAAACACTTTGAAGCGGCTAAAAATTTAGGCGATGTTTTAACAGTAGATACCATTTTTGCAGAAGGAGACTTTGTTGATGTGGTAGGCACTTCAAAAGGTAAAGGCTTTCAAGGGGTTGTAAAACGCCACGGCTTTAGCGGGGTAGGGCATGCCAACAAATCGCATGGTCAGCACGATCGCGAGCGCGCTCCGGGTTCGTTAGGAGCGTCTTCAGAGCCTGCACGCGTATTTAAAGGTATGCGTATGGCTGGCAGAATGGGCGGCGACCGTGTAAAAACACAAAACCTTACCGTAGTAAAAATTATAGCCGAAAAAAACTTGCTTATCGTTAAAGGTTCGATAGCGGGTGCAAAAGGCTCTTATGTAACCATCGAGAAATAATTTATCATGCAAGTAGAAATTTTAAATATAAGCGGCAAAAAAACCAGCAAAAAAGCTGAGTTAGCAGAAGCCATTTTTAACATAGAGCCAAACGATCATTGCATTTATTTAGATGTAAAACAGTTTTTGGCTAACCAACGCCAAGGTACACACAAATCAAAAGAGCGTGCCGAAATAAACCGTACTACCAAAAAACTAAAACGCCAAAAAGGTACCGGCGGAGCACGTGCGGGATCTATGAAATCGCCCGTGTTTGTGGGTGGAGGCCGTGTTTTTGGACCTAGACCACGCGACTATTCGTTTAAACTAAATAAAAAAGTAAAACGCCTGGCACGTATCTCGGCTTTAACATACAAAGCAAAAGAAAACGCCATTACCGTGGTAGAAGACTTTAACTTTGAAACCCCAAAAACAAAAAACTATAACGAGTTGCTTACTAATTTGAATTTAGCAGGAGCTAAAACCCTATTGGTATTGCCCGCACACAATAAAAACGTGCATTTATCAGCTCGTAACTTGCAAGGTGCTAAAGTTGTAAATGCCAGCGATATCAACACGTACGATATCCTAAACGCAGGCAACCTCATTCTTGCAGAAGGTTCAATAAAAGTAATTGAAAACATTTTAAGCTAAGCAACATGGAAGTACTAATAAAACCCATTATCACAGAAAAATACACGGCGCAAGCAGATACTTTTAACCGCTATGGCTTTGTGGTAGATAAAAGAGCGAATAAAATAGAAATTCGCGCAGCCGTTGAAAAAATGTATGGTGTAACCGTGGTGGATGTAAACACCCAACAATACGTAGGCAAAGTAAAAATGCGTAATACCACACAAGGTTTAGCCGTAGGACGTGTAAACAGAAGTAAAAAAGCGATTGTTACACTAAAAGATGGTGATAAAATAGATTTTTACGCAAATATTTAATTTAACATTTAAGAATTTTAATAGAGATGGCACTAAAAAAATTAAGACCTTTAACTCCCGGACAGCGCTTTAAATTAGTAAGCGATTTTTCGGAAATTACAGCTTCTAAACCCGAAAAAAGTCTTTTGGCACCCCGCAGCAAAAGCGGTGGGCGCAACACCGATGGTAAAATGACTATGCGCTATATTGGAGGAGGTCATAAACAAAAATACCGCATTATCGATTTTAAAAGAGATAAAGACGGAATACCGGCTAAAGTAGAAACCATTGAGTATGATCCTAATCGTACCGCGCGCATTGCTCTTGTAGTGTATAAAGATGGCGAAAAACGCTATATCATTGCTCCACAAGGCTTGCAAGTAGGGCAAAAAATCATGTCGGGTAAAAAAGCTACCCCTGAAGTAGGTAACACCCTGTTTTTAGCCGATGTACCTTTGGGAACTACTATTCATAACATTGAGTTACGCCCCGGTCAAGGAGCGGCTTTGGCTCGCAGCGCCGGCTCGTATGCACAACTTTCGGCTCGCGAAGGTAAGTACGCTGTTTTGCGTATGCCATCGGGCGAAGTTCGCATGATACTAACAACTTGCAAAGCTACTATAGGCTTGGTATCTAACCCGGATCATAGTTTAGAATTATCAGGAAAAGCAGGCCGCAGCCGCTGGCTAGGTCGCCGCCCACGCACCCGTGCGGTAGCGATGAACCCGGTAGATCACCCCATGGGTGGTGGTGAAGGACGCGCATCAGGTGGGCATCCACGCTCTCGCAAAGGCTTGAAAGCTAAAGGTTTGAAAACCCGCTATCCTAAAAAAGCATCGAACAAACACATCATAGAAAGAAGAAAAAAATAAATATAAACGTTTAATGGTTTCGTAAGAAATTCAAAACTAAAAACAAAAAATGGCTAGATCGTTAAAAAAAGGACCTTTTATAGACCACAACGTGGCCGGAAAGGTAGAAAAAATGGAAAAAAGCGGCAAAAAGTCGGTTATTAAAACCTGGGCACGCCGTTCTACTATCCCACCAGAATTTGTAGGGCATACCTTTGCTGTACACAATGGAAACAAATTTATACCGGTGTACGTTACCGAAAACATGGTAGGGCACAAGTTGGGCGAATTTGCCCCAACCCGTATATTCAAAGGTCACGCAGGTCATAATAAAAAGTAATTAACCAGTATTAAGAAAGTAACACAATGGGCAAAAGAAAACGATTAGTAGCCGAAGCACGCAAAGAGGCCAACAAAGGCAGCTACTTTGCTAAGCTTAACAACTGTCCTACCTCACCTCGCAAAATGCGTATGGTAGCCGACTTAGTTCGCGGAAAGGAAGTATATATGGCACTTAACATATTGAAATACAACACGAAACATCCAGCTAAACGCTTGGAAAAATTATTAACTTCGGCTATAGCCAATTACGAGCAAAAAACAGGCGCTCGCCCCGAAGAAAATAGTTTGTTTGTAAACGAAATTATGGTAGATAGCGCCATGATGACAAAACGCATGCTACCGGCTCCACAAGGTCGTGCATACCGTATGAGAAAACGTTCAAATCACGTAACAGTAGTAATAGGTTCAAAAAAATAATAAAAACAGAATGGGACAAAAAGCAAATCCAATAGGAGTTCGTTTAGGAATTATTAAAGGTTGGGATTCTAACTGGTATGGCGGAAAAGATTTTTCCGATAAATTGGTAGAAGACACCAACTTGCGCAAATACCTTAAAGCACGTTTACCAAAAAGCAGCATCTCTAAGATAGTAATAGAGCGCACCTTGAAACTTATTACCGTTACAATTCATACAGCGCGCCCCGGTATCATTATAGGTAAAGGAGGCAAAGAAGTAGATAAATTGAAAGAAGAACTTAAAAAAATAACTAAAAAAGAAGTTCAAATAAACATATACGAAATTAAACGTCCGGAATTAGACGCTCGTTTGGTAGCAGATAGTATTGCACGCCAAATAGAAGGTCGTATTTCATACCGTCGTGCCGCCAAAATGGCTATGGGCTCTACCATGCGTATGGGTGCCGAAGGTATTAAAATAAAAGTATCAGGTCGTTTAGCAGGCGCTGAGATTGCCCGCTCTGAGTGGTTGAAAGAAGGACGTACTCCGTTACATACGTTCCGTGCTGATATTGATTATGCTTTGGGCGAAGCACTTACCGCTTATGGTTTAATTGGCGTAAAAGTATGGATTTGCAAAGGCGAAATATACGGTAAACGCGATTTAACCCCCAATCAAAACAACAACCGCGAAGGCAAACGTGAAGGTGGCCGCGGGGGCGAGCGTAATGAACGCAACGACCGTGGCGATAAACCCCGCTTTGGAGGAAACCGCCGCCCACGTAAAGAAGAAAATAACTAAGAGAAATTAAAAATTAGAATTTTAGGAAAAGATGTTACAACCAAAAAGATCAAAGCACAGAAAAGTGCATAAAATGAAAATGAGAGGCAACGCCAAACGTGGCGACCAATTAGCCTTTGGTTCATTTGGTATAAAAGCAATGGACGGCGCCTGGGTTACAGCTCGCCAGATAGAAGCAGCCCGTGTAGCCATTACTCGTTTTATGAAACGCGAAGGGCAAGTTTGGATTCGAATTTTTCCAGACAAACCCATCACCAAAAAACCCGCCGAGGTACGTATGGGTAAAGGTAAAGGAAATCCTGAATTATGGGTAGCCCCCGTAAAACCAGGCCGTATTATTTTTGAAGCCGAAGGTGTACCTATGGAAACAGCTAAAGAAGCCCTGCGCCTGGCCGCTCAAAAACTACCAATCGTTACCAAATTTGTAGTAAGAAGAGATTACGCCGAAGAAAAAACAGCATAACTAAGGTTCTAAAAACAAAAATTACAATGAAACAAAAAGACATAGAAGCCCTTTCGGCAAAAGAACTAAAAGAGAAAATTCAAGAAGAAAAACAAATCTTATTGAAAATGGATGTGGCTCATAAAATTTCTCAGGCAGAAAACCCGATGAAAATTAGAACTACTCGTAAATTAATTGCCCGTTTAAGCACCGAATTAACCAAAAAAAGCAAAGCTGCTTCAAAATAATATTGAAACATGGAAAATAAAGTAGAACATACAGAAGCAGCCAGAAGCTTCAGAAAAGAAAAAGTAGGGGTTGTTACCGGCAATAAAATGCAAAAATCGATAGTAGTATCGGTAGAGCGTAAAGTAAAACACGGTAAATACGGTAAGTTTTTAAATAAAACTTCTAAATTTGTGGCCCACGATGAAAAAAACGAGTGCCAAATAGGAGATACCGTGCGCATTATGGAAACCCGCCCCTTAAGCAAAACAAAATGCTGGCGCCTGGTAGAAGTAATAGAAAAAGCAAAATAAATAGGGAGTTATAGAAGATAAAAAATTAAGAAATGGTACAAAACGAATCAAGATTAGCAGTAGCCGATAACAGCGGAGCCAAAGAAGTGCTTGTCATCCGCATCTTAGGAGGCACCAAACGCCGTTACGCATCGGTTGGAGATAAAATAGTGGTAACTGTAAAACACGCTTTACCCTCAGGTAACGTAAAAAAAGGAACCGTATCAAAAGCCGTAGTGGTGCGCACCAAAAAAGAAATTAGTCGTGCTGATGGCTCTTACATACGCTTTGATGACAACGCGTGCGTACTTTTAAACGCTACCGACGAGCTGCGCGGTACCCGTATTTTTGGACCGGTAGCCCGCGAATTGCGCGAAAAACAATATAGTAAAATTATTTCATTAGCACCCGAAGTGCTTTAATATCATAGCAAAATGGCAGAAAAAAAATTGAAATTAAAAAAAGGAGATTTGGTACGAGTAATCTCTGGTGAGGCAAAAGGCCAAGAAGGTAAAATTTTAGAAATTATTACCAAAAAAGACCGCGTGTTGGTAGAAGGTGTAAACATGATATCTAAACATACCAAGCCCAATGCTAAAACCCCTCAAGGCGGAATTGTGAAGCAAGAAGGCTCTGTGCATATATCAAACGTAATGTTGGTAGAAGGCGGAAAAACCGTACGCGTAGGGCGAAAATTAGACGAAAAAACCGGTAAACTGGTTCGTATTTCTAAAAAAACAAAAGAAGTAATAAAGTAAGATGGCAAAAACAGGATATACCCCCCGATTGAAAAGCAGATACGCTAAAGAAATAGTGCCTGCCCTAAAAGATCAATTCAAATTTAGCAGCGTAATGCAAGTGCCTAAATTAGAAAAAATATGCATCAACCAAGGTGTAGGCGATGCGGTATCAGATAAAAAATTGATAGAAAGCGCAGTAAAGGAAATGACCACCATTACCGGTCAAAAAGCAGTGCCAACCTACTCTACCAAAGATATTTCAAACTTTAAACTTCGTAAAGGAGTGGCCATAGGCGTACGCGTTACCCTACGCGGAACTACCATGTACGAGTTTTTAGACCGTTTAATTTCAGCTTCTTTGCCTCGTATCCGCGATTTTAAAGGCATTAACCCCAAAGGGTTTGACGGGCGCGGAAACTACACGCTGGGCATACCCGAGCAAATTATCTTTCCGGAAATAGATATTGATAAAGTAAGCAAACTTAACGGAATGGATATTACCTTTGTAACCTCCGCTAAAAATGACAACGAAGCAAAAGCATTATTAACCGAATTTGGATTTCCTTTCAAAAAATAATAGATAAAAAAAGATGGCAAAAGAATCAATGAAAGCCCGCGAGGTGAAACGCAAAAAATTAGGCGATTTATATGCAGAGCGCCGCGAACAACTAAAAAAAGAGGGAAAATGGGACGAATTGCAAAAATTACCCCGCAACTCTTCTAAAGTAAGACAACGCAACCGCTGCAAGCTAACCGGACGCCCACGCGGATATATGCGCACCTTTGGCATCAGCCGTGTAACGTTTCGCGAAATGGCTGTAAACGGATTGCTACCCGGCGTTACCAAATGCAGCTTCTAAAAAAAAAATCATAAAATAAAACAAATATAAACCGCATAATTGTTCTAAAGAAAGAACAAGATGCTCTAAAAAAAGAACCATGACAGATACCATTTCAGACTACCTAACCCGCGTTAGGAATGCCATCAAAGCCAATCACCGAATTGTAGAAATTCCGGCATCGAACCTAAAAAAAGAAATAACCAAAATTTTGATGGAAAAAGGTTATATCTTAAATTACAAATTTGAAGATACAGAAAATAAACAAGGCTTAATAAAAATAGCCTTGAAGTATCACCCTGAAACCAAGCAATCGGCTATCCGCGGTTTAGATCGTATATCTTCACCCGGTTTACGTAAATATACGGCTACAAACCGTATGCCCCGCGTAATGAATGGCTTGGGTGTTGCTATTTTATCTACTTCTAAAGGTGTAATGACCGACAAAGAAGCTAAAAAGCAACATGTAGGCGGTGAAGTTTTATGTTATATTTATTAATTAGGATAGGAGGAAAAAAGTCATGTCACGTATAGGAAAATTACCCATAACACTTCCGCAAGGCGTAGAAGTAAAAATAGATAAAAATCACGTTACCGTAAAAGGTAAAAAAGGCTCGCTTACTCAGTCGTTTAGCCCCGATATCAACTTAGCGGTAGAAGGAACTACTTTAACCGTAAGCCGTCCCACCGACCAAAAACGCCACCGTGCGCTGCACGGGCTTACCCGCGCTTTGGTAGCCAACATGGTTCACGGTGTATCAGAAGGATACAAAACCGAACAAGAATTGGTAGGGGTGGGGTACAGAGCATCCAACAAAGGACAAGTGTTGGAACTTGCTTTAGGTTACTCACATAACATTACCTTTGAATTGCCTGTAGAAATAAAAGTAACTACCACCGCAGAAAAAGGACAAAACCCAAAAATTATTATGGAAAGCTGCGACAAACAGCTTTTAGGGCAGGTAGCAGCCAAAATACGCTCGTTACGTAAACCAGAACCATACAAAGGAAAAGGTATTAAATTTGCAGGCGAAATACTACGTAGAAAAGCAGGCAAATCGGCTGGGAAATAATTAAAAAATAAAATTAATAATTAAAATTATAGATTCATATAAAGCAATTTAAGGTTTATAGTTTAACATTTAAAAATTACAAAAAATGGCACTTAAAAAATCAGATAGAAGAGTTCGCATCAAACACAGAATTCGCAAGCGCATATCAGGAACCGCTGAAACCCCCCGTTTGTGCGTGTTTCGCAGCAATGCTGCTATCTACGCTCAATTAGTAGATGATAAAACGGGCAAAACCTTGGCAGCGGCCAGCTCTTTAGAAAAAGGCTTTAAAGCCAATGGCACCAAAAGCGAAGTAAGCCATCAAGTAGGCAAAGCTATTGCAGTAAAAGCCAAAGCAGCCGGCATAGAATCTGTTGTTTTTGACCGCGGTGGGTACTTGTACCACGGTCGTGTAAAATCGTTAGCCGAAGGCGCTAGAGAAGGTGGTCTAAAATTCTAATTTTCATCAAAATTAAAGATAAAAAGAAATGTCAAAAGAAGTAGTAAAAAGAGTAAAAACAACAGATATTGAACTAAAAGATAAGTTGGTAGCTGTAAACCGCGTAACAAAAGTAACCAAAGGAGGCCGTCACTTTAGCTTTGCAGCCATAGTGGTAGTAGGAAACGAAAAAGGCGTGATTGGTTACGGCTTAGGTAAAGCTAACGAGGTAAGCGATGCCATCAGCAAAGGGATAGAAGATGCAAAAAAGAATTTGGTGAAAGTACCCGTTTTTAAAGCTACCGTACCCCACGAACAAAATGGGAAATTTGGAGGTTCGCGCGTGTTTTTAAAACCCGCCTCTGCCGGTACCGGAGTAATAGCCGGTGGTGCTATGCGCGCCGTACTTGAAAGCGTAGGAGTAAAAGACGTGTTAGCCAAATCAAAAGGCTCGTCAAACCCGCACAACGTGGTAAAAGCTACGCTTGATGCTTTGATGAAAATGCGCGACCCTATTACAGTAGCTCGCACACGCGGTATTTCAGTAGAAAAAGTGTTTAACGGATAATATTGAGAAAACATGACAAAAGTTAGAATCACACAAGTAAAAAGCGGTATTAAACACCCAAAAGACCAAAAAGCAACCCTGTTGGCTTTAGGCATCACAAAAATGCAACGCCCGGTAGAAAAAGAAGTTACACCGGCTGTACAAGGCATGATTGATAAAGTAGCTCACTTATTAAAAGTAGAAAAAATTTAAAAATATGAAACTAGCAACATTAACACCGGCAAAAGGCTCGGTAAAAACAAACTACCGCCGCGGTCGCGGACAAGGATCGGGTGGGGGCGGAACCGCTACACGTGGGCATAAAGGAGCTAAATCTCGTTCAGGATATTCAAGCAAACGCGGCTTTGAGGGCGGACAAATGCCTTTGCAACGTCGTTTACCTAAATTTGGTTTTAAAAATATAAACCGTGTGGAATACGTGGGCGTAAACCTTAGCACCATTCAAAAATTAGTAGAAAGCAAAAAAGTAAGCGACATAACCTTAGAGGTATTGATGGCAAACGGAATTGCTTCTAAAAATGATTTGGTGAAAATTTTAGGCACCGGCGAGTTAAAATCAAAAGTAAGCATCAAAGCACATGCTTTTTCAGAAGCAGCTAAAAAAGCAATTGAAGCACAAGGTGGCACCGCTACCAAACTATAACGTATGAAAAAGTTTTTAAATACCTTACAAAATATCTGGAAGATAGAAGAGCTTAAGCAACGTATTTTGCTTACGCTTGGTCTTATTCTGATATATCGTTTGGGCTCTTACGTGGTATTACCCGGGGTAGATGCGCAAGCCTTATCAGAAGCCAGAAGTCATGCCAACCAAAACGGTATCTTGGCTTTAATCAACATTTTTGCAGGAGGCGCTTTTAGCCGCGCTTCTATTTTTGGTTTGGGTATCATGCCCTACATCACAGCGTCTATCATCATTCAGCTGTTAGGAATGGCGGTTCCTTACTTTCAAAAAATGCAAAAAGAAGGCGAAAGCGGCCGTAACAAAATAAATCAATACACCCGTATATTAACCATAGCCGTTACCGCTGTACAAGCACCCGGATACGTAGCTACGCAAATAACTAATTATGCAGGGGTAGTGCCCAACATTACTACTTATTGGTATGTACAAACCATTTTAGTTTTAGTTACCGGTACTATTTTTGTAATGTGGCTAGGCGAAAAAATTACCGACAGAGGTATCGGAAACGGTATTTCTTTATTGATTATGATTGGTATTATAGCCCGCTTGCCCTTTGCGTTCTTTTCTGAATTAAGTCATAGAGTAGAATCTCAAGGCGGTGGTTTAATCATGCTTTTGATAGAACTAGTGTTTTTAGTTTTTGTAGTGATTGCTTCTATTTTATTGGTACAAGGTACACGCCGCGTACCGGTGCAATTTGCTAAAAAAATTGTAGGCAACAAACAATACGGCGGTGTACGCCAATACATACCTCTAAAAGTAAATGCAGCAGGGGTAATGCCCATCATCTTTGCGCAAGCTATTATGTTTATACCCGCAGCCGTAGCGCAAATGAGCGGTGGAAAAACCGGCAGCGTACTATCAGCCTTTACCAACAACTTTGGCTTTTGGTATAACTTGGTGTTTGCTATGATGATTATAGCCTTTACCTACTTCTATACAGCTATCATGGTGAATCCGAACCAACTGGCTGATGACATGAAGAAAAACGGAGGTTTTGTGCCCGGTGTAAAACCAGGTAAAAAAACAGCCGAATTTTTAGATCAAGTAATGTCCAGAATAACCTTACCCGGTTCTATATTCCTTGCCTTAGTAGCTATCATGCCCGCTTTTGCTATGAAATTAGGCATCAGCAATGAGTTTGCTAACTTCTATGGAGGTACTTCTTTATTGATTTTGGTGGGTGTAGTTTTAGACACTCTTCAGCAGATAGAAAGTTACTTATTAAACCGCCACTACGATGGTTTGATGAAGAGTGGAAGAATAAAAGGACGTGCTAATAATATGATGCAACAACAAGTAGGATAAGCGCAGATGGCTAAACAGAACGCAATAGAGCAAGATGGAACTATTTTAGAAGCACTAAGTAACGCTATGTTTAGGGTACAACTGGAAAATGGACACACCCTCATAGCCCATATATCAGGCAAAATGCGCATGCACTACATAAAAATACTGGTAGGAGATAAGGTGAAATTAGAAATGTCGCCCTATGACCTAACAAAAGGTAGAATTATATTGAGATACAAATAGAAGCTAGGAGAGGAATAAAACCCTCGGATTATATACGAAAAATAAAAAAACAAAAAAAAGATGAAAGTAAAAGCATCACTAAAAAAAAGGAGCGCCGACTGTAAAATCGTACGTCGCAAGGGTAAGTTGTACATTATCAATAAGAAAACCCCTAAATTTAAACAACGCCAAGGATAATGCTTGGTAAAACGAAATAATTTTGTAAATTCGCAAACTTTTTTAAAAAACAGAATAAAAAATGGCAAGGATTGCTGGTATAGATTTACCCAAAAATAAAAGAGGAGAAATAGGTTTAACCTATATTTTCGGTATTGGACGTAGCTTAGCTAAAAAGATATTGACCGAAGCCGGAGTGGACTTTGGCAAAAAAGTAAGCGAGTGGAACGATGCGGAACAAAACGCTATTCGTAAAGTAATTAACGATGGCATAAAAGTAGAAGGCGCCCTACGCTCTGAAACACAGTTGAACGTAAAACGTTTAACCGACATAGGAGCATTTAGAGGCATTCGTCACCGTAGCGGCTTGCCCGTGCGCGGCCAACGTACCAAAACCAATGCCCGCACCCGCAAAGGAAGACGTAAAACCATCGCTAACAAAAAAATGGCGACTAAGTAATAATTAAGAATTAAAAATAAAGAATTAAAAGTAACATGGCAAAGCAACAATCAGGAGCACCCGCATCAGCTAAAGCCGCCGCCAAAAAACGAGTGGTAAAAGTAGAAGCTATTGGCGATGCTCATATAAACGCTACCTTCAATAACATTATTATATCATTAACCAATACCGCCGGCCAGGTAATTAGCTGGAGCAGCGCCGGTAAAATGGGGTTTCGTGGCTCTAAAAAAAATACACCTTATGCCGCACAAATGGCCTCACAAGATTGCGGAAAAGTGGCTTACGATGCCGGCTTACGCAAAGTAAAAGTGTATGTAAAAGGCCCAGGAGGCGGACGCGAATCAGCCATACGTTCTTTAGGAACTGTAGGCATAGAAGTAATGGAAATTGTGGATATTACCCCCATACCACACAACGGCTGCCGCCCTCCCAAACGCCGTCGTGTATAACCAGTTTAGTATTTAAAAATTAACACCTAAAATTAAATAAAAGAAAATGGCCAGATATATAGGACCTAAGTCTAAAATTGCAAGAAAATTTAAAGAACCCATTTTTGGTGCCGATAAAGCATTAGAAAGAAAAAATTACCCTCCGGGGCAACACGGCATCAATAAAAAACGCGCTAAACAAAGCGAATATGCCGTACAGCTTTCTGAAAAACAAAAAGCCAAATATACCTATGGTATTTTAGAGCGTCAGTTTTGGCGTATGTTTACCTTAGCGCAAAAAGAACACGGTGTTACCGGCGAAGTGCTTTTACAACTGTGCGAAAGTCGTTTAGATAACGTGGTGTACCGTTTGGGTATTGCGCCTAGCCGCGCAGGAGCTCGCCAATTGGTAGGCCATTGCCACATTACCGTAAATGGTGCGGTGGTAAACGTAGCTTCCTACATCCTAAAAGCAGGAGACGTGGTAGCCGTACGCGAAAAATCAAAAACATTGGAAGCAATTAACAACTCTGTTGCAGGAACTACAAACAAATACTCCTGGTTGGATTTTGATATGAAACACCTTTCCGGTAAATTTATTAACCGCCCTGAAAGACAGCAAATACCCGAAAACATAAAAGAACAACTAATTGTAGAGTTGTACTCTAAATAGAGGATAATCACAAATAGAGAAATTAAAAAAAGTAGGGATAAAAAAGTAAAAACGAACACTTAAAAATTAAAAAATAATGGCAATATTAAATTTTCAACGCCCCGATAAAGTAATCATGGTTGGTTCAACCGAAACAGAAGGACAATTTGAGTTTCGCCCCTTAGAACCCGGCTTTGGTATTACCATAGGAAATGCCCTGCGCCGCATCTTACTTTCTTCTTTAGAAGGATATGCAATTACCTCTGTAAAAATTGATGGGGTGGACCACGAGTTCTCTACCATAAAAGGGATAGCCGAAGATGTAACTGAAATTATCTTAAACCTAAAACAAATTCGCTTTAAACGCCAACTAGATAATCACGATTTTGAAAAAGTAACCTGCAACTTTGGAAGCAGCACTACTATCACTGCCGGTGATTTATCTAAATTTTTAAGCGGCTTTCAAGTGTTAAATCCAGAACTAGTAATTGCGCATTGCGAAAGCAACGTAAAACTAAAAATGGAATTAACCATCAACAAAGGCCGTGGATACGTACCCGCCGAAGAGAATAAAGCCAACAACGCGGCACATGGAGTAATAGCAATAGATTCTATCTATACACCCATCAAAAACGTAAAATACGTAGTAGAAAACTACCGCGTAGAACAAAAAACAGATTACGAACGCTTGTTGTTGGATATTGTTACCGACGGCTCTATCCACCCAAAAGAAGCATTAAAAGAATCAGCTAAAATTTTGATACACCACTTTATGCTGTTTTCTGATGAGCGCATCACCCTTGATGCCGAAGAAAAAAAGAAAGAAGCTGAGTTTGATGAGCATACCCTGCACATGCGCCAATTACTAAAAACTAAATTGGTTGATTTAGACCTTTCGGTGCGCGCCTTAAACTGCTTAAAAGCCGCCGATGTGGAAACCTTAGGAGAGCTGGTAGCTTTCAATAAAAACGACTTATTGAAATTCCGCAACTTTGGTAAAAAATCACTTACCGAATTGGAAGACCTAATTGCTGCAAAAAATTTAGAGTTTGGTATGAACGTAGGTAAATACTTATCAGAAAAAGAATAAAAAATCAGGTTAATACGGAAATGTAAAAAATCAAAATTAACCTTTAAATAAAATAATATGAGACACGGAGATAAAATAAATAACCTAGGAAGAAAGAGCGCACACCGCCAAGCTACATTAGCCAATATGGCCTGCTCTTTGATTGAACATAAACGCATTTTTACTACGGTAGCAAAAGCTAAAGCTTTGCGCGTATATGTAGAGCCTTTGCTGACTAAAAGTAAAGACGATACCACACACAGCCGCCGTACGGTATTTGCGTACCTTAAAAGCAAATCGGCAGTATCTACTCTTTTTAAAGATATTTCGCCTAAAATTGCGGAACGTAAAGGAGGCTATACCCGTATTATAAAAACAGGGTTCCGCCCCGGTGATGCAGCAGATACAGCTATGATAGAGTTGGTTGATTTTAACGAACTATATAGCGGAAGCAGCAAAACCACCTCAGCTGAAAGCAAAAAGAAAACAACACGTCGCGGACGCGCCAAAAAAGCAGAAGCAAAAAGCGACGCAGCACCAGAAACGAAATCAGAAGAATAATGGCAAGCCCATTAGTAAATGCAAAAACCCGAAAAATTTTTCGGGTTTTTTTGTGTATTGTACAAAGGCCTATTTGATGAAATATAAACCCAGATTATGCATTAGGCAATTTTTGCTCCGTTATTTTGACCTGTACCCCTTGATAACATGGGTGTTTCTAAAATTCAATTTCTAATGCTATGCATTAGAAAAGGTGATAGATAAAATCTTCCGAAACCATTACTATTACGATGTTTCAAAAGTAACGAACGGGGCTCATACCATACATGGATAAGTGCACACACAAAGGTGCGAATCTCGATAAATGAAAAAAAGATTATTTTTTCTTAGGTGATAAAATCATAATCATGCGTTTGCCGTCTAGTTGTGGTAGCTGTTCGGGTTTCCCGTATTCTTCCAGTTCGTTGGCAAAGCGCAGCAATAAAATTTCACCGTTTTGCTTAAAGGCAATTTCGCGCCCTCTAAAAAACACAAACGCTTTTACCTTAAAGCCATCTTTTAAAAACTCAATAGCGTGATTTTTTTTGAAATTATAGTCGTGGTCATCGGTGTGTGGGCCAAAACGAATTTCTTTTACTACTACTTTAGCTGCTTTTGATTTAGCTTCTTTTTGTTTTTTCTTTAGCTCGTACAAAAACTTTTTATAGTCAATAATTTTGCATACGGGTGGGCTTATTTGTGGGGCTATTTCCACTAAGTCCAAGCCTTGCGCTTCGGCCATAGCCAGGGCTTCTCGTATAGAATATACTCCGGCTTCTATTCCTTCGCCTACTACGCGCACTTCGGGTGCGGTAATGCGTTGGTTGATGCGGTGTGCATCTTCTTTTTTTTGTGGGCCTCTGTTAAAGGGGCGTCTTTCTCCTGGTTTTTTTCCTGCAAAGGCGGGTTTAGGGCCTGCTGGTCTAAATGGTGCTGCGATGGGAACCTCCTGTTTTTTTAGTTATTAAAATATATAGTTGCTTAATCATTTTTATATCAGCTATTAGTGGTGTGTTGTTTCCTTTTCGCTAGTAGCTATTCCTTTTTTAAAATCGTTTTCTATTTCTGTTTTGATGATATTTGAAAATTCCTCTACCGAGTAAACGCCCTCATCTCCTTTGCTATGCTTGCGCACGGCTACTTTTTTGTCGGCTACTTCTTTTTCGCCTACAATAAGCATATAGGGTGTTTTTTTCATTTCGTTATCGCGTATTTTTCGTCCTATTTTTTCATCTCTATCATCAACATAGCCGCGAATATCGTAATTATTCAGTAATTGCAAAACTTGATGTGCGTATTCATTAAAACGTTCGCTAATAGGGAGTATAGCTACTTGGTCTGGCGTGAGCCATAGCGGGAAATTGCCTGCACAGTGTTCAATTAGTACGGCTATAAAACGTTCTAAACTACCAAAGGGTGCGCGGTGTATCATTACAGGGCGGTGCTTTTGGTTGTCGCTTCCGGTGTATTCTAGTTCAAAGCGTTCGGGTAGGTTGTAATCTACCTGTATGGTGCCCAGTTGCCATTTTCTGCCTAAGGCATCTTTTACCATAAAATCTAGTTTGGGCCCATAAAAGGCAGCTTCGCCGTATTCGGTAACGGTGGTTAGTCCTTTTTCGGCGGCTGCTTCTATAATAGCTTGTTCGGCCAACTGCCAGTTGGCTTCGTTACCAATGTACTTGCTGCGGTCTTCTTTATCGCGCAACGAAATTTGCGCCGTGTAATTTCTAAAATCTAAAGCGTTTAGCACGATTAGTACTAAGTCAATGACCTTACAAAATTCTTCTTTTACCTGGTCGGGCCGGCAAAACAAGTGAGCGTCGTCTTGTGTAAAGCCGCGCACGCGGGTTAGCCCGTGTAGTTCTCCATGTTGTTCGTAACGATATACGGTGCCAAATTCAGCCAATCGTAAAGGTAAATCTTTGTACGAGCGCGGCGATGATTTGTAAATTTCGCAGTGATGCGGGCAGTTCATCGGTTTTAAAAAAAACTCTTCGCCCTCTTGTGGCGTTTTTATGGGCTGAAACGAATCTTTACCGTATTTTTCATAATGCCCGGAGGTAACGTATAAGTTTTTATGCGCTATATGCGGTGTAGCTACTTGCACATAGCCGGCTTGCATTTGGGCTTTTTGCATAAACTGTATCAGGCGCTCGCGCAGGGCAGCTCCTTTGGGCAGCCATAAGGGCAAGCCCATGCCTACTTTTTCAGAAAAATGAAACAGTTCCAGTTCTTTACCCAGTTTACGGTGGTCGCGCTTTTTGGCTTCTTCCAGCACGGTAAGGTATTCTTTTAGTTCTTTATCTTTTGGAAATGTGATGCCGTAAATGCGGGTAAGCATTTTGTTTTTTTCATTACCACGCCAGTAGGCACCGGCTACGTTCATTAGCTTGATGGCTTTTATAAAACCGGTGTTGGGTATGTGTGGGCCGCGGCACAAATCGGTAAAATGGCCTTGTGTATAAAACGTTATTTGCCCATCGGGTAAATCTTGTATTAGTTCTAATTTGTAAGGATCGTTTTTTTCGGTAAAATATCTTAAGGCATCGGCCTTAGAAACATCTTTGCGCAGGTATTCGCTTTTTTTTGCCGCCAGCTCTTGCATTTTGGCTTCTATCTTAGGTAGGTCTTCGGTGGTAACGCTGGTTGCCCCAAAGTCCACATCGTAATAAAAACCATTTTCTATAGGAGGGCCAATACCTAGCTTTACGCCAGGGTACAGTGCTTCAAGTGCTTCGGCCATTAAGTGCGCCGAACTATGCCACATGGTTTGTTTGCCTTCGGCATCGTTCCAAGTAAGTAAGGTTACCTGGCCATCTTCGGTAAGGGGGCGGGTGGCATCCCACACCTGGCTGTTTACTTTTGCGGCTAATACGTTGCGTGCTAAGCCTTCACTAATGCTTTGCGCTACTTGCAAAGAGGTGGTTCCTTTTGGGTATTCTCTTACAGAACCATCGGGTAGGGTTATTTTTATCATATCATTGCTCTCACTTACAACGTGAGCTTGTTTTTTTTAGACGGCTAAGGTACATATTATTTACCGTTTGTATAAAAAATATTTCAACAAACACCTGCGCGCAATAGCTTGTTTTGCCCACATAACAAAAAACAAGTACTTTTAAAGCCTAAATAAAAACAGTTCTTCAAAAAATAAACAGTGCATAAAGCGGGTTTTGTAAATATCATCGGTTGCCCTAATGTAGGAAAATCAACTCTTTTAAATGCTTTGATAGGGCAAAAGCTTTCTATCATCAGCTCTAAAGCCCAAACTACGCGGCATCGGGTGATGGGTATTGTAAACGAACCCGAATATCAAATTATTTTTTCGGATACACCCGGCATCTTAAAACCGAATTATAAACTGCATGAAAAAATGATGCGCTTCGTATCTGAAGCAATAGAAGACGCCGATATTTTTTTACTTATTACCGATATGTTTGAAGATATTGCCTTAGAAGAAAGCTATATCAAAAAATTGAATGAAGCAGAACAGCCTGTTTTATTACTCATAAATAAAATTGATTTAACAGACGAAACTAAGCTGCACGCTAAAGTAGCACAATGGAAAGAGAAAATACCACGTGCCGAAATCATACCCATCTCGGCCTTGCATAATGCCAATATAGATGTGGTAATGAAGCGTATTTTGCACCTGCTGCCCCTACATGCCCCTTTTTATGATAAAGACCAAATAACGGATAAGCCGGAGCGCTTTTTTGTATCGGAAATTATTCGCGAAAAAATTTTGTTGAACTATCAAAAAGAAATACCCTACAGCGTAGAGGTGGTAGTAGAAAGCTTTAAAGAAGAAGAAAAAATAATTCGTATAGAAGCTACTATTTTTGTAGAGCGCGACAGCCAAAAAGGCATTCTTATTGGGCACAAAGGCGAAACCATAAAAAAAATGGGAATACAGGCACGTACCGATTGCGAAGCTTTTTTTGATAAACACATACACCTGCAACTGTATGTAAAAGTGGATAAAAATTGGCGTAATGACGATAAGCGCTTAAAACGATACGGCTATCATTACTAATCATACAAATTGTAAAAAAAATAGAAAAGAAGGATATATGAAGGTAGGCGTTTTGTTAGTAAATTTAGGCACCCCAAACGATGCAGCTAAAAAATCGGTACGAAAGTATTTAACTCAGTTTTTGAACGATAGCCGCGTTATTGATATACCGGCTTTAAGTCGTTTTTTTTTAGTAAATTTTTTTATTATTCCTTTTCGCTCGGCCAAATCATCTAAACTGTATCAGCAAATTTGGGATAAAAAAACAGGCTCTCCGTTACTACATCACAGCCACCAACTGCAAGAAAAATTGCAACAGCGCTTAGGCACAGAATTTTGCGTGGAGTTGGCCATGCGCTACCAAAAACCAAGTATAAAAAAGGCTTTAGAAAATTTACGAAAAAAAGCACCCAAAAAAATAATAGTACTGCCTCTGTACCCGCATTACGCATCCTCAAGCACCGGCTCTACCTTAGAGGCTTTTTTTAATGAAATAAAAAACTGGGAAGTAATACCGGAACTGCATCTGTTTAGTAATTTTTTTGACAACGAGGATATGGTGGATTGCTTTGTTGAAAACGCAAAAAAATTTGATGTAAACACCTACGACCATGTTTTGTTTAGCTACCACGGCTTGCCCGAAAGGCAAATACACAAGGCTTCCGCACATTATGGGGGTAATACCTGTCATTTTGATGCTTGCTGCGAACATATTACAGAAAAAAATCAGTACTGCTATCGCGCCAACTGTTTTAAAACTACCCAACTAATTGCAAAAAAAATGCAATTACCCAAAGAAAAATATACTATTTGTTTCCAAAGCCGCTTAGGCCGCAGCGAGTGGGTAAAGCCTTATACCGATGTGGTTTTAAAAGAGCGTGCCGCCAAAGGAGATAAAAAGATATTGGCTTTTTCGCCTGCTTTTGTAGCCGATTGCTTAGAAACGGTATATGAAATAAGCCATGAGTACAACGATGCTTTTAAAAGCTACGGAGGCGAACAGGTACAACTTGTTCCTAGTTTAAACAGCAGCGACAGCTGGGTGCAGGCTTTAGAAAAAATGATAAAAAAAGAAAATTAGTCCGTTAAAAAAATAATATGAAAAAGCATTTACAATACGTCTTTTTAATCCTTAGTTTTTTTTCTCTTACAGTAAAAGGACAAACAGAAACCTTTCCTAGCAACGGGGCAGTAAACAATACGCACACTTGTTATGCTTTTACTAATGCCACCCTTCATATAGATGCAAATATCGTGCTAAACAAGGCCACCCTTCTTGTAAAAGACAACCGTGTTGTAGAAGCCGCCGAAAAGGTAAACATACCGGCCGATGCTGTTGTGTATGATGTACAAGGCAAGCATATTTATCCCTCTTTTATAGAGTTGTATAGCGATTACGGAATGCCCGAAAACAAATCCACCCACCGTGCGTACACCGGGCCACAAATGGAAAGCAACACCAAAGGCGCTTACGGATGGAATCAAGCTATAAAAGCCGATGTAGAAGCATACAAGTTTTTTTTAAATCAAAACGATAAGGCAAATGAACTGAGAAAACAAGGCTTTGGCTTGGTGCTTACCTCACCTAAAGATGGAATTGTGCGCGGAAGCGGCGCTTTAGTTTTATTAAACACACAAAAAAAAGAAAACGAAAATATATTGAAAGATAAAGCAGCCGCTTTCTATTCTTTCAACAAGGGAAGCTCCACGCAAGATTATCCTTCTTCGCTTATGGGCTCTATTGCTTTATTAAGACAAACCTATTACGATGCGCAATGGTATCAAAACAATAAAAACAAAACAGAATACAACATTTCTTTAGAAATGTTTAATAATCTCCAAACGCTTCCCTCTATCTTTGAAGCAAGCAACAAACTAAACGCCTTGCGAGCCGATAAAGTAGGTGATGAATTTAAAATAAAGTATATCATAAAAGGAAAAGGAGACGAGTACCAACGTGTAGATGATATACAACAAACCTTTTGTAAGTTTATTATACCGGTTAATTACCCGGATGCTTATGATATTGAAGATCCATACGAGGCAGAAAATATAACCATGGAGGAACTGAAACACTGGGAAATGGCACCGGCCAACGCTGCCTTGTTACACGAAGCCGGCGTTGTTTTTGCGTTTACATCGGCTGATTTAAAAGACAAAAGTAAGTTTTTAAAAAACATACGAAAAGCCATTCAATACGGTTTAAGCGAAAAAGAAGCGCTGCGCAGCCTTACTGAAATACCAGCCAAAATACTGGGCATCAACGAGCAAGTGGGCGCTTTAAAAAAAGGAATGTATGCCAACTTCATTATTACCTCAAAAAATATATTTGAAGACGAGGCCTTTATTTGTGAAAATTGGGTAGGCGGCTTTCCCTATCACTATAGCAATGCAACCAATGTAGATATTAGGGGAATATACTCGTTGCAATACAACGGCTTCTCTTTTAAAACTACGATATCCGGAAACGAAGCCGACAAGCCCGGTGCCGATATTGTGATAAAAGACTCTGTTAAAAAAAACGTGAACCTAAATTTTAAGAACAATACACTAAACTTTATTTTTTCTAAAGACAGCCTTTCTTTTGACAGGATAAGCTTAAACTACAGGGCTTCCGATAGTTCTTTATATGGCAAGGTGCAAACCGCAGATGGCACCTGGTACGATGCCACTTTGGTAAAGATGAGCACACCGAACACAACCAAAGAAAAAGACAAAAAAAAGAAGGAAGAAAAAAATAACGCAATAGATTATGGCGCCGTGTATTACCCTTTTACTTCATTCGGGAAGCCCGAAACGCACGAAAACATGATTAAAAAATTTAAAAACAGGTTGGGCGCTATTTTAATAAAAAATGCCACCGTATGGACTAATGAAAACGACAGCATCTTAACCAATCACGACGTATATATAGTAGAAGGAAAAATTGTACGAATAGCTCCTAACATAGATGCGCCTAAATTGGCTTTTGCTAAAATAATTGATGCTAAAGGAAAGCATCTTACGGCAGGCATAGTAGATGAGCACAGCCATATTGCCATTAGCGAAGGGGTAAACGAAGGCACCCAAGCCAGCAGCGCCGAAGTGCGTATAGGCGATGTGTTAAACAGCGAAGACATCAATATATACAGGCAGTTGGCAGGGGGGGTAACTACAGCCCAGTTGCTACACGGTTCGGCCAACCCTATTGGAGGGCAATCGCAAATTATTAAACTCCGTTGGGGCTTATCTCCAGAGGATATGAAGTACGAAAAAGCACCTCAATTTATTAAATTTGCCTTAGGCGAAAACGTAAAACAAAGCAACTGGGGCGATATGCAGAATATCCGTTTCCCGCAAACCCGGATGGGGGTAGAGCAGGTATATTACGATTACTTTATTCGTGCTAAAGAGTACGAGAAAAATAAAAACCCCATGAAACGAAAAGATTTGGAACTAGATGCTTTGGTAGAAATTCTAAACGACACCCGGCATATCACCTGCCACTCATATGTGCAATCAGAACTGAATATGCTTATGGACGTATCCGACAGCATGCACTTTAAAATAAACACCTTTACCCATATTTTAGAAGGCTATAAGGTAGCCGATAAAATGAAAGCACACAATATCAACGCCGCTACTTTTGCCGATTGGTGGGCTTACAAAATGGAAGTAATGGAAGCCATACCCTATAACGCCGCTATATTAACCCAAATGGGAATTACTACCGCCATCAACAGCGATGATGCCGAAATGGGCAGGCGACTGAATCAAGAAGCAGCTAAATGTATTAAATACGGAGCTTTAAGCGAAGTACAAGCACTGAAAATGATTACCCTAAACCCCGCCAAGATATTGCATATAGACGATAAAGTAGGCAGTATAAAAGTAGGTAAAGTTGCTGACCTGGTACTGTGGACGGACAATCCCTTATCCATCAATGCTAAGGCAGATAAAACCATTGTTGATGGTATTATTTATTACGACGCCGATGAAGATGCTAATCAAAGAAAAAACATAGATAAAGAACGCGCCCGAATCATACAAAAAATGATACAAGAAAAACAAAACGGCGCCCCTACCCAAAAACCTCCACATAAAAAACAAAAGCCCTACCACTGCGATACTATGGGAAATGAGTAAAAAAATAATTTTTTTGTAAAAATAAATTTTTACAGTTAACTTATTTAAAATCAATAAGTTGTAAGCAATCAACAAGCCGGTTGAATAACTATTTTGCCTAAAAGCAAAAAAAAAGTTTGTGCATTTCAAATTAAAAAATAGTTTTGCAAATCTCATTTTTCAAAAAAGAAATGAAAAAGACTATTTTACATACTTTATTGTTAGCCGGAGCCATGCTTCCTGCTTGGTCTTTTGCCGGTTTTGGTGATAACAACCGAAAACTATCCGACGACAAAAAACACAAAAAAGAAGATACCACACAAACCATTAATACTACCGTAGCTTATGATGATGTGGATTCGTTGCTTATGTTTCCTTCTCATGATTTATACGGTGCTTGGGATACGGTAGCCTGTCATCCTAATTTATTTGAACAACAATTCGCCGGCGATTCGGCCGTGGTGTATTTATTAGATGATGAAAATTGCGGTTTTACGATGCCCACCAAAGGCATCATTACCTCTGAGTTTGGTTGGCGCCATCGCCGCCCGCACTACGGCACCGATATTGCACTGCATATAGGCGATACCGTGGGCGCTGCTTTTGATGGCAAAGTACGTATAGCCCGCTACATTGGCGGCTACGGTAATGTAATTATAGTACGCCACAACAACGGCTTAGAAACTGTATATGCCCACCTTTCAAAGATATTGGTACAGCCCGGAGATAACGTAACTAACGGCATGACCATAGGCTTGGGAGGCAACACAGGGCGTTCATTCGGCAGCCATCTGCATTTTGAAATCAGGTATTTAGGCAAAGCCATTGACACCGAAGATTTGGTGGATTATGAAAAACAAGAGCTAAAAAATACCTCGTTTGTATTATACAAATCCGACTTTGGCGCCAAATACGATTTGCGAAGCATACATGCCCATCAGATAGCATCTAAAAGCCATGCGGCCCCTGTATATAAAAATGCCGGAGGCACTCACCTGGTGTTTGTAAAAAAAGGCGATACACTTGAAAAAATAGCACGCCGCAACCATACCACCATAGCGGCTCTCTGCAAAAAAAACGGCATCAGCAAAAACAAGGTGCTGCGCCTGGGGCAAAAGCTAAAAGTGTAGTATGAAATCCATCACTATTTGTGGAGAACCCATTTTAGCGGGCGAAAATAAAACCGTTTTACTAAACACATACGAACTTCCTACCAAAACAAAAATAGAAATACCCGTACACGTTTTTAGGTCGGATAGAGAAGGGCCTACCCTTTTATTTAGTGCCGGTATGCACGGCGATGAAATAAACGGAATAGAAATTATACGAAAATTAGTAGGTCGTAAAGAAGTACAAAACCTGCTTTGCGGCACCCTTATAGCCATTCCGGTTATGAACCCCATTTCGTTTTTATATCAAAGCCGCGATTTACCCGATGGGCGCGACCTAAACCGCTGTTTCCCCGGAGCCAAAAACGGTTCCTTAGGCGGACGTATTGCTTACGATTTAATGAAAGAAATTATCCCCCTTATAGATGTAGGCATTGACTTTCACACGGGAGGCGCCAAAATAAACAATTACCCCCAACTGCGCTGCGTGTTTGATGATGCTGCCAGCTTGCAAGTAGCCCGCATATTTGCAGCCCCACTTATAGTAAACAGTCTGTATCGAGAGGGTACCCTGCGTAAAGAAGCCGCAAAAAAAGAAAAACCCATTTTAGTCTTTGAAGGCGGCGAGAGCTCGCGTTTTGACTACCATTCTATAAACGAAGGCATACAAGGCTGCCTGCGCTTGCTGCACCACTACCAAATGGTTGAGGTACAAACACCGGCCAACGCCGTAGTGAAATTAAAAAAAAGTATATGGGTTCGCGCCAAACTATCGGGGCTCTTTCACATATCGGTGCCTAACGGGGCCTACGTGCGTAAAGATGATATTTTAGGGGCTATATGCAGCCCTTTTGGGCAGGTAGAAGTACGTATTACAGCCCCCTGCGATGGTTATTTGGTAGGGGTAAACAACCAGCCCGTAGTAAGCCAAGGCGACGCTCTACTGCATATAGGGATAGAATAATAAGGCACCTCTTTATGCTTTATTTTCTATAAAATAATATACATTGCGAATTTAATGCTATATTTGCCGCCTATTTTTAAAATTACCATGACAAAAGCAGACATAATAAACGAGATTGCTGAAAAAACCGGAGTAGAGCGGGCTATAGTATTAAATACCATAGAGTCGTTTATGAAAGTAGTAAAAGGCAATATGGTGAAAGGAGAAAATATCTACCTACGCGGTTTTGGTACTTTTTTATGCAAAAAAAGAGCGGCTAAAGTAGGGCGCATTATTACCAAAAACCAAGAAATAAAAATACCTGCACATTACATACCGGCGTTTAAACCCGCCAAAACATTTTCAGAAAAAATTAAAAAAAATGTGAAAGTAAATGAAAGCAAATAAGCTCCAACTCCTTATTGTTGCTTGCTCTGCTGTTCTGTTCGTTCTTTTATTTATTGCCAACAAAAAATCGGAAAAAAAAGCCGATACTGCGGTTGCGCCTGCAACGCCACAGGATGCCGCTCCTTCGGTAGATTTAAAAACGATAGTAGATGCCCAAATAGCTGTTTTATCGCCCAAAGATAAAGAGCAATTCCAGACACTCTCTAAAAATATAAACGATACGGCCAGCATTAATACCTTAGTTGATTTTTGCAACGAAAAAAAAATGCCTGCAGCCTCCTGCTTCTTTTTTCAAAAAAAGGCAGAAAAAGCAAACACCCCAAAAATGTGGTATCATGCCGGAAACCGTTATTTTTATACTACGGGCTTTGTGCAAGAAGCCACCCAAAAACAAAGTTTGCTTGCAGCAGCTAGCTTTTGTTATAGCAAAGCATTAGCCTTAAAAGCTGATTATACCGATGCCAAAATTCAATTAGCATCGTGTATGGTAGAAGGAAGCACAAACCCCATGAAAGGCATTGCGCTGCTAAAAGAAGTAGAACAAGCCGATAGCACTAATGTGCAAGTACAAATGGTGCTGGCGGGTTTTGCGGTAAAGTCAGCCCAATACGATAAAGCACTGCTGCGGTACCAAAAAGTACTACGCTTGCAGCCCGATTACATGGAAGCCTACCTGTTTTTGGCCGATGCGTACGAAAAGCAAGGTGAAAAAAACAAAGCAATAGAAACACTAAAAAAATATGTGGCTTTAACGCCCGACAAAGAGATTAAAGAACAAATAAAAAAATACATTCTGCAGTTGCAGAATAGCTAAATAAAAAGAGAAAATAGAATCATGTTTAACCAGCTGAGGTAACAAAATACCAAAGCACAAAAAAAAGAAACTATGCCAAGCGGAAAGAAAAGAAAACGTCATAAAATGGCTACTCACAAACGCAAAAAACGTTTGAGAAAGAATCGCCATAAAAAGAAATAATCATTTTTTTTAAATAAAATCGCCTTAGGCTGAAAAGGATATTCTTTTCAGCTTTTGGTGTATGTATATAATTCAATTTTACAATCGTGAATTACGAACTTATTATCAATAAAACTTCGGAAGATGTTGTTATTGCCCTTTTAAACGATAAACGTTTGGTAGAGCTGCATCGCGAAAAAGGAAACCTAAAGTGGGCGGTAGGCGATATTTATTTTGGCCGTGTAGGAAAAGTAATGACCGGACTAAACGCCGCCTTTGTAGATGTAGGCTATGAAAAAGACGCCTTTTTGCACTACCTTGACTTAGGGCCCCAAGCATCTTCACTCAACAAGTATGTAGAGCAAGTACGCAGCGGCAAGCAAAACTCATCAAACCTCATGTATTTTAAGCCGGAGGCGGATATTGCCAAAGACGGAAAAATAAATGAATTAGTAAAAAACGGACAAGAAATACTCATTCAAGTAGCTAAAGAACCCATTTCGGCTAAAGGGCCTCGCGTTACCTGCGAAGTGTCTTTGGCGGGGCGCTTTATTGTGCTTATCCCGTTTTCAGATAAAGTATCTATATCTTCAAAAATTCGCAGCAACGAAGAAAAACACCGCCTCAAAGATTTACTTACCAGCATCAAACCCAAAAACTTTGGAGTCATTATTCGCACCGTAGCCGAAGGCAAAAGCGTAGCTGAAATAGAAAGCGACCTGAATGATTTAATAGCCAAGTGGGAAGTTTGCTTTAAAACATTAAAAACAGCTACTCCCCCTACACGAGTGTTGGGCGAGGTAGATAGAACCAATGCTTTGTTGCGCGATATACTAAACGAAAAATTTTCAGCTATACATACCAACGATAAGCAAATACACAGCGATATTACTTCCTACCTAAAAAACATTGCCCCCGACCAACTAAACATTCTAAAACCTTACGAAGGCAAAATACCTATTTTTGATAGCTTTGGAGTAGAGCGCCAAATAAAATCGCTTTTTGGTAAAACGGTTTATTTAAAAAGTGGAGCCTACCTGATAGTAGAGCATACAGAGGCTTTGCACGTAATTGATGTAAACAGCGGCAACCGTGCTAAAGCAGCTAATACGCAAGATGAAAATGCACTGGCTGTAAACTTAGAAGCCGCTGCCGAAATAGCACGCCAACTACGCCTGCGCGATATGGGCGGTATTATTGTAGTAGATTTTATTGACATGCGAAACCCTGAGTATCGCAAAGAACTTTTTGAAAAATTTAAAGAGTTTATGAAAAGCGATAGGGCCAAGCACAACATACTCCCTCCTAGCAGGTTCGGTTTGATACAGCTTACTCGCCAGCGCGTACGCCCCGAGATGAATGTGGACGTGCAAGAAAGCTGCCCCAGTTGCCAAGGCTCTGGAAAAATACAGCCCAGCGTACTGTTTGTAGAGCAAATAGAAACAGCCCTGAAGTATGTGGTAAATGAGCAAAAAATAAACAGGCTAACCTTAGCCGTGCACCCATATATAGAAGCCTATATTACCAAAGGTTTTTTCTGGAACAGCCTACTGCACAAATGGAAAAAAACAACAGGTTGTAAAATAACCATGCGCAGCATGACTTCTTTTGGTTTTACTCAATTTAAGTTTTATAACCAAGCCGATGAAGAAATTGTGTATTAAGGTTTGCTATTATGCTAAATGATTATAGATAGTCAAATTTTTTCTCCTACTCCTTTAAACGTATCTACAAAAGCACGGATTCTCTGAAATACACTTTGCTTTTTTGTCAAATACTGAGGATTGAGTGGGCTCATTGTAAGCTCCTCGAAAGGGCTTCCTAAACATAGGTTTTTTGTTTAATTAAATTTATTAGCTTGAATGAGCAGCTTTTTATCTACTAATAAATACGACTAATTTTGGAGGGAGTTTATAGAGATGCCCCTCCTTTTTAAAAAGGTTACGAAAAAAATAACACCTCCTTTTTTGGCGGGAAAGTAAATAAAGTGTACATTTATGCGTATGAATTTAGGGCAACATCACATCGCGTTGAATGTAAAGAGCTTGCAAGCATCAAAATCTTTTTATCAAAAAATGGGTTTTGTGATAGACGAGCGCTTTAGCAACGAGCAGCAAAAGTACCTTATTATGCGCAACGGGCAGCTTATTGTAGGCTTGTATGAGGGTGTCATTCCGCGCAATACCATTACCTTTAGTGTGCAACATATTTTTGAATTACAAAAACAATTAAAAGAAAAAGGCATTCCGTTTGTGATAGAAGCTAAAGAAGGCACCAGCTCCGGCAAGCACTTTTTAGTGTTGGATCCGGACGGAAATCCTCTTTTTTTTGAACAGCATTAAATTTTTCGCGAAGTATTTTTATGCGGAATTTTTATACGGCCACCATTTTGGCACGCAAAGCAAAAACTTTATTGTTTAGCTCCGATAGTTGTGCCTCGCTCATGGGCTCCGTATCCGAAATTTTATTGTAGGTGTTTTGTATATCTTGCAAGCCGGTAAGCACATAAGATGCTCCAGATGCTATTTTTCCGTTTTGTATTAACTGAATTAGGTCGGCAATCGATTTTTTCTGCTGACTCATTTTTTGTATCAATCGTCTGTTTTTTGATTTTTCAGCTAATTTACCGGATAGGTACAAGCCTTCTATCCACCCACCGGCAACCATTAGCGCCGAAGTGCCCGGCCGTTGGTTCTCTCTTAAAAAAGCATCGGCGCGGTTAAACGATTTAGAAACAATGGTAAGCAGGCTGTCTTTATTATCTCTATTGGCTTGCAGGCGGTCTGCTGTTTTATCGTCAAAAGCATCGGTAATACCTAAGCTGCGGCACAGGCTGTTTAAGCATTTTAAAAAAGACATGCTTTCTTGCGTTTGCTCGTAAGTATTGGCATATACCATATCGCCCCCGTAAATACCCAGTACCAAGGCTTTAGCATCATCGCTGGTGTATTTGTTGAGGTTCATGGGGTCGTTGGTAAGGCTTATATCGTAGTCTAAATTGGTTTGTGTTACCATTTCAGATAGTTCGTTAGGACCGGGTATGGAGTTAAATACGTTTTGAGCGTTTATTTTTTGTTCTTCTATCACAGCCTTTTCGGCGGCACCGGCTGTATCGCTCATGTTTTCCTCGTTTTCGTTAGAGGAGCAAGCGAACAAACTGGTTATTACCGTTAAAAATAAAATAAATTTTTTTATACGCATACTGCACAAAGATATAAAAAAATATATTAAAACGCATTAGCCAAAAAAGGGGGGCATCATGCAGTATGCTACAAAGGGGAGGGGCTTTTTTTATTAAGCTGCTTTAGCCTTGCGTATTTTTTTTATAAGAAAAGAAAATAAGTTGCCAAAGCCATCTAAAACATTTTTAAACCAATCGTAGTACAGCGATGCAAATAGAAGCAGGCTCATCGTCCATATAAAACTGATGTTAAACCAAAAGGTTTGATACTTTACACCAAATAGTTTTTTTTGAGGGGCTAAGAAGTGCGCTCTGCCGTAGTTGTTTTCCGGGTCTAAAAACACCGGATCGGTTCGTTGTATAAAACGCCCATCTTTTTCTAAACATACTTCGCCGCCTATATCGTTGGCATTTTTTAGTTGGTTGTTTAGCGCTTCGTTATCGCAGTCGTTTATCAAGGCAATAAATTTAACATGCGTTTCGGGGCTGTTGTACTGTGCGTTTATTTTGTCTTTCTCGTCGCGAGCCCTTTTGTCTAAGTTTATATAGTATTGTTTTAATGAGTTAGGCTTGGCATTAAGCAGGTAGTCTCTTAAATTATCCAACATTTGCGGGTTTACCTTTCCTAAATATAAGTTTTCGGTATCGGTAAATTTAGGTAGGTTTTTGTGCTTAGTATATTCTTTGTTTAGTTCATTACGAAGTAGTTCCAGGTCTTTTTCGGTTTCCGAATTATTTTTTGGGTTGCCTAATTGCTTTTCTATTTTAGATGATTTGTCGGCCATTTTTTGCGCCCAGTAATCTTTTTTGTATCCGGCTTCCGATATGGCTTTGTCGTATTTATAAAATGGTTTTTCGTAGGCGTTTGTTTTAAACTGATTAACCGCCAAAGCTTCGTAAGCCCAGCGTGAGGTCATTACTTCGCCAATAAAAGGCACTCCGCCTTGCACGGCTATGGAGGGGTTTAGCTTATCAAATTTTACCATTACGCCGCTTAGCAACAGTTGCGGAATAATTAAAAAAGGAATCATAATATAGATAGTAACGGCACTGTTGAAGGCTGAAGAGATGTTAAGCCCCAACATATTGGCAAAACACGAGGTGGTAAAGAGCACCAACCAGTAGTCTATCCACATACCTTGTATTTCTAATATGGAGTTGCCCACCAAAATAAAGGTGGCTGTTTGTATGGCTGATAAGGTGAACATAATACCCATTTTGGATAGTAGGTAGCTGATGCGGCTTAGGTTCAAAAACGATTCGCGCTTTTGTATTTTTCGGTCGCGTATAATTTCTTCGGCGCTTACGGTAAGGCCAATAAAAAGGGCAACCACAATGCTCATAAACATATAAATGGGTATGTTTTCGTTGTCGTGGTAGATGTAGCCTTTTCCATTTTCGGCATCGGTGTTGTAGTAGCGCACGGCAAAGGCTAAGATGGCGGCCAATACGGGTGCTTCTAGCATATTGATAAGAAGGTATTGGGTATTGGTAAGTTTGCTTTTTATATCGCGTGTGGCAAAAATAACGAACTGTTTTATTTTGTTCGGAATTTTAAAAGTGCTTTCGGGTATATCGGTGTGAGAGCCTCCTTTAGGAATGTTTTTTTCTATCAGTTTTCGGTAGTGGTCGCTCCACTCTGAGGGAGAAAATTTTCGTTTATTGGTAAGGTTTCCAAATTCATCTACCACTTTCGTTTCTATGATGTTAAAAATTTGTTCGGGGTTTACGTTACCACAGGCTACGCATTCGCTTTCTTCGGCGTTTACATGGCTTACTAATCGTTTAAAATAAATAACGGCGTCCACGGGGTTTCCGTAGTAAACGGGGTAGCCTCCTACGTCTAATATCATTAGTTTGTCAAACATTTTAAATATGTCTGACGAGGGCTGGTGTATTACTACGAAAATTAATTTCCCTTTTAAGGAAAGCTCTTTTAGTAGGTCCATGATGTTTTCTGAGTCTCTTGACGACAAGCCCGAAGTGGGTTCATCAACAAACAGTACAGCCGGTTCGCGAATAAGCTCCAGCCCAATATTTAAACGCTTTCTTTGCCCTCCTGAAATGGTTTTTTCTAAGGGGGAGCCTACTTTTAGGTCGCGCGTTTGCTCCAACCCCAAATCGGTAAGGGTTTTCATCACCATCTCAGAAATAAGAACGTCGTCTAAATTTCCGAAACAAAGTTTAGCGTTGTAAAATAGGTTTTGATATACGGTTAGTTCTTCTATCAATAAATCGTCTTGACTTACGTGTCCTATTACGCCCTCTATTTTGTGTTTTTCGGTATGTATGTTTACTCCGTTTATTAAAACGGCACCGCCGCTGGGTGTTTCATTTCCATTTAATACGTTTAGCAAGGTAGATTTTCCTGCTCCGGAGCCTCCCATAATGCCTATCAGCTTGCCGCTTTGCTCATTGATATTGATGCCGCGCAAGCCTAACTTGCCTCCTGAAAATTTGTATTCCAAATCAACCGCCTGAAACGACACTACCGCACTGGATTTATCAGCTAAAAAGCGACTAATAATATCGGAGTAATAAATGGGTTTTACTTTCGGGCTTCTAAGGGAAGATCCCGGAGTAAGAATGTATATTTTTTGAGGGGTAACGGCTTGCCCGTTTAGCAAAAGCTCTTGGTTTCCGTTTAGTTTTAGCGCGTACATGCCCACGCTGGGTATGGATATAACCCATATTTCTATCTGATCGTTAAAATGCTCGCAATGTATATGTTTAAATACGTGTGTGTTTTCTGCGTGGTTATCAATAATTAAAAATTCTTGCGCGTTGATGCTGTCTTTTTTGTTTTCAGCAAAATAACGCAAGTTGCTAAACTCTTCGTTGGATATATTAAACGTTTCGGCAACGGTAGTTACAAATTCCAACTCTTGTTCGGATATTTCGTTGGAAGAGTGTACAAATTCCAGCAAACGTATCAGCACAATTATTTTTTGATTTTGCTCTAGTTCTTTATTTATCTCGGTACATATTTTTAGCACTTTTACCGAGTTTAGCGAGGTGCGCTTGGCGGTGCCGTCTTTCTTTTTGGTAACCTGATGGTGTGCTTCTAAAAATTCATCAAAAACAATAAGGTATTGTTCTACTAACTCTTGGTTTAACTGTTGTTTTAAAAACTGTTGCACCACCGTTCTGCCGGTATTGGTAACGCCATCTACCTTAGCAATGATGGCAAAAAGCTGCATGAGGGCTCTCAGTATTCGTTCGCTCATATTGTTTTATTGAATTTCTAAAAAAAGAATTTTGTTTTTAATAAGGGCTAAAGATAAAAAAAATATACAAAGTATAATTAAATTTTAAATGCCACGGATAGCAAAAAAAATATGCTATTTTTGTAGCATAGCTAAAAGTGGAATTGCCACCTTTTTTAGCACAAGTTTAGCTTGCAAAGCATCGGCACAATTGCGATTCTTTAAGTGGGTAAAAACACGTTTTTTTGCAATACGTTTAGCTCCTAAAAACGTTATTTGTACAACACTATTTTATCTTGCTTTATGGGCGAGCCATCGGCATCGCTAAGGCTCACAAAATAGATGCCCGCATCTAAGCCGCTTATATCTATTTTGTAGCTATTGCTGCCTGCATTGGCGCCATAGTTTTGTTGGTACAGCAGCCTGCCGTTCATATCATAAAAAAGTATTTGGACATAGCTTGTGTTTAAGGCACTATAGCAGAAACTATTACTGGAGTGCTGCTTAGGGCGGTAGATACTAATAAGCCCGTTATAGGGTCTTGATAGGACGATCCGTTCATGTTACATATATAAAGGGCAAAATAAACAGTACTTCCGCTCGTAAAACCCAAACTATATAAATTTTGAGTGCTTATACTATTGCTAAAAGAAGTGGAGGAGGGAGAAAAATAATTACCCAAAACAGTAGAATAGTTGCCGGCATTCTCATTTACAGAAGTATGAGATGGAATAGAAACGTATATTTTTATGTTTACCAAAAATGGTTGGTGAGGTACTGTCCCGTTTATTATTATAGTATCTACCCCTAAAACGGTTTGAGCGGTACTAACATTGAAAGAAGGTATTTGTGCTAGAGAAAAATTTTTATAAGTAGTACCTCCACCTACAAACTCAAAGCCAAAATATTTAGTAAGCCCGTAACCGGGTTTAGTAACCACAAAACTATAGGTTCCGGCATTTAGGTTGGTAAATTTATAAGTAC